>NZ_SJNZ01000003.1 GCF_004331155.1 Acinetobacter terrestris
GGTTTGGAACAGGTGTTCCTGCTTCAGCTTGTTTCAAAATACTCATAATTAAGCTGTCTGAATATTTAGATATTTTCATAGAAAATCTCCTTAAATCAAGGGTATTCGATTTTCTACTTTTAAGTCCAATTATTTGCGGGGGGCATTACCGGAGGGACATTAGTTCACACGGATAAGGGCTTGGTAAAGATTAGTGATATTAAAGTCGGGGATCTGGTCTTGTCTAAAGACCAGAATAACCATGAAGGTGAACTGGTTTATAAACCCGTTTTAAGAACAATTGTGACTGAAAATGTCCCAGTCTATTTTTCAAGATTCACGCCAAGTTTTGTAGACTCATTGCGTTTCAGTGAAAGACGTAATCCAAAGCTTTATGTCAATATGCTATGTACTGACAACCATCCATTATGGGTAAAAGATAAAGGATGGTTAGCTGCTAATGAATTAGAACCTAAGGACTATATATTACTAAAAGACGGCACGCATGCTTATTTTAGAGGAGGAATGTCGGAAAATCGTAAAATTGATGTTGTATTTAGAACTGATCAAAAAGATACCGGTTACATTCCTGATTTTAACAGTGATACAAATAGTGGTTGTTTCATTAATTTAGAAACTGGGGAGTTTTTAAATTATGGTAGCTATGATCCAGTCTTTAGAAAATTATTTATTGAAGATTCAAATTGGCGTGAGAAATTATTAGCACAAACCCCGGTAGAACACCGTGATCATGCAGAATTTTATGGCTTTAGACATGGGTTTTGGCAAGAGGCTTCTGGCATAGAGTGGGCTGAAGGTGAAGGTCCTGTTACCACTACGGTATATAATATTGAAGTTGCTGATACTCATACTTTCTTTGTAAGTGAACAAGGGGTATGGATAAAGGCAGAATGAAACATCACTTAAATTAATCCGCAAATATTCAATAAAGAATTCAACAATAAAACCAACATAAATAATTGAAGTTATATGTATTTTTAAATCCATAAAAATAAAGCCCCTCCAAAAATCAACACGTTTTCAGAGGGGCTTGATCTAAATGCGCTTTTTCCTTATTTATCCTATCTCAACATTGGATGGATAAAGATTGTTTTATTGCTGAGGTAAAGGGATATATTGCGAAGCATTATTCTGTGCCTTACGCTCACTCACCACTACATTCAGGGTTAATGGTTTATCATTTCGAACCACTTCAATTTTGACGGTGCTATTTGGGGCTTGCAAAGCAACATAATTAATCAAGTGTGAAGCAGAGGTAATCGGCTCGCCATTGACCTGAATAATCTTGTCGCCTTTTTGAATTCCCGCCTTAGCTGCAGGACCTTGAGGAAGCACATCTGCCACCACAACACCCGTTTGCTTAGGTTCAAGAATGTTTTCCTGTTGCACCGGCATCAGGCTGATTCCCAACCAGCCACGAACCACGCGACCATCTTTCAAAATTGAATTCAGGATTTGCTGACAGACTTTCGCAGGAATGGCAAAACCAATACCTAGCGATCCTCCAGATTGAGAGAAAATAGCCGTGTTCACACCAATCAAATTACCCGCAACATCAATCAGTGCACCACCCGAATTACCTGGATTAATCGCAGCATCGGTTTGAATAAAGTCCTCATAGGTATTGATGCCTAAGTCTGAACGATTGGTCGCAGAAATGATCCCCTGAGTCACGGTTTGCCCCACACCAAACGGATTACCAATGGCAAGAACCACATCTCCTACTTCATTACCACTCAGTTTAAATGGCAAAACAGGAAGCTTGTCGAGTTCAATCTTAATCACGGCAAGATCTGAATCTGGATCTGTGCCAATAATTTTTGCGACAGCGCGACGCCCGTCATTTAATCCAACCACAATTTGATCAGCCTGCGCAATCACATGATTGTTGGTCAGGATATAACCATCCGCACGAACAATAACACCCGAGCCCAGGCTATTTTCATTTTGTTCCTGACCGAATTGATCCGGTACCTGATCACCAAAAAACTCACGAAATGCAGGATCATTTAACAAAGGATGTTCAGTTTGCTTCACTTTTTGTGTGGTGAAAATATTCACCACCGCAGGCGCAGCAACTTTAACAGCAGCATTGTAAGAATCAACACCGCCTGTTCTTGAGGTACTGACTAAAGGCTCTACTTTTTCTACCGGCATTTTTACGCCATCAGCCGCAACAGGTGCTTTAGGCTGCTGGTATTGTTGCCATGCAAGAAAACCGAGCGTGACCAAAATGAGTAAAATCCAAGGTAACCATGTAAATGTGCGACGCACGTTAATTTCCTCTAACAATATTTTAATTCGTTGATGACTAAGTAATTTATGCGCCATTGTAAAATGAAATACAGCAGGAAACATAAAAATAGCGCAAGAGTTTTGTCATGCTTTAGTTACAATTCAAAATGTGTTTTGATGATGTTAAATATTTAGGCTTTTGAGAAATTTATGGCAAAGCTCAATGAAATTATTCAGTGGTGCAACCAAACCCTGAAATCACACGAATTTAAAGACTATGCACCAAATGGTCTGCAAATTGAAGGTAAACCTGATGTAAATAAAATATTGTGTGCGGTAACTGCATCGCAAGATGCAATTGAAGCTGCGATTGAACAAGGTGCAGATTTGCTGCTGGTCCATCACGGCTACTTCTGGAAAGGCGAACCCTACCCGATTACCGGCATGCGCGGTAAACGCATCAAAAGCCTCATTCAGCATGATATTTCACTGGTCGGTTATCATTTACCTTTAGATAGTCACCCGACTTTAGGTAATAATGCAGCGATTGCAGATATTTTAGCCTTAGAAAATATTGAAGCCTTAGATCCAGGCGAACGCAACCCGATTGGTAATATTGGTTATTTAAAACAGCCTGTGTCTGCTGAAGAGTTTAAGTTGTATGTGTCGCAGCGTTTAGATTTTAATGCCATTCATCTTCCTGCTGCTAAAACTTCAATCCAAAAAATCGGTTTCTGTACTGGTGGTGCACAAGATTATATTGGCAAAGCAGCGGAGCAAAATTGTGATGCTTATATTTCTGGTGAAGTCAGTGAGCGTACCTATTATGAAGCCAAAGAATTGAATGTGCATTATTACGCGTGCGGACATCATGCAACCGAGCGTTATGGCGTACAACGCCTTGCAAAAGCTATTTCAGAACAGTTCGATATTGAGTATAGTTACTTCGAATTAAACAATCCGATTTAGGGTCTGTTTACATTTCATAAATGGCTTGCGCTGTAGGCTAAAATTGAGCAGATGAGGCATGAAACGAAGATAATAGCGTGACTATTTTCAAGTTTCATAACGAAATCTGAGATAATTTTAGCCACAGCCCTATGGGACGAGCATATTTTTTGCTGCTCCATCGTTACGAAGCAGTCATTTAGAGTGACTAAAAATCCTGCTCCGTGCCTCATATCAGCTAAAAAATATGCTTGTCGCAAACATAGATGAAGTGTCAACAAACCCTGATCTTAATTTAAAGGTTTGACATTTTCTTTATACGTATAAATTCAGGCTTTATTCTGTATTGTTATTTATAAGCAATGCGCAATTTAGGCAAAGAATCCATTACAATAAGGCCACTTAATGTCAAAACCCAGCAAAACGCAAGGAATTGAAAACATGACAACGATTACTTTACCGGCACTTCCATACGGTTACGAAGATCTTGCTCCACACATCAGCAAAGAAACTTTAGAATACCATCACGACAAACATCACAACACTTACGTTGTAAACTTGAATAACCTGATCAAAGGTACTGACCTTGAAGGTAAAACTTTAGAAGAAATCATTAAAGCTGTTGCTGGTGATACCTCTAAAGCGGGTGTTTTCAATAACGCTGCTCAAGTTTGGAACCATACATTCTACTGGAACTGTATGACTAAAAACGGTGGTGGTAAAGCGACTGGTGCTTTAGCTGCTAAAATTGATGAAGCTTTCGGTTCTTACGAAAAATTTGCTGAAGAATTTGCGGTTGCTGCAACAACTCAATTCGGTTCAGGCTGGGCTTGGTTGGTTGCTGACGAAGTAAATGGCAACTTATCTATTCTTAAAACTTCAAATGCTGATACTCCACTTGCTCACGGCAAAGTTGCAGTGTTGACAATTGACGTTTGGGAACATGCTTATTACATCGACTACCGTAATGCACGTCCTGCTTACATCAAAACTTTCCTAGAAAGCTTGGTAAACTGGGATTATGCAAATGCGAAATATGCTGGCCAAGAAGCTGGTGTTGAAAAATAAGATTTAAAATAAATTTTATTTACGCATAAAAAACCACCCTTTATGGGTGGTTTTTTTATTTTTAGGGCATATCTGCATAATTATAAGGCAAATGATTCATTTGTTTATATTTACGTGTTGACGGCTTAGCTTTTCATCCCTAAAATGCGCATCAGATTCTCCAATAGCTCAGTCGGTAGAGCGACGGACTGTTAATCCGCAGGTCCCTGGTTCGAGCCCAGGTTGGAGAGCCATCTATTCTTCCATAGCTCAGTTGGTAGAGCGACGGACTGTTAATCCGCAGGTCCCTGGTTCGAGCCCAGGTGGAAGAGCCAGATTCTAAAAAGCCCACTCATCATGAAGTGGGCTTTTTTTATCTGCCAAATTTCCATTTACTTCTTATGCGACAGATACTTTTAATCTGTTATCTTTCATCAGCACGCTTGATTTAAATCCTAGATCATTCCCCTATCTATTGTTCGCTTATTAAAATTTAGTTATGTTAATTCTAATAAAAATATTTTAATAAGCCGCTATGAATGCAACCTGGTTAAAATCTCTCATTTTTTGGATTATTTTGATTGTTGTCATGTTCGCAGTGTTTCAATGCAGTCAAAATTCTGAAAATAAAAAGCAGGCTTCCGCGCTCATGTATGAACGCTTATTTCATTGCACCCGTAATTTACCCCAAAAGAACCCAGAGGTTTTAAAACACATTCAACAACAGCTCAAGCCTGAGCTTACCCAAGCCGAGCTGATGCAATTGATCAACGAATGCCGTAAAGCACACCCCTTACAAAGTAAAGAAAATTATATAGACCTCATAAAATCACTTAAATAATAAGCAATAAGTTTATTTTTAAAACATTCAATTCATTTTCATGGTTTTTTTAAGCATAAGCCCTTGACCCCTTCAGCTTAGATACATAGAATGCGTATCAGATTCTCCAATAGCTCAGTCGGTAGAGCGACGGACTGTTAATCCGCAGGTCCCTGGTTCGAGCCCAGGTTGGAGAGCCAAATTCTAAAACCCACTCTACTTGAGTGGGTTTTTTCTTATCTGTAGATTCGTATCGTGTTTAATTCAAGTTCATCCACCTTTCTTGTGATTGGTATTATTGCCAGTCTTGCATTGATCATCCTGTGTGCTCAGCAATATTTCAAAACCAAAAAGAAGTTTTATCCCAAACGTGTCATTACGCCTTATGAATGCAGAATGTACGTTCGTTTAAAAGAAGCCTTTCCGCAATATCATGTCTTGGCACAAGTTGCCTTTAGTGCGCTAATTACCAGTCATAATCTTAAAATTCGCAATCAGTTCAATCGCAAAGTGACCGACTTCGTTTTACTCAATGAATCACTACAAGTTTTAGTAATTATTGAGTTAGATGACCCAACCCATTTATACAAAGTTGAAGAAGATAGATTTCGCGACCATATGCTGCATGAAGCGGGATATCGCGTATTACGCTACACTGAAATTCCAAATGTCAAACAACTGCATAAAGATATTCTTTAACAAGCTATTTATGAAAGTCTATTTCTAAATAGCCAAACCACTAAAGGTAGCGTAATCAACGCTAAAACAATCCGTGCAATGAAATCCAGTTTAATCTGAGAAAAACTCGCACTTTCCAAATACAGTTCACTATGCTTGTGATAGATGGGATAATTTGCACAACTACTTGTTTTGTTATTCGAATCTCATGCACCTTTTTTTTATTTTGCTGTATGTCCGCACCATGACATTTTAATCAAGCATAAAAAAGCATCTGGCTAAATATAATTTAGTAGATGCTTTTTATAAAATTCAACTTTCAGACCAGCTCATCATTAAAGCAGTGCAATAAAGATTCCAGCAAAAATAATCAGCCCCACCCAACGGTTATGACGAAATGCCCAAAAGCAGAGTTGCGGATTTCTGTTCCTGGTTTTTGTCCACTGATAAAGAAAGTCAGCCACCACCACAAGCAAAGCCATTAATCCAAAAGGTACAAGTAAAGCCTCTCGGAACAAAGCTGCACCTATCAGCAGCACACTTACTGCCTGTAATAGCGAGATGATTTCGATGTCATATTTTCCGAATAAAATCGCTGTTGATTTCACCCCGATTTTTAAATCGTATTCGCGGTCGGTTATGGCGTATTGCGTATCGTAGGCCACTGTCCAAGCCAAATTACCAAAGTATAAAAGCCAACAGGTCAGATCAGGGGTTTGCCCGACTGCGGTATAGGCCATCGGAATGGACCATGAAAATGCCGCACCTAAAAAAAGCTGAGGCAAGTTGGTATAGCGCTTCATAAAGGGATATATAAATGCTAAAAACAACGCTCCAAATGACCAGTAAAAGCTTTCTATCGGTAAGAAGAACAACAGGCAAGCACTAGCAGCAACCAGAATCAAAAACACCCAGATGGCTTCTATGGGCTTAATCACACCCGTCGCTAAAGGCCGATCTTTGGTTCTGGCAACCGCCCCATCTACTTTACGGTCTGCAAAGTCATTTATGGCACAGCCCGCTGCACGCATAAAAACCACACCCAAGATCATCAACAACAGTATTTTTAAGTCAGGAATGCCCTTGGTTGCAATCCACAATGCCCACATGGTTGGCCAAAACACCAACTCTGTGCCAATGGGCTTATCAAAACGACATAAATAGTAATACGCTGCTAAACGCTCACGCCATGTAGTTTGTTGCGCAGTGTCCATGACTGTCCCTTAACCCGATTTCTGTTAAATATTTTATTGTGAAGTATTTTGCTGAATAAATTGTTCAAATGCAGCTAAAAAAGTCTCTTGAACAATAAATTTACAACCATGCCAAGTATAGCAACTTTGCCGTGTCCAGCCATCTTCAAGCAGAATCACACGGCGCTCGCAATGTGGATTGGTGCGTTGAAACAAGAACCAGCCAATCGGCTTTTTACCAATATGCTGAAAGATCCGTGCACGGGATTGCAGGCTTAAAATCGGAAAGATACTTTTTGCTTTGACCCAAGGCTGCGCTTCACAGCCGTATAAATAGCTTTCACGCACCCATGAGGTATGCTGATGCGGCATATTCATCCACTGGCTGTCTGCAAAGCTTAAACGCAAAAAATGCTCCTGGATGGGCTGTACTTTAAATTCTCCATCCGCTAAATCTGTCAGTTGCTGCGTGAGTGAACCCGATGCATACAGCCATTCACGTAATTCAGCAGGAATCTGTTTATCCTGTCGTTTACATGCTCGCTTGTTTTGCATACGTCCCCTGCTCGTTTAAGTTGATCAATTTTAATCTCATACATACATCATGTGGGCAATAACCGAGTTAACTCAGCCATCACCCTTTCCCCATCATATCCAATCAAATGCGATTAACAGTTATCTGTTTTGGCAATCACTTCATATTTGCCTTGCGGGGTTTTAATCAAAATAAAACCTTCAGCACTCAAATAAAAACTTTGTGGATAGTCAAAATCGAGTGCCATTTCTGGATTTTTTAATGCCACAAATTCAGCTTGTTTATAGCCTTCCACAGTGCGTCCAACTTCTACATAGGTCACGGCAGAAAAATTCATTTTAAAGCCTTTGTCATGATCTTTAGGATCAATCCATGGATAAAAACTGGTGTGTTTTTTACGTTGCGCCATAATATTTACAATAATGAGTTTCAAAAACAATGATACAAAAAAAACCCGCTACATGAGCGGGTTTTTAAAGCTTAAATTCGCGTACGAATTATAGGCTGTAGTACATGTCAAACTCAACTGGGTGAGTAGTCGTGTTAAGACGACGTACTTCTTCAGTTTTAAGTTCGATATAGGCATTAAGCATTTCTTTAGTGAACACGCCACCTTTTAACAAGTAGTCATGATCAGCTTCAAGTGCTTCAAGCGCCATTTCTAGGTTATGAGCAACTGTTGGGATTTTCGCTTCTTCTTCAGGAGGAAGATCATACAAGTTTTTATCAGCAGCTTCACCTGGGTGGATCTTGTTTTGAATACCGTCAAGACCAGCCATCAATAATGCTGCAAAACCTAAGTACGGGTTCATCATTGGATCTGGGAAACGTGCTTCAATACGCTTGCCTTTAGGGCTAGAAACGTAAGGAATACGAATCGAAGCTGAACGGTTACGTGCTGAGTAAGCAAGCATAATCGGCGCTTCATAATGCGGAACCAAACGCTTGTACGAGTTTGTAGAAGGGTTTGTGATTGCATTCAATGAACGAGCATGTTTGATCACACCGCCAATGAAGTAAAGCGCCATTTCTGACAAGCCTGCATATTCATCACCAGCAAACAGGTTCTTGCCATCTTTAGAGATAGACATGTGAACGTGCATACCAGAACCATTATCGCCAACCATTGGTTTAGGCATAAAGGTTGCAGTTTTTGCATATTGGTGCGCAACGTTCCAAACCGCATATTTGAACTGTTGAACTTCGTCCGCTTTACGAACCATGGTATTGAAGCTCACACCAATTTCTAACTGGCAAGATGCAACTTCGTGGTGATGTACTTCTACACGGCCAGGGCCCATGATGTCTTCGATTTTCGCACACATTTCTGCACGCATATCATGTGAAGAATCTACAGGAGGAACTGGGAAGTAACCACCTTTAACACGTGGACGGTGACCAGAGTTACCGCCTTCGTAGTCTTTGTTTGTAGACCAAGCAGCTTCTTCGGCGATTAATGTATGGCGCGCGCCAGACATATCGATTTCCCATTTTACTTCGTCAAAAACGAAGAATTCTGGTTCCGGGCCGAAGAATGCAGTATCACCAATACCCGTAGATTTTAAATATTCTTCTGCACGGCGAGCAATTGAACGTGGGTCACGGTCGTAACCTTGGCCAGTTGAAGGCTCAATCACGTCACAAGTGACAACAACCGTTGCTTCAGCAAAGAACGGGTCAAGGAAGCATGTTGCAGCATCTGGACGTAAAATCATGTCAGATGCTTCGATGCCTTTCCAACCGGCGATTGAAGAACCATCAAACATTTTACCGTCTTCAAATGTATCTTCGTCAATCGTATCTGCTGGGTAAGTTACATGTTGCTCTTTACCCTTAGTATCAGTAAAGCGAAAATCGACCCATTTTGCGCCACTTTCTTGGATGAGTTGAAGGACCTTGTTCGCCATGCTCATTGTGCTCCGATGATTTTTTGTTGCACCTGCTAAGTGCGTGTTAGTAGTTGGCAGTTATTAAGCAAATCTCATACCAACTTTAAAAAATAAAGATAAAATATTGAATTCTTTATCAGAATAGAAGATTTAGATACTTTAGTTTGAGACTATTATACTGTGTGTAAATGTAAATGCACCATATTCAAACACTCTTCATTACTTTTGCTTAAAAAGCCATTTTCATTGTATCAAAATGGTGCGAATTTATTTTTATTAAATAGTAAATGATCTTTTTTTCTCATTATTTGGCTTAATAATCATCACCTGCGATTAAAATAAATACTTAAAAATAAATTTTCAACCATGTTGATGATTTTAATGCTTAATATTTCAACTATTGAATTTTAACCGCTCTTATAAATTTAAATTTTAGGTACTGTTATCTCATTATTTTTTCATCATTTTATAATTTACCCAATTTAACCCGCAGATTTTTTCAGTAATTGGATAAAGAAAGACCTTGCGCCATTTTGGTGATAATTGCGAAATATTATTTCCTGCTTTTAATGCTCCTTTATGAAGCTCAGCTTCAACTAATCCAATATGAATGTAATTATACTTACTTATAGTTAGCCTATTACTTAAATTCAACTTTCTCAACTCATTCATTACTTTTAAATCTAAATAAAGCCTTCATATTATTTAAAGTTGCTTTCAAGCATTGAAATAAATATCGATGAATTTGATTCAATATAAAGTGTAAATAAATCAGCTTATTCTCATCCTGCGATTCCTCTAAAATCATTATCATAGAAATAGTTCAGCAGAAAATGCTTATTTTTTGCTATGATTATTCGCACTCCATTTTTGACTTGTTTTACTTAGCCTGCTTTATATCAAGCAAGTCAGTAAAAACAGCAATCATGTGAGTATTCCTGGACTATTCGAGCACATTTAAGTGCGTAATTTTCAATAGGTTAGCTCATGCTTTTAATGATCGACAATTATGACTCTTTTACCTATAACATCGTCCAATATTTTGGCGAGTTAAATCAAGAGGTAAAAGTAGTCCGTAATGATGCCGTGACATTGGAAGATATCGAGCGATGGCAACCCAAGTATTTGGTGATTGGCCCTGGCCCGTGTTCACCAAGTGAAGCAGGAATTTCGATTCCCGCGATTCAGCACTTTGCCGGCAAAATTCCATTGCTTGGCGTGTGTTTAGGTCATCAAGCTATTGGCCAGGCTTTTGGTGGGAATATTATTCGCGCAAAGAACGTCATGCACGGTCGTTTGTCCGATATGTATCACAGCAACCAAGGGATTTTTAGCGATCTACCCTCTCCATTTTCGGCAACGCGATATCATTCACTGGTGATTGATCAGGCGACCGTACCCGATTGTTTGGAAGTCACCTGCTGGACCAATGAAGCCGATGGCAGCATGGAAGAAATTATGGGTGTAAAACATAAGACATTGGCCGTCGAGGGCGTGCAGTTCCACCCTGAATCAATTTTGAGCCAGCATGGTCATCAAATCTTCCAGAACTTTTTAGAAATTTATGCATAGTGAACACAATGAATATTCAACAAGCTTTAAATAACATTACCAAACAGATTCACCTGACTCAGCCGCAAATGGAAGATGTGATGCGCAGCATCATGTCCGGTGAAGCAACCGATGCGCAAATCGGGGCGCTAATGATGGGCTTGCGTTTAAAAGGCGAAAGCATTGACGAAATTACTGCTGCTGCACGTGTAATGCGTGAATTTGCGATTAAAATTGATGTCAGCGATATTCCACATCTGGTCGATATCGTCGGTACCGGCGGTGACGGTCAAAACCTGTTTAATGTCTCTACGGCATCCAGTTTTGTGATTGCTGCTGCCGGTGCAACCATTGCCAAGCACGGTAACCGTGGTGTGTCTTCAAAATCAGGTTCATCTGACTTGCTGGAAAAAGCCGGCATTAACCTGAACCTGAATATGCAGCAAACTGAACGTTGTATTCGTGAAATGGGGGTCGGTTTCCTGTTTGCACCAAATCATCACAAGGCCATGAAATATGCAATCGGTCCACGTCGTGAATTGGGTATTCGCAGTATTTTCAACTTGCTTGGCCCATTAACTAATCCGGCTGGAGTACAGCGTTTTGTACTGGGTGTATTCTCGAATGAACTGTGCCGCCCGATTGCCGAAGTGATGAAACAACTCGGTGCTGAGCATGTGATGGTGGTGCATTCCAAAGATGGTCTAGATGAAATCAGCCTGGCATCTTCAACCTATGTCGCTGAACTCAAAAATGGCGAAATCACGGAATGGATGATTAACCCTGAAGATGTCGACATTGAATCACAGACTTTGACCGGTTTAATGGTTGAAGATTCCACTGAAAGCCTGGCTTTAATTAAAGATGCTTTGGGCAAGAAAAAATCGGCTAAAGGTGAAAAAGCGGCCAACATGATTGCACTCAATGCAGGTGCAGGCATTTATGTATCCGGTTTAACCACCAGCTATAAGCAAGGCGTGGCACTGGCACATGACATTATTTACGGTGGACAAGCTTTAGAAAAAATGAGCGTTTTGTCTGAATTCACCAAAACCCTCAAAGAATACGAAGCTTAAGGCTATAAAGGAAATATTGTCATGCTCGATATCGCAAATACGATTTTAGGTAAAATTGTTGACCGTAAACAGGTAGAATTTGCTGCGCGTTTAAAACAACATAGCTTAAAGGATGTTGAAGAACTCGCGCAGGTAGCAACACCTGTACGTGGCTTTGCCCAAAGCCTGTTAGGCAAACGTCCGGGAGTGATTGCTGAAATTAAAAAAGCATCTCCTTCTAAAGGCGTGATTCGTGAAAATTTTAATCCAGCTGAAATTGCACAGCAATATGAGCAAGCGGGTGCCGCCTGTTTATCGGTACTGACGGATGTAGACTTTTTCCAGGGTGCAGATGAAAATATCGCCATTGCTCGTTCACACTGTGCCCTTCCTGCGCTGCGTAAGGATTTCTTGATCGATCCTTATGGTGTAATTGAAGCACGTGCCTTGCATGCCGACTGTATTCTTCTGATTGTGGCGTGCCTGTCTGACCAGCAACTGGAAGAAATGTCAAAAACTGCTTTTGAACACAATTTAGATGTACTAGTTGAAGTGCATGATGAACATGAGCTTGAACGTGCACTTCGACTTTCAGAGCGTTGCCTGTTAGGCGTGAATAACCGTAATTTAAAAACCTTTGATGTCGATTTAAACACATCACTACGCTTGAAAAAATTGCTTGAGCCTTCACGTTTATTGGTAACTGAAAGTGGTATTGCCACCCCAAATGATGTCCACATGATGCAAGAGCATGACATTCATGCCTTCCTTGTGGGTGAAAGTTTTATGAAACAGCCTCGTCCAGATCATGCATTTACTGCATTATTTGGTCAGCCTGAAACTGTTTAATGAATAATTAAGATTATGAGTAAACATGATTCTTCGCTTTCTAAAGGTCAGTTCGACTTACTGAAAGCCTTTAAAAAGCAAATCACCAATCCGCATTCGACTGCCCTTGCCAAACAGCCTGAGCCTAAAGCTCCCGCCCAGCAAGAACCGGAAGATGATTTCGACTTGTTCCAGAAATCCATGCAAGGTGTCAAAAAAATGGACACCAGCAATATTGCAAAGATTAAAAAGGACAAGAAGAAAAAAATTGATGCGCAAACTCTAGCAAAACGTGCAGCAGCCACTGGTCCGATGCAAACCGACAATGCAGAGCTTTCAGATACACAAGCCATGCTGAATCCTGTTGCCAGTCAAGCCACATTAAGCTACCGCATCGGCACCCTGCAGCACAAAGTGTTTGAAGATTTAAAAGCCGGTAACCTGCGCTGGTTTGAAGCGGTGGATCTGCATGGTTGTACGGTTGAAGATGCGCGAGCTGCAGTGTTACAGATCATTCAGATGGCAAAAGATGAAAATCAAAATGTCATTAAGATTGTGCACGGCAAAGGGCCAGAAGCCATTTTAAAAACCTATGTGAATGGCTGGCTGCGTCAACACCGTGATGTTTTAGCCTTTGTCAGTGCGCCTGAAAAACAAGGTGGCACGGGTGCCGTTTTGGTTTTATTAAAACGCGCAGAAAAGAACCCTAAATTTAAACAGTAAGCGGAATTTTTCCTCAAAACAGGGCATTGTAGCGGTTTTCTGCTACAATGCCGTCCTTGTTCGATATCAGTGTAAGTGAACACGTCTTATGTCTATGCAGCAATCCTACACCAACATTCTGACTGCCGTTGGTGAAGATCTTAATCGTCCTGGTCTAAAAGATACGCCAATGCGTGCTGCTAAAGCTTTTTCGTATTTAACGTCTGGATATAGCAAAACCTTAGAAGAAGTGACCAATAATGCGGTCTTCCCTTCTGACAACCGTGAAATGGTTTTGGTCAAGAATATTGAATTCTATTCTTTATGCGAACATCACTTATTACCTTTCTACGGTCGTGTGCATATTGCTTATTTGCCGGAAGGTAATGTTTTAGGTTTATCCAAATTTGCCCGCATTACTGAAATGTTTGCGCGCCGTTTGCAAATCCAGGAAAATCTGACTCAGCAAATTGCTGAAGCTGTGGCTGAAGTGACTAAAGCACGTGGTGTTGCCGTAATGATTGATTCTGCACATATGTGTATGATGATGCGCGGTGTCGGCAAGCAGGAATCAACCACACGTACGGTTTCTTTTGTTGGAGATTTTAAAACCAATAAAGAAGAACGTCGTGAGTTTTTGAGTGCTTTACCAGAAAGCCTCTAAGATTCTTCAGATTTTGAAAAGCCCCGATTGTTCGGGGCTTTTTTATGTAGAATTTAACCTATTGTATTTATGAAACTTTTAATTTCAAGGAGGAATCATGTCATCGATTTGGTTAGCAGGCCACAGTTTAACTCAGAGTGAATCCACGATCGATTATCCCCGTCCCGATCGTCTGGTTGCAGGCAAGCCTAAACGTATAACCCAAAGTTTATATGAGCATCCCAATATGAACTGTGGCATCTGGACCTGTGAAGTGGGTACATGGAATATTCAATTTGCTGTCAATAAACAGGAATTCTTTCAGGTGATTGAAGGTCTGGTACGTTTACATGAAGCCAACACGCAGAGTTTTGTCGAAATTAAAGCGGGTGATGCTGGCATTATTCCACCCGGCTTTACTGGAAAATTTGAAGTGGTTGAAGCAGTTCGAAAATATTTTGTCGTGGTTGAAGTCTAAAATCTGTGTCTACAGGTTTCTTCTTTGGGACTTTCATAAAAATTCGTCACGCGACATATAAGTTGTCATTCATAAAAAATCACTATTAAAGTTTTAATTTTATCAAAAATAACCAATAACATAAGCCAGGAAATAGAGCCAGAAGAATGGTGGGTATATCGGTATAGATTTTCCACCATTCTTTAGAAAGCTCTCCGGTATGACTCCATCCAAAAACAATAAAAAATGGCATAGCAATAATGAGAGAACTTATACAAACGGTTAGCAAGTTGAGGATGCGATAATGATTTAAAAGAACTGAGATCATGAAGCTAAAAGGTACAGTCAAAATACAATAAGCCAAGTAAACAAGACCGTGCCCCGCAAAAACCACGAAAATCGAATATAGACTGTATTCATGATTCATTATAATAAACAGCAATGCTGTGAAAAAAAGTAAAGGTAAAGGAGCAAGTAATAGAGCTTTCACTATTTTTTCTTTTGTATATTGCACAAACTTAATTCTCTTATTTATTCGATAAGTATTAGTACTATAGCAACACTCAGATCGGAATTCATTTTTCAGGAAATGACATTGGCTGTGTCGCGAATGTTAAAAATGACATTGGTTGTGCCGTTGCCTAATGACATTATGGGCCGTAATGGTATCTAGCTTACTGGATTCAAATTACTGGAAATAACAACATCTGAGTCGCATAACGTAATTTTAAAGCAGTAGCGAACTCACTGGCTCACTAGATTTCATTACACCAATCATTCCTTCCGCTCGCCATCTGTCCCAGATGATTAGAGAAAAAAGTTATCTGCTTTTCTTAGGCTATTTACAACAGAACGATTTTGTCGGTGCAGATATAAATCGCATTTTTTAAAAACAGGATGCAGCCCATGCCCATCCCGAATATATGGCACAGAAACAGAGATTCAAAGCCTGGCTTCAGCAGTTGAATACCTAGTGCTTGATTAGCTCTGTACAGTCAAATCAATGTTTGAGTTTCTTAACTCGTTTTTAGCCAAATAAACACGATTTCGGCCACTATTCTTGGCTGCGTACAGTGCAGTATCTGCAGCATCTATAAAACGCTGATAGTCTGGATGGCCATCATACAGTGCACAGCCAATACTAACAGTAAAATTAAAGCTGCTGCCCGGTCGGGTGCCAATGGTGGTTTCCTGAATCCGGCTACGGATCTGTTCTGCAATCTCTTGTGCACGAATCAAATCGCTATCGACCAGCAATAATAAAAACTCTTCTCCACCCACACGGAAAGCATAATCACTGCCCTTAATGCAATCTAGCAATGCTTCACCAATAAACTGTAAAGCCGAATCACCTGCTGCATGCCCGAATTTATCATTAATCCGTTTAAAGTGATCTGCATCTATGGCCAGCAAAGACAACGGCACATTATTTTTACGCGAAAAATTAATTTCACGCGAAACAATGGTATTGAGATAGCGGCGATTGAGCAATTGAGTCAGTGAATCACTGCCCGAGTCGATATAGTCTGCCACCTGAAAAAGTTGATCGACCAGATGCTGAATCTCTCTATTCTTTTCACGAATATCCTGAATCAACCGGATGGATTCATCTTTTTCGGCAGCATTTAAAACCTGCTGACTCAGCGTATCAATCTGGTAAATACGATCAACAATGGCCTTAACCTGCTCCGACCCGGTAAATGCATAAGCGGCTTTATGGATAAACCATAAGCCAAATTCAGATTTTGACAACAAGGGATGAGTAAATTTCGGCTCATGGGAAAATACCTTGAACATCAGCTCATTTTCCCAGTTTAATAATGAGCTGCGCTGCTTGTCCTTTTGCGCAGCCACATCCTGCATCGCGGAAAATAAACGGTAGGTATGTTTTATATCATTATTTTTTTCCAGATTGACTTCATATGAGCGGCACATAATTTCTGATGCAAAGCCCAATATCTGTACGATATAAGAGATCATGCGCAAACTATTTTCTTGATCTTGTGCTGCCTGAAGTACAAAGACTTTTTTTTCAATTTCACCGATCCCCCGCATGATTAACCAGGATGGAATACCGATACGTGCATGGACTTTGCCGACCATTAACTGCTTTTGCACAATCGGTTCGAAGTTCTGATGCAGCGGTACCTGAAAGCAATCGATTAACCACTGATTTAACGTGGCTTTCAAGCGGCTTTGAACAATATCATCCGATAAAAAATATGAAGCTTCCTTTTCCTGCATCATATTTTTATAAAATTCATAAACCAGTGTCTGGGAATGCGCTTGAATAAATTGAAAAGTGTCATTTAAATCAGTTGTAGAATAACCATCACAAATCGATTTCCATTGCTCCGCCAGCATGGCAATACTCTCTGTATTCATATACTTGATTCCAACAACTTTAAAATTTAAGGGAGAAAATTACGTTATTAATATAACAAAAGATTACAAAAAATACTGTGTTAACTGATAGTTGTTTTATATAAATAATGAGCGAAAACCTACATTTATTAGATGATTTGCTCTAAAAGAAACGCACATATCCCAGACTGGTTTTCATCCAGTCTTTGCTGTCTTGTTGCTGATATTGCCAATCGAAACGAATGGCATTTTGCTGGTTTAATACATATTGCCACTGGGTATTCAGTTTCAATTGCCATTGCTGTGAGTCATGCCAATACGGTAATTCTACTTGTATTAAGCTATTGATTTTATCTGACCAGATATTTTGGCAGCCTATGGTGGGCCCCATTCCAACGCGCCAGCCATTCTCTAATGCCTTGCCGGCTTGAATATGGTTTTGCAGCTGCGCATAACATAAATGCTCACGTGCCTGATCGGCATAGCTATAGCCCATTTGTACTTTTAAATTGGCTACGCCATGTTGCTTGTGTTCACTAAACTGACCATCGTGCTCTAATGCTTCCTGTTGCCAGCCCAAGTTAAAACCCCAACTCAGTGGTGTTTTAAACGGTGTAATCGGGTTATAGGAATTGACTGTCATCAGATCAAATTGTTCGAATTTCAGCTCATCTTCACGGTACTGTATTGCAGTATTGAAAAATAACAGCTGTGTGCCGGTACGAAAACCGCTCTGGGGATCTATCAAGTCGTGATAGGCCTGCCGGTGATTAAGCTCGATAAATTTTTCACCCTGTATTTCCCCAGCCTGAATTGAAATATGCTGTGCGTTATGACTCTGGGTCGGATCTGTTTCTGGAGGTACTGGCGGTTTACGCTGCTTTTCTATATCAATTTGGCTTCTTAGGCCCAGTAACTGACGAAAACGGGGCTGGGCAAAAGATTTATCCACTTTTTGTCTAAGAAAATCCAGATATAAATGATCATAGGCCATTTCCAGAATTTTAGCCTGATCTTGCACCGAAAACTTCTGTAGCATTGAAGGCAGAGTATCTGTGTTTGCGTATGCCACCTGATGGGCAGTTTTAGCTAAAGTTTTGCCGTGCTGTCTAGCCTGCGCCAATAATTGTGTTTCCAGAGCAGGTCGATATATTTTGCTCTTGATCAGACCTTGCTGTTCAGCAACTTTCAGGGTTTCTATGGGAATAGCCGCAGCGTTGAACTGTTGCTGAAGATTCAGCTCGGGACGTGCCAGATCAAAAAGCCCGAGCAAACGGTAAGCACAGTTATCATTGATAAAATAATAAGGGAAACTGACTTTCTGCATTTCCCACAGATGCTGAACCAGAAACTGCGTTTCTTCCGGATTTAAATTCAGCTCATATTCCCATAAATCACGGCTTTCAAAGTCGCCATATTCCTTAACCTTACGATAATAAGGCATCAGGGAATATTCACCGAGATATTGTCCGGTTAGACCTTTCCAGGCAAAAGACCAGTTGTCATTACTATTTACTGTAGCGGCATAGTTGACTGCATAGGAAATCAGGTTTAACTGCTGCTGATCTTTTGGATCCAGACGCAATAAGGTATGACCAAACATCGAGCTGGGATTGCCCATGAAATCTGTGGCATAGATCAGGGTAGCTTTATAAGGTTTGACCTGACCGATCCACTGTTCAAACTCAGGGCAGCTCACGGCGGGTAATTGCTGTTCAGACAGGTTCAGTTGCTGCATCAGCCAGTGACTGCGTGCCGGAAATTTACACCGTATCGATTGATTCGGTTCTGCTGCCGTAAATAAAGCCTGTATATTCTGCTGCATTTCCTTTTTAAGGTCGATTGATCCGTGCTCGGCCAGAAAATAACCTGCATAGTCAACCTCGCTTTTACCTTGTGCATTGGCATACATGAGACGTTGCCAGGTACGCGCCTGATCCAGCTGTTTCGTCTCAGCCAGATCTAGATAGGTCTGGATGTCCGGCTTTATTTCGGTTGCATGACTTAAATGGGTACAGGTCAGACCAAGCAGTAAAAGGGCATATTTCATTCAGTAATCTTATTCTCTTTAATTCTTGTATTCATAAGAAAACCCTGCCGGGGTGACAGGGTTTTCAGACATGGGCTTAGATGTAAGCTTTTAATACATCATCTTTCGCCATAACAGTTTGTAGAGAGCTTAATACTTGAAGAGTATCCTGATTTTTATCAGAATAAATTTCAGAAAAATTCTGCTTGGATACCGCAAAGAAACGTGGTTTATCTTCAGCTTTGATATTGAGCAATTCAGCCAGCACATTCAGGCTTTCACCCTCACCTACCGACATGTCGCGCGCGAGAGTTTCGGAATTTTCATTGGTGAAAGTAACCACCTGAGCGGTGACTCTTCCGCCTTGACTACATCCTAAAGTACCAAAAGTAATCCCGATCCATTGGTTAGTGAAAAGAACGTTGGTTGTACCTGCCAGAAGTTTAGGAATGATACCGGACTGACCTTCCCATACTTGACTACCAATACCACAACCGACATCATTATCGGCCATGGCCATACCTGAACCTGTGACCAGTACAGCGGCCAGCATTATTTTTTTCAACATGCTTATTCTCCAATTATTCTCATGCAATCTTGTTATTACTCTAGTCATGTAATTTAAATTACACACTTAGCAGATTAGCGGGAAGTCAAGTGCGGTGCAATGGAAAAAATGTATGCTTTAGCTAACGATAAATACCTGCTGTTCTAATGATTTTTAAGCGTCCAGTTGCCTTCGGAATGTCGTGTGCCTAAAATTTTCAGCACCAGAACCAGACTCAGCAATAACAGTAGATACCAAGAACCCAGCTTGCCCCAACCGACCATATGCCAGGCATCGACCTGACTTGGATAGAGCCAGATTTTGTAAAAGGTACTGATGTTTTCTGCAATCCAAATGATGAACGCTAAAATTGCAAGCACAGGTAACATCGGGAGCTGGATTTGATGCTGTTGTAGCTGAAAGTGAATTTTAGTTTTCCAGAAAATGATGACACTCCAGGCAAACAGCAGAAAACGTATATCTGGAACAAAAAATTTACTCATAAAATTAATATAGGAGAGTACGGCCAAAACAATCATATTGGGAAAACTAGGCAGCTTCTCGAACGACACCTGATACAGCCTTAATGAGCGGGCAAAAAAACTCCCCACTGCCGAATACATAAATCCGGCGAATAATGGCACGGTCAATATTCTAAATACTGCGGGCTGTGGATACTGCCATGAAGCAATTTGCGGATGCGTCAGGAAAATTTCCATCACCATTGCCATGATATGAAACAAGGCAATGACTTTGGCTTCTGACCATGATTCCAGCTTTAAATACAGCAAGCAAACTTGGATAATGAGGGCATAAAACAACAAATAGTCATAGCGAAAAAAGCCATAAAACTCTTGGCTGCCCATAGAGGCGGTAAGTACAAAAGCAATCAGCAGTAAAATCCCAAATAAGGCAGCCGAAGCTGCCTTAAATGAGAACTCAAAACATGATTTAAAAAGACTGATCAAGGTTGAATCCTAAAAAATGAGTTTACTCACATGTACTTAAAGATATTTGGCGCTATATTCATGCACCGTATCAATAAATACTTTAGGATTCGCAGGATCGACCCATTGGGTAATACCATGACCTAAGTTGGCGATATAACCGGTCTTTTCACCGCCTGCATAAGCATCATCCAGCATGGCTTTGGTGGCTTTTGCAATGGATGCTGGTGTGCCATATAAAGTGGCTGGATCCAGGTTACCTTGCAAAGCAGCACGGCCATTGACCGTTTGACGGGCTACATTCAATGGTGTAGTCCAATCCAGACCTAAGGCGTCTGCACCCGTTGCCAGCATCGGCTCGATCCACTGACCGCCACCTTTGGTAAATAAAATCACCGGCACTTTACGGCCTTCATTTTCACGTTTTAAACCGGCAACAATTTTCTGCATGTAGTTTAATGAAAATTCGACATATTCACGGTGAGCAAGTGCCCCACCCCAACTGTCAAAAATCTGAATGGCTTGTGCACCGGCATCAATTTGCGCATTTAGATAATCAATCACGGCAATGGCCAATCGATCAAGCAAGGCATGTAATACTTCAGGTTGGGCATACATCATCTGTTTGGTATAACGGAAATCCTTGCTGGATCCCCCTTCAACCATATAGGTTGCAAGCGTCCACGGACTGCCGGAAAAACCAATCAATGGCACTTGACCGCCTAATGCCGAACGAATGGTGCTTACTGCATTCATCACATAATCTAAATCAGATTTGGCATTAAAGTTGGGTAAATTCGCGACATCTTGTTCGGTACGAATGGTTTTATGGAACTTTGGACCTTCACCTGCTTCAAAATACAGGCCTAGCCCCAAAGCATCCGGTACAGTTAAAATATCTGAAAATAGAATCGCGGCGTCCAAGTCATAACGACGCAAAGGTTGCAAAGTGACTTCGCATGCAAAATCATTATTTTTGCATAAGGAAAGGAAATCACCTGCCTTGGCACGTGTTGCGCGATATTCAGGCAAATAACGCCCGGCTTGACGCATCATCCAAACTGGTGTGGTA
Organism: Acinetobacter terrestris; assembly: GCF_004331155.1. GTDB lineage: Bacteria > Pseudomonadota > Gammaproteobacteria > Pseudomonadales > Moraxellaceae > Acinetobacter > Acinetobacter terrestris. The sequence continues at coordinate 21,541 of NZ_SJNZ01000003.1, forward strand.
TCTACCGGCTCACGCAATAAGGCCCGCAGAAAACGATCGTTTTTTAGCGTCGTCATTTACTTTCCCATCTCATTTTTAGTCTTCGAACCATCATAGCAAAAACCCAGAAAATTTAGTAACTTCTCTCGCATCTAAAAATCAATCATGGGAAATGTAAAATAATTTTTACACAAAACAACTACTGCATCTCCTCATTTTTTCTGCAATACTTGTGTAGTTTTATCAAATTGTTAATGAATATTTTTTAAGGTTGAATTCCATGTTCGTTCGCACATTACTCGCTATGAGTTTAAGTTGCATTTTTGCGGGTACAGCGTTTGCCGCATCTACTGCTGAACAGCCTTTAAATCCCCAAAAGATTGCTGATACTGCAGTTCAGGATCCGATTGATCCACTTGCAACCGAAGCGGCATCAAGCGCTCAAAGCACTGAAGCCCATATTACACAACAAGAACAGCGAGACTTGAATAAGGCATCGAAAACCTTAGAAGATCTTGAAAATAGTGAAGATGATAATGCTGCGATTGGCGTTTCACCGACCACAAAAACACCAAGCACCACCAATAACAGTGCTGCAGCAGCCAAAGCCTCATGGACATTAGATGGCATGAACCAGGCCCAATGGTATGAAAATATCGGTAAAGGCCAGTTCCCTGTCTATGCGCGTGCCCATGTCATGTTAAATAATGCCCATGCTTCACCGGGTGCGATTGACGGTTCAAGTGGTAAAAACACCCTGAAAGCGATTGCATCCTTCCAGCAAATCAGCGGTATTAAACCTACAGGAACTTTGACCCAGGAAACATGGGATGCTTTAGTTGCTAAACAAGGTTCTAAACCTGCATTTATTGAATACACCGTTACCGATGCTGACCTGAAAGGTCCTTATGCCGCATCTATTCCTCGCGATTATGCATTACAGGCAAAAATGAAAGGTCTGTATTACACGCGTGTCACCGAAATGTTGAGTGAAAAGTTTCATATGGATGAAGACTTTTTGAAAAAGTTAAATCCTAAAGCAACTTTCAAGAAAGCGGGTGAGAAAATCATTGTCGCCAACATCCGCAATGAAGTACCAGAAGATATTCATCTGATCGTTGCGCATAAAGGTGCCAAACAACTGTACTTGTTTAACAACCGCAACCAGATGATTGGTTCCTTCCCTGCCACCATTGGTAGCTCGGATACCCCATCTCCGACCGGGACTTATAAAGTCACTGGCGTAGCACCAAATCCTTGGTATAGCTATTCACCAAGCAATTTTGTGCAGGGTAAAAATACCAAACCGCTTTCACTGCCACCGGGTCCAAATGGTCCTGTTGGAAACATCTGGATTGGTTTAAGTAAAAAATCATTCGGTATTCACGGTACACCAAACCCGTCTGCAATTTCAAAAACTGCATCGCATGGTTGTATCCGTTTAACCAACTGGGATGCCAATGACTTAGGTAAAAAAGTGAAATCTGGCGTAACCGTTAAATTCCTAGAATAATCAAAGTAGTGATAATCAAAGAGCCTGCATTTATGTGGGCTTTTTTTTACAAAAAATAAAATGCCATTTATCTTTGAATTACCCATAATGTGATCCAGTCTACATATTATAAATATGAACAATAAAAATTCAATGTTGCATAAATAGAATGATATGTCGCTTTTATACTATTTTTATCAATTTTATAGCACGTTATTATTATGCTAATTTCAAATAATAAGGAGCATCAAAAATGAATGCTTTTTTACATCATGCTGAAAATCGAGGTCATGTTCAAGCTGGCTGGCTAGACACCAAACATAGTTTTTCTTTTGGGAGCTGGTATGACCCAAAATATATGGGAGTGAGTGTACTTCGCGTCATTAATGATGACACCATCGCTGCTCATCATGGGTTTGGCACCCATCCCCATGAAAACATGGAAATCCTAACCTGTGTACTTGATGGCACCATCTCACATAAAGACAGCATGGGCAATGAACGTCAGATTACTGCGGGTGAATGGCAACTCATGAGTGCAGGTACGGGAGTTCAACATAGCGAAATGAACAATGGCGATACCCCTGTGCATATGTTGCAAATTTGGATTCACCCGGATGTGCAAGATGCAGAACCCAATTATCAACAGATTCAGTGTAATCCGCATCAGCAGCCAAATCAGTGGCACTTAATTGTTGGACCAAATGACAATGCAGCGATGCATATTCGCCAACAGGCTGAAGTAAAAACTGCCGTCTTGAAAAAAGATCACCTGCTTGCTGTTGAAGCGACCCAGCAAGTCAATTATGTGCATGTCATTTCAGGTGCAATTCAGATTGAAGATCAAGTGGTGAAAGCAGGCGATGCGCTACTTTTTGCAGAAAATAATGAGATTAAGGCCTTAGAAGACAGCCAATTTATCTGGTTTGATTTACCCCAGGCGAAAAATTAACCCTATCTATTGATAATTCCCGACTTGAGATGATTATTGTCCAATAATCATCTCAACAGAGATTTAGACATTAAATATTAAAAATACATTTGACCGTCTATTCACGCTAAAAATTAGCGTTATATCTTTTTGAATCCACTTTTATAAAAAGTAAAAATCAAACCAATAAACATCATATTTTTACCCAAATAAATTGTCTTTTAAGAGAATATCAATCTTATTTATTTTTTAAATCATCAAATGGAAATTTGAGTTAATGAATCAGGGCTGGTTTGGTCATTGCATTAGAAAGGCTTAAATAACATCTATAGCGCTTAAATTTATAGAGCTTAAATTGTTTCTTAATCATCAGGAAGAGAAAATCCATATGAACCAAATTTTGGATGTTGAGACTACGCAGCAGCAGGCCTTGCTTTTTTTATTGGATTATTTAAAACAAAAAGACTATCACTTTACAGTAATCACTCCTCTTTCCCATCAGCGTATTCTGGACCGAAACAACAATACAAAAAACAAAGATATTACTCTCCGCGATATATTCGGCTGGAATTTAGCATTTGCAGAAACGGATCTTGAACCCAGCCTCTTTACAATTTTAGAAAAAAATCAGCTTATCCGTTTTCAAGATGGCCAGTGGTTCACTCATGTCCGAGTCGCTTCCCTAGATGATCAATTGTTTATTCACTCGAGTTTTCCAACAGTCCAACAAGATGCGGTTTTTTTTGGACCGGATACTTATCGCTTTGTTTATCATTTAAAACAGTATTTGGCCGGTAAACCTCAACCCTTCAAACGAGGTCTGGAATTGTGCTGTGGCACTTCTGCTACTGCGATTAGCATTGCCAAACATTTTCCAGAATTTAATGAAATGATGGTGGCCGATCTTAATCCGAAAGCATTGTTGTATAGCCAGATCAATGCGAGTTTTGCAGGTTTAAATCATATCCTTCCGGTTTACAGCAATTTATTTACGAATATTAAAGGACAGTTTGACCTTATTTTTGCCAATCCACCTTATTTAATCGATCCAGATCAGCGTCAATATCGTCATGGGGGCAATGAGCTAGATGGTAATGAGTTATCATTTAATATCGTAAAACAAGCTATGCAACGTCTGAATGCTCAGGGATGCTTATTTTTATATACGGGTGTCGCAATAAGACCAAACGGTAATCCATTTTTAGAACACTTACAAAAACTGCTTAACCCTTATTCAAATATAAAATGGTCTTATGAAGAAATTGACCCCGATGTTTTTGGCGAAGAACTGGATGAGCCGGCTTATCAACATATAGAAAGGATTGCTTTGGTTTTGATGAAATTGGAAATGATGGGTTAAAAATTATTGAGATAAAGAACAGATCAATATGAACTAATTTTTGGCCTATGCGCTTCAAATTAGGCATCGCCTTCTATTTTCGAATAAAAATATCAAACTTATAAAACTTTAATCTATTTCAGCAATTTTAAACTGGGCCAAATTTAAAAAATCTAAATGAGTATAGGGGTAAATATTCTAGCAACGGGTGTTTTAGCAGATTATCTTTATTCACTCAGTAAACCCTCTATAAGTTCGCTTAGAGAGAATATCTAAAAACAATAGACAATAAAAAACCCCGATCAATTGATCGGGGTTTTTGAATTTGGCGGAAGCGGTGAGATTCGAACTCACGGAGGACTCGCACCCTCGTCGGTTTTCAAGACCGGTGCATTAAACCGCTCTGCCACGCTTCCATGTGCGCCATAATACGGATCTTTTTAAAAACTGACAAGCAAAAACTACAACCAAACCATTCAAATGAATATTGTTTCACCAAATTAACTTAAAAAATTATAATTTGGCTGCTAATTCAGCACCTTCACGGATCGCGCGCTTCGCATCAAGCTCTGCTGCCAGTTTTGCGCCGCCAATAATATGATAATTCGCCAAGGTATGTTCACCTTCATTCGGCATAATATCTTTCACTGACTCTTGCCCCGCACACACCACAATGGTGTCTACACGCAAAAGTTGGTCATAGCCATTGGTTTCAATCCATAAACCCTCATTGTTAATAGATTTATATTGCACACCACGTAGCATCTTCACTGCATGCTTTTTCAATTGTGCACGATGTACCCAACCAGTGGTCTTGCCTAAACCCATACCCAGCGGCGTGGTTTTACGTTGCAACAAATAAATTTCGCGGACAGGTGGATCTACTTCGGCAGGCTGTATGCCGCCTTCAGAGATATAGTTCGGATTTGGGTCAATGCCCCACTCGCGTTGCCAGTCTTCTAATGGTTGCGGTTGTGACTGATGTTCTGGTCTCAATAAAAATTCCGACACATCAAAACCAATACCGCCTGCTCCAATAACAGCAACTTTATGACCGACTGGCGCACCGCGCAATACTTCTGCATATGACAAAACTTGCGGTGCATCGCTACCGTCAATTTTAAGCGCACGTGGTACAACTCCCGTTGCCACAATCACTTCATCAAAACCTTCACGTTCAAGTTGTTCACGATTTACCTTGGTATTTAATCGAAGCTCTACTCCGGTTTTTTCAATCTGAACTTTAAAATAACGAATAGTTTCGTGAAACTCTTCTTTACCCGGAACGACTTTGGCTAAATTAAATTGCCCACCGACATCTGTTGCCGCTTCAAATAAAGTGACCTTATGACCACGACTGGCAGCCACTGTCGCAGCAGACATTCCTGCTACACCACCACCGATCACAGCAATTTTTTTAGGATTTTTAGTTTTTAAATACACCAGTTCTGTTTCATATGCGGCGCGTGGATTGACCAGACAGGTTGCGCGTTTATTTTTAAAAGTATGATCTAAACAGGCCTGGTTGCAGGCAATACAGGTATTAATTTCATCCACCCGATTGGTCGCAGTTTTATTGACCCAGAAAGCATCTGCCAACAGCGGTCGGGCCATTTGTATCATATCTGCTTTTCCGGCCGCTAAAATGGCTTCGGCAGTTTCCGGCATGTTAATACGGTTGGATGCAATCACAGGAATAGCGACATGCTTTTTCACTTCTGCTGTGTAATCTGCAAATGCAGCACGCGGTACTGAAGTGACAATGGTTGGAATACGCGCTTCATGCCAGCCTATACCGGTATTCAGCAAAGTCACCCCTGCCTTTTCCAAAGCTTGAGCCACAGTAATCACTTCCTGCATGGTATTGCCGTCATGAACCAGATCAAGCATCGACAGGCGGAAACAGATAATAAATTTCTCACCGACCTTTGCACGAATCGCGCGTACAATTTCCACTGCAAAACGCATGCGGTTTAGAATATCACCACCCCAGCGATCATCGCGCTGATTGACATGACGGCTTAAAAACTGGTTCAGCAAATAGCCTTCTGAACCCATGATTTCCACACCGTCATAGCCAGCTTTTTTGGCAATAGTGGCGGTATGAGCATAATCATCAATGGTATCCAGAATCTGTTTTTCACTCATTTGACGAGGTTTAAAAGGTGAAATAGGCGATTTAATTGGACTTGCAGACACTACAAAAGGTTGATAACCATATCGGCCAGAATGCAAAATCTGCATCAAAATTTTTGCGCCATGCTTATGTACCGCATGAGTCACTAAACGGTGTGGTGCAACATCCCCCAAATGATTCATGGTACCACCAGCTGGCAGTAACCAGCCCTGGCGGTTTGGTGAAATCCCGCCGGTGATAATCAGCCCCACACCACCTTTTGCGCGTTCCCCAAAATATGCCGCCAGTTTTGGATAGTTGTAAAAACGGTCTTCCAAACCGGTATGCATAGAACCCATCACGACACGGTTTTTAATGGTCGTAAAGCCCAAATGTAGCGGTTTTAAAATATTTGCATAGCTTGTTGTCATGATGAATCCTTAATGTATTGGCTTTGCAACTTGTTGCATACTACTTTACCTATTTTTATTTATTTGTTTATGACATCTTTTCAACATTGTATGACGAAACAGTCAATTTGCCATAAAAAAGGTGCAGTGGTTAAGCTGCACCAGAGATAGAACCCATGATTATTTTTTATTTTAATTACAGAATTTTAATTACTGAGTTTTAATTACAGCGGTTTAATTCCAATGTTTTAATTTGGAAGTATGGCCAATCCCGACATTAAAACTGTTGGTCGGATCGAGTTTTTGATAATGATTTTTTAAAGCCGGTTTGGCCACATATAAATGTCCGACATTATGTTCTGCTGGATATTCTGCACCACGCTGATCCAACAAATGCCACATTTGATGCTCCATCGCCAAAGGATCTACGCCTTTTTTAACAATATAGTCCTGATGAAAAACATGACATAAAAAGTGACCGTAATACAGTTTATGAATAATCAAATCATCCATTTCCTTGGGTAAAGTTTCCACCCATTCACGGTCATTACGGCGTAAAGCGATGTCCAAAGCCACAATATCTTCCACTTCACTACGATGGGTATCGCGATAACGAATAGCTGCACCCGCAACGGCAAAACGGTGTAAAAAAGCTTTCCGGCCTTCTTCCTCGCTACACAGAAAATAATCTCCAGTGGGATGAGCGGCAAAATACTGTTGTAGAAATTGCTGAACCTGCTCTACGTCCTGATTTTCGATGCGCAGCATCAGATGATGCTCATACAAATCACGAAATTCATTCATTCGTTTCGGCAAATGTGAAGGCAAAAATTTGGTCAGCAGTTGCAAAGCTTTATCTGACAGCCCTTTCATGCCGATTTTGTCCAAGTAGCCGTCGACTTTATCTTTCATGGCAAAAGCAGCCGGCACTCTGGCAGTCCCGAATTTCTCGATAAACATGAAAGTATCTTTGCCGTATTCGGCCCCGATATCATAAGCGACACGGTGAATATACTCGCCTGCAATTGGCAGGCGTGGCAAATCTTTCAAAAGAAAACGCCGAATCGCGGTTAAATGCTCTTGGGTATGGGTTCCGACATAGAACACCTGACTGGGAATTTTTTCAAAAGTATCCAGGCGTACCGCAAACACGCAGACTTTTCCTGCCGAACCGGAAGCTTCAAACAAACGCGATGGATCGGCATTAAATCGTGCCGGAGTATCTTCATCGACCTGTGTTACATCATGTGCATAATGCTGATCAGAAGCACAACAATTGGAATCATCTTGAATATCATTCAACTGATATTGCTGACTTTCTAAGGTCGATAAAATTTCTTCTGGTGTTACACCCAGATTGATTCCTAAATGATTGACCAGTTCCAGTTGTCCAGATTCATTGACACGTGCATACAGCGCCAGTTCGGTATAAGCCGGCCCACGGCGAACCAGAGCGCCACCCGAATTATTGCAAACCCCACCTAACACCGAAGCTCCAATACAGGATGAACCAATCACGGAATGTGGTTCACGATTAAACGGTGCCAGCTGCTTTTCTAATTTATCCAAAGTTGCCCCAGGCAAACAAACCACTTGTTTTGCATCATTAATCACTTGAATGCCAACTAAACGCCGAGTGTTGATGAGTATTACAGGACGATCATAATCATCACCAAAAGGCGTTGAACCTCCTGTGAGTCCAGTATTGGCTGCCTGCATAATCACAATACTGTCAGCCTGAACAGCAATTTGTAATACCTGCCATTGCTCAACCAAAGAACCGGGCACCACCACTGCCAGAACCTGACCGGATCCATAACGTCGACCTTGACGGTATAATCGTGTGTCATTGTCATCTATTAATACATGTTGCTTGCCGACAATGTTGATGAGCTTTTGAATGGTTTGCTGTACAGCTGATTGAGTTTTCATACGAACCTTATTTATTAAATTTAAGCTTTAGAGCAAGTACATTTTTGTATGAATACACTAAATATTTAGGATATATCACTGCGGAGTCTTACCATTTAAACGTTAAATACAAGGAGCTCGTCCATTACTTTGGTTACGCCCAAAGTAACCAAAGGCATTGTCATCCGCAAAACTCGCCAAATACCCTCTTTTAGCACTTGCTTCGCAGAAACGTTCCCTATCCTAAGAAGTCCTGCCTCGAACAGTTGCAGATGACATTTCCGTGTATCAACTTTATCGTTCAGTTTTAATAGAGGAAATGGACGTTCTCTCTCCTTTTAGGAGAGGGTCAGGGAGAGGTTTATCTGACAATTAAAAAGCTTCTTTCTTTGGTTATTTTCTGGCAAAACATATTTTTCATTTTAAAGTCCTCCTCATCCTAACCTTCTCCCTGAGCAATTTTTGGCGCAAGAGAAGGAACTTCTCAATATATAAATTAATGAATGTCTAAGTTTTAAAATCGTTTAACAGTTCAAAACTGCTGAATATCTCAGCCTGCCAACTCTTTATTTAACTTCACCAAACAATCCGAGGTGATATCCGCAATGGTTTTCGCACCGGTTAAAGTCATCGCCACACGCATTTCTTTCTCAATCAGCTCAAGCAAGTTACTTACACCTGCTCCACCTGATGCCCCTAAAGCATAAATAAAGGCACGTCCGAGCATGCAGGTATCTGCTCCCAGAGCCAGCATACGCACCACATCCAGACCATTACGGATGCCGGAATCGGCCAGAATTTTAATCTCGCCTTTAACTGCATCGGCAATTGGCGGTAAAGCACGAGCACTGGATAAAACACCATCCAGCTGACGTCCCCCATGATTCGACACCACAATCCCATCTGCCCCGAAACGTACAGCATCCTTGGCATCTTCAGGGTCTAAAATCCCCTTGATGACCATGGGTCCATCCCAGTATTCCCGAATCCATTCCAGATCTTTCCAGGAAATAGACGGATCGAAGTTATTGCCTAACCAGCCAATATAATCTTCAAGCCCAGTCGGTTTACCCAAGTATTTAGAAATATTGCCTAAGTCATGCGGACGGCCATGCAATCCCACATCCCACGCCCATTGCGGATGTAATACTGATTGCAAATAACGGCGCATGGCGGCATTGGCACCACTCATTCCAGAATGCGCGTCACGGTAACGTGCGCCTGGAACGGGCATATCTACGGTAAAGATTAAAGTTGAACAACCTGCCGCTTTGGCACGCTCCAAGGCATTTTTCATAAAACCGCGGTCACGTAGCACATAAAGCTGAAACCACATTGGGCGCTGGATGGCCGGTGCTACTTCTTCAATCGGACACACTGACACTGTCGATAAAGTAAAAGGTATGCCTTTTTTATCTGCCGCGACTGCCGCCTGCACTTCACCGCGACGCGCGTACATCCCGGTCAAACCGACCGGTGATAAAGCCACAGGCATCGACAAGGTTTCATCAAACAATCTGGTTTCCAGACTTAAAGACGACATGTCGTTCAGAACACGTTGTCTTAAGGCAATTTTGGATAAGTCTTCTACATTACGCTTGAGCGTATATTCCGCATATGCTCCCCCATCAATATAATGAAACAGGAAAGGTGGCAAGCGACGTCTAGCGGCTTCGCGGTAATCATTAGCAGAAGAAATAATCATGGTTAAATCCTATTTAATCGACTCGCACGCTGACGACGGGCATCTTCCTCATCAATCGAGCGCACTTGTTGAATAACAAACTCAATATGTCCACAGACTGCCTGTCTGGCAGCTTCTGGATCTCGACGTTCAATCGCATCTATCACTTGTTGATGCTGTAAATGCAACTGATCAAAACGATGCGGTTCTGAATATACTTTTCGGCGCCCCAGCACCACGTTGAATTGCAACAAATCAAATAAGCCACGCATCATCTGGATCAACACCAGATTATGCGAGGCTTCAGCAATGGCAAGATGAAATCTGGCATCGGCCTGTGCCGCCTGATCATCATCACCGATGGCTTGAAAATGGCTAATCTGTGCATAGCAATCTCGAATATTTTGCAGATCTTCAGGGGTGGCACGCTCTGCGGCATACCACGCTGTCCCACCTTCCAGAATAGTTCGTGCTTCCTGCACATCAAAGCGGTAAGCAGGATCTTGATCAATCAAGTCACTTAAAGGCTGCACGATTTGATGTTGCGACCAGTTGATCGGCAATTGCTGCAAAAAAGTACCTGCCCCCACTTTACTCAGTAACATTCCGCGACTGGTCAGTTGCTGAATGGCTTCACGTAAAGAGGAACGAGATACGCCCAGTTGTTCACATAATTTCCGTTCAGCAGGCAAACGGTCTCCAACGTGCATATTATTTTGCTCAATCAATATGCGCAGGCTTTGTACGACTTTGTCGGAGACTTTCATTTGCTGACCTCAATTGCGTGTTATGGAATCATCCACGGGAACACATAAGCTTGTAAGGTAATAATAATACCCATCATGATGGTAAAGACGATACTGTGTTTAACGGTAAAACGGAACAGATCAGATTCTTTACCTACAAGTCCTACCGCAGCACAGGCAATTGCAATGGATTGCGGCGAAATCATTTTTCCGGTGACCCCACCACTGGTATTGGCGGCAACCAGCAGCACTTCCGGCACCCCAATCTGTTGAGCAGTGGTGGCTTGCAGCGCTGCAAACAATGCATTGGCTGAAGTATCGGAACCGGTTAAAAACACCCCGATCCAGCCCAAGAATGGCGAGAAGAAAGTAAAGGCTTTACCGCTATGTGCCAGCGCCAATGCCAATGTTGCCGACATGCCTGAATAATTAGCAATGAACGCAAAGGCCAACACCATACCAATGGAATAAATCGGGGTTTTTAATTCATTAAGCGTTTCACCAAAAGTAACAACCGCCTCTTTTGGCTTCATTTTCAAGAAAATAATAGTAATGACCGCTGCAATAAAAATGGCTGTCCCTGTGGCAGAGAGCCAGTCAAATTTAAAAATGGCATCGTAATCTTTAACTTCTGGAACCACCGGCGGCATTTTCTGCACCAGTTGATGCAAATACGGCACCTTGATTGAAAACACCCAGTCATGTAATGCACCATCTTTGGTGAACAAATCCTTGAAGGGTTTGATACTCCAAATGGTCACCATCACGGTTAAAATCATGAATGGCGACCAAGCTTTGGCAATCTGTGGCAGTGTGTATTTTTTTTGCTTATCGGCCTCTAAGCTCTCATCTACATTGCCGTCTTCATTGCTGAAACGGAAAATGTGCTTGGGTTTCCAGAATTTAAGTAAAATCGTTAAGGTCACTAAAGATGCAATCGCTGCAGTAATATCCGGTAGTTCTGGACCGACAAAGTTAGAGGTTAAGTATTGTGCAATTGCAAAAGAGCCACCACCCACAATTACCGCAGGCCAGGTTTCTTTAATACCACGCCAGCCATCCATAATCCCCATGATCCAGAACAGGACGATTGGCACCATAAACGGTAACTGACGGCCCACCATCTGGCTGATTTCCATGGTATCCACGCCAGACACCTGCCCTGCGACAATAATAGGAATCCCCATCGCGCCGAAGGCAACTGGTGCGGTATTTACAATTAAACATAAGCCTGCTGCATATAGCGGTTTAAAGCCCAGTCCGACCAGCAAGGCAGCCGTAATAGCGACCGGTGCACCAAAGCCTGCCGCACCTTCAAGAAAGGTACCAAAAGCGAAACCTACCAGCAGCATTTGCAAACGCTGATCTTCGGTAATGGATAAAATTGAAGAACGGATAATATTAAATTGACCGGTTTTTACTGAAATTTTATATAAAAACACTGCCCCAATAATAATCCAGGCAATCGGCCACAAGCCGTAGAAAAAGCCATAAATCATGGAGGCAAAAGCGACTGCAACAGGCATCTTATAAGCAAAAAGAGAAACCAGCAGTGCTAAAACAACTGTAATGGTTCCCGCCACACTCCCTTTTAATCGAAAAACCGCCAATGCGAGGAAGAAAAAGATAATGGGAATAAGGGCAATTGCACTGGAAATCCAGATATTCCCCATAGGATCGTAAATCTGTTGCCAAGATTGAAGCATTGTCTTCTCCTTGAAATGCTCACGGCGCGATTAGAATTGGTCTGATTATTTAAAAGATTAAATCAATATTGGTATGACCAATAACAAATAAAACAAAAAAATAATTCATATTTAAGCAAATATACTAGTTTTTGTTTAATTAAAGATCAATAGCGGTCTAAATAAAATAATATTGGTCAGACCAATAAATGCAGGAATTTAAATCAGAGACTGTTTTTTAAAATGTGCTAAAAGTGATTCAGCAGAAACTTTAGCTTTGTTTTTATTTAATTTTTTTAAATTATATTTTGACTTGTATATATGTATGCAACTTTAGTCTAATCCCTCTAACTTACTGTTCCATATTATATATTTTAACCCTCAAAATAACCCTGCTCCGTTTCCTCCAGCCTTTCAACTTGGCAGGCATTAAGAGGCTTCATTAGCTCATAAATTGGACTATAATTTTTTACCGTTTTGAACGTGATGACAATGAAGTAAATGCTGGCTTTACTCAACTCTTCTTATTTTTGTGCTCTACCAAGTCCATAAAGAGGTTCTAAGCTCCACCTGCTCACTTTTAATTTACAGGGTAAATTATTTAATTAAATTCCTTTTCTCTGGCCTTAAATCATCTGTTAATGATCTTTCACTATACGATCCGCTTAAAAAGTACAGATATTTTTTTGATTGTTTATTTTTACGAAAAAATTTTTACCTAAAAGTGCTACAATTGAAGCAACTATAGATTCTCCTCGGCTACCAATTATCGTGGTGCCTATTTTATATCGTTAGGACTTACAATGACTGACAATGCAACTATCTTGCAGAATGTACCAGTAGGCAAAAAAGTCGGGATTGCCTTCTCTGGTGGCCTTGATACCTCAGCTGCTTTATTGTGGATGAAACAAAAAGGTGCTGAACCTTATGCTTATACAGCAAACTTGGGCCAGCCAGATGAAGAAGACTACGATGCGATTCCTAAGAAAGCTGAAGCTTATGGGGCAGTAAAAGCTCGTTTAGTTGACTGCCGTTTACAGCTTGCACTTGAAGGTATTGCTGCTATTCAATGTGGTGCGTTCCACATTAGCACTGGCGGTGTTCCTTATTTCAATACGACTCCATTGGGTCGTGCAGTAACAGGCACCATGCTTGTTACCGCAATGAAAGAAGACGACGTAAACATCTGGGGTGACGGTTCAACTTATAAAGGTAACGACATTGAACGTTTTTACCGTTATGGTTTGCTGACCAACCCGAACCTTAAAATCTATAAACCTTGGTTAGACCAAACGTTTATTGATGAATTGGGTGGCCGTGCCGAAATGTCGCAATTCTTAATCGACAACGGCTTTGACTATAAAATGTCAAAAGAGAAAGCCTACTCAACTGATTCAAACATGTTGGGTGCGACTCACGAAGCCAAAGATCTTGAATACCTGAATGCGGGTATCAAAATCGTAGATCCAATCATGGGCGTTGCCTTCTGGAAAGACGAAGTTGAGGTTAAACCTGAACTGGTATCCGTGACTTTCGAAGAAGGTACTCCAGTTGCATTGAACGGCCAACGTTTTGACAATCCAGTTGAATTGATTCTTGAAGCGAACCGTATCGGTGGCCGTCATGGTCTAGGCATGTCGGATCAAATCGAAAACCGTATCATCGAAGCGAAATCTCGCGGTATCTATGAAGCACCAGGTATGGCGCTTCTTCATATCACCTATGAACGCCTTGTAACCGGTATTCATAATGAAGATACCATTGAGCAATACCGTATCAACGGTTTACGTTTAGGTCGTCTGCTTTACCAAGGTCGCTGGTTCGATTCTCAAGCGCTTATGCTTCGTGAAACCGCTCAGCGTTGGGTGGCTAAAGCAGTGACTGGTACCGTAACGCTAGAACTTCGTCGTGGTAATGACTTCACCATCATGAACACTGAATCTGAAAACCTCACTTATGAAGCTGAACGTTTGACGATGGAGAAAGGTGATTCCATGTTTACGCCTATGGACCGTATTGGTCAGTTAACCATGCGTAACCTGGACATTACAGATACACGTGCGAAACTCGGCATCTATACCAACGCAGGTCTTCTTGCAGTGGGTACAGGTTCTGCAGTGCCTCAATTAAAAGACAAAAACAAATAAGTTTGTTTGATGTCAAAAAACCGCCATTTAGGCGGTTTTTTTATCGCTGAATTTGAAGACGCTAAGCAATATTGGCCGCACGAATAGATTGATAATAAATCTGGTTGCGTCCAAGCTGTTTGGCCCGATACAAGGCTTGATCGGCAATCTTGAGCAATTCTTCTTTGCTCAGCTCATTTTCCCCTCGATACACGGTAATCCCCAAACTAATCGTAATATAGCTCGACACCGATGATTGGGCATGCGGAATTTCCAGACGCTCTATGGCCTTAAAAATATTCGACGCGACCGCATAGGCGCCATGGGCATCTGTTTCTGGCAATAACACCACAAACTCTTCGCCACCATAGCGTGCGACAAAGTCCATATGCCGGATGGCATTTTTAATGGATTTGGCAATGGAAAAAATGACATCATCGCCTTTTTGATGGCCGTAAAAATCGTTATAGTTTTTAAAGAAATCGACATCAATAAACAAAATGGATAAAGAGCTGTGCTCTAGGCGAGTTTGCTGATAAAAAACTTCCATCATTTCATCAAAAGTACGCCGATTTGAAATTTTGGTCAGTTCATCATGCTGACTCAAATGCAATAATTCCGAATTATGGATACGGTGAATTTTTTCACTAATTCTGGCGCGCATTGAATACAGATAAATCATCCGTTCACGTGCAAAAATCATATGACTAATTACATAACCAAGTACACAGCTTCCAGTGAGAATACGCCCCAGTACCATCGCATCAAAATTAACTTGCAGCCCTAAAAACAGGACAATTGTGAACAGTGCTGCCGATACGCCTGTCACCAACATGTGAAAGGGTTTTACCCCGGTCAGAATATAACCAAGAATATAAATAATACATAATATCGCCATGGCCTGATGCTGCAGCACAACCGTATCTACGGTCATGGTCAACCATGACATGGAAACAATTGCCCAAAACTTGAGTCCCATCGCAGCATGGGCAAAATATGGACGTAATTTAGGATAATAAGCAAAACAGAACAAGACCATTAAACAAGAGCCGCCATTCACCAGTCCTAACATGCAGCGCACGAAATCATGGACGAAATATTGCTGGTCGATAATCCAGTAGTCACTTGGAATCATGACCACCATAAAAACAAAATAGGTTAAAACGCCACCCCAAAAGTATTTTTCAATATGTTTACGCGCGCGTTCTAAATTTTTAGACCAAAATTCCTGTTCTAATTTTTTTGGAAAAACTTGTCCTACGCGGTGACTTTGCTGCGTAATCAGTTCTTCTACTTTTTCTTTATCATACTGTAATTTAGCCAGATTATACTTGTATTCCATTCGCAAGCATTATGTAGTTATTTTTTAGTTACTTAAAAGTAACACAATTTTATGGTTTATATTTAAATATATATCACCATTTGTCTTTAATTCTCGTTACCATTTTCACACTTTATAGATTATCATTTGTTTTATTTCCTCGATTGAAATGGCCTTGAATACAATCACTCTCCTCCAGCCAGATGATTGGCACGCTCACCTTCGTGATGGTCTTGCTTTAAAACGTACGGTTCCAGATTTAGCCAAACAGTTTGCACGCGCAATCTGTATGCCAAACACTGTTCCTCCTGTGAAAACAGTTGAAGAAGCGATTGCTTATCGTGAACGTATTTTGGCGCATGTGCCTGAAGGCATCTCATTTGATCCGCGTATGGTGCTTTACTTTACGGACTTCACCCAACCGAGTGAAGTTAAAAAAATCAAAGAATCTGAACATGTAAATGCCATCAAGCTATACCCTGCCGGTGCAACGACAAATTCAGACAATGGTGTCAGCGATATTCGTAAAGTTTATGCTGTGATCGAGCAACTTGAAGAGCATCAAGTGCCTTTATTGCTGCATGGTGAAGTTACTCATAACCATGTCGATATTTTTGATCGTGAAAAACGCTTCCTCGATGAAGTGCTTTCTCCGCTTTTAAAACAGTTCCCTAAGCTTAAACTGGTGCTTGAACACATTACTACCAGTGAAGCTGCACATTTTGTACTCGAACAAGACCGCAATGTTGCTGCAACGATTACCCCGCAGCACTTATTGTTTAACCGTAATGATATGCTGGTCGGTGGCGTGAAGCCGCATTTCTATTGTTTGCCGATTTTAAAGCGTCAAACCCATCAGCAAACATTACTTGAAGTGGCGACCAGCTCGAATCCTAAATTTTTCTTGGGTACAGACAGCGCGCCGCATTCAAAAGATGCTAAAGAAAATGCATGTGGCTGTGCAGGTTGCTATAGTGCACCAACCGCAATTGAATTATATGCTCAAGCTTTTGACCAAGTCGGTAAAATTGACCGTCTGGAAGGTTTCGCCAGCCACTTCGGTGCTGACTTCTATGGTCTGCCGCGTAATACCAATACCATTACCCTGGTAAAAGAAGAGCAAGTTATTCCGACAAGTTTAGACTACTTGGATGGTGAAAAAATTATCCCACTATATGCGGGTAATACCATCCAATGGAGAAAAGTGTGACAGATGAAACCCAACCAATAATTGGTCAGCGTTTCCGTGGATTTCTACCTGTTGTTGTCGATGTCGAGACAGCAGGTTTTAACTCACAGACCGATGCCTTATTGGAAATTGCAGCAATTCCCATTATTTATAATGAAGAAGGTCAATTTGTGCCAGGTGAAGCCCATCATGCACATATTAATCCTTTTGAAGGGGCGAATTTAGACCGCCGTTCACTGGATTTTATTGGGGTTGATCCATTTAATCCGATGCGCATGGCCATGGCGGAAGATGAAAAAAGTGCCTTAAAACGTATTTTTAAATCTGTAAATGAAGTTCGTCGCCAGCAGAATTGTACCCACGCCGTTTTGGTTGGTCATAATGCGCATTTCGATCTAGGTTTTGTACAAGCAGCCATTGCACGTACTGGAACTAAAAATCAAAATCCATTTCACAGTTTTTCTGTGTTCGATACCGTGACTTTAAGTGCGGTCATGTTTGGTCAAACCGTACTGGCAAAATCGTGTATTCACGCTGGAATTGAGTTTGATGGTAAGGAAGCACACTCTGCTTTATACGATACTCAAAAGACTGCTGAACTGTTTTGCTATATTTTGAACAAACTCGCACCTCATCTACTTGACACTCTGGTGGCGGATCAATAAGATACCGCCATCTTCTAAACGTCCCTATCGTCTAGAGGCCTAGGACATCGCCCTTTCACGGCGGTAACCGGGGTTCGAATCCCCGTAGGGACGCCATTTATTCTTTCTCCTCGCTTTCATTCAATTTATTAAAAGTATTCTATTCTTTTAGATTTTGCTTCTTTTTAAATACCCTCTATTCTATTCATTATTTCAGATTCTATTCATTGTTTTAGTTTCGATTAAAACAGCTTTTATTCTATTTAATTCCAAAGCGATATTTTCAATTTCCAGAAATTTGTACCCATCTTAGGTCTAATGGTGAATCATCTGATTAGTCCACAAAATAGCAATGTAAATAATGATGGAACCACGAACGCTAAAAACTGCTCGCCAATTTATTGCCGATATTACTTTTAAGTTCTAATTTTAAAAGTTTAACTCCTGAGCACTTTGGTGCTCTTTTTTTATCTCAGTTTGCATGCTAAGGTTAAGCCCCCCATCAATACTGCTTCGATGATGTTGAAAAACGTTTTTATTGTGTTCATGATTCTACTGCCTTCAGCCGTATATATTTATCTTTCCAGCAAAGATGCCGAACCTGCCCAAGAATCTTCCTTTGCTGCACCTAAACAGGTACCTGCGCAACAATCACCAAAATATCAAACACCGGATCATTAAAAGCGCGGTTTAAGTCATTTTTTTATTTATCTGGTTTTCTTATTAAATTGAGTAATGAGTCAGAAAAAAACGATTTATATGAATATTCACGCAATCAGCAATTAAAATAATTCTTTCAACTCTTTTTCTAGATTATGCAATCTCCTATTCAGCCTTCGCAGCATTCAGCTGCCGAGGGGCAAACCACTTCATTAAAAAGAGCCATGACCAAGCGTCATCTCATTATGCTCTCTCTTGGTGGTGCAATCGGTACCGGTTTATTTCTGGGTTCTGGTGAAGTCATTTCACAAGCAGGTCCGCTGGGTGCAGTCATTGCCTATATTATTGGCGGTTTAATTGCCTACATGGTCATGCTTTGTTTAGGCGAGCTTGCCGTACATTTACCCGTATCTGGCTCATTTGGTGCCTTTGCATCCAATTATATTGGACCCGGTACAGGTTATATGGTGTCCTGGATGTACTGGCTCGGCTGGTCAGCAACGCTAGGAACTGAATTTACTGCCGCCGCATTACTGATGCAGGAATGGTTTCCCAGTACCTCTATCTGGATCTGGACACTGATTTTCGCCAGTGGGGTTCTGCTGTCCAACTTAAGTTCCACCCGAACGTTTGCCGAATCTGAATTTTGGCTTTCCATGATTAAAGTGGCCACGGTTCTGGTTTTCATTGTTTTAGGTTTTGGCGCTATTTTTGGTTTTATTCCTTTTCAGGGTTATGAATCTGCCCCACTATTTGCAAATTTAACCGAACATGGCTGGTTACCCAACGGCATCTTCCCTATTTTTGCCACCATGCTGATTGTCAATTTTGCATTTAATGGTACCGAAATGATCGGGATCGCGGCGGGCGAAACCCAAAATCCGGAAAAAAATGTCCCCAAAGCCATTCACGCTGCGGTATGGCGCTTAATCATTTTCTTTGTGGGAACGATTATCGTGATTAGCTCACTACTTCCTTATCAAGATGCAGGTTTAAATGCGGGTCATGGCTTAAGTAGCAGTCCATTTGTATCCGTGTTTAACCTGATGGGCATTCCTTACGCGGTTGATATTATCCGTTTTGTAATTATTACCGCATTACTCTCCACTGCAAACTCTGGACTGTATGCCGCTTCCCGCATGATGTGGGCGTTAGCAGCACAAAACCAGCTGCCTCGTGTATTTGCCAAAGTCAGTAAATCCGGTATTCCTGTACTGGCAGTGCTGGTTACCATGATTGGCGGTTTACCGGGTCTGCTTTCAGAACAGTTTGGCGCAGATGTCATCTTTAAAAACTTGCTCGGTGTGGCTGCATTTACCATGGTCATTGTCTGGATGAGTATTTGCTGGAGCCAGTTTAATTTCCGTCGTCAATGGCTCAAACAGGGTCATCAGGTTGCAGAACTTAAATTCCGTACCCCATGGTTTCCGCTAGTACCGATTCTCGGTTTTATTTGCTGTACAGCGACAGGTTTAAGCATGGCTGCAGATCCTGAAATGATTTCTGGCTTTATTGGCTGCCTGCTGTTTATGGCGGGCTGCTATGCCAGTTATTATTGGTTGTATCACCATAAAGATTAGTTCGTGATTGCTATATGAAAAAAGCGCAGTTTAAAACTGTGCTTTTTTACAGAGATTTGTCATTTTTTATGCAATCAATTCAATATTTTAAAAATAATGCAATTACAGGTTTGACAGTCCCATTAAAAATCCATAATATACGCATCACCTCCTAACGACCCTATCGTCTAGAGGCCTAGGACATCGCCCTTTCACGGCGGTAACCGGGGTTCGAATCCCCGTAGGGTCGCCATATATCGTTTCATACGATCATTCAAGCTTCAACAGTTCTCATTATTACATTGCAGATTTGTAGTTTTTCACTACAATAGCTTGCTTCATTTCTCTTTTTTGTTTTTCTCTTATGCAGTCATCTCATACTCCGAATGATGCTTCGCATCAGGGCAATTCTGCGCCTTTAAAACGCGCTATGAGTACTCGACATCTGGTCATGATTTCGCTTGGTGGCGCAATCGGAACAGGTCTGTTTTTAGGTTCGGGTGAAGTCATTGCACAAACGGGGCCTGTAGGTGCCATCATCGCCTATGTATTAGGTGGTTTAATTGCCTATGCTGTCATGCTTTGTTTAGGCGAGCTTGCGGTGCATATGCCCGAATCGGGTTCTTTTGGCACATATGCACACAAATTCATTGGTCCGGGTACGGGCTATATGATTACCTGGTTGTATTGGCTAACCTGGACAGCCACACTGGGAACTGAATTTACTGCGGCAGCCTTGCTGATGCAGGAATGGCTTCCTCAAATTTCAGTCTGGATCTGGACCATTGGTTTTGCAGCCATTGTTTTTGGACTCAACATGAGTTCAACCAAATTATTTGCAGAATCTGAATTTTGGCTGTCACTTGTCAAAGTGATCACGGTGATCAGCTTTATTATTTTGGGTCTATTGGCAATCTTTGGGATATTTTCATTCCAGGGCTACTCATCTGCGCCTTTATTTAGCAACCTGACCGCTCAAGGCTGGTTCCCTCAAGGCCTGTTCCCTATTTTTGCAACCATGCTGATTGTGAACTTCGCCTTCTCGGGCACCGAACTGATTGGTGTGGCTGCCGGTGAAACCAAAGACCCTGCCAAGAATGTGCCTAAAGCGATCAATGCAGCGATCTGGCGCTTGTTAATCTTCTTTGTCGGCACCATTATCGTGATTAGTGCGCTGTTGCCACATCAGCTGGCAGGCTTGGGTGCTGAAGGTGTCAGTAGCAGTCCATTCGTTACTGTCTTTACCTATATTGGTATTCCACATGCAGAAGATATTATTCGCTTTGTAATTATTACGGCGCTGTTATCTGCAGCCAATTCGGGTTTATATGCTGCTTCACGCATGATGTGGTCGTTATCTGACAAAAAACAACTCCCTGCGGTATTCTCTAAAGTGAACCATCGCGGTATTCCATTTATTGCCATTATGGTCACCATGCTGGGTGCCTTGCCGGGCTTGCTTTCAGAACAGTTTGCACCTGAAACCATCTTCAAAAATTTGCTGGGTGTGGCTGCATTTACCATGGTTGTGGTTTGGATGAGCATTTGCCTGAGCCAGTTCAATTTCCGTCGTCAATGGTATAAAGCAGGTCATACTGCAAAAGAATTAGGCTTTGCCGCACCCTTGTTTCCAATCGTGCCGATCTTAGGTTTTGTATTCTGTTTTATTACCTGTATCAGTATGGCAACTGACCCTGAAATGCTACCGGGCTTTATTGGTTGTTTGATCTTTATTGCCGCGTGTTATCTCAGTTATTATGTTTTCTATCGAAAGCAAAACTAACACATAAAAAGAGTGGTCAAGTACCACTCTTTTTTTTAAGCTCAATAAAGACAATAACCTCTATAAAAAGTCTGACCCGGTATGAAAATCATTTTTATTCACGGCATGAATCAGCAAAGCTATGATGCAGATTCATTAAGACAACATTGGTTAAATGCCTTTCAGTCCGGTTTAAATCATTCACATCTCGATCTTGAACTAAACTCACTGGATATCAAGTTACCCTTTTATGGTGATTTACTCAGCAAACATAAACTGTATAACAACCTGGATTTAGATACTTTATTACCCAAGTCTATTGCGCATTTACATCTACCCTTTCATTTAAGGCATAACAGCACCATCGCCCCGGAGCCTCATCCCTGTGTCAGCGCATTACCGGATTTTAATCCAGCATACGCCAAGTCACTGACCCAGCGCCTGGCCGTGTTTACAGAATTGACCCGAGATCATGCCTTTAAAGAGCTGGTTCTGTTTCTCAACCATTATCCCAAGCTGCATGAAACATTAATTCATAAATTCTTAATTGAAACTTACTTATATCTCTCCAACCCGGATTTTATGCAGGAAGTTCATCAGCGGATCATGTCTTATCTTCATCCAGAGCTGGATCATATTATTGTCGCGCATTCACTCGGGTCGGTCATTACCTATAACCTGTTGCATCAATATCCGCATTTCAGAATTCAGCGCTTTATTACTTTAGGCTCGCCTCTGGCATTTAAAGTCATTCAGGAAAAACTTGTCACCCCTATTTCCAGACCACCTCAGCTTTATGGCGACTGGTTCAACTTTTATTCACCTGATGATTTTTTAACTGCCTTCCCTTTGTGTAATGCCCCCTTCAATTTTGAACCACCGATTATTAATCAGGCAATCAGAACGCCCACCAACAATCCACATAGCATTAGCGGCTATTTACAGCATCCCGCGATCATCAAAAGCATTGTGGAGGCCTTAAAATGCAAAAAATAGCGAATTTCAAAGTATATTTCACATATTTGTTTTATTTTTATTCACTTGATTGGGTTTTTAAAGATTATCTCCGAAAAAGGTTTGACAGGTATTAATATCCACCCTATTATACGCCCACCTCTGAAACGTCCCCATCGTCTAGAGGCCTAGGACATCGCCCTTTCACGGCGGTAACCGGGGTTCGAATCCCCGTGGGGACGCCAATTCATATAGATGACCCTATCGTCTAGAGGCCTAGGACATCGCCCTTTCACGGCGGTAACCGGGGTTCGAATCCCCGTAGGGTCGCCATATTCGAGATTGAAAAATCTCATAAAAAAGCCTGAGCATTTTGACTCAGGCTTTTTTGTTTTTAAGATTCTTGAACCTAAAATAGTTTTCTGTTTTATACTTCCACAACAGTAAAATAATAAACTTAAACGTATGCATATTCGCCTATTTCACAAAACCAATCCACGCTCTCAACGAATCCTCTGGCTATTAGAAGAATTACATCTCGATTATGAAGTGATCTATTGTAACCATCCCATCCCGACTCAAGAATTGGAAAAATTACCCAGTCATCCTTCTTCACTCAAATTTCCGACGGTACAAATTTTTCATGATGATTCAGCAGAGAGCATTGTAATATCTGAAACAGCTGCAATTGCCGAGTACTTAAGTCATCAATTGAATGCTTTAGGCATATCCCAGCTCTTTCGCCAAGAAATACAGTCCTATTATTATTGGAAAAATTTTGCTGAAGCGACCTTTATGCCTGAGCAAGAACAAAGCACTGCTTTGTTCGCAGCACAAGGCACGGCCTAGAAAGAAACGTCAGCTACTTCTGGTAGTTTTCTAAAGTTTGGTTTCGATCGTGGTTATTTAAATCATGCGCTTAATCAACATTTATTCGCGATTGATCAGCATCTAAAAAACCACATCTATTTAACAGGCAATCACTTTAGCATTGCAGATCTTTTATTATGGTTTCCGCTACTGGCTTGTACGCAATCCAATACAGCATTTAAATCGCTACAGCATATTCAATGTTATTTACAACAAATCCAAAACAGACCAGCCTTTCAACGTGCAGCGGAAAAAGGACAATGGTCTGCTTTGGAGTTTGAGTTGTATTGGTCTAAAGCATGGTAATCCGCTTAAGCACTACGACGTGAATTAAGCTGGCCTTTAATGATGGCGGTAATATTGCCTGTGGCATATTTCAAGAACACTTTTAGCGGTGACAGTTTCGGATTGGGACGTTTGCCTTGCGCGATCTCTTTAAACTGTGCGGCGTACCAGATAATTTCCATAATCGCCATTTTATCGACCATCGGGATACCGGTCTTAATTTTATCTACTGCGTAACGCACATCCTGTCCTTCAATCAAGCGATCGGTTAAATCGGTTTCCACCGCCAACGGACGGGCAATCCCGATAAATTCACATGCACCACTATCCAGCGCTGCATTCATCCCTGCGACTGTACGAAAACCTCCTGTCACCATTAAATGACATTTGACTTGTTTACGAATGTTCTCGGCAAAATCGAGGAAATACGCTTCACGGGCAATGGTGCTGACTTTACGCTTATCTGCTTTTGCTCCAGCCATTGCCGGGGCTTCATAAGTTCCGCCCGAAATTTCAATCAGGTCAATTCCTGCTGCATCTATCGCTTTAAACACTGCAATGACTTCATCTTCTGTAATGCCGCCACGCTGAAAATCTGCCGAATTCAATTTCACCGAAATGATAAATTGATCCGAAGTTGCCGCACGGACTGCCTTATAAATTTCCAGCAAGAAACGCATGCGGTTTTCAATCGAGCCGCCCCATTGATCCTGACGCTTATTGGTCAAGGGCGATAAAAACTGGCTGATCAGATAACCATGCGCACCATGCAGCTGTACGCCTTCAAAACCGGCTTTTTCACAGATTTGAGCAGAAGTGGCAAAACGCTGGATAATGTCGAGAATTTCATCTTCACGTAATTCACGCGGTGTGCCAAACGTGGTGGCAAGCACTGGACTAAAAGGAACTGCCGACGGTGCAACCGTTTCCTTGTTTAAGCCCTTAGGACACTGACGGCCTGGATGGGACAATTGAATCAGTTGCACCATGCCATGCTGTTTACCAATCTCTGCCCATTGCTGTAGCTTCGCCAAATCACGTTCCGACTCAATCACCACCACGCCCGGTTCGTTTTTGGCACGAAAATCCACCATCACATTGCCGGTAATCGCGCAGCCCAAGCCACCTTTGGCCCAGGCTTCATACAGATTAAAATGTAGCTGGCTGGGCTGACCTGCATCATTTGCCAAAGCCTCACTCATCGCGGCTTTGATAATTCTATTTTTAAAGGTGATATTTCGAATGGAAATGGCTTCAGCAAGATGGCTCATATTTCAATCCTGGTTTATTTGTATTTATTTAGAGTTAATACCCTAACCTTATTCTGTAATCCGTCAATGGCTATTCTGACAATATGACTTGTCAGTAATTTTAAACATACTGACTTGCTTCAATCAGTTGCCGGGTATATTCAGTTTGTGGATTTAAAAATAATTGTTCCGTGCTCTGGAATTCCATGACTTGAGCACGACGTAACACCAGCACTTTCTGACATAGGGCTTTCACCACCTGCAAGTCATGGCTGATAAATACATAGCTGATCTGATGTTCCTGTTGTAAGCGTCTGAGCAATTTCACAATCGCACGCTGAGTGGTACGATCCAGTGCCGAGGTCGGTTCATCCAGAATAAGCAACTTAGGCCGTAATACCAGTGCGCGAGCCAAAGCTACACGCTGACGCTGCCCACCCGAAAGTTCATGCGGATAACGGGTTCTAAAGCTGATCGGCAATTCGACTTTTTCCAAGGCTTCATCAATCCGCTGTGATATTTCCGCGCTAGCCAGTTTTTTTAGGCCCAATCCCTCACCAATGGTTTGTTCTACATTCAAGCGTGGATTTAAACTGCTAAACGGATCTTGGAATACAATCTGAAATTCGGCACGTAACGGTCGTAACTGCTTTTCATTGCACTGGTTTAAATCTGTGCCAAGCAGCACAATTTCACCGTCACTTTTAATCAGGCGGGTAATCGCTAAGGCCAGTGAGCTTTTACCCGAACCGCTTTCACCGACAATGCCAATCGATTCCCCTTGGGCCAACGCTAAGTCTAAGGGTTCAACCGCTATAAAGTAGTCTTTGACCCGATTTAACAAACCTTGCTTAATGGGAAACTTCACCGCGACATTGTGTAAAGCCAATATATTGGGACGCTCTGCAATTTGAATGGCTTCACCAAAATCATGATTCAGTAAATCCCGGGTATAGGCTTGTTTCGGGTTTTTAAAAATTTCTGTAACGCTACCCTGTTCTTCAACCATACCTTTATTCATTACAATCACCTGATCGGCATAGCGATGCACCAGATTTAAATCATGGCTGATTAGAATCATGGCCATATTTCGGCTTTGTTGTAATGATTTAAGCAGATGTAAGATTTGTGCCTGCAAAGTCACATCCAAAGCGGTGGTTGGCTCATCGGCAATCAGAATATCCGGATCTAAAGCCAAGGCCATGGCAATCATCACCCGTTGACGCTGTCCACCAGAAAGCTCATGCGGATAACGGCGTAATTTATCTTCAGGCTCGCCAATCCCGACATCATTCAGCAATTCGATAATGCGTGCCTGAGTCTTTTGCTTTGACCAGCCTTGCAGCAACAAAGTTTCGCCAATAATTTTTTCCACCCGATGGAGTGGATTTAAAGCCGTCATCGGTTCCTGAAAAATCATGGCAATTTTCTGGCCACGAACTTGTCTCAGCTGCTCAGTTTTGATTGTCAATAAATCGTGTTGCCCCAGCCTAGCCTGACCTTTTATTTTTAAGGTACTTGGCAAAAGCCCAAGTAAAGCCAGACTGCTGATCGATTTGCCTGAACCGCTTTCACCGACAATGGCAATGGTTTCACCTGCATGCAGCTTAAAGTTCAGGTCATCCACCAGAACCTGCTGTTCATGCTGAATATTTAAATGTTCTACAGTTAATACCACTTCTGGATTATTGGCGTCTTGGATCGAATGCATCACGTGTCGCCTCCCCGATATAAATCAATAAAGATAAGACAATGGCCAAGGTAAAGAAGCCAGAGAGCGCCAGCCACGGTGAATTCAGGTTGGATTTGCCTTGCAATAACAATTCACCCAAAGATGCGGCATCTGGCGGTAAACCATAACCCAAGAAATCTAAGGCAGTCAGTGCGGTGATATTGGCCGTCAGCATAAAAGGTAGCTGCGACAAACTGGAACTCATGGCATTGGGCAAGATATGCCGAAACATAATGGTTCGATCTTCCACCCCTAAACTGCGTGCGGCTCGAACATAATCCAGGTTACGTGCCTTTAAAAATTCAGCACGAACCAATCCCACCAAAGTGGTCCAGCCGAACAGCAGCATGATGAGAAACAGCCAGTAGACGTTCGGGGTAAACATGCTGACCAGAATCATCACCATGAATAGCATCGGCAGACCACCCCACACTTCTAAAATCCGCTGACCGAGCAAATCAATCCATCCACCATAATAGCCCTGAACCGCCCCGACAGCGATTCCTAGAATGGCTGAAGCAATGGTTAAAGCAAATCCAAACAGCAGCGATACGCGCAAACCATAGAGGATACGCGCCAGTACATCACGCCCTTGGTCATCGGTGCCGAGCCAGTTTTGTGAAGTCGGTGCAGAAGGCACAGGAACCGCCAGTTCCAGATTCGGTGTCTGGTAGGAATATTTAATCAGTGGCCAGACTGCCCAGCCTTTATCGTTAATGAGCTGCTGTACCACTGGATCTTTATAATCTGCTTCGGTTTCGAATACCCCGCCAAAAGCCGTTTCCGGATAGGATTTAAAAACCGGCAGATAAAGTGAATCATCGTAGCTCACCAAAAGCGGTTTATCGTTGGCGATTAGTTCAGAAGCAAGCGATAAAACCAAGATCACGGCAAAGACGATTAAGCAGCCAAAACCGAGCTTGTTTTCCTTAAAACGTTTCAGGCGTGTCTGCATTAAAGGTGACATTATTCAACACCTCGCGAATCAAAATTAATACGCGGGTCAATCACCTGATACAACACATCGCTGATTAAACGCAGAATCAAACCCAGCAAGGTAAACAGGAACAATGTTCCAAAAATCACAGGATAGTCGCGCTGTTGTATCGCTTCAAAACCAAGCAATCCCAAACCATCCAGATTGAAAATGATTTCAATAAACAGGTTGCCGACAAAGAAAATGCCGATCAGGGCTTCAGGCAGACCTGCAATCACAATCAGCATCGCATTACGAAAGACATGACCATATAACACCCTTGATTCGGTTAAGCCTTTAGAACGTGCCGCCAGCACATACTGCTTGCTCAACTCTTCCATAAACGAATATTTGGTTAAATAGGTAAGGCTGGCAAAACCGCCAATCACCATCGCAAGCAAAGGCAAGGTCATATGCCAGAAATAATCTTTAATTTTGCCTAATAAGCTCAGTTCACTAAAGTTTTCTGAAACCAGTCCCTGTAGTGGGAACCACTGAAAATATGAACCGCCAGCAAAAAACACAATCAGCAAAACGGCAAAGACAAAAGACGGTACGGCATAACCAATCGCCAATAGCATGGAGGTGGATTTATCAAACAGCATGCCATGTTGCCGGGCTTTTTTAATGCCTAAAGGAATAGAGACCAGATAAATCAGCAAAGTGCTCCATAGTCCCAATGACAAGGACACCGGCATTTTTTCCCAGAGCAACTGGGTCACAGGCTTATCTTTAAAAAAACTGGTGCCAAAATCAAAAGTCACATAACTTTTCAGCATCATCCAGAAGCGTTCGGGTGCCGGCTGATCAAAACCATATTGCGCCTTGATCTTCTCGACCATTTCTTCGCTCAAGCCTTTTGCACCCTGATAATTGCTTTTAGCTGACGCGGTTTCACCTCCCGTGGCGCCCATGCCCTGAAAAGCTTCCGCCTGTTGAATGGCTTGCTCGACAGGACCCCCGGGTGCGATTTGAATCACCACAAAGTTAATCAATAAAATGAAAAACAGTGTCGGAATAATCAGCAGCAGTCTTTTTAGTATATATATGCCCATCGAAATGACATTCCTTGTGCCTTTGCTCTTGCTTATTGTTGACCTAAATAATGGGTGACTTTTTTGGCTTGTCCGGCATCACTCCACCAATAGTCAATTCCTGTTGAAAGCTTGGGTTTAACCTTGGGTTGATGATACATGTTCCAGTAGGCAAACCAGTTTTCACCTTTACCATAGGTCGGAATTTGATAATAGCCGGCACGCAATAAACGATCCAGCACCTTGGTTCTGATGACCAATTGCTCACGATCAGGCGCACGGATGATCTGCTGGATCACCTCATCAATCACCGGATTTTTGATGCCGGCATAATTATAATTGCCCGGCTGATCTGCCGATGCGCTACCCCAGAACTGTGCCTGTTCATTGCCCGGATTGAGTGATTGCGGCATCACATTGGTGGTCATGTCGAAGTCCTTGCTGCGCATACGTTCAATGTACTGCGGCACATCCACATGGCGAATGGCAACATCCACACCCAGACGTTTCATATTGCGTATAAACGGCATCAGCGTGCGTTGTAAACCATCTTGATGAATTAAAAATTCAATCCGAATCGGCTTGCCTTTGGTATCCAGCAAACGGCCATCCTTAAAGGTATAGCCTGCCTTGATCAGTAACTGGCGTGCAGTCAGCAAATTACTCCGATTAAAACCACTGGCATCAGAAACTGGATATTTCCAGTCCTTTAAAACACCCTGACGTTGAATTGGAGTTAATTTAGATAAATACGGTTTTAAAATTGCCAGTTCTGCACTATTTGGAACACTTTTGGCTTCCAGTTCACTATTGGCAAAGTAACTCTGTAAGCGTCGATATTGCCCATAAAATAGCGCCTTGTTTTGCCATTCAAAATCGTAGGCATAGCTAATGGCTTGGCGGAATTTGATGTCTTGAAAAGGTGCACGGCGGGTATTAAAGACAAAACTTTGTGTCGGAATCGGGTTGTTGTGCTGAAACTTGTATTTCACCACCATCCCTGTTTTTACCGCAGGAAAATGATATTCCGTGACCCATTTACGCGCAGTAAACTCTTCATGCAGGGTATATTGACCCGACTTAAAACCCTCAAAAGCAATATCCAGACTGCGGTAATAAACATACTTCAAACGGTCAAAGTTATAACGCCCTTTATTGACCGGTAAATCTTTAGCCCAATAATTCGGGTTACGCTTATAGGTAACACTGCGACCGGCATCAATGCGATCAATCAGATACGGCCCTGAACCTAGAATCGGTTGCATGGTGACCCGGGTGAAATCTTTGTTCTGCCAATCGCGTTTTGAATAAATCGGCATTTGCGACAAGATCAGCGGCATTTCAGCATTATTGTCAGACTTAAAACTCATCTTGACCGCATATTTGGACAACACTTCGGTTTTATCCAAATCCGCCAGATACATCTGCAAACCCGGATTAGACTTGGTCTGATAAGCATCAAAACTGAATTTCACATCTTCGGCAGTCACCGCACTGCCATCACTAAAGCGTGCTTTGGGATTTAAATGGAAAATGACATATTTGGTTTGTTTGGGATCATAAGTCACTTTCTCCGCCAGCAAGGGATACATCACCCCCGGCTCATCCAGCGAATTCGACATCAGCGAGTCAAACAGATATTCCACACCATCGGTTGAGCTGCCTTTGCCATTCATACTATTCAGGTTATCGAATGTGCCATTACTTGCGGTACTTAAATAACCCCCTTTGGGGGCATGGGCATTTGCATAAGGCATGACGGCTAAGCCAGCATATTTCGGCTGGCTATGTACCGCAATATAAGGCGTGGTCTGCACAGCAGCCCACAGCCCTTGCATCAAAAGACTAACCCCGCAGGCAAAACTCAAGTGTTTTGCTAGAGCAAATGACATCTAAAATGACTCCCTGTCTTTGCCTATAATTATAAGTTCGGCACTTTAATCACATCACCAATACGTAATTGAGTATTGGGTTGAATCGCGTTCATTTCCGCCAGTTTATCTGTATCCAGTCCATAACGGTTAGCTAAACCGATCAGGGTATCACCGCGCTTGATTTTGTATTCTATGACTATTTTAGGAAGCACAATCTTTTGACCCACGCGTAAACCGGCACTGCTACTGAGTTTATTCATGCTTGCCAGTTCTGCAACCGATACCCCTACCCGATTCGCAATTGCATTTAAAGACTCACCTGATTTTACCGTATAGCTATCAGTGCCTTTAGGAGATGAAGATTTGGTTTCTATCTGACTTGCAGCGACAGGACGAATACTGTTCGCTCTTTCTTCAATTTCAGGCGGTAAACTGATTTTTAGCCGCTGTCCAACACGTACAGTGCTGTTGGTACGAATCTGATTGAGATCGGCCAAGTACTGTAGCTGTAGATAATGCTGACGTGCAATCGAACTTAAAGTCTCACCTGATTTCACCACGTGCACACTTGGCTTCACGCCTTTAACTGCTCTTTCAGTCTTGTCGATGACTGTTTCATTTACAGGCTGAACTGCAGGTTCAGCTTCACCACTGAGTTTTAAACGCTGTCCAACACGCAAGCCTGTATTACGGCTAATGCCGTTAATATTGGCAATATAATCCATGCCCAAATTATATTTGGCCGAAATAGCCGACAAACTGTCGCCAGATTGCACGGTATAACTTTCAGGAACAGTTGAACCTGTAGGGATTTTAAGGGTTTGACCCACCTGTAAACCGCTGCTGTTGGATAATTTATTAAGCTGGGCCAATTCAGTTAAAGAAATTTTCGACTGTGCAGCAATACTGGATAAGGTATCACCACGCTGTACCCGATAATTTTCAGTTTTATAGGAAGCTTCTGGAACTGCCGTTTCTGCTTTAACAGCAGTGGCTTTTTCTTCCTGCTTGGTCTCTAGCTTGTTTTCGACTTCATGTAATGGCACATTAATTTTTTGCCCCACCATTAAACTGCTGCCCGAAGTTAAACCCGTGGTTAAATCCGCCAGTTCCTGATTAGACAAGGCATAACGATCAGCAATCAGTTTTAAATATTCGCCGCGCTTGACCACATAGGACTTGGTTTTCACTTTAGCGGCTTGTGTTGCGTTATTGGTCTTGTTATCCGCAGTATTAGAATTGCTTTGAGCCGTTTCTTTTAAGGACAGTTTTTGCCCTACACGCAAACCGCTGCTGACGGATAAATTATTGTAGTCTGCAAGTTGTTTCACCGACAGGCCAAACTGGCTAGCCAGTCCAGTCAAACTGTCATTGGCTTGAACCACATAAGTTTCAGGTTGTGTTTTTGCCTTGGTCGTTGCAGATGTTTCTGTACTTTGCGGTTTAGCATCGTATAGATAAATACTGGTTCCTACATACAGCGGTGAATTTGGATCGATCTGATTCCACTTCGCCACATCACGCCAGTTCAAGCCATTTTTCATTGCAATAACGGTTAAGGTATCACCCGGAAGAACGGTATAAGTACTGCGTTTTCCTTTAGGCGCGACCACCACAACTTCTGAATCGGTCTTCAGGTAGTTTTTGCCCTGGTTACGTCTTGCTTCGTCAGAATCAGCTTTGGTATTTTCAGCTACCCCTTTAGGATAAGAGAAACCTTTGGTCAGCTCTTTACCTTGTTGCTCTGCCACAGACTGACTGGTTTGAATCGCAGTGAGTTTAATTTTACCGTCAAAAGGATCGGTAATTTCTGTGCCTTGCGGTGCAAGGGCTTTCAGTTCCGCAACCACTTTGTCCTGTTCAGCCTTGCTTGCGACCGGTTGTAGCACCTGCTCGACTGTTTTATTGGCACCTTCAGCTTTTACTGCCGCCAAAATTTGCTCACGCTCAACCGTAGATAAAGGCGGCTCAACTGTTACCGGCTTAACATTTGCGACTTGAGTTACAGCAACTGGAATACGTGGCGCACTTGGAATATCACTATTCGCTGCAAACGATGCCAACGCTGCTGAACCTTGCGGTGTAGATGTACGCGAATTGGAGGCTTGGGTTGTCGTTACAGGATTGGCAGGTTTAACTGCTGCTGTTGTTTGAGAATTTTTTGTAGTCGTTGTGGTTAATACTGGAGGTGCCGTTTTTACCGGACTCATCACCCGGGTATTTAATTCAGGCGGATTAGACTTTTCCGGGGTAAAAGGTTTTGCCGTATTTGCCCATAAACCACCTGAATTTGGTGATAGTTTTTTAATTCGAGCATCAATTGATGGGCTTAAATCTGCAGGAATAATAATCCGCATTGGGCTTTCGCTATCAATACGATCGCCGCGGTGCCCTGGATTTAACTGATATAACTCAGCACGGCTTAAGCCAGTAATTGAGGCAATTTCATTCAGGCTCACCGGTCCAACTGGCACTTCTCTAAAGTGCGGACGATTGGCAATTGGAGGTAAAGACACTCCATATGCAGCCGGATTTTTAATAATTTGTGCAACTGCCAGGAAACGTGGCACATAGTTCATGGTTTCCTGTGGCAGTTTCAGTGACCAGTAATCGGTCGGCAAACCCGCTGCCTTATTCCGGTTAATCGCTTGCTGGATACGCCCCGGACCTGCATTGTATGCCGCCAAAGCCAGTTCCCACGAGCCAAACTGATTGTACAATGCACCTAAAAATTCATACGCTGCACGTGTCGATTCAACCACATCACGGCGACCATCATATAAACTGGTTTGTTTTAAACCATAAATACGTCCGGTACTTGGAATGAATTGCCACATCCCTGCTGCTGCTGCACTACTGGTTGCTGCAGGGTCATAGGAACTTTCAATAATCGGCAACAAAGCCAGTTCAGTCGGCAAGCCACGACGCTCTGCTTCTTTCACGGTGTGATAAAGATAACGTGAAGCACGTGCACTCAAACGGTCCAAATACGGCTGACGTGAAATAAACCAGCCGCGCTGGGCTTCAATACGAGAGTCCCAATGGGTTTGATCCATTTTAAAACCGACGGTCATGCGTTTCCAGACATCACCATGTTTTAAAATGAGCAGACGATCGCCTTCTACCGCGCGCATATCTGTTGCAGAGAGCAAATCTTCCAAAGAGTCCAAGCTGTTGGCGTCCAGATATGCAGAACCCACCAGTTTCGATTTTGATCCATGCGTTGCACTTTGGCTCGAGGAACAACCCGTCAAACCTAGCGCAGCTAAAGCTGAGCCCAATACTGTAATTTTAAAAAAATTGGGTAACAAAGGCTGCCACAAAATCGCGGTTGGTTTATACATAAAGAAAATCCAGACAACTCGTATAAAATTTATTTTTTAGATATGCCATTGTAGTGAAGCATGTCGCTGACACAAGAGATTAATTTAGCGCGATTTCACTGTAAATGTTACAAGAAATTAAAAAATAAGCATGTTATACAGTTCAAAAGCACATTTGCGTTATACAATACACCATTCACATGCTTCAATTTGACTCTCACTCGTTCGGATTTGGTTTATATGGCTCAAACAATCACACTCTATGTCGATGGCGCTTGTCGTGGCAATCCAGGTTTAGGCGGTTGGGGTGCATATGTCATTACTGAAACTGAAGAGCATAAACTGTATGGCGGCGTACCGGACACCACCAACAACCGCATGGAACTCAGCGCGGCAATTGAAGGGATTAAATTCTGCCCCAGCGATGCCAAACTGATTATCTGGACCGATTCCAACTATGTAAAACAAGGGATTACCGAGTGGATTCATGGCTGGAAAAAGAAAAACTGGAAAGATGTTAAAAATCCAGACCTGTGGAAACTACTGGATGCAACCTGCCAGGGCCGCGAAATTGAATGGAACTGGATTAAAGGTCATGCCGGACATCCGGGCAATGAAATGGCAGATCAGCTTGCCAACTTGGGTGCAGACCAAACCTTAAAAGCCATGAAAAATCCAGCATTAAAAGCAGAACAGCCCTCAGCAGAAGCGACGGTTTTAGATAAAAAAAAAGTGGAAAAGGACTGGTTGCTAGATGACCCTTTTGGTTTCGATTTAATCGAATCTGATCTGCAGGATGACAGCGAAGCATTAGAAAATTTAGAACAAGACATGCTTCAGTCTGAAGATGTAAATGATGAAGCTGAAGTTCAAGATGAAATGATAGAAAATGCTGCGCCTGATCTAATCAATGTAGAACATCCACATATTGCGATTACGCCACGAACCAAGCAGGTTCATGGTCCACGCCAGCTGATTCTGGATACCGAAACCACCGGTTTCTATTTCCAGGACACTGACCGGATTATTGAGGTCGGCGCCATTGAAATGGTCAACCGTAAACTGACCGGCAGCTCGATTCACATTTATATCAATCCGAAAAAGCCGGTGGGTGATTCTGAAAACATCCATGGTATTTCAGATGCATTCTTGCAAGATAAACCCGTTTATGCAGAAATTGCCGATGTACTTTTTGAGTACTTAAAAGGTGCAGAAATTATTGCGCATAACGCCAGCTTCGATATGAACTTCCTGGACATGGAGTTCAAACGTGCGGGCTTTGTGGCCTTGTCTGAAGTGTGCGAAGTTACCGATACCTTGGCCATGGCGAAAAGCAAACATCCGGGGCAAAAAAACTCCCTGGATGCCTTGGTGCGCCGTTATGAAATTCCACAACGCGACCGTACTTTCCACGGTGCCTTACTCGATGCTGAAATCCTGGCAGATGTCTATTTAGCCATGACCGGTGGTCAGGTTTCCTTCGACATGGACACCTTGACCGAAAGTGAACAACAAGAGGCCCAGACAGCACGTCTAAGCGTACAAGTCGAGCTTCCTGTAATCTTGCCTTCAGAACAGGAACTTGAGGCACATGAGACATGGGTCAAGGAATTTGAAGAAAAACATGGAACAGCTTGTCTTTTTGCAAAATAAAATCTACATTTCTAGTGGTTTTTTGTATTTAAACGTTTAACAGTTAAGTTATAGTTGAATGTAAAGAAGTTTCGCCCTTAAACAGGCTGCTCATAAACAGATAAAACACTAGGAAAGGTGCAGATCCATGTCTTACCAAACCTCTATTCATTTTGACCCAACTGCATTACTGATAATAAAAAATGAGGTTGATAACTCAATTAAACTAGTCGAATCAGCGGTTAGCAGCTTAGCAGAAGATCAAACCTTACCTTTTGGTATTGATGATGCACTGAATCAATTTGAGCAATGTGCCCAGGTACTGGCACTGATTAATATACCTACCCTAGCTCAAATCGCTCAATATTCTGCCGAGTTAATGCGCAAGATTATGGGGAATCCTGCGCAAATTAACACGCAGGAGGTGATCGCCTTAAGTGAAGGCACCACCATGATGAAGCGCTATATCGAATTTATTTGCTTGCGTGAAGTTAAAATTCCGCAATTCTTGCTCGATACCCTGAATCGCCTTGAGATTGTCTTGGGTAAACCCGTTACCCATGAAGGTCAGCATATCGAGTCATTGATTGACTCTATTACCCCTGACTTTCAGCTGCCTAAAGCACCGAGTTTAGAGAAATCTAAATATGTGCATCGCCTGTATAAACTGTCTTTAAACAAGCTGATTAAGCAGGAAGAAACAGAATTTGACCTGCAAGCGATTAAATTAACCGGGACATATTTAGCCGGTCTTGCTGAGAATACACCCAGCAAGCAATACTGGAATCTGGTCCATGTTGCATTTGAACAGATTGATCATTTGCTTCTCAACGATCCGCGTTTACGCACTTTGGTCAGCATTGAACGCAATATGGCGCAATACTTCAACACGCCAGACCGTTTCAAACCAAGCCTGGCCGATTTGGCCAATATTTTAAGCCTGTGCATTAGCCAGGAAGACGAGACTTCAGAGCATATCCGCAGCCAGCTTAATCTGGGTGAAGACCATCTGACCGATACACAATTACAGGTATTCAGCCGTCATCTTTATGGTCCCGATTTTGATACCATGCATACGATTAGTGAACTTGTAACCACGGAAATGACACAAATTCGCAACGACATCGAATACAACTATCAAAATATGACCCCAGAAAAAACCCAGGAATTACAAGATAAGCTCCGCAGTCTTGCTAATATTTTCAAAGTGTTAAATCTGAATGAAGCCTTTAATGACTTGTCGCGCCAGGCCAGCTTGCTCAGCAGTGCGGAAGTGCTAAAAGATGAAGGTTTTGCACAGCAGCTGATGAATTGCATTCTATCTGCGATGAATTCAATTGGCGTACTGGAGCGTCATCATACATCAAGCCGTTTACAGCTTCGTGTGCATAACATGAATATCTCTTTAGACCGTTTAGATGAAGCGCATGCGGCTTTGCTGAATGAGTCGAAAGCTGTAATTGATCTTGCTAGCCAAACCTTAATGCAATATTTACAAGACAACAATTTGGCAACTGTAGAGAATTTGCCGACCCAATTACGTGAAATTGGTGGTGCACTGTTGTTCTTAAATGCTGAAGCAGGTCAAACTGCCTTAAAAACCGCAGCAGACTTTATTCAGCAGCAAGTTGAAAGTTCAACATTAATTAGTGTTGAGCAAATCAATCACACCCTCGATACTTTAGCCAGTGCCGATATGATGATTGACAATTTAAAATACAAACAGCCTGTATTGCAGTCGATGTTTAATGTAGCATTGCAAAGTAGCGAAAAACTGAAAACTGTAGCCTAATGTCTGAATTATCACTTGCTTATATCTTTCATCAACATCAACTGTTAGTAGATGAAAATTTTCAACTGCCTCAAGTAGAACGTTTGGCAAGTGATCTTCACTTCAACACGGGTGATCAAGTGATTGCCCGTGATCTTCTCGAAGATGAACCTATTCCTCAAGGCTTACAACTGGTTCCTATCCGTCAGTTATTGACGCTTTGGGATACCAAGCAATTCGAACAGGCCAGCCGCGCAATTCAGCTGCTTGAATGGCGTAAAAACCATAAATTCTGCAGTCACTGTGGGCATCAGACCCAAGCACATCCAACTGACTATGCCATGATTTGCCCGGCTTGCCGTTATCACCAATATCCACGGGTACAACCTTGCGTGATCACGGTCATTACACGGGGTGATGATGAAATCCTGCTGGCTAAAAATGCGAAAAATAAAACTAATATGTATGGTCTGATTGCCGGTTTTGTCGAAGTTGGAGAAACTTTAGAAGAAGCAGTACGCCGTGAAACTTTTGAAGAAGTCGGTTTAAAAGTAAAAAATGTTCAATATCTTGCCAGCCAACCCTGGCCTTTTCCAAGCAATTTAATGCTGGCTTTCCGTGCTGAATATGCTTCCGGAGAAATCAAGCTTCAGGAAGAAGAAATTAGCGATGCGCAGTTTTTTAAACTGGATCAACTGCCCGAAATTCCTTTTAAAGGCAGCATTGCATACGCCATGATTAAACACATTACCGAAGGTCATCCTGTTGCAGATGACACCCGTGAATGGTTATAAGTTAAGGTTTTAGGGCTTCATCCAAAACTGTCAAAATTTGTTTCTTGGTCTGAAAATAGCGACTAAACAAACTCGAAACCGATCCCATAATCGAAACGTGTCCGGTACCCGGAATGGTAATCATCTGGCTATGGTTGCCCTTTTCTTGCAGAATACGATGCAAATCTCTTGAATTGGTATGGCTGACAATTTGATCATTGGCTGCCAGAAACAGGTAATGTTTTACCGTGTTCGGTTCAATAAAATAATAGGGCATTACATGTTGATAAGGGATATTCTGATCAAACGCATCGGCGCATACAGGATCATCTTTATAATCAAAATGATAAGGCCCAGACAATCCAATAATCGCTTGAATTTGGGCACGGCAGTGCAAGGTATACGGCTTTGGATGATACAGCGCCGACATGACATTAAATGCACCGGCTGAATGTCCCATCAACACAATTTTTTCAGTCCGAATATTCAGTTTAGCTTGATGCTGGCTTAGATAATTTAATGCCAGACTCAAGTCATCAATATAGCTGGGAAACACATGTTCGGGTGCCAGATGATAATTGATTACTGCTACGTCATAGCCCTCTTTTGCAAAGGCTTCACCGACAAAACGGTAATCTTTTTTATCCCCGTGTAACCACGCCCCGCCATGTACAAATACAATTAAGGGACGCTGTTCACGTGGTGTTTCGGCAGTAAAAATATCCAGGCGTTGTCGTGCTCTTAAGCCATAAGCAATGTTTTCAACGACCGAATAACCTTTTTTAGGGGTTAAACGATTCAGGGCATAACTACCAAAATCGTAAAGGCGAAAATCTTTGTAAAACATTTTCGCCAATGCAAGGTTTTGTTCCAGTTTCGTTTTGACCACTTGCGTTACATTATTGAGCATTCGTAGGCTCAGCTTGGTCTGGATCAATCGCTACAGGGGTTTGTTCAACGGGTTGTGCATACACCGCAGGACTGCTAAAACTTGAAGTTACTGCACGTGATTGTTCAACATTATCAATCAGGGTAATGATTTTAGTGACATTACCGACTTGCTCAAGCACCTGATTCAGATCGTTAATCTCGGCACTATTTAAACGCCCCATTACATATAAAATGCCATCTTCAGTATGAATGCGAAGTTTGCTATCCGATACCACCACGGCTTTCATCACCAGCCCACGTGTGTTGGCTGTGACCGTAGTATCTTGCATGATGGTGGCATAACCGATTTGATTGCCTACGGTAATATAATTATGTACAGTTTTGACATCGGTCATCGCACGCACATTATCTTCAGCCAATTGCTTTAAATGGGCATCTGGCACTTGGCCTGTTAATAAAACATTGCCATGGAAACTTTCAATGTTGACGCGCGATTGCTTAAAACGTGCATCCAATTTATATAAATTAATTTTAGCGGTACGTTCTATAGATGAATCGATAAATACTTGTCCAAGTGAACGAGCACCACTTTCTGTTCCTACCGGGGCGGCGCCTGTGCCACCAGAGATGAAACTTGCACAACCAGATAAACTTGCTACACACAGTAACGTCATTGCAATACGGTTAAACACTCAGCAAGACTCCTAATCGTTAATTTCAATTCTATTTTATTTCAGCATTTATGCTCTGATTTTGTTCAAAGATTAATAAACTCTTGCTCAAAAGTAAAAGCATTTTCAATCCATTGTTGATCATAAGTGAATTTAGAAAAATCTTGCTGTATTGTTTTTGCAAATTGTTGAAAAAAATCAAAACAAATCACATCAAAACGACAATAAAAATGTTGGAATTGTGGATGAGTATTTAAAAAGCATAATGCAGATTTCATGATCTTCTTTTGTTTGGAGAATGAAATTGTTTCATAGGATTGTGCATATTGAGTCGCGGAGCGTGCTTTCACTTCCACAAAGATCAATTCCTGATTTTTTTGTACAATCAGATCAATTTCCCCATATCGACAATGATAATTCATGACAATCAGCATGAAACCCTGAGCCTGTAAAAATTCCAAAGCCTGCTGTTCCGCCCATTGTCCTAAATTTAAATTTGCTCGCATATTCATTGCCTTTACAAGGTCTTAATACCTTTTTGGGTACTCTCAAAACAATGTGGAATACGCTGGATATGATTATTACTGATTTGAATTAGCCCGGTACGCCCCTGAAATTCAATGCTTTTCAAATTCGGTTCATCTAGATATTGCTGAGCAATATGCCAGGCATCACCCCCAAAAGCCAGTAGCCGTTGATACGGCATGGAAACAGGATTTTGTTGATAGGCCCTGATTACATCCGGCCATGCCAGATCATATAAAGCAGGTGCATCACAAAACTTCACGCCTTTGGGGATTGGTTGCTGCTGCTCAATAGCATTCGCCAGTACATAAACATTTTTATTTGGCAGCTTGGTCAGGCTATTGATCCATTGATTATTTCCGAGCAGCAATAAACTGCTTTTTTTATTCAACTTTTTAGGCACTTCCTCAACAAAAGTTAAGGGATAATCCATTTGTGACACCAAAGACATGAGAAAAAGCTCACTGTCGACTTCTGCCCCCGGCTGGCGAAAAACATACAGTTGCTTAATTTTGTCTTTCTGCAGAATTTGATTCAGCGCATAAGCATCATCTTTCTTGGACAAGCTAAATTGCCAGACATTGTCTGCTTGATCCGTCACTTCATTTAAAGCCAGAACACGCACTTTGGGTTTACTCTTAATTAACCCTTCCACCTCATTACGCGCTAAAGGCCCAATCACCATTTGGGTTTTTTTATTGACATTTATTTTTAGCAACTGGGCAATTTGTTTTTTATCCGAGTTTACAAATTTAATCGGGGTTTTCTGGTCTGATGCTTGATAAGCACTCATAAAACCCTGTTTGACGCTCAATCCGGCTCGCGCCATAGGACCCGATTCAGGTAAAATGACCAATACTTCGGCTTGTGCCTGGTTAAAAATGCAATACAGCATCAAGCCCATCAAATTATTTTTATTATTCAACATTGGAGAAACCTTATGAGTGCTCAGTTATTTGTTGTAGCGACCCCAATTGGGCACTTAGATGACATCACTTATCGTGCGATTGATGTTTTAAAGTCAGTCAGTATTATCGCGGCCG
Source organism: Acinetobacter terrestris (assembly GCF_004331155.1). Taxonomy (GTDB): domain Bacteria; phylum Pseudomonadota; class Gammaproteobacteria; order Pseudomonadales; family Moraxellaceae; genus Acinetobacter; species Acinetobacter terrestris. The sequence goes on from NZ_SJNZ01000003.1 coordinate 62,699, forward strand.
AAGATACGCGTACTTCTGCTCAATTATTAAAGCACCATAATATATCAACTCCACTGACTGCGTGTCATGAGCATAATGAAAGTAACAAAATTGATATATTGATCCAGAGGTTACTGAACGGCGAAAATATGGCCCTGATTAGTGACGCCGGTACACCGCTGATTAGTGACCCGGGTTTTAAGCTGGTTCGTGCCGCGCAAGAGCATAATATCCGTGTGGTTCCTGTACCGGGTGCCTGTGCTGCAATTGCCGCGCTCAGTTCCGTCGGTTTGCCAAGCGACCGTTTCAGCTTTGAAGGTTTTCTGCCTTCGCGCCAGTCCCAGCGTCGAATTCAGTTAGAAAAATTGAAAGATGAAACGCAAACTTTAATCTTTTATGAAGCACCGCATCGTATTTTAGATTCAGTCAAAGACATGGCCGATATTTTTGGTGCAGACCGTCCGGTGGGTTTTGCCCGTGAAATTACCAAAACCTTTGAAACCATCAAGAAAATGACTTTGGCCGAGTTGATTCAATTAATTGAATCTGATCATAACCAGCAAAAAGGTGAAATTGTTTTAGTCATTGGTGGCGCGACAGTAGAAAAAGATTTAGATCAAGAAAAACTGGATCAGTTATTGACTCGCTTGTTGCAGGATTTATCGGTAAAAGCCGCTTCACAATTGGCAGCAGATTTGACAGGCATCAAAAAGAAAGTGGCTTATCAACGTGCTTTGGAACTCACCCATAAAGATTAAAAATCAACCAGTAAAAACTCAAAAAGCATCACAGAAGTGATGCTTTTTTTATCCCTTACAAAAACCGAGTAAAGGTATGATTAATCTTTAGCAGACTCATCCGCTGGAACTTCGACAATGCGGCCACCACGTGCAAGGAACGCAGCAACTTCATCTTCCAGAGCCTGACGCTGTTTGAGTTTAGCAGTGATGGTTAAAGTTTCTGCTTCAGCCACATCACCATCAGTTGGCGTAGGTTCACTGTCAGATGCCCCTTTTTCAGCAGCTTTCGCTTCATCTTCATCGACTGCAGTTTCTTCTACTTCATCGTAATCATTCATATCTGTCATCTCTATTTCTCCCCACAAATGACGTCTATCGTTCCAATGTGAATTGGTTTTGAATTAGGAAGAAATTTAGCAATCTCTGATCGTTTCGCATAGAGGCAAATACGAAAAAATCGTATCTTTTTTAATCAAAAAAGTAAACTTATATGAATATTTGTACAAAAAGCAGCTGTTCAGTTTCAAACTGCATAACAAGTGTCTTTTAAGGCCTGCAATCCGTTGGCTTGAGACATAAAGGCATCTTTTAAGGCAGTGTGTTGCTCAACCTGTTTTAAGCCAAAATTTCGCGCCCAAACCACAGGGAAAAGTCCGGTGGTTTCCATCCAGCCAATCGCAGACATGCTGTGCATCATGGCATCATTTTGACCTTTGCGACGGTGTTCATAGCGCTGCAAGGTTTGTTCATGTGCCCATACGCCACGCTTTTTATCATGCAGCAATGCATCACATAAAATGGCCGCATCTAAACAGCCAATATTGACCCCTTGCCCAGCGAGCGGATGAATTACATGTGCAGCATCGCCAATCAGGGCCAAGCCCGCTTTCACATATTGCTGTGCAGCACGTGCTTTAAGCGGGAACTGCGCCCGTGGTGTAGCTTGCAAGACCTCACCCAGCATGTGATGACTTTCACGGGTTAAAAGTGCAGTAAACGCGGCATCATCTAGAGCAGCATATTCTTCCGCATAATCATCAGGCAAGGTCCAGACAATGGATTGCCAATGGCCATCTTGTTCTGCCTTTAAACTGGCCATCGGTAAAAACGCCAAAGGTCCGGTTTCCAGGAAAATCTGGCGGGCTACATGTTGATGCGGCTGTGCAGTACGAATGGCGCAAGTCAAACCTGCTTGCTTGTAATCGAGGATATCCAGATCAATAAAGGCCTGTTCACGGACAAATGAATTTGCACCATCTGCACCAATCACCAGTTTGGTTTTAAGCTGCGTGCCATCTGCCAGATGGATATGCCAAACACCCACACCTTGTTCTATGCGTGTGACTTTGACTTGGGTGCGGTAATCTTGCAGCTGTTCCAGCATTTTTTGCTGAATGGCCAGATTTAGAACACTCGGCTCCACCATCGAACCTAAAGTATGTTCAGCACTGGGTGTACTTTGGCTGGATTGTCCAAAATTGATTTCACCATAGCCATTTTTATTCCACACCTGCATACCGCTATAGGGCATCTGGCGGGCAAGCGTCTCCCAAACATGCACTGTCTTGAGCAAATGAATGGTGGCTTGGCTGAGTGCCAAAACACGTGGATTTGCCACAGAAAGAACTTTTTGTTCATCTAAAACTGGTGCAGCATCGAGTACAGTCGCCTGAACACCGCCTTGAGCCAGCAGCAATGCAGTCAAACCACCAACCAAGCCACCGCCAATAACCACAACATCTAGCACATCTAAAACATCACTCATGCTTTTAACCCCATTGCGTAATTTGCCACCAATGGCTTTACGCCCGGAATCATGTCAAAAGCAAGTAATCCGGTATTACGGACCAGTTTAAGCAGCGGGTTTTGGTTACTAAAACCGCGTACCACAGTGTCGCAGAACTTGATCACCCGTTGCTGATCCGTTAATCGTGCCTGCTCGTAAGCAAGTAACATGCTTGGCTCACCAATATCTGCAGATTTGGATAATTGCTCTTTAAGCGAACGCACCAAGACATAAGCATCACGCATACATAAGTTAAAGCCCTGTCCTGCAACGGGGTGAATCGTGTGTGCCGCATTACCCATCAGCACCACACGGCCAATGGCTTGTTTCTCTGCCAATACTTGTGACAATGGAAAACTAAAACGGCGACCGGTTTTTTGGAATTTACCTGCTCGGTCACCATAGGTTTCCTGCAAGGCATCTAGAAAGTGTTGATCATTTTGTTCACCGAGCCATTCAGCTTCAGTGCCTTTTTTTACCGGCCAAACCACTGAACGACGGTATTCCCCCGGTAAAGGTAAAAGTGCCAAAGGCCCAAGCGGACTAAAACGCTCAAAACCGACATGATGATGTGGCTTAGAGGTTTGTACCGTGGTGACAATGGCAACTTGATCATAATCATGCTCATCTGCGCCAACGCCCAAGGCTTTACGGCAGAAAGAGTCACGACCATCAGCAGCAATGACCAGTTTTGATTGTAAAGACAAGTTTTCTTCACCGCGTACAGCTTCAATATGGGCCTGATCAGCATCTTGCTTGAGTGAAGTGACTTGTACGCCAGCAATGAGTTCAATCAATGGCTGTTTTCGGACTTCTGTGAGTAGCACACGGCCGAGCCAGGCATTTTCAATCACCTGTCCAAAGCTTTCGACCTTTTCTTGTTCAGCTTTTAGTCGAGCCTTACCAAAACTGCCTTGTTCGGTAATATGAACTTCAAAAATAGGCGTGGCATGTTCTTGCAAGGCGTTCCAAAGTCCAAGTTCTTGATAGATCTGTACGCTGCGGCGTGACAATGCGCTGTTTCGCGCATCGAAACTGGAGTGATACGGCGCAAGATTGGCATCATCATAATTTGGGTATTTGATGGCTTCGAGCAGTTTAACTGCAATATTTGCTTTGGCTAACATCAAAGCGAGGCTCAACCCCACCATACCACCACCAACAATGATGACCTCTTGTTGCATGTTTTGATCCTTATCTGCGGTATCTACAAAGTTTAGATACGTCTAATCTTGATTGATTTTATATTAGCTCAAAAATTTTTATTTTTATAATGAATTAGCACTTTGCTTGTAAGTGATATAGGAAGATGGGTAAATTTCAGATGATTTTCAGTACTTAATTTCAGCACCTAAAAGCGTATGAATGAGCTGAAAACTTCGATTTTAAAAAGTTTCGACCTTGAAAAAATATATTGATGCGATGGGGACTCAATGCTGGATTTATGCAAAACATCCAACCGGTACACCTCTATTTTCTAATGCGTCATCTACTTCATCACCATAAAAAAACGGAGCTCAAGCTCCGTTTTTATCGATTAGGGCAATTATAGCTCATCAAAATAAGTCGATTATATGGATGGCCAAACAATCGACTCATGCGAATTTATATTACTCTATCTCTTTGATCATAGGCTGTTAACGCACAATATTTGGAGAGTCCGTATGATGTACCGTTCTGCCTAATTTCGTGCCTGTATAGATCAGGTACAATGCAGACAAACCAACCAAGATATAAATAATTCGAGATAGCGTGCTCATTTCACCAAAAATTGCAGCGACCAAATTGAAATCAAATGCGCCAATTAAGCCCCAGTTGATGCCACCAATAATGGTTAAAGCATAGGCAATCCAGTCTACAGTATTTAATCTCATAATTTTTCTCCCGCTCTTGTTTAAGTTTATTTGAGGATCAGAGAAAGTATGAGAAGCAAAGCAGATTTAATATGTTGCTTTGATGCTAAAAACCGATTTTCTATGTTGAATTCGTGTCAATTTTTAAGCTTTAAATTTTAACTTGGTTAGTTTTATTTAAGTTATTCGAGATAAACGTAAATAAAAAAGCCGATCAACTGACCGGCTTTTACTGAGATTTATTGATATCAGTATGAGTCCCTAAACGGTCGCGTTTTCTAGCTTCATTTGCCGCTTATGTTCATACATATTTGTATCCGCTTTAATAAACACTTCATGTAAATCGGCATCTAATTGTCGAGTCGCATAACCGATTGCAACATGAATATTGTTCTCTAAAAATACATTAATAAGACGCTTGGACAAAGCTTCTGCATCGATCAGCGACATTTCAGGGCATAAAATAGCAAACTCATCACCACCTAAACGCGAAACCACATCATTGCTTCGCGTGGTTTTCAACAACAGTTCTGCTGTCATCTGAATAAGATGATCACCCTGTTCATGACCAAATTGGTCATTGACCTGTTTCAAGTCATTTAAATCGATACTAAAAATTGTCGCAGGCAAACCAAAACGCTGACATCGGCCGTCTTCTGCCTCAACAAGACGATTCCAGGCACGACGGTTATATAATCCTGTTAGCCCGTCAGTTAAAGCTTCCACTTCAAAACGTTCACGTAATCGACGTTGCTGATTTTCACGTAATTCACTTTGCAGGATAGAGCTTAATAAACTGCCAAATAGCTCCACCAAAGGCGCAGCTTTTAAAATATCATTGGGCTTAATTTCAGTATCAATGGCGCAAATGGTGCCAAACACAGAGCCATCTTCATTAAATAATGCCTGACCAATATAAGATTTAATCAATAAATCTTGATTGATCGGTGCTGATGCATACAGTGAAATATCACTCGCACATGGAGCAATATTTGGCGCTTTGCCTTGTACCATATGGTAGCAAAATGAATCAGCCCAACGAAATACATCCCCCGCTTTAACATTATATTTTTTATTTTCTGCCTGTAACACAATCCAGTTTTCGCCCTCGACACGGGTGATCATCCACAAGCCAAAACCTAAGTGTTCATGAAGATATTCAAGAACTTGTTTAGCCGCTTCCACAAAGTTTTGAAATTTAATGTTATGCATGAACACAGCCCATAATGTTCGAAATGACACGAAGCAGGAGATTTAAAAAGTTATCATATAATATTTGGACTCAAAATAATCCCTGTTCTGCTGAATCAGCGTAGATAGTTTACGAAATCATTTCATGTTCACGTGATAGAGTTCTTGGAGTTTATTGTAAATATAAAATAATAAAAAAGCCGATCATCTGACCGGCTTTTCATCCTAAAAAATCGCTTAGGCTACTTTTGCTTTTGCCATTAACATTTCGATGTCCTCTACCGTTTTCACAACATTTTTGGTCAGTACCAATGGACCATTTGCAGTTGCGACCACATCATCTTCAATACGGATGCCAATACCACGCCACTTCGCATCGACTGTTTCATCATCTGGTGCAATGTAAAGCCCCGGCTCAACGGTGACGACCATGCCTTCTTCATAGGCACGCCATTCACCATCAATTTTATATGAACCGACATCATGCACGTCCATACCCAGCCAGTGCCCCGTACCATGCATGTAGAACTGACGGAAAGACTCAGTCCGGATAATGTCATCAATGTCGCCTTTCATTAAGCCAAGTTCAAGTAGGCCTTCAACCATAATGCGAACAGCAATATTATGTGGTTCTTTGTAAGAATTGCCGATACGTACGGCATCAATCGCTGCAAGTTGTGCTTTTAATATAACTTCATATAAAGCTTTCTGTTCAGGGCTAAATTTACCATTGACAGGAAAAGTGCGGGTAATGTCCGATGCATACAGTTGATATTCACAAGCTGCATCAATCAGGACTAAATCCCCATCGTTTAGCGCTTTGTCATTTTCCACATAATGCAGAATGCAGGCATTTGCTCCGCCACCAACAATGCTGTTATAGGCAGGCACACAACCATTTTTACCGAAGATGTAATTGATTTCAGCTTCAAGTGCATATTCCATCATGCCCGGACGTACAGTTTGCATGGCACGAGTATGCGCTTCGCTACTGATGTTCGATGCAAGTTGCATCAACTTAATTTCTTTTTCGGATTTGTGCAAACGCATTTCATCTAAAATACGATCCAGCTGAATCACATTTGCAGGTGCAGAGGTACCTCGACGTGATTCACCGTTGGCCTCAGCAATCCACTTGGCTACACGCGCATCAAAATCAGCGTGCTGACCAATACGATAGAACAATTTCTGTTTATCGAGCAATTTCTCGATAATTTCTTCATCTAACAGATCGATCGCGTAGGCTTCATCAGCCTCATAATCCTCTACTGCACCATCTACACCGGCACGGTAACCGTTCCATATTTCCATTTCACGGTTACGTTCACGGCAGAACAAGCTATAAGTATAACCTTCATCAATCGACTCAAATGTCTCAATGACAGCCACTGCTTCAGGTTCTGCAAATCCCGTCAGGTAGAAAAAGCTGCTGTCCGCACGAAATTTATAATCTGCATCACGGTTACGCATAGCAACCGGACTGGTGGCAATAATCGCAATACTGTGCGGACCCATTTCTTCTGCCAGGCGGTCGCGACGTTCCTGAAAATCTGCTTGAGTCAGTTTCATCATTAAGTTTACTTTTGTCTTTTATGAGTGGAGGTTATAACTTTTTAAATAGCCTGTTGTTGAACCAGAATCGCCCGAATTAGCTCGGACGATGTGGTGTAAACATTTCTACAATACTGCTTGCCTCTGTTGAAGCTGCACTTTTCAATTGTGGCTGAAGCTTTTTCAGCAACGGCGTTTCTGCAATTTCTACTTTCTTGCGTCCCAATGACAGGCTAACAGGAATCAAGCGCACAAATTCATAAAGTTCCTGATAGCTTGCTTCGCCCTCTTCATCATCGTCAGATTCTTCAAACTCGACTGCTGCAACATCTTGAAGATGTTCAATCCATTCGACTTCATCTGGACGGATATGACCTGAAGCCAAACCGAAACCAAGTACAACCCCGGCACACCAATCTGCCAACGCTTGTACACGATCCGCAAGAACGTGTTCGTCATCCGGAAGCAGTGGTAAATAGTCCAGTTCATCGTCTGATAAAGCATGAGAAATATCTTCCGCTTCATCTGCGAGCAAATTCAGCACTTGTTCATCCAATGCTGGAATTTCAAGGGTTGCTAAAATTTGTTGCCATTCATCGCTGGTTGGTGCCTGAGTAACACAAACAATACCCGTAAGTAATCCATGTAACTCACTTGGGCTTGAAATCTCTTCAATTTTTGAAAAATTGTGGTGCCATTCCGACCAACCTGAAATATCGTCTTGCATTCGTTTATCCAATCTCTATACTTCGTATATATTACCTTTGTTTGCAATACTGTGCGACTACCATATGTTAGAAGAATTACAGCGTCTACAGGCGCATATTGGCGTTTTAAAAACGCGACTTACGCATTATGAAAGTGAAAATAGTGCACTCACCGCGGCAAAAGAAAATTCTGCCGAGCATCATCATGCCCAAATTGTGCAAAAGAACGGCATCATTACCAAGAAACAAGAAGAAATAGACGATCTTAGCGAGCAATTAAGCGATGCGCGGTCCCAATTCAAGCAATTGAATACCGATGCAACCTCTTTAGCGGATCGTTATAGTCGCCTGGAAAAAAGTTGTACCGATCTTAAAAATCGTTTTCAGGAAATTCTGGCTGAACGTAATGAATTACGTATCATTAAAGAAAAAATGCAAAATGAACAGCGTCTTGCTCAACAGGAAATTCAAGGTTTGCAGCAAGAACGAGAAAGATTGTTACAAAAAAATGAACATGCCAAGGCCAAGGTGGAAGCGATTATTCAACGCTTGTCTATTTTAGGCACTGCTCAAGATCAGGACGCGCAAGAAATTCAACAACTTGCTCACCCAACAGAAGCCAATGAGGACATTTAATCATGAGTGAACAAATTGCGGTTGAGTTGCGTGTATTGGGACATAATTTTCGTTTAGCCACCACTGAAACCGAAAAAGTGGATTTAGAACGTGCGGCTGAATTGTTAAATGAAAAATATGATGATTTCCGCCGTAAAGCCCCACGTCTAGAGCCGACTAAACTGATCATTATGGTGGCTTTGGAGCTGATGCAAGAGGTGCTCGCGATGAACAAATCATTGCAAGAGTATGCCCACTGCGAACGCTTACTGGCGACTATTTTAGAAGATGTGAATGATTTGGCTTAATTTTGGTTAAAATTGGGCAAAGTATCGACAGTTGAAAGGTTAGTTTACAGTTCCTGCACACGGATGATTTGCCAATACGTGATTATTGGTTATACTTACTTCATCTCTGAGATGTTCGCCAGCGAGTCAGATTCCCCTGAGCCGATATCTACACCCCCGGATGCGTTCTGTATATTTAGAGTGTATGCCTACCTTCGGGTAGGAAACCCAGCAAGTATGCGCCGCGTCCACCTTGAACTTTAGGGTTCAAGGGTAATGACATGCAGCGGCATCTTCGGAGTGTTTATTTAATTTTCAAGTAACAATATATAGAAAATAATAACGTATAGAATTTAGATAAATTATAAAAAACTTGTTCCTTATTTTCTAAAAATATACCCTTAGTAATTCGTAAAAAATGGCTACATGCTGTAGTACATTGCTATAAAGCCTAATTCACGCCCTATAAAGAAATCTAAACAAGACTTTTATTCGCTCAATTCAATTACCTTAGTTTTGTTAGAGACTAGAATTTTGTTAGAAACTAGAATTTAAGACCAGAATCTATGCTCTAAGCTCATCATCTGTTTTTAAAGATCAAAATATATAGGCAAAAATATAGGCCCTAATCTGAATTAGAGCCTAGCGTATCTATAAAAATTTATTTTTGCTCTTTGATCGGATTTTCAGGTTCTTCATTTGGTTTTTTCGGGGGAACAGAATGCTGGCTGGGATCTTTTTTACCTTTATCCCGATTAGATTCTTTTTGTGGATTTGATTCATTCTTCTGCTGGTTAGTCATATGCACTCCATTTATCAATAATTATGAAAAATTACTTTTTTAGTCATCCTTTCAGTCATCCAGTGCAGCTCGGTATTCACGATACACCCGACACCTGACTCTTTCCTTAATGACTATTGGTACTCGACTGCTGTATTAGCTAAAATTTTATATTATAAAAAAACTGCCATTGTGATAATGACAGTTTGGTAAAATTTTGCTCAGAGTGTATTTCCTGATCATGAGCAGCAAGTATTACTGCATAAAAGCATGCACCGCTTGAGCCGGTTTTCACTATATCTGGAACTCAATGCTCTCTAGCTAAATATAGGCATTTTTTAAGCCATAATATTTAATCTTGCAGTGACCCAATTTAGAAATAATGTTTTATTGTTAAAATCTGGAGCTGCCACAGCATCCATGGATATCCAGGATTTATTAAAATTAAATATAAATTTTAATGGCGCAGGAGATTCAAAATCGCCAATCTTATGATCATTCAGTTCGAAGAAAAAATCTTTTAACTTATCAAACTGGTTATTCATTTTATAATCAGGCGTTACTTTTAAAAAATTATAAATTTGTTCTATCGCTACCAGTGAATTTGTATTGGGCATTTTAACCTTTGAGTATTTTTTGAGTCTGCAGTATGGCACACATCCAATCCAAAGCCTGTAATTTCAATAAAATAGGTGAAAGTACCCAAGATTTTTATCTTGGGTACTTTATATCAATGCTTCACTTTTCAGTACTATTCAGACTTTTGCAAACGTAGTGCATTAATCACCACAGATAAAGAACTGAGTGACATCGCCACAGCGGCAAGCATTGGGGTTAATAACAAACCCGTCAATGGATAGAAAATACCGGCAGCAACAGGCACGCCCAAGCCGTTATAAACAAAAGAAAAGGCCAGATTTTGCTTCATATTTTTCACGCCAAGTTTCGCCATATGAAGGGCATCTGCCACACCGCGAATATCCCCTTTGACTAAGGTCACTTGAGCAGTTTGTTTGGCAATATCGGTACCATTACCCATCGCAATTCCGACATTCGCTTGCGCAAGTGCGGGTGCATCATTGATGCCATCCCCTGCCATTGCCACCACTTTCCCCTGAGCTTGATATTTTTTCACAATGTCTAACTTTTCAGTCGGAGTACAGTTGCCATAAACATGCTGAATACCCAATTCTGCCGCGACCAGTTTGGCATTCTGTTCATGGTCACCTGTTGCCATTACCACATCAATACCATCGGCAATCAGCTGATCAATCACTTGGTGTGCATTGTGTTTAACCGCGTCATGAATCGAGATATAGGCCAAAACTTCTTGCTCATTGGCCAAGAAACTGATCACATTTCCCTTCGATCTTTGCTGATCAAGTCGGGTTTGAATCGTTTCATTGAGCTTTAAACCCAGTTGGTCAATCAGTTTTTGGCTGCCCACGTAAAGGATTTGATTTTCAATATGCCCTTTGACACCAAAACCAGTGACATCTTCAAAATCATCCACCTTAATCAGTCGATAATTCGGAACCAGTTTAGTCAAAGTTTGTGCAATTGGATGAGTTGAATATTGCTCAATTGATGCAATCCATTGTTCAACTTGCGCTTGCTGTACTGTATCTGAAAGCAGTTTAATCTCGTTCAGACTCGGTTTACCTTCGGTCAAGGTTCCAGTTTTATCAATAATTAGCGTGGTGACTTTGCTTAAGGCTTCAATCGCTTCAGCATCTTTAAACAATACGCCTTTTTGTGCTGCGCGACCTGTGGTTGCCATCACCGACATCGGCGTTGCCAGACCTAAAGCACATGGACAGGCAATAATGAGTACAGCCACTGCGCACATGAGTGCCAAATCAAACTGTGCTTGGCCAAAGACCATCCAGGCGATAAAGGTCAATATACTGATGGCTAAAACCACAATAACAAAATACTTGGCAAATACATCGGCGAGACGTTGCAATGGCGCTTTGGAACGCTGTGCCTCTGCCACAGTTTGAATCATTTTCGCTAAGGTAGTATTGGCACCCACTGCCGTGGTTTGAATGCGAATACTGCCCTGCTGATTCACCGTACCGCCAATCACCCGGTCATTTATTTCTTTTTTAACCGGTACAGGCTCACCAGTCATCATCGCTTCATCCACATAGGTTTTGCCTTGCACCACAATACCATCCAGTGGAATTTGATCACCTGAAGAAATTTGTAGAATATCCCCTTGTTTCACCATACCAATATCAACTTCAACCACCTGATCATGCTGCACCAGTCTTGCGGTATGCGGTTGCAGTTTCAGCAATGATTTTAATGCATCGGCTGTCTTGGCACGGGCTTTTAACTCCATAATTTGCCCAAGCAAACTTAGTGACACAATCATGCAGGCCGCCTCATAATACACGGCAACTCCATGACCCGTTTTGGCTTGCATAGGAATCAGGGATGGGAAAACGGTCGCAATCACACTGTAAATAAAGGCTGCGAGTACCCCGACACCAATCAAACTCCACATATTCAAATTGCGGGTTTTATAGGATATCCAGCAACGCTCGATAAATGGCTTACCCGCCCAGAGTACGACAGGAATGGATAAAACCAGTTCAATCCACGGCTGAATATGTTGCGGAATAAAGGCATGAATATGCGAACCCATCGCCAATACAAAGACAATTAAAGTCAGCGGCAAAGTCATCCAGAAACGGTGACTAAAATCGACCAGTTCAGGATTAGGCGCATCATTTAAAGTCGGTTGCATCGGCTCTAAAGCCATCCCGCAGATGGGACAGGTTCCCGGTCCTTTTTGCACAATTTCAGGATCCATAGGACAGGTATAATCCATATCCGCGGCACCTTCGGGTACAGGTCGCTGATCCGCAGGAAGCAGATAAAATTCAGGGTCAGCCTTAAACTTGTCTAGGCAGGAGGGATTGCAAAAATAGTAAGTTTCACCCTGATAATCTGTTTTTAAATCGGTTGACGTATCTACCGACATGCCACACACCGGGTCAATCTCTGAACCAGGTGATGAGGGATGCGCTCCACCACAACAGCTGGATTTCTTTTCTTCCTCTGCTGCTTTTGCTTGTGAACCACAACAGCTCGTGGTTTTCTGATTGCTTTGCAGATATTGTTCAGGTTGCTGATTAAATTTATTCAGACAGCTCTCCGAACAGAAGTAATAGTCCTGTTCTTCATATTGGCGATGAAATTTCGAATCTGTTTTAACCTGCATACCGCAGACCAGATCTGTAACTGTTAAAACATCTTTAGTTGTTTGCTCTGCTCCGCCACAACAACTGTTTTTTTCTTCTACTTTGGATTTCGATGCACAGCCACAGCCCGAAGTTTTAGATTTATTTTTTTCTAAATACTGTTCAGGATTGGCCTGAAATTTATTTAAACAGCCCTGACAGCAGAAATAATAAGTCTGCCCTGAATATTCAGTATGCGGCTTGGATAAATCCGTCACGCTCATGCCACAGACGGGATCGATATATTGCGGCTGTTGTGTTTTTTGACTGCCACAGCATGAGCTTGTTTTTTCAGCCACTTTGGCTTTACTCGCACAGCCACAGCCGGAAACAGGCTTATTGTCTGGTGCAAGATATTTTTCAGGATCGCTGACAAAATTCTGTTTGCAGCCATCGCAACAAAATAAATAGTTTTTTCCCTGATAGGCAAAAGAATGCGCTGAATCTTCAGATACATTCATCCCGCAAACAGGATCAACTTTCACTAATTCAAAGGCTGAATCCTGTTTTTTACAGCAAGGAGATTTTTGTTGCTCATTCATCAGACTCACCTATTTTGTTCTTTAATTGTGCTAGCATAAAGTCTGTACCTAGGTACAGAGTCAAGTCATATTGAGGAGCTTTTATGCTTACCATAGGAAAACTTGCCAAACAATGTGAGGTCAATGTCGAAACCATTCGCTATTATCAACGCATTGGTTTAATGCGGGTGCCGGAAACCACGCAGAGTTATCGTTATTACAATGACAAAGACATGGAAACTTTGAGCTTTATTCAAAAAGGTAAAGATGCAGGACTGCAGCTCAGTGAAATACAGGAATTGCTGCAACTTCAACTCGATGATCGGGAACAGGTTCGGCAGGTCATTGAGCAACGATTAGAAAAAATCGATCAAAGAATTCAGGAATTGCAGGCTTTAAAAACCCGTTTAAGCAGTTGGGTCGATGAATGTAAAACCACCCATGAAAGCGCTTGCCCGATTTTGAAAGAACTTAAAAACAGGTAAACTGCATTTTCGATGAATATTTTTGTATTTTTTGGGGACACATAAGCGATGTCAGTGGATTTAAAAATTTTACGCAAACAACTTCGACATCAACGTAGAGCCGTTTCCCCTTTTGCCCAAAAGCAGGCTCAACAACAGGTGTTAAACCAGCTATTACGCCTTAAAGCATTTCAACATTCAAAAAAAATTGGCGTTTACCTGCATGCCTTTGGTGAAATTCAGACCAGACACATCATTGAATACTGCTTTAAGCAGCATAAAGAAGTGTATCTGCCGATGATTTGCAATATGAACCAGCAATTGCACTGGGTCAAAATCACCCAACAACAATACCGAAACAATCGGTTTTCACATCATCCCTTGGGCATGAAAGAACCGATGGCAAATCGTGGCTTACATGTATCTACACTCGACTTTTTAATCATGCCTTTACTCGCATGTGACATCTATGGCACACGCATCGGCATGGGTGGCGGTTTTTATGATAAAACCTTGGCCAGTACCTGCAAAAAACCTTTCCGTTTAGGAATTGCCCATGACTTCCAGCTGATTCAGCAACGCTTACATCGTGAAACTTGGGATCAGCCGCTGGATGGCTTAATTACACCTTCAAAATATTTACATTTCAAACGTTAAACTGGTATTTTTGACACTCATGAACACTTTAAAATCACACATTTACTCATTTTTTATACATTTTCATTGACCCTGCCCTTGTAATTTTTGAAATACACTTCACTATAAAAATATGGCAACACCGTTGTTACTCATTAGGAGTGCTCATGTCTGAAATTATTATGAATCAAGAAACCTTAGCTACACAGGTTCCAAGCGTATTACCGCTTTTAGCGCTACGAGATGTGGTGGTTTATCCTCACATGCAAATTGCGTTATTTGTAGGTCGTGAAAAATCGATCAAAGCAGTTGACGTGGCTCGTAACAGTGACAATCTCGTATTTGTAGTTGCACAACAAGATTCTCTTACAGAAGAAATTGATCACGACAACTTATATCAATACGGTACTGTCGCGAAGATCGTACAAGTTGTGAATCATGAAAATGATGAAAACTGTATAAAAGTTTTAATTGAGGGTTTGCAGCGTTCTAAACTGGTAAAAATCATCGACAATGATGAATATTTATCAGCAGAACATGCAGTTAGCCCAATGACAGTCAATGTCGAAGCTGACTCTCAAGAAACACGTGTACAGGAACTGCGCGCTTTATTTGCACAATATGCAGAAGCAAAATTACGTAATGCACGTGAATTGATTACTGCTGCAAATAAAATCGATGATTTACTGCAACTGTTGTTCTTTGTGGCCACCCGTGTCCCGCTGAACATTGATGTAAAACAAAAGTTCTTGGAACATGATGACTTTGAAGCACATTTGACTGAACTCATGACTTATTTGTTACAACAATCTGAAGAACAACAGATTGAACAAACCTTGCATGATTCGGTAAAACGCCAAATGGAGAAAAACCAGCGCGAATATTTCCTGAATGAAAAAATGAAGGTGATTCAGCGCGAACTTTCTGACATGAACGGCGGTGCTGAAGATGACGTTGCTGAAATTGAACGTCGTCTTGAAGAAGCTGATTTACCTGAACACGTACGCAAAAAAGCGGAATCTGAATTCCGTAAGCTCAAAGCAATGCAACCTGCTTCAAGTGAAGCTGCTGTGGTGCGCAATTATATTGAGGCGATTTTAGATACGCCTTGGAATAAAGCCAGCAAAGTCAGCATTAACCTGAACAAGGCACAAGAGATTCTGGACGCTGACCACTATGGTCTAGATGAAGTTAAACAACGTATTGTTGAATACCTGGCTGTTCAATCACGCGTGAAAAAACTCAAAGGTCCAATTCTTTGCCTGGTTGGTCCTCCAGGGGTAGGTAAAACTTCACTGGGTGAATCGATTGCCAAAGCAACAGGCCGTGAGTTTGTACGTATGGCTTTAGGTGGTGTGCGTGATGAAGCGGAAATCCGTGGTCACCGTCGTACCTATATCGGTGCGATGCCGGGTAAAGTGGTGCAGTCTTTAACAAAAGTAGGCGTGAAGAACCCGCTGTTCTTGCTCGACGAAATTGACAAGATGGCACAAGACTACCGTGGTGACCCTGCTTCTGCCCTGCTTGAAGTACTTGATCCATCACAAAACAGCAAGTTTAACGATCACTATTTAGATCTTGATCTTGACCTGTCTGAAGTGATGTTCATCTGTACTGCAAACAGCATGAATATTCCTGAAGCCTTGCTTGACCGTATGGAAGTAATTCGTCTGCCGGGTTATACCGAAGAGGAAAAAGTCAATATTGCTGAACGTTACCTGGTTCCGAAAGCCATTAAGGACAACGGTTTGCGTGGCAAAGAACTGACTATTCATGAAGAAGCGATTCGTGACATCGTGCGTCGCTATACTCGCGAAGCCGGTGTGCGTAGCCTTGAACGTGAAGTATCTAAAATTGCGCGTAAAGTCGTGAAAGAAGCGGTAAGCAAAAAAGCCAAAAACTTGCATATCGATGTGACTGCTGAAAACTTGCCGGATTACCTGGGCGTGCATAAGTTCGACTTTGGTATGGCCGAAGAGGAAGCGCAAGTGGGCCGTGTAAATGGCTTGGCTTGGACTTCAGTCGGTGGCGAATTGCTTTCCATTGAAGTTGCAGCTGTAAAAGGTAAAGGTAAATTCATTACCACCGGTTCACTCGGTGATGTCATGAAAGAATCCATTACCGCGGCAATGACTGTGGTTCGTACCCGTGCAGATGCCTTAGGTATTGAAGCTTCAAGATTTGAAGAAACCGATATCCATGTGCATTTACCTGAAGGTGCAACGCCGAAAGATGGTCCATCTGCAGGTTTGGCATTAACCACTGCCCTGGTTTCTGCCTTCACAGGTATTCCAGTTCGTGCGGATATTGCCATGACGGGTGAAACCAACCTGAGTGGTCGTGCAATGCGTATTGGTGGCTTAAAAGAGAAACTTTTAGCTGCACATCGCGGTGGCATTAAACTGGTCTTCATCCCTCAAGAAAACGCACGTGACTTGGTGGAAATTCCGGATAACGTGAAAGCAGGTCTGGAAATTAAAGCAGTGAAAAGTATCGATGATATCTTGCTATCTGCTTTAATTGAAACACCGAAACCTTTGCCCAAAAATCCGATTGTAAAACCGGTTGAAGAAAGCAAAGCTGCACGTCATTAATCGCATTTGGATACAAAAAAGAGAGCTTCGGCTCTCTTTTTTTATAGTGAAAAGTTTTACTATATTAATAAACCATAGGCTTGAAAAATGTACCGCTGACCCTCAATTATTAATATAGAGACCCAGATTGGCTGTAAGTTTCTAATCAACAAGTTATGTGAATGGTCATCTACATCTCCAGGTGGATGACCTTTTGATCGCAGTTCCAGTTGTCACTTAAGGGACTGCGTTTTTTATTATTCAGATTGAGCCATTAGACTATAAACCAGCCCGTCTACAACATGGGCCATTTTTCCAATATTCAGTGTTTTCAAAGTATCTCCCTTACTATGATGATGCCGATTTCGAAAAGAAGTGGTATCGGTAATCATCATTGCTGGAATTCCAAACTTCCAGTAATTCATATGATCAGAAAAGTCCATTGCGGATACAAAAGATGGAGCAACCACTCTTTGGCACTCCAAACGGTTGAGTAGCTGCATGGATTGGCAGTACTTCGCCCCCAACTCATAAGATTGCAGATTACTCATTGCCGCAATAAAATTGCCATGGCTTGGATAGATCCACTTCAAACCCACCGGATACTGCTGCACAAGATTTTCATCGTAGTAGCCAATCATCTCCAGGATATAAACCCCCTGAATTTGATCCTTTTGCGCCTGTACCGATTTGGCATGAATATAACTTCCCATCTGCTCGGTTTTGAAAAATGGCGGTTCTTGCAAGGTATAAAATACAAATTCCACATTATATGCGAGTTGCGATTTCTGCTGCGCTAAAATGCGTGCTGTCTCAATCACGCCTGCAATACCCGAAGCATTATCATCAGCGCCCTGCTGTTCACCCAATACGTCATAATGCGCGCCGACAATCACTTTGTCAGAATGGCCGGTTGTTAAAGTGCACACCACATTACGATAACCCAAACCATTCACCGAATAGTTTTGATAGTGGCATGGAATAGCAAACAGGCGCATCTGTTCCTTAATCCATGCAGAAACACGTTGTAATTCTGCTATATTTTTATAATTGCGATGTCCTTGCTGGCCTATAATTTGCTCCATATAGATTTTTAAATTGTCGCTACTGGCTGGCGTCACGTTAGGCAATGCCCATGTCGAAGTGGTTAAAAAAACAGTGCCAATAAAAGTGCTCAACCCTAAGCCTAAATTTAGACCATTCTTTAATCTCATTTAATTGTCTATTCCTGTTTTATTATTCATGTTTAATCCCTTACTGAAGATTAATGCAGCATCTCGCACGACTTTTCAATTTCAATTTGTTGCGCAAAATAAGTAAAACCGGTTTTAATGTTTATAATAAAGATGACTTTCAAATCATCGAATCTTATGAAAATCCGTATTATTACCATCGGTCAAAAAATGCCAGCCTGGGTACTCACTGGTTTTGAAGATTACTTCAAACGTATTCAGCCTTTTGTGCAGACTCAGATTATTGAATTACCCATGGCAAAACGCGGGAAGAATGATTCGGAAGCGGATATTTTAAAATATCGCCAAATTGAAGGCGACAGCATTTTAAATGCAATGAAGCACAATGAAACCCTGATTGCACTTGAAGTGGGTGGCAAAGAGTTCAGCACTGAAAAACTGGCTGAAACCATGAAAGGATGGATGCTTGAAGGCAATGATGTGGTTTTAGCAATTGGCGGTCCAGACGGTCACTCGGAAGCGGTGCGTAAAGCCGCTGCATGGCACTGGTCATTGTCCAAGCTGACCTTGCCTCACCCGATGGTTAGAGTGATGCTGATCGAGCAGCTATACCGCGCAATGAGCATTAACAATAATCATCCTTACCATCGTGCAGGGTAAATCACTAGCTTGAATGATTCATTTTAGTTTTTTACAAAACTGAAATAGCGTTATGGTCAGCGCTTGGTCTTGCTAAGGAGGTGATTGAGTACGTTTTCTCATCGTTGCATTTATGCAACAATATGTTGAAATAAATTCTATTTATTCTATATCTCCTTTTTGGCATCATAACCATCACTACCCCAGTCGATATTATTTGAATTAGGCGCATTGTCATGAATTTACAAACTTTACCCGGTTTATTTATTTCACATGGATCGCCCATGCTTGCGCTTAATCCAGAGCAGGTCGGGCCGGCGTTAGAGCGTTTAAGTGTAAACTTGCCTAAACCTGAAGCAATTATTGTGATGTCGGCACACTGGGAAAGTAATGCCCTAGAAGTCAGTAGCAGTATACGTCCTGAAACTTGGCATGACTTTCGTGGCTTTCCCGCTGAACTTTATGAAATGCGCTACCCTGCGCCCGGGCAGCCCGAACTGGCTGAAGAAATCCTGCATCTTTTAGCCAATGCAGGCTTGACTGCACATGCCAATAGCACTCGACCGCGTGATCATGGGGTATGGATGCCATTGCTGCATATGTATCCTGAGGCAGATATCCCGGTGGTTGAGATCTCGTTGCCAATCAACATGTCTGCTGAAGATATTTATAAAATTGGTCAAACCCTGGCGCCACTACGTGAAAAACAGGTCTTGATCATTGGTTCGGGTAGCATTACCCATAACTTGGCAGAGCTTGCTTGGCGTGGTGAACCTGCTGATGTACCCGAATGGGCATCAAGCTTCCGTAATTATGTGGTTAGCAAACTGAGCCACAGCGATTATCAAGCAGTACTGGATTGGCGAAATATTCCCTATGTACAACGCAATCATCCAAGCCTAGAACACTTTGCACCACTGTTCTTTGCCATGGGTACAGGTCATCGATTTAGTATCGTGCATAGCAGTTTCAGTATGGGTTCGCTCGGTATGGATATCTATCGTTTCGACTAACTCATAACTTTTTATCAATAGTGAACAAAAAAATAGTTATGGATACATTTTGATACTTAATTCATCAGAATGTATCCATATTTTTTGAAAGCCTATACGTTATTCTACTAAAAATTCTTCAAAACCAAGTACTTTTCAAATGAAACTTAAATTTTTAGCGATTGCCCTTTTCCCTCTCACGCTTGCAGCTTGCCAATCTGGTGATATTCAAAAAGTTGGAGATGTTGCCGTGTCCGTATTACAACAACAAAATGCAGATAAGACCCTAGCTTCGTATCAATGGAGCACCCGCACCGGTACTGCACCTAAACCCTTGGTACTCAATTTTGATGACAAAGGACGTCTGGGTATTGCCACCAGCTGCAATGGTATGGGAGCCAGCTGGAAAGTTGAAAATAATCAGATCGTGACAGATAATTTAATGGCGACCCAAATGGCATGTGAAACCAAAGCCATGGAACAGGAAAATGTCGCTAAAGATTTATTTGATCATCGCAAGGCACCGTTCGTTTTAGATCTGAACGATCCGCAAAATCCAACGCTCACGGTCATTTCCGCTACTGGTCAAAAATACGTTTTCACTGGAAAAATGACCCCTGAAACAAAATATAATGCTCAAGCTGATGTCATTTTCCTGGAAATTTCACCTGAAACTAAACCATGTACCGGTGTAGCAGCGCAAACCTGTTTACAAGTCCGTGAACTCAAATATAACGACAGTGGGGTAAAAACCCAAGTGGATAAAGACTGGACTTTATTTTACGACCAGATTGAAGGTTTTGAGCATAATCCTACTGAGCGCCAGGTGATTCGGGTCAAGCGTTATGAAATTAAAAATCCGGCAGCCGATCATTCTAAATATGCCTATGTGCATGACATGACTGTAGAACGTGCCACAGTAAAATAATTCTGCTTATTTCAAATATAAAAAAACCGAGGCGATCGCCTCGGTTTTTTTAAAGCTTAAACCAAGTCGGACTTAGAATACGCCTTGAGCCAACATCGCATCGGCAACTTTTACGAAGCCAGCAATGTTTGCACCATCAACATAGTTTACAGAACCATTTTCTTTAGTACCGTATTTAACACAGTTGCGGTGAATTTCTTTCATGATTGCATGTAGACGTTCGTCAACTTCTTCAAAAGTCCAGCCTAAACGAATCGCATTTTGAGACATTTCAAGACCAGAAGTTGCAACACCACCGGCATTCGATGCTTTACCTGGAGCATAAAGAATATTCGCTTCAACGAATTTCTCAACAGCACCTAAAGTAGATGGCATGTTTGCGCCTTCAGCAACAGAGATCACGCCGTTTGCAATCAATTGAGCCGCATCATCAGCATCCAACTCGTTTTGAGTTGCACATGGAAGCGCGATATCACATTTGATTGACCAAGGACGCTTGCCTTCAAGGTATTCAAAACCGTGTTTAGAGGCAAATTCTGAAATACGACCACGTTTAATGTTTTTAAGTTCCATCACTTCAGCAAGAAGTTCTTCAGTGAAACCGTCTTTAACGTGAACAGTACCGGCAGAGTCAGAAAGTGAAACTACTTTCGCACCCAGGTACATTGCTTTTTCAGCAGCATACTGTGCAACATTACCAGAACCAGAAATGGTCACTACTTTGCCTTTGAAGCTTTCGCCACGAATTTTCAGCATTTCTTCAGCGAAATAAACTGTACCGTAACCTGTTGCTTCTGGACGAGCCAATGAACCACCGAAAGTCAGACCTTTACCTGTAAATACACAAGCAGTGTCATTACTTAATTTTTTCATCATGCCGGCCATGTAGCCAACTTCACGGCCACCCACACCGATATCACCAGCAGGGATATCTGTATTTGAGCCTAGGTGACGATAAAGCTCGATCATGAGTGCCTGGCAGAAACGCATGATTTCGCCTTCAGACTTACCTTTAGGGTCGAAGTCTGAACCACCTTTACCACCACCCATAGGGAGTGTAGTTAAGGCATTTTTAAAAGTCTGTTCAAAACCTAAGAATTTAAGAATTGAAAGGTTCACCGATGGGTGGAAACGCATGCCGCCCTTGAATGGACCGATTGCTGAATTGTACTGTACACGGAATGCACGGTTGACATGTGTTTGGCCTTTGTCATCAACCCAAGAAACACGGAATTGAATCGCACGTTCTGGTTCAACTAAGCGTTCAAGTAGACCATGATCAGCATATTCCGGGTGCTTCTCAATGAACGGCCAAAGGCTAGTCATTACTTCTTCTACAGCTTGTAGAAATTCAGGTTGATGTGCATCACGTGATTTAACGTAATCTAGAAAATCGTTAAGGCTGTTATATTTCAACACTTAATCCTCAGCAGAAAGATGGATCAAAATTGGTCAAATTTTCAAAAAATGATAATTTTTGGCGCAAAATATTAAATAGCTTTTGTAACAATAGCACAATACCTTTTGTTAAAAAAACTAAAATAATATTCAATAACATATATTTATTTTAATTATAACTATTTTTTATCTTATCAACGAAATGCTGTAACCTTACTGATTTAGCTATCTTTTCGCCCGATAATAATGCGCTTATAGTGCCATTTTCGTGCATAAGATTAAAGCGAGAAATCATGCTAAAATTGTTTCCATCGTTTTAATTCTCTTTTCTGTATGCTGCTATTTCTTCAGCAGGCATGGTCTACTCATGAATTCGCAACTTGCTCTCATCCAAAATATTGATGCTCTTCTTCCTCAAACCCAATGTGGCTTATGTGGTCATCGGGATGGATGTCTGCCTTATGCAAAAGCAGTCAGTGAGGGTGAAGAAGCCAATAAATGTGTCCCTGGCGGTCAGCCCGTTGCCGATGCCTTAGCCAGTTTATTGGGTCGTGCCAAGCTAAAAGCCGAAGAAAGTGTTTGGCCAATTCAGAGTGATGGACGTCCACAACGCATGAAAGCCATTATTCGTGAAGATGAATGTATCGGTTGTACCAAATGTATTAGTGCCTGCCCTGTGGATGCCATTATTGGCTCGGGTAAACTGATGCACAGCATTTTGACCGACCTGTGTACAGGCTGTGAATTGTGCATTCCCCCTTGCCCGGTCGACTGTATTGATTTGATTGCAGACCATCATGCAGTGCCCGATGAAACCATGCGGATTGCGGAACAAAACGACTTGCGAAATCGTTACTATTCACATATTCAGCGTGAAGAAAAACGAGGTTTAAACCGTAAAGGTCCAGTGGTGCGTGCCAATATCGATACTGCATTATTTGCTCAGTTTTCAGCACAAAATGACAGTGTTCCAGACATCGTGATTACCCAGACTGAAGCCAAACCAACTGTTCATTTAGATGCCAAATCCACCATCGAACTTGCAAAAATTCGTACACAAATCAAAAAACTGGAAAAACAGCTTGGTGTGCGGGAAGATGCAAAAAAACGTCTGCAATTAGATGAACTCAACCAGCAGCTTAATATTTTGCAAGGAGCATAAAGAATGCCTGTAAAGAATATGACTAAAAAACAAATTCAGGTATTTTTTGAGCGATTACGTGAGCAAAGACCCCACCCGAAAACCGAACTGAATTACACCAGTCCTTTTGAACTTTTAGTGGCTGTGACACTTTCTGCGCAAGCAACCGATGTCAGCGTGAATAAAGCCACCGACAAATTGTTTCCTGTTGCCAATACACCTGAAGCCATTTATGCACTCGGTGTTGATGGCTTGAAGCAATATATTAAAACCATTGGCCTATATAACGCTAAAGCTAAAAATGTCATCAAGGCCTGCAAAATACTGATAGAGAAGCATAACAGCGTCGTACCGGATAACCGTGCCGATCTGGAAGCATTGCCCGGTGTTGGACGTAAAACCGCAAACGTAGTACTGAATACAGCCTTTGGTCAGCCGACTATGGCCGTAGATACCCATATTTTTCGCGTAAGTAACCGGACGGGTCTGGCCATTGGCAAAAATGTGCTAGAAGTTGAACATCGACTGGTCAAGGTAATTCCTAAAAAATTTATGATTGACTCGCATCACTGGCTGATTTTACATGGCCGTTATACCTGTATTGCCCGCAAGCCGAAATGTTATGAATGTGTGGTCGCAGATGTATGCCAATGGCCAGACCGTTTTGAATTTGGCGCAGCGAAAAGTATTCCGGTAAAAATGATTGAAGATAAAATCTAAATTCAGTGTTTGTCTTTATTTTTCTGCTGTAATTTAGGATGGAGCTGACGCTCGGGCTGGCTATTTTTCTTTTCTGCAGCTTCTTGCTTTTCCACGCGGCGCAAGTATTTAAAACTTTGAACCATTAAAGCCAATACCACAATACCAAAAAAAATCATCAATGCCACTAAGCCAATTTTTAGCAAGGGTCGGTCCTCAAAAGAGCGTACAAATTAAAAGAGCCCTAATATGACTTAGGACTCTTTTAATGTCAAAACATTCGCCGTACTAAGGCATGCGAATTATTTTGATTGATCTAAAATCGCGAACAAATCGGTTTGAACTTCTTCAATCGGACGCAGTCCATTCAATTTGTCATAAGTCGGTGCATTTTCGCCAGAAGCTGCACGACCTTGATAGAAACCGACCAATTGTTCAGTTTCAGTATGATATGAAGCTAAACGTTTACGAATCGTTGCTTCTTGGTCATCTGGACGCTGAACCAAATCTTCGCCAGTTTCATCATCTTTACCTTCCACTTTAGGCGGATTGTAAATAAGATGATAAATACGACCAGAAGCTGCGTGCTGACGACGGCCTGAAAGGCGCTGTACGATTTCTTCATCAGGAACATCTATTTCGATCACGTGGTCGATATTAATCCCTTCACCTTCCAAAGCTTCTGCTTGAGGAATCGTGCGTGGGAAACCATCAAAAATGCAGCCGTTTACACAATCAGGCTGAGCAATACGTTCTTTAACCAGACCGATGATGAGTTCGTCAGATACGAGACCACCGCTTTCCATCACGCTTTTAGCTTTAAGACCTAATTCAGTACCTTCACGAATTGCAGCACGGAGCATATCACCGGTTGAAATTTGTGGGACATTGTAGCGCTTACAGATCAACTGAGCCTGTGTACCTTTACCTGCTCCAGGTGGTCCGAGTAATATAATGCGCATAAAAAAACATCCTCATTTAACAATGTATATGACACTTCGTTCAGGTCGAATCTAATTGATTTAACCCTCAGTCCAGCATCTAATTATAAGAAAGCCACAAACAAATGGATTGTACCCGCTATAAATCCAGTTACGCCACCCAGCAGAATCAAAATCCATTCATCTTCCTGAAAAGCAGGACGGAGTAAATTCTGAAACTCTCTTGGGGTCAGCTCTAGAATACGGTCTCTAAACATTTGATAGATTTTCTGTGCACGGCTCGCATTAAAAGCAGGGTCGCATACAGGCACCATCGTAATTTCAATTGAGCGATCGATCAAGTCTGTCTTGAGTTTTGCGTACTCTTTTGGACCTAATGAGAGCTGTAAAGATGTTCTAACCAGCGGTGTTTCCATAATTTCATTAATATGGCGTTTAACGATACGGCGAGTTTTGTTTTTCTTCCCGCCATACATCATCTCGGTCATAATCGATTTTAACGTAATTAGGTCTTCTGTGACTACTCGTGCAAATACATCTGACACTTCTTCCTGGCGTTTCATAAATGCGCCCTGAATATTGTAGGTGCCAATACGTGGAATCACGGGTTTCACCCAAGGAAACTTACGGTTTTTGGTTAATTCAAAAAATTGTGGATAGCGGACATAATGCGGTTCAAGCGGATTAAATACCATCCAGATCGCAATCCAGTTGGTCAGAAAACCCCAAACCGCTGCCCAGAACGGTACAGTCCAATGCCAAGGTACAACAAACCAGACAATCATCTGGAATATACCAAAGAACATCCCGATTAACGCGCTAATATGCCAAATAAAGTTGATTTCTTTCTGTCCAACCTTAAGAAACATATTCACCATTAAACGGCGATCACCTTCCATTTGGCGAACCACCATTTCACGCATATCCACAAGTGACTCGACGTTCATGGTCAGTTCGGTCACAAGTTCCCTTAAGATACCTGGTAACTGTTTATGTGCCTGAGCATAAATACGGCGCTTAATCGAATAAGGTAGGTTTTCCCAAAATACCGCATTACGTTCGAGCATCATCTCATCAATAATGTGTTCAAGTTCAAAGCCAACCTGCTCACCAATGATGCGCGCCATATCTTCCGGATCCATCGCATCCAGAAATTCCCGCAATGAACCCAGTTTTGACAAGGTGTTGTCAGTAATAATCCCTGAAATACGGCCGGCTTTACGTGGCACAATGCCCTGCCAGCCGACGGGTAATGGACCTAAATGGAATCCCCAAAATGTAATGGGATAAAAGACCATTTTAAGCGCCATCCACACATGCGCCCAAGTGACAAAAGCAGTTACAGGAATAATGCTAAGTACTGCCCAAAAGTCTGGGCGTTTCAAGAAGGCTTGCCACAATTCGTTGACGTACTCAAGCATGCATAATATCCATTTTAATTTTTAATCACAAAATACTAAATCGTATAAAACTGAACATTTTCACTATAAACCGATGCTTAGAGTATAGGAGAATTGTATTCTCGGCTCTGTTTCAGCCACTACATTGCCATTTCTATCTTCTAGCTCTTCACCGGCACCAATACCGACACTAAAACTACTAATCCGTTCCTTGCTTAACAGAACATAGGCGAGATCTACCCCGGCACCCAGTCTGGCTTCATATTCATTATCGACAGGTTTACTTTCAATATGTCCTGCATAAACCCCGATATAATAACCATTTTTATCCTTACCTGTCAGATGATATGGATATCGAAAGCCCACTTGCGCCCCCGGATTTTTGTCATCATTCAGGAACACCCCGGCTTTTGCATAGGCTATTCCATAGGGATTCACCCATTCTGCATTTACATGGATTAATTTTTGGGTAAAACCGGCGCCTACATTCCATGTTTTAGCACTGTCTAATGTCAATTTTGCTTCTGGTAAATATGGATTGTCTTGTGCATGAGCTACATTTGCGAGCGCAAAAAATGCCAGCAAAGAATATGCTTTTGTGATTATTTTCATGGTTATCCCTAATTTTATTTTTAATACAGTCCTTTTTTTCAATTTTGACTTTAGCAGAATTATCAGAACTCTTATATACTGCACTTTACAATTTTAATGTCTGTAAAGTCAAAGTTTAAGCTAAACCAGTCCAAGGCTTCTCCTGAACAAATATCAAAAAATCATGACATGCGTTAGAATACCCCGCTAGTTTTTCCCACTCCCCCAGATGTAAGTCGATCGCATATGAAGCAGCACTTTCCTTTAAAAAATGTCCAACAAGAAAAGCGCATTTATCGCAATCGGGTGTTTATCGCGGTCGGGATTGTTGCCTTCTTTCTTCTATTGCTCGTTTCGCGTTATGCGTATTTACAAATTGCCCATTACGACGAATTTTCCACTGCCTCAGATCAGAACCGGATTCGACTGCAACCTTTAGCGCCTGCACGTGGTTATATCTATGACCGTAATGGCATTTTACTTGCAGACAATTATCCGGTGTTTTCAGCGACCATTTCACGGGCTGATGTTCAGGATATTGATGATACCGTTAAGCGTTTAATCCCTATTTTGGCCTTAACTGAAGAAGATATAGACCGTTTTAGCAGTCGAATCAAAACGTCCAAAAAGACCGAACGTGTTGCACTTAAATTAAATTTAACTGAAACCGATATCGCCAAATTTAGTGAAGTAAAATTTCAGTTCCCCGGGGTCAATATAGAAACCCAAATGACCCGCTATTATCCGCATGGTGAATTGTTTGCGCATGTGATTGGTTATGTGGGCCGGATTAATGACAAAGAATTAAAATCGATTGATAAAGATTTATATGCAGGCACCAACCTGATTGGGAAAATTGGGGTTGAAAAATCCTATGAAGACCTTTTACACGGTGTGCCGGGCAATGAATCAGTTGAAGCCGATGCACACGGTAATGTACTGCGTAATTTAGGCCGTAAAGATCCTGTTCGCGGCAATGACTTATATCTGTCGATTGATTATGGCTTACAGGTGATCGCAACTGAACAACTGGCCGGACGTCGTGGCGCGATTGTGGTATTGAGCCCTAAAACCGGGGAAATTTTAGCGCTGGTTTCAAGTCCAAGTTTTAACCCAAATCTGTTCGTTACCGGAATTAGCAATACCGACTATAGCGCCCTGCGCGATAATCTTGACCAACCGCTTTACAACCGCGCCGTACAAGGGGCTTATCCTCCTGGTTCAACCATTAAGCCGATGTTCGGTTTAGGCGGCATTCATTATGGTTATGTCGACTGGGCAACAGCCATATCTGACCCTGGCTATTTTACCTTGCCGGGTGACAGTCACCGTTTCCGTGACCATAAAAAAACAGGTCATGGTTCTGTAAACATGCATAAAGCCCAAGTGGTGTCTTGCGATACTTACTTTTATGTTCTGTCTTATCGTATGGGCATTGAAAAAATGAATGCCTGGATGCGTCAGTTTGGTTTTGGTGAAAAAACAGGTGTAGATTTACCCAGTGAAAGTACCGGTTTATACCCAAGCCCGGACTGGAAAATGCGTACCCGTAAAAGCAAATGGCTGAAGGGTGAAACCATTTCCGTCAGTATTGGGCAAGGTGCATTTACTGCCACACCATTGCAACTCGCCATGGCCACTGCCATTACCGCCAATCAGGGTTCCCACATCACTCCTCACGTACTGCGTGAAAGTCATGGTGCAAAACCGCATGTAACCCACAATGCTCCAGATGGAGTCATTCAGTTTAATGGTAAACCTGAAGACTGGATTAAAATGCGCGATGCCATGGTTGATGTGGTTGAAAGTGGTACCGGTCGCGGTATTCGCACCCCAATGTATCAAATTGCAGGAAAAACCGGGACAGCACAGGTTAAAAGTATTGCACAGGGTAAAAGATATAACGAATCACTATTGACCGAGCGTCAACTTGACCATGGTTTATTTGTTGGTTTTGCTCCTGCTGAAAACCCTGAAATCGCCATTGCGATTGTTTGGGAAAATGGTAAACACGGTGGTTCAGCAGCGCAATTGGCGCGTCCCATGTTTGATTATTGGCTGCTCAAACGTAAAAAAGATCCAATTCGTCCAGCCGGCCATCAAATTAGTGGCGGCCTAATGACTGCAGGCATTAAACCGGGTGAATTACCCAGCGGTACAACACCCGTGGCAGCCGATGCTCATGCTGCACAATCAGCACAGCCTGCAAGCCAAGCAATACCTAATACATCACCAAGTACATCACTATCAACCAACTCACAACCCGTAGAGAGTGAATGATCAATGAAAAATCAACTCCGCATTATTGGTGGTGAATGGAAACGTCGCCAACTTGCTTTTGCCAGTGCTGATGGTTTACGTCCTACGCCAGATCGAGTCCGTGAAACCTTGTTTAACTGGTTGATGTGGGACATTCAAAACTCGAATGTTTTAGATCTTTGTACTGGCTCGGGTGCCTTAAGTTTTGAAGCTTTGTCACGTGGCGCGACACAAGTGGTGATGATTGAACCGAATCGGACTCAAGCGGCATTTTTAACAGATAATTTGCAATTGCTTAAAGTCACCAGCCAACACGCAAAATTAAAAGTCGCCACGGCTCAACAGGTCTTGCCAACGCTTAAAGAACAATTTGATCTGGTGTTTTTAGATCCACCTTATAGTTTGGACTTATGGGAAGAACTGGCGCAACTTGCCGATCCTTTACTTAAGGACAAGGCTTTTATCTATGTTGAAGCCGATCGTGATTTAAACCAGCTGAAACTTCCATCTTCATGGCAACAGATTAAACAGACCAAGGCAGGAACCGTTCGCGCCGGGCTGTATCAAAAAAATACGGCTTAATTATTAGAAGCAATAAAAAAGGATTCCCAAATGGAATCCTTTTTAGTCAAATGTAGTCTGTCAATTTAAGGTCAGCTTATCGACCTGTTAACGATGATCGTGTCGATCACGGTCATTTCTGTTATGGTTCCAGTTTGGACGGTCTTTATTTTTCCAATCCCGGTCACCATGTTGTCGGTCATAATGTCCGTCGCGGTCTCGATGACCACGATAATCGTCATCATAAGGATCAACCACACAGCCAGTTAACGACACTGCCAATACAGAAAGTAATATCATTTTTTTCATCATATTGATCACCTCTCACTGCATGCATTTATTATCAAACGATTTAATGAAGAGTAAACGGATTCATTGTTGCACTCTTGTAGGGATTTATTCATTTTTTATTCATAGTTAAAATATCCAATCTGCATCTTTTTAAATCCTTTTATTAAAAGTTCTACTTAGATTTGCAGAAATACAGATAAATATAAGCTTGGCTTTTGCAGCAATCTTTAGAATACTGCTGCCTTTCCTTTTGACCTGATCGCTATGACTTGGCTGTTATTTATTCTTGGTGCGATGGTCGCAGGTTTTGTACAGGGACTCACAGGTTTTGCTTTTGCCTTAATTGCCATGTCTTTCTGGGTCTGGGTTCTGTCTCCGCAAATTGCTGCGCCTCTGGTGGTGTTTGCTTCGGTCTGGAGTCACATCATCTCCTTGTCCAATGAGAAAAAGCATCCTCATCTCAATAAATCGCTGGTTTTACCCTATTTAATTGCAGGACTGATTGGCGTGCCTTTAGGTACTTATTTGCTGCATATTATTCAGCCAGAAACTTTTAAATTGGTTTTAGGTTTATTTTTAGTGCTGTGGTGTCCGATCATGTTCTTTAATCCGCAATTTCCTCGACTGCAACAATCAGGCAAATTTGCAGATAGTCTGGTGGGATTTGTAGGAGGAATACTGGGTGGTTTAGGCGGATTTTGTGGTTCACTGCCTTCGGCTTGGGTCATGCTGAAAAACTTATCCAAACAAGAGCAGCGTTATATTTTACGGCATTTCAATTTCGGCATTCAGTTATTTACTTTAGTTGCCTATTTGCTGCAAGGCACACTGGAAATACAACTGCTGCCCTACATGGCCATCTTGCTGGTCAGTGTCAGTTTCCCTGCAATCTTGGGCGCAAAATTATTTTATAAAATTTCAGAACGGCAATTTAAACATACCGTGTTAAGTCTGTTATTTGCTTCAGGCGGCTTTTTAATTTTCAGTACCTTGATCTAAACTGATGAAGCATGAAATATTTAAAACACATATGCCGAGAATCAGGATTATTTTTTTTGAAAAGACAATCTAAAAAGTAGGATAAATCTCATTTAATCAAAAAACACTCACTTGATATTTCATATTCCATTAATGAAAGAGAAAGTTTTATACAATAACTTATCCCCTCCATTAGTTTTTCTCAAAATGAAAATCTTGATTTTGTTAGCAGGAATAATGCTGCTAACAGGCTGTAGCTTAGGCACATCTCGCGATATTAAACATGCCGAAAAAATGCTTTCATATTTTCAGTGTAATAAAATTGAAAGTGCACAAATGACGCATAGTTCCATTACCTCATATCACGAACAAGCACTGGCTTCTAGCCGTCAAAAAGCCGAATCTTATGTGCAAAGTTATAAGGAAGGTGAAGAGTTATTTGATGTTCCATTAAGTGATGTGATTAAGGAACAATATTTTATTTACCAAGAGGCTTGCCAGCATTTAGGTGGAATTAATCCGGCAGCAAATAAATGAGCCTATTTCTCTCATTAAGTGAATGCTCTATGGCTCTGATCCTCACTAAAAAGTGCTTAATCCCATAACACTGATAAATACTGAAATCTCGAGGCAATGCTTTTATGCTTTTTAAATGCAATCCAAGTTTTTAAATACAATCCACGTTTTTAAAGCAGGACAGGGAGATGTTCCCTGTCCTGTAAACCTTAGGCTTCAGTGTAATAACGCTTGTCGACACTAAAGTTTTCTGGGAATTTGGCGTTGATTTTTGAATAGAAGTCCATGATTTCAGCCATATCTTTTTCATAATCCCCTGTAGGATATACAATTTTACCTACACCGGTTTTTTTCTTGGCATAATCCATGTAGGCCAAGGCAATAGGTACACCTGCACTCGTTGCCACATGATAAAACCCGGTCTTCCATTGTTCCTGTTTTGCACGTGTTGCTTCAGGAGTCACCAGCATCACTAACTTCGGATGCTCTTTGAATAAATCGGTCATGACCTCAACCATACTTGGGCGCGGCTCGCCTTCTGCTTTTGGTGTACGGTCAATCCCGATCCCACCCAAAGCACGTACAAATGGCCCAAATGGAAACTTCATATAGCTGTCTTTAATGGTTAAACGAACATTTACCCCTAAAGCTTTTAGGGCTAAACGAGCATATAAAGCATCCCAATTGCTGGTGTGTGGTGCCGCAATCATCACGCACTGATCTAAATCAAGTGGCCAATGATTATCAATTTCCCAGCCCATCATTTTTAAACTTTGTTCAGCTAATTTTTCGAACACAAAAACACCACACCCTAATAAAGTGCGCAGATTTTAACAAGGTCATTAAAATAAGATAGCTCAATACGTATAATTAATGCTCAATTAATATATAAATGTATAACTTGGAATTTAAATAAAATCTATCTTTACTTTACCCTGATATACCGTGAAAAATTTATTCTTTTTTAATGCAGGATTGAATTTATATTTCAAAGGTTAAGTAAAAACAGCAAGATCTATTTTAAAAACAAGGCAAACAATAACAAAGCGCGAACAATATCACTCTTTAATAAAGATCCTTTTCTACCTAATTTTATAGGTAGCTTTAAAAGTTACGTTGTCATATAAAAGGAAATAAATCGTGAAAAAAACAATATTAATCCTGCCTCTGATCACTCTCGCTTTAGCTGCATGCAGTAAACCGAATACCGATACGCATGAAACTAATCAGGCACCTGAAAACACGGCGGCTCAAACGCAATCTATGCAGCCCACCAATACACAGCCCACCACGCAAGTCGGTGATACTGCAGAAACCTCACTGGATTGGATTGGTGAATATAAGGGCATTTTCCCATGCGCGGATTGTCAAGGCATTGAAACCGAACTTGAGTTAAAAGCAGACAAGACTTATGAATTAACGCAAGAATACTTGGGCAAAGGAAAAAATAATGAATCTAAAGTAAAAGGCACTTTTAGCTTCGATCCCGATCATCCATCGGTCATTCGCTTAGATAAGGCAGGTGAAAATCGTAAATTTTTTGTAGGTGAGAATTTTGTTGAAGCGCGCGATATCAATACAGGCAAAGTGATTGATTCAAAGCTGAACTACAAATTACAGAAAGATCTGAATTAATTTAACGCCTTTCTTCTCTACACAAAAAGCCTGAAACAGGGCTTTTTTAGTCTCTTTATTCTTATCCATTCGTCACGATTTGCTACAAATAAATCATTTATTTGACGGCTTAATACTAGCGAGATTAATCACTTATGCTTATGGTTAAAAAATATCTTTCTAATTAAATGATCATTATGAAACAAGCGATGATTACACTTAGTTTTTTTGCCATGTTATTTTCAAGTGGCTGCGATAATACGAGTACCTCATCCCTGAATGAAAAAGTTAAACCAGCTGAACAACCTTCAAAACCTGTACCGGTTCAAGTTCCAAATTGGGTGGGCCATTACAAAGCATTTATTCCCTGTGCTGCTTGTGAAAAACAACTTGTTTCACTGCGACTTCATCAAGACAAAACCTACACGCTAAAAGAAGCGAGTCTTTTTAAACAAAAGATGAAACAAAAAGAGTCTTCAGGCACATTCGTTTTCGATGAGAAAAATTCAAATTTATTGCAATTAATTGACGATAAAACCAAGCAGAACCGTTATTTTTCTTTGCATGATCATTCAATAGAACCACTTGATCAGAATAAAAACCAATTCAAAGATTTTGAGCAGTACCAAATTCCTCAAGTACAAAATATTGAAGTGAATAATGCACTCAAATATGTAGATATTCAGGCGGATTTATTTAAATCAGAAAAAGTAGAATCGAATGGCATTAAAAGCACCAAATTGACGTATTTTTTTGAAATTAATAATCACTCAGATCGAGCGCTTAAATTACGCGACAGCGATATTGTTTTAATAGATGCCAAGAATAACGAACATGTTTCTACATTTGAAAATAATCCAATTTCACCGATTAAAGCGAATAAAACCCAACATGAGCTGATATCGTTTATTTATCCTGAATCCTATCAAGCGGCTTATATCAACATTAAATAATTTGAAAAAAGATATAAAAAATCCCCGCATCAAGCGGGGATTTTTTTAGATCGAATGATCAGTATGAATTACATCATACCGCCCATACCACCCATGCCGCCCATATCAGGCATTGCAGGTTTGTCTTCTGGGAGATCAGTGATCATGCATTCAGTTGTTAACATTAAAGCAGCAACAGAAGCAGCGTGTTCAAGTGCAGAACGCGTTACTTTTGCAGGGTCAAGAATACCCATTTCAAGCATGTCGCCATATTCGCCAGTCGCTGCGTTATAACCGAAGTTACCTTCGCCATTTTTAACAGCGTTGATCACTACAGATGGTTCATCACCTGCGTTTGCAACGATTTGACGAAGCGGTGCTTCAATCGCACGACGTAAAATGTTGATACCGACATTTTGGTCATCGTTTGCGCCCACAACACCATCAAGTGCTTTAGCTGCACGTACTAGCGCAACACCACCACCTGCAACAACACCTTCTTCAACCGCAGCGCGAGTTGCGTGAAGTGCATCGTCAACACGGTCTTTTTTCTCTTTCATTTCAACTTCAGTTGCAGCACCGATTTTGATCACTGCAACACCGCCTGCTAATTTAGCAACGCGTTCTTGAAGTTTTTCTTTGTCGTATTCTGAAGTTGATTCTTCAATTTGCGCACGGATTTGTTGAACGCGGTCTGAAATTTGAGCTGCATTACCTGCGCCATCAACAAGCACTGTGTTTTCTTTAGAAACAGTTACTTTATGCGCTGTACCCAAGTTTTCTAAAGTCGCTTGTTCAAGTGACATGCCAATTTCTTCAGAAATTACAGTACCACCCGTCAAGATCGCGATGTCTTGAAGCATTGCTTTACGACGGTCACCAAAACCAGGTGCTTTAACCGCACATACTTTGATAATACCGCGCATGTTGTTTACTACAAGAGTTGCCAATGCTTCGCCTTCAACATCTTCAGCAATAATAAGCAGTGGTTTACCTGTTTTAGCAACCGCTTCTAATACACTGATCAATTCACGAATGTTGCCAATTTTCTTGTCAACAAGAAGAATGAACGGGTTTTCAAGTTCAGCGGTTAACGTGTCTTGTTTGTTTGCAAAGTACGGGCTGATATAACCACGGTCAAACTGCATACCTTCAACAACGTCAAGCGAATCTTCAAAGCCTGAACCTTCTTCAACAGTGATTACGCCTTCTTTACCCACACGTTCCATTGCTTGCGCAATAAGTTTACCTACAGTGGTGTCAGAGTTAGCAGAGATCGAACCAACTTGTTCAATCGCTTTCGTATCAGAAGCAGGTTTAGCCGTTGCTTTAATGTTTTCAACTACAGCGCGAACTGCAAGGTCGATACCACGTTTCAAATCCATTGGATTCATACCGGCAGTAACTGATTTGATCCCTTCGTTCAAAATTGCTTGAGCCAATACAGTTGCAGTGGTTGTACCGTCACCTGCGATGTCATTGGTTTTTGAAGATACTTCACGAACCAATTGCGCGCCCATGTTTTCAAACTTGTCTTTAAGCGTAATTTCTTTGGCAACCGTTACACCATCTTTAGTGATGTGTGGTGAACCGAAAGAACGGTCAATGACAACGTTACGACCTTTAGGACCTAAAGTTACTTTTACCGCATCTGCAAGGATGTTTACGCCTGCAATCATTTTGCTGCGCGCTGAATCACCAAATTTTACTTCTTTAGCTGACATGCTTTACTCCAAATATTTTAATTTTCAAAAAATTTGATTAACTGAAAAGGTCTGAATTAGTCTTCTAAAACGGCTAAAATGTCAGACTCTTTCATAATAAGAAGTTCTTCGCCTTGAAATTTTACAGTGGTTCCTGCATAAGTACCGAACAATACTTTGTCGCCTACTTTAACGTCTAAAGCGCGTACGCCATTGTCAGTAATCTGACCATTACCTGCTGCAATGATTTCACCTTGAGCCGGTTTTTCAGCAGCAGAACCTGGAAGTAAAATACCGCCAGCAGTTTTAGTTTCTTCTTCAACACGACGAATAACTACACGATCATGTAATGGACGAATATTGCTCATTGGAAACTCCATCAGACTAAGTCTTTTATTAGTGAAGTAATGATGACTTTGTTATTCCATCGGTCATCATCAAAAAAATAATTTCGATGACACTTTGGTGGGGATGGAAAAAAACGCTTCAAGGGGCAAACGAAAAAAAAGTGCCGTTTTTGTATTTTTTTTAATCAACTCTCAATGTTTCTTCATTTATTCAGCATTTTCTTCTTTTAATACAAATTCTTTTTGTTTCCCATCAAAGTAATAATGCTCTACATCTGCATTCGCATAAATGACATTAAAACTGTTGGGTAAGCCACGATGCAGCCGATATGAAGTCGCCGTTCCAGCATGAATATCCAGTACAGGGTGTGCGACGCCTAAATGATAAATCTGGTTTAAATCGTAAACTGCCGATTGATGTAAATGTCCATGCAATAATCCATTCAAGCCACTTTGACTCCAGGACTCCAAAGCCATCCGTCCCAGCATCGGACAGTCTTTGACCCCATGCGGATTATTCGGTGGCGTATAAAAAGGCTGATGCGCCACGATCAGTTTGATTTTATCTTCAGGTGCGATCATTAACGACTGGTCAATCTGCTGGATTTGCTCCAACGAGATATGACCGCGGGTGTGATAACGACGTCGAATACTATTTACCCCAATAATATAAAAATGTGCAGTCTCTAAAGTCGTTTCCATGTTGCCAAAAAATAATTTATAACGGGTAAATGGACTAAAAATGCGATTCCACAACTGATACAACGGAATATCGTGATTACCTGGCACCACCAAATACGGCAGATTTAAGCTTTCCAAAAACTGTTTACAGTCATAAAACTGCCTATAGCGTGCACGCTGGGTTAAATCACCACTTACCACGATGGCCTCTATTGGGTGCTCTTGGCAAAAGAGACGGATTGCAGCCATACAGGCGGGCTTTTCCGTCCCAAAATGTAAATCAGACAGATGCAGAATCATGAGGCACCAGTATTTTCAATGCATTTTTACGGACTGAAATTTTAAGCGGAGGCTGCATTTCAACAATTTCACCATCCAGTGCAACCGTTAATTTTTTTCGTTTCGAATGCACTTCGACTTCATCTCCAGAAAAGCTATATACATCTGGTGCTTTGTCCAAGTTTCCCTTTATCAGTTGCCATAAGATTTTAAACAATGTGCGTTTGTCACTTTTGGCGACCACTATGCCTGCGACCTTGCCTTTTTCAGCAGCTTCAGCAATACGCAGATTCATCTCTGCCAGTTGCAACTGGTTATTGCCAAAGAAAATTAGTGGCGTTTTCACAGGATACTGTTTTCCATCCACTTCTATTTCAAGTTTCAACTCTTTACGGTCACGAATCAGCACATCCAGACCAGAGGTATAGGCATTTAAAGCAAAACGGCCCAAGCGCCGGTTATATAATTCACGTTTTTGAATAAATAAAGGATATAGCCCCAAACTGGCATTGTTTAAATAAATATGATCATTGATTTGCGCAACATGTACTTCACGAATTTTGCCTGTCGCAATGGTTTCAGCAGCTTTTAGTAAATCCAGAGGAATATTGAGCAATCGCGCCACATAATTAAAGGTTCCCAGAGGGAAAATACCCATCGGGATATCCGTCCCCATCAGCTGTGCCGCAACAGCATTCAAGGTTCCATCACCACCCGCGGCAACCACAACACCCGCTTCACTCGCCTGTTGATGGCGTAAAATAACTTTTTCCATCAAATGATTGAAATTTGCTTCTGTACCAATTTCAAAGGCTTGAATTTCATAACCATAAGCCGTTAAGCATGTCATAAGTTGTTCATAGACTTCATCTTTGTCTGCAGCATGAAATCCCGACTTTTCGTTATAAATAAGCGACAAGGGCTTTAAAGGTTCTGACATTTTCTATACTTTTTTGAAGCAATTGCTCTAATCTTGTCCAATTTATCGGCAATTAAAAGCATGTTTATGTAAAATTCGAATGACAACCATTTATTTAATCAATAATAATTCTCATAAAAAAAATAACATTAAGTTGTTGTTTTTAAAATACATAATTTAAATAAATAACACCCATCACAATTAAAAATATTAAAAACAGGGAAAAATAAATATCATAAGTTATTGTTTTTATAAGTCTTTAATAAGCATAAGCATAATCTTCCAACCTATTTCACATACTTCTTTAGTCTTATTTTTTTTACGATTTTATGCTTTAATACAGCCACTTTTTTTTATATTTTCATCCAGGCGATGTATCCCATTGCTTGGATTGTACTTTGTACATTCAAATTGTACACATTTGAGATAGGCCTCACCATGACCCAAGTGAACGCACCAGAATTCGTTCGTCACCCTAAGCTTATTGCATGGGTTGAAGAAATTGCAAAATTAACGAAGCCAGCGAAAATTGAATGGTGTGACGGTAGCGCAGAAGAATATCAACGTTATATCGACTTGATGATCGCTAACGGCACTATGCAAGCGCTGAACCAAGAAAAACATCCTGGTTCTTACTTAGCTAATTCTGATCCTTCTGACGTTGCTCGTGTTGAAGGTCGCACATATATCTGCTCAGAAAAACAAGAAGATGCAGGCGCGACAAACAACTGGGAAGCACCTGCTGAAATGCGTACGCGTTTAAGCGGTTTGTTTGATGGTTGCATGAAAGGTCGTACCTTGTACGTTGTTCCTTTCTCTATGGGTCCTTTAGGTTCTCATATTGCACACATCGGTATCGAATTAACTGACTCTCCTTACGTTGCGGTAAGCATGTCTAAAATGGCTCGCATGGGTAAAGCTGTTTATGACGTTCTTGGTACTGACGGCGAATACGTTCCTTGCGTACACACTGTAGGTGCTCCGCTTGAAGCAGGTCAAAAAGACGTTGCATGGCCTTGCAACCCTGAAAAATACATCGTGCATTATCCAGAAACTCGTGAAATCTGGTCTTACGGTTCTGGTTACGGCGGTAACGCATTGTTGGGTAAAAAATGCCTGGCTTTACGTATTGCATCTTCAATGGGTCGTCAACAAGGCTGGTTAGCTGAACACATGCTGATCCTTGGTGTGACTAATCCACAAGGTGAAAAACACTACATCGCAGCTGCATTCCCTTCTGCTTGTGGTAAAACCAACTTTGCCATGTTGATTCCACCAGCAGGCTATGAAGGCTGGAAAATTGAAACTGTAGGTGACGATATTGCCTGGATCAAACCTGGTGAAGACGGTCGCTTATATGCAATCAACCCTGAAGCTGGTTTCTTCGGTGTAGCGCCTGGTACAAATACCAAGACCAACCCGAACTGTATGGCAACCATGCACAAAGACGTGATTTATACCAACGTTGCTGTGACTGATAACGGTGAAGTATGGTGGGAAGGTCTGACTAAAGAAGCGCCTGCTAACCTGACCAACTGGAAAGGTCAACCACACACTGGCGAAGAAAAAGCGGCTCATCCAAATGCTCGCTTCACTGTTGCTGCCGGTCAATGCCCTTCTATTGACGCTGACTGGGAAAATCCAGCGGGTGTTCCAATTTCTGCGTTCATCTTCGGTGGTCGCCGTGCAGACACCGTGCCTTTGGTTTCTGAAGCTTTCGACTGGGTTGATGGCGTTTATAAAGCGGCAACCATGGGTTCTGAAACTACTGCTGCTGCTGTTGGTCAACAAGGCGTAGTTCGTCGCGATCCATTTGCGATGCTTCCATTTGCTGGCTACAACATGGCTGACTACTTCTCTCACTGGTTAGAAATGGGTGAACAAGTAGCAGTTAAAGCTGAAGCTGCTGGCAACAAACTTCCTAAGATCTTTAACGTAAACTGGTTCCGCCGTGATGCTGAAGGCAACTTCGTATGGCCTGGTTTCGGTCAAAACATGCGTGTTCTTGAGTGGATGATTGATCGTTGTGAAGGCCGCGCTGAAGCGACTGAAACTCCAATCGGCTTGGTTCCTACTTATGAACAATTGAACTGGACGGGTATCGACTTCTCTAAAGAGCAATTCGAAACTGTTACGGCACAACACAAAGATCAATGGATCAAAGAGTTGGAAAGCCACACTGAATTGTTCACTAAATTGGGTGAACGTTTACCGGCTGCACTTAAAGCACGTCAAAACGAGCTTTTAGAAGCTGTTAAAAAATCTGCTTAATTTTTTGAATTAATTGATAAAAGGTCACTTCGGTGGCCTTTTTTTTACGCTAATATAAGCCCGCAAATAACTCTATAACAATAAAAGAAGAAAATCTCATGTTAAAAACATTCGCACTTACAACTTACCTACTCGGTTTATCTAGCCTAACCCTGGCTCAAGAGACTACAGAACAATCGGCTCTTCACATCTGTGCCATCAAAGGCACGCCTGACTCAAGCCAATTTCAGGTCAAAAAACGCATTAAAGTTGCTAAAGGTACTTATGGTAGCGTAGAAGAGCTGTATTCACGTTTTGCAGAACGTGCACATCAGGTCGGCGGTAACGTGGTGATTAACTACAATGCCAGCCAACGATTTGGTTTCTGGCCTTGGCGCATGGTACGTCCAGTGATTTTGGGTACTGCAGTTAAATGGAATACCCCTGTCAACTGTACAGCAATGGGCGGCGTTGAAATTTAAAACAGTTTAAAATATAAAGCTAAATGCAGTCTCAGCTAAAAATTTAATTGAAGATCAATATTGAAGATCAATACTGCAATTTGACTCAAATAAAAGACCGTCTTAACGGTCTTTTATTTCATGTTTAAAAACTTAAGCTGCAGTATCCTGCGATCTCTTCACCAGCAACTTCGAAAGATATTGATCTAATACCTGAATCTCTTCATCCGTAAATTGATAGCCTAGCTTGGTTCTGCGCCATAAAATGTCCTGGCTGGTTCTGGCCCATTCTTGATCTACCAGATAATCGACTTCTCTGGCAAATAAGCCATGTCCAAAGTCATCACCAAGTTCATCCCTCGCCGTAATATCACTTATAAATTTCCATACCCGTGAACCATAAGCATGCGCCCAGCGCGAAGCCAACTGCAACGGCGCATCTTCGATGCTTTGCATAATTTTCTGAATTAAGCGTTCAACCGAAACCAGATTTTCTGCGCCGGGCAATAAGGCTTTTTCAGTCCAGGGCTTGTTCATGTTCGGAAGGAAAGGTTGCAAATGTGCAACTGCAGATTCTGCCAGCTTTCGATAGGTCGTCAGCTTTCCGCCAAACACTGAAAGCAAAGGCGCATCATCTTTCTGCTCATGCGACATTGCCAATGTATAGTCGCGGGTAATCGCAGATGGATTATCAGACTCATCGTCACATAAAGACCGAACCCCTGAATAAGTCCATAAAATGTCTTCAACACCTAACTGATGCTTGAAATGATCATTATAAACATCCAGCAAATAATCAATTTCAGCTGGGGTAATCTGAACCCGATCTAAATCGCCTTGGTATTCATGATCAGTGGTTCCAATCAGGGTGTATTGCTCCAGATAAGGAATCGCAAAAACAATCCGCTGATCATCATTTTGCAGAATAAAAGCTTGATCGCCTTCATATATTCTCGGCACAATAATATGACTGCCTTGAACGAGTCGAAGCCCATAAGGTGATTTTTGTTTCAAGTTCTGTTGAATAAATTGCGCGACCCACGGCCCCGCAGCATTCACCAATACTTTAGCCTGAATTTGGTAAGCACCTTGCGCATTTTCCAACTGCACCAGCCACAACCCATTTTCACGGTATGCAGCGCTACATTGTGTTTGAGTAACAATATGCGCACCCAGCTCATGGGCTTGCAGCGCATTTAAGACCACCAGACGCGCATCATCTACAGCGCAGTCTGAATATTCAAAACCCTGCGTTATTTCTTCTTTTAAAGGACTGGTTGCGGCATCAAAAGCAATCTGTTTCGAACCGGCTAATTTTTCTCGTTTACCCAGATGATCATAAACAAATAAACCGGTCCGGATGAGCCATGCAGGACGTAAATAGGGCTGATGAGGCATGATAAAACGCAAGGGACGAATAATATGCGGTGCTTTGGCCAATAAAACTTCGCGCTCAACCAGCGCTTCATGCACTAAACGAAACTCTTTATGTTCAAGATAACGTAAACCACCATGAATAAGCTTGC
Organism: Acinetobacter terrestris; assembly: GCF_004331155.1. Classification (GTDB taxonomy): domain Bacteria; phylum Pseudomonadota; class Gammaproteobacteria; order Pseudomonadales; family Moraxellaceae; genus Acinetobacter; species Acinetobacter terrestris. The sequence goes on from NZ_SJNZ01000003.1 coordinate 104,873, forward strand.
TGCTTGCAGAAGATGTATGGCTGGCCAAATCATCCTTTTCACATAAAAATACAGACAACCCTCGCCCTGCTGCATCAACTGCAATACCAACGCCATTGATGCCTCCACCAACCACGACCACATCATAGACCGGATGACTCATTTGCATGATCACCTCCTCTAATTATATTAAAACAGCTGACTTAAATTTATTGTTGTTCCAGGAAACTTAACACTATTCAAAGTGAAATGACACTTGGAAATCAGGGGTGAATGGAATGAATATAAAATAATAATGGGGTTGTCAGATCAAAAATAAACTCAGGATATAAATCATCAATCCAACTCTTATTTCAACTACTTCACTTTCAAGCAGTTAAATTTCGCACACTTTTTATACAAAACTGGAAACCGCTACGCTTATGCCGTCAAAACAATAGGTTTAATATCTAAAAGCAATAACAAAATGGACTTTGATACATGATTGAACAAAACGTTCCTCAAGTAAATCTGGACACCAAGACACGGGTCAAATCCATTCTGGGTGGCTCAGCAGGTAACCTGGTTGAATGGTATGACTGGTATGTCTATGCGGCATTTACATTATATTTTGCTCATGCATTCTTCCCCAAAGGCAGTCAAACCGCACAACTCCTCCAAGCTGCCGCCATTTTCGCAGTCGGCTTTTTAATGCGTCCGATTGGTGCCTGGATTATGGGCATCTACTCGGATAAAAAAGGACGAAAATCAGGTCTCACTCTTTCTGTGACGCTGATGTGTATTGGTTCCCTGATGATTGCGGTCTCTCCTACCCATGATCAAATCGGAATATTTGCGCCCATTATTTTAGTGATTGCCCGACTCATTCAGGGCTTAAGCGTCGGTGGAGAATATGGTGCCAGTGCCACCTATTTAAGTGAAATGGCAGAACGAAACCGGCGTGGTTTCTTTTCCAGTTTTCAGTACGTTACTTTAATTGCCGGTCAGCTTACCGCACTTTGCGTGCTACTAATTTTGCAGTTTGTACTGACTGAAGAACAACTGCATGACTGGGGTTGGCGCATTCCATTTTTTATTGGTGCATGTTTGGCGATTGTTGTGTTCTATATCCGTCGTGGACTGCTCGAAACCCAATCTTTTAAAAACGCACAACAAGATAAAACCCAGCCTCAATCGAGTATGTTTGCGCTGTTTAAGCATTATCCCAAACAGGCATTTACGGTGCTGTTTTTAACCGCTGGCGGTACGGTGGCCTTCTATACCTACACCACTTATCTGCAAAAATATTTAGTCAATACTTCCGGGTTTAGTAAACCTGAAGCCACGCAAATCACCACCTTGGCGCTGTTTCTTTTCATGTGTTTGCAGCCAGCTGCGGGTGCATTGTCAGACAGAATTGGTCGTAAACCGCTGATGATTTCTTTTGGGGTACTCGGTGTCTTATTTACCTACTTCCTGTTCGATAAATTAGGCCAGACCCAAGACTACTGGTCCGCATTCTGGATCTGTTTAGCCGGACTGGTCATTGTCACAGGCTATACTTCCATTAATGCCGTGGTGAAAGCCGAGCTATTCCCTGCACATATTCGTGCATTAGGCGTCGCGCTTCCCTATGCACTTGCCAATACGCTCTTTGGCGGAACAGCAGAGTTTTTTGCACTGAGCTTCAAGGAAGCTGGACATGAATCGTGGTTCTTTATTTATGTCACTATCTTAATTTCGATTTCATTGATTGTTTATATCTTTATGAAAGATACCAAACATCATTCAGAAATTAAAGAACACTAATCCACCTTCACTTTTAAAAGCCTTTCTCTGAAAGGCTTTTTTATTTGTCTGTTGTATTGAATAAAAATAATGAGTTAGATGTACTAAACGGTCAAAATCAAAACAACACCTAGACTAAAGTCGAATGAAGAAGCCAAACCATGAGCGTATAAGGTACCTGTAAAAATTTATTTCTATCTCCCACAACAAAATATATGTTTTTAAATTTTTTTCGTTTTGAAGAATTTAAAAGGATGTGTTTTGCCAACATTCTTTTGGAGAATTGTTGTGACAGATTCATCTTCTCAGGTTGCAGCTCCGCAACTTGACGGAAAAACTCGTTTCAAATCTATCCTTGGCGGCTCCGCAGGGAATTTAGTTGAATGGTATGACTGGTATGTCTATGCCGCATTCACCTTGTACTTTGCTTCCCAATTTTTCCCTGAAGGCGATGATACTGTCAAACTGCTCCAAGCAGCAGCGGTATTTGCACTCGGTTTCCTTATGCGTCCGATTGGCGCATGGATTATGGGTATTTATGCGGATCGCAAAGGCCGTAAAGCAGGTTTAACCCTTTCAGTTTCACTAATGTGTGTCGGCTCACTGATTATTGCCTGTGCGCCCACCTATTCATCTGTGGGTATGCTTGCACCTGCCCTATTATTGTTTGCGCGTTTATTGCAAGGTCTCAGTGTAGGCGGTGAATATGGTTCTAGTGCAACCTATTTAACTGAAATGGCGGGTAAAAAACATCGTGGTTTCTTCTCAAGTTTCCAGTATGTGACTTTAATTTCAGGTCAGTTGCTTGCGCTATGTGTGCTGATCGTTTTACAACGCACACTTACTGAAGGTCAGCTGTCTGAATGGGGATGGCGTATTCCTTTCGCAATTGGTGCCTTACTGGCCATTGTCGTATTCTGGATTCGTCGCGGTCTGGTTGAAACTCAATCCTCTAAAGAAGTTCAGGAACAGGCAAAAAATGGTGGACCTAAATCAGGTGCACTGGCTTTATTTACCAAATATCCAAAACAAGCCTTTACGGTAATTATGCTGACTGCCGGCGGTACGCTTGCTTTCAATACATTTACGACATATTTGCAAAAATATCTGGTCAATACGTCTGGCTTTGAGAAAACTACTGCAACCGAAATCACCACTGCTGCCATCTTTATCTTCATGTTGCTTCAACCTGCGGTGGGCGCGTTATCCGATAAAATTGGTCGTAAACCGGTTATGATCGCCTTTGGTGTATTGGGTGTATTGTTTACCATTCCAATTTTTAATGGCTTGGGATCAACAACAAATCCAACCACTGCATTCATGCTTTGTATGAGTGGCATGGTGATTGTCACTGGCTATACTGCCATTAATGCGGTAGTAAAAGCGGAACTGTTCCCTGCACATATTCGTGCATTGGGGGTCGCTTTACCTTATGCCATTGCCAATACCCTATTTGGTGGTACAGCAGAACTTGTTGCGCTTAGCTTTAAAAATGCAGGACATGAAAACTACTTCTTCTACTACATTACTTTCATGATTGGCTTGTCTCTCATTACCTATGTATTTATGAAAGACACCAAAAAACACAGCATGATTACCGACGACTAATTCCAATGTAATTATTTGAATAATCATCTAAAAAAGCTTTCCAAGTTGTCACAATTGGAAAGCTTTTTTATTGAATATACGCCTTGATCACATCGTTAAAAAAGCAGGCTTATGGCATACTAAATACAATAATAAGGCTTGGAACTTTTGAAGATGAACAATACCTATAAATTGCTTGGCTTAGGTTTTATGGCGCTTGGACTCGCTGCGTGTCAAAGCACACCGCGTCAATATAATGGTAATGTCGGCTATCAGATTGAAAGCCAGTCAGCTAACTCGGCAACCTTGGCTTATACTTTGTCAGGTCGTAAAAACCAGACAGTCGATGAGACAAAATTACAACGCGCTTGTCAAAAAGTATTGGGTTTAAATAAACAATACAAAGTAGATATTTTAAGCATTAGTGAAATTGCCAACCCGGCAATACAGACACCACAATATGGCCGTCAACTGGGTCAAAGTCGCACCAGTCTGAGCTTAAGTAATACTCCTGACTTACACAACCGAGAAAATATGGCGACCCGTGAAGCTTTAGAAGCGCGTCCAACAACCTTAAGTGTGGTTCGTTATACTTGTTCTTAATCGCTTTAAATGACGTGTAAATAAAAAGACGTTGTTTACAGCGTCTTATAAAAACTCACATTTCTAAATTCTTTAGATTCATCCAAGTCTGGCCAAGTCGTGGCACTTCGTTCATCTAATTTTTGATATTTTGGATGACTGAAATTTTTCACTCGACTGTCTGCAACCCACACCTCAGATGAAAATTTTAAAAACTCATCCAGGAAAAAACGATTGCATTGGTCATATAAAACGTCCGCTGCTAACAGCACATCGACTTGTTCTGCTTTATACAAGTCATCCAGATATTCCAGTTCCACATCATTCAATTCAGCATTGGCACGGCAGGCATCCAGACTGACTTTGTCGATATCACAACAAATCACACGTTTAGCCCCTGCCATTTTCGCTGCAATCGCGACTACACCCGATCCTGCACCAAAGTCGAGGACGACCTTGTCTTTGACCTGATGCTGCTCTGCAAGCAACCACTGCGCCATCGCAAGCCCAGATGCCCAACAGAAAATCCAGTACGGTGTATCGTTCCAGATGCGACGAATAACTTCATCATCTAGACGATCGGTTGGAAATACAGGTGGAATCAGCCAAAGTGAAATAGGTGTTTCAGGCAATTGCTGCACCAGCAGCTCACAACCAGGAATCACATCATGCAAAGCTTGAAGAAGATGCTCAGGCGCTTTAGGAAATTGAAAAGTACAGCTCATTAGATTTGTTATTCGTTTTAGATTTAAGAAATGAATACTTGTCTAGACAAGAAGTTCCCTCTCCTTTTAGGCATAGGTATCTACACAATTTCCGAGCTTTGCGTTAAATTGAAGAGCATGCTCTTCAATTTAACATCTCTGGCCTGGATCAGCGTCTTGTCAAACGCTATAACAGCCTTGTAAAACTCAATATGACTCCTCTTGCTTCACTTGCTCCCGCAATCAAAGACCTGGCCTCTACCCAAAAGTCGAGTTTCTCAACTACACAGGCAGTTTGGCGATTCCTGAATAATGATAAAATCTCTTTTAGTCAATTAAACCAGCCGATTAAGCTTCTTGCATGCGAACAGATCAAGACATCATCGCATCAGTATGCATTAATCGTTCATGACTGGTCTCAACTGCAGTATGTGAAGCACAATCATAAGGTTCAGCGTCTTCAAAGAACACAGGCGAATTCAGGCTATGAATTGCAAAGCAGTTTACTTGTCGATGCGTCATCAGGGCTCCCGATTGCGCCATTAGCTCAGACGATAACAGATGCATCCGGCTGTTATTCCACATTCAGTGAACAATACAGCGAGCGCAAGTCCCATTTGGACTCACTCGCAGAACAAATCAAAATGATTGAACAGTATCCGATTGAGAAAACAAAAGTCCATATCATTGACCGTGAAGGAGACTCGATTGCCCACTTGAGGGAAATCAGCAGCCATGGTTTTAAATGGTTGATCCGAGCTAAAGAAAGCCATCGGATTGAGCATCAAGGGGAAACCTGCAAAGTTGCAGAAGCCACAGAAAAAGTAGTAACTCAGCAGGTTAAGCCGATTGCTTATAAAGGAAACCGGCATATGCTGCATGTTGGAGAAACCGATATTCGGATAACGCGTGCAGCAAAACCGAAGAGAAAAGATGATTCAGGCCAACGGGTTGCTCCCCAGCCAGGCAAGGCGGTTGCAGCCAGATTAATTGTTGCTGTGGTGAAAGATGCTCAAGGTAAAACAGTCGCGAGATGGTCGCTGATCAGCAATGTTTCTTCAGAGATTGATGCGGTAGAACTAACCACCTGGTATTACTGGCGCTGGACAATTGAGTGCTATTTCAAGCTTCTCAAGCAGGCAGGCCATGACGTTGAATCATGGCTTCAGACCACACCTGCAGCGATTTTAAGACGGCTCCTGATCAGCAGTATGGCGTGTGTGCTGACTTGGCGAATACAGCGTTCTGAAGATGAACAAAATCAGAAAATTCGTATATTTCTGGCCCGTCTTTCAGGCCGACAGCAGAAGAGAGGTAAGTTGGAAAGTGCACCTGCAATATTGGCAGGACTTTCGATTTTACTGAACACTCTTCAACTGCTCTCAGAATATTCAATAGATGAACTGAATGAAATCGCAACAATTGCATTAGGTACCTAAAGATGTGTAGATACCTATGCCTTTTAGGAGAGGGTTAGGGAGAGGTTTTAATTTACTTTAAATCCCTCATCCTAACCTTCTCCCAGAGGGAGAAGAAACAAAAGCATTAACCCAAAGCTTTTTCAGCAGCTTCAACAGTTTGACGAATCAACGTTGTAATGGTCATTGGACCTACACCACCTGGAACAGGCGTATACGCAGAAGCAACTTCTTCAATACCTGCAAGTTGGATGTCACCTACACCGCCGCCATCACGTGGATGGAAACCCGCGTCTACAACCACTGCACCTGGCTTAATCCAGTCTTTTTGGATCAATTCAGCTTTACCTACCGCACCCACGATAATGTCCGCTTGCTTAACAAAGTCAGCTAAATTTTGCGTACGTGAATGGCAAATCGTTACGGTTGCATTGGCTTCAAGAAGCATTGCAGCCATTGGTTTACCCAAAATCGCAGAACGACCGACAACCACCGCATGTTTACCTACAATTTCAATGTTGTTTTCTTTAAGAATCGTCATGATGCCTGCAGGAGTCGCAGAACCATAAGCTGCTTCGCCCATTGCCATACGGCCAAAGCCAAGGCAAGTGACACCATCCACATCTTTTGCTAATGAGATTGTATCGAAACAAGCACGTTCATCAATTTGTGCCGGCACTGGATGTTGCAACAAAATACCGTGAACATCTGGATTTGCATTTAATTTTTCAATTTCAGCAAGTAACTGTTCAGTTGTGGTTTCTGAAGGTAGCTCAACTTTTAAAGAATCCATACCGACACGGCGGCAAGCATTGCCTTTCATACGTACATACGTTGCAGATGCACCATCGTCACCGACCAAAATAGTCGCAAGAATAGGGGTACGATTTGTTTTCGCTTTTAATGCTTCAACGCGAGTTAACAAGTCTGCTTCAATTTGCTTCGCCAATGCACGACCATCTAAAACTAATGCCACGGCACATCTCCAAGTGTTGATATGAATCAATTTTGCAAATAATACATGATTATTTCGCCAATTTTATTCTATATGCCGATTTTATGCGCATATACACTATTTATAGTATTGTTTTTTTTTGAAAGATTGCTAATATGTGCATCACCAAGAGATGGCGGGGTGGCAGAGTGGTCATGCAGCGGACTGCAACTCCGTGTACGCCGGTTCGATTCCGACCTCCGCCTCCAATCTTGTAAAATGCCCGAGTGGTGAAATCGGTAGACACAGGGGATTTAAAATCCCCCGCCCACAAAGCGTGCCAGTTCGAGTCTGGCCTCGGGCACCATTTTAATACTTCTTAAAATGGTGCAATAAAAAACCCAGCTTAATGCTGGTTTTTTTTATGTCTGGAATTTCTTCCCGACTTTTCTGTATTTCATTTTTCAGTTATTTTTTACTGACCTACTTTCAAATAACCTTGCAAGCTATTATCCAGCTCTTGCTGCAAATGTTCAGGCTTAACAATTTTCAGATGAGGAATCCAGTAACGTACCAGTGGATTCAATTCTTTCTGATGCCGTATCTGACAGCTAATCAATAATCCCCCATTTTCCGATTCATCCAAAATTACCTGTTCCGGAAAAATTCTGCGTTGCTTAAAATAAATCGCAGCATCGGGATGCACAGATAAAATCACTTCCTGTTTTTCGTGCTGAAACCAAATGCCATCTTCATCTTTTAATTGCTGCAGAACAGCCTGATCATGTTTGAATTGTGCAAGCCGATAGCTACAGATAATTTTCTCAATACGACCCAGACGGTAAACACGCAGCTCCTGCTTGCGCACAGCCGCCAAATACCAGTTGCCCATGTGATGAATTAACCGGTATGGTTTTACTATTCGTATCTGATCTCTGTAAAGCAAAGCAATTTGCTGTCTTTTTTGAATACTTCCAGTCAGCACCTTAAAATGTTCAGCATATTGCGTCGCATCTTCAAAATTATAGCCTTTAGCAGAAAAGACCAGATTGGCGCGGTTATCAAACAGTTCTCTTAAAAAGGAGATATCCAATGACGGATAAAGGTCATTAATTCCTGACAATTGCGCAAAATTTTTAATATCCTGTAATTTGAACCGCCCAAGATAAGAAGATTCCAGATAGAATTTTTTGGTTTTTGCATCCTGTATTAAAGGGAGATAGGAATTTAGCCGGTCAAAATCGCGTTCAATGGTCCGGTTACTGACCTGAAACTCACGTGCCAGCTCCTGCACGCTTAGCTGATACCCTCCATTTAATTTAGTTAAAATACATGCCAAACGCTCTGCAAGGCGCTCATGTGTTGAAGGAATACCCTTCATAAATCCCCTCTTTGTACTTTTCAGCACAGTGCATAAAATGCTTAAAATTTTTAAATTATAAAAAAATTATACAGCCTAACAAAAATGAGATTTCAAATATTTACTTCAACTTAAGGCTAATAGAGAAAGTTTAAATCACGCTTTAACACGTTGTGCTGAACGGTTTTTATGACTTTTACGATTGAGGCGTTCTACATAACGCTCTAAATGAAGCATGGCTTGATAAAGTTTATGCAAATCGGAATTCAGCACCTGATTACGAATAATCGCTTTATGCAGGCGCTTTAACGCACGGAAGCTATGGGCACGGGTATATGGAGCTGACACTATTTTCATCATACATTGCCTCTATTGCGTGAATTTTCAACTAAAACCTAACAATTTAGTCAGATTAAATTTAAACGCTAATGTACGCCTTGGTTTTGACAGGTTGTGTCGAACATTCGACACTTTTTACCATTTTTTAAAATATCCTCACTATTTTTCAACTAATTAATTTGAATTACTTATCTTTTTTATGTAAAAGAAAAGCCAACACATGTTGGCTCATCTTATTTAATAGAAGAATAGTTAGATGATTTCCACCACAATTTTACCTACATGTTCGCCTGTATCCATAGCCGCATGCGCTTCCTGAATCTGGTTAAACTTAAATGTTTTATAGATCATCGGCAGGCATTCATCTTTTGCCCATAATGGTGCAACAGTTTCTTGCAAGCCCTGTGCAATCTCCGCTTTTTCAGCGGTGCTACGTGCACGCATGGTTGAGCCGGTTATGGTCAAGCGTTTCATCATGATTTGACCAAGTTTCACGTCTTTGGCTTTTGCACCACCCAAGAAGGCGATATAGACCAAACGGCCATCACGACGCAATAAATTCAAATTACGTTCCAAATATGGCGCACCGACCATATCCAAAATGACATCTACACCGCCATTGTCGGTTTGTTCATTAATGACCTGTTCAAAGTCTTGAGTCTTGTAGTTAATGGCCGTGGTTAAATCTGAAATAGCCGCAACTTTTTCATCAGTACCCACAGTTGCAAAAGTTTTGATGCCAAGTGATTTGCACAACATTAATGCCGTCGTACCAATCCCGCTTGCACCACCATGAACCAGTACCGTTTCCCCTGCTTTGGCTTTACCCATCTGGAACACGTTAGCCCACACGGTAAAGAAGGTTTCAGGAATGGCTGCCGCTTGAGTAAAGCTTACGCCTTCAGGAATGGTCAATGTCTGGCTTTCAGGTACAACGCAATATTCTGCATAACCGCCGCCGTTGGTTAAGCCACAAACCTTATCGCCAACTTTAAATTTGGTGACATCGCTACCTACAGATTCAACAATACCTGCAACTTCCAAACCCGGTACAGGTGTTACTCCTTTAGGCATTGGGTACAAGCCTTGGCGTTGCAAGATGTCTGGGCGGTTAATACCAAAAGCATGGACTTTAACTAATACTTCGTCTGCTTTTGCGGTGGGTACAGCAACAGTTTCATAGGCAAGTTTATCCACCCCGCCCGGTTCTGTAATGATGACTTGCTGCATGTTGGCTTGTGACATAATTTTTTCCTGATCTATTCAATACTTTTCAAGTTTTATGTATTTGAACATAGATAAGGATAGGTTTAAAGCCACGTCTGACTTATGTCTTAATAGGGTTCATTACCCTGAAAAATACCCTGTTGAGTTTTTAAGTTGCACAATTTAACTAAGAGAGTTACACAATTAGCTCTTTCTAGAGATTTCTTATCATATTTTTAATTTAAATTTTTATTTCTATTTCAGTCTTAACCTATTCCTTGCATTTAAAATTAAAATAAAAGAATATCTTTCATATAATATTATAGACTTATGGCTAGCTACTACATGGCAGATCAATACTCACTTGATGCATTGAAAGAACTTTTAGAAAAATCCAGACAATACAAACCTACAGAAAGAGAACTAACTTTCTTTGATACTGCTGCTAGAAAACACTATGAAAACCCTACAACCGAACTATTAGCTTTCTTTTTAAATCCCAATAATCAACATGGTCTAGGTGATCTTTTTTTCGAAAGTTTTATTCAAAGCCTCAAGCTAAAACATAATATTGATTTAAACAATTACAACTCACCTTTGAAAATCGAAACAGAGATCAGCACACATGATTTAAAACGTATTGATTTACTCATTGAAACTGAAGACCATCTATTTATCATCGAATGTAAAATTCATCATCATCAAAACAACCCTATAGACAGCTATCTTGAGTATGCAAAGGATCGAGCAAAAAATAGTAAAACAATTGTTCCAGTAGTTCTTTGCTTAGATGGTTTAAGTGATTTTAATCAATGGACCGGGATTTCATATCAAGATTTAACAAAGAATTTTAAGTTTAATTTAGCAAAAAAATCTTTTGAAAATCCTTATAATAAATGGTTTTTGTTTGCACGCGAGTTTATTCTGCACTTAGAAAATTACTACGAGGATTCAATGAATTTAGAAAATTTTTCTTTCATCAAAAATAATAGCAACGAAATAGCTCATTTACTTCAACTGCACAATCAAGTATTTCAAGATTTGCAAAATCATATTTTTCAAAAATTAGAAGATAATTTACAATCTCAATTTAAACGCAGATCCGATCCAGGAAAATACAATAATAATCCAGAATATTGGTTTGGAAACTACAAAATTGATGATTGGATTTGCCCTACTCTTGAAGTAGAACAAGATAAATCAGGTTTACCATGCAAAGTTCATTTTTGTATTCAACATCCAAAAAACCACCAAAATCTTATTTCAACTTTTAAAAAATCAGAGTTATTCAATAATAGTGAAGAATCAACTTGGTTTTTTGCAAAAAATATCGAATACAAAAGATTTACTTGGAAATATGCATCACTTGATATTGATATTGTGACTGAACAAATTTTAGAACTAAGCCATTTCACTATTAACCAACTATGTAAATCAAACTCCATCCAATGATGAAATCCGTTACTCTCATTAATACAGATATTACTGAGTTTACAGTCGATGTAATTGTAAATTCAGCTAATAAATCCCTGCTTGGTGGCGGTGGTCTAGATTATATTATTCAAAAGAAAGCCGGTATTGAAATGCAAAATGAGTGCCGACGTATCCATTATAATATTGGTGGTAGTCTTCCAAATGGCCAAGCTGTAGTTACTATGGCGGGAAATCTGTCTGCCAAATATTTGATTCATACAGTTGGGCCTCGCTGGCTAGGAGGCTCAAAAAATGAAGCCGAAGAACTTTGTAATGCTTATCTCAATAGTTTAGTCAAAGCCAATGAAATCAAAGCAAAAAGCATTTCATTTCCTAATATCTCAACGGGTGTCTATAACTATCCGAAACTGAAAGCAGCTGAAATCGCAATTGGTACGGTGCTCTCAAGCCTACCTAGCTTTGAACATATCGAGCAGGTTTATTTTGTCTGCTACGATCAAGAAAATTACAATATTTATAAGTCCATTTTATCCAACTTGGATGACCCAAAAATTCAAATTAATATTGTTTAAAATAAAAAACCCGCTTTTCAGCGGGTTTTTTTAAAATCAGCGCAGTCTTATAGACGAACCAATTCCACAATCTTCTCAGCCAATTCTTCAACCGACTCTTGCGTGAAGCTTACATCTGTACCTTCCGCAACAGTAGTAATGACTGCAATACCTGTTTCACGAAGAAGTGCAACTTGAGCAGCATCAAGGTCAGCTTTCGCAATCGCTACGATACCTTGTTGAAGCAACAAGTTTTCAAGCGCTTGAGCATTTTCCAATGCTTTGTTCGACACGGTGATAGACGCAGGTTTTTGACCTAAACGTGCCGCACGGTCTTCCGCTGTTACAGGATTGCTATGTGCAGACCATTCAACAGTGTCTTCCACCATACCCGCACCAATCGTTACGTTGTTCAAACGATCAATGAAGATAAACGAACCTGTATAACGGCTGTCTTGATAACGATCAAATACCACTGGCGCATCGAATTCAACAGTAACATTGGCAATCGCATTCAGCTCAAGGTGATCCACTTGCATTTGCTCAAGCGTGTTCACATTGGTACGGAAGTTGATGCCAGTCACTTTGGCAGGAACCGTTTGCGTACCAATTTTGATGTTATACAATTTGCCAAGCACAAGCGGTTGATCCGCCATCCATACCACGGTCGCTTTTACAGAACGTGAAATGGCAGGAATACCCTGATCCGCACGAATCAACATATTACCGCGTGAAACGTCAATTTCATCGTTTAACGTCAATGTTACCGCTTGACCTGCAAATGCATGTTCAAGGTTGCCATCAAAGGTTACGATTTCTTTAACTGTTGAAGACTTACCCGATGGTAAAGCTACAATTTTATCACCTACGCTGATTTCACCAAGCGCAATCGTACCCGCAAAACCACGGAAGTCGAGGTTAGGACGGTTTACATACTGCACAGGGAAGCGGAAATCACGTTTCGCGGTATCACGGTTAATTTCAACAGATTCTAGTGAACCCATTAAAGTTTGACCGGTATACCACGGTGTATTTTCAGACTTGTTCACCACGTTATCGCCATTCAATGCTGAAATAGGTGTAAAGATGATGTTGCTTGGCTTACGGTCGCCCAATTGGCTCACGAAGTTTGCATAGTCGGCTTGAATTTCATTGAAGCGCGCTTCAGAGAATTCAACCAAGTCCATTTTGTTGATTGCAACAATAATGTTCTTAATACCAAGCAGGCTTGCAATATAAGTATGACGACGAGTTTGTGTTTGAACACCATAACGCGCATCAATCAAGATGATCGCAAGGTCACAGGTAGATGCACCTGTAGCCATGTTACGCGTGTATTGCTCATGTCCCGGAGTATCGGCAATGATGAACTTACGTTTTTCTGTAGAGAAATAACGATACGCCACATCAATGGTAATGCCCTGCTCACGTTCAGCTTGCAGACCATCTACAAGTAATGCCAAGTCAGGTGCATCGCCTGTGGTACCCACTTTTTTAGAGTCGCGGGTTACGGCTTGCAATTGATCTTCATAGATCAATTTTGAATCGTAAAGCAAACGACCAATTAAAGTCGATTTACCATCATCCACGTTACCGCAAGTCAAGAAACGCAATAAGTCTTTATTTTCGTGCTGTTTTAAATACGCCAAGATATCTTGGCTAATCAATTCTGATTGATGAGACATCGCTCAAACTCCACACATTCTTTAGAAATCGGTTGTTTTGAATCTCTTTTAATCTCCCTAAATCCCTCTTTATGAAAGAGGGACTTTTCTCCTCTCTTTATTAAAGAGAGGTCGGGAGAGATTCTAGATTCTTAGAAGTAGCCTTCCTGCTTCTTCTTCTCCATCGAGCCTGCTTCATCATGGTCAATCATACGACCTTGACGTTCAGAGCTGGTGGCTAAAAGCATTTCCTGGATAATTTCCGGCAAGGTGTTGGCAGTTGATTCAACCGCACCCGTTAATGGGTAACAACCTAAAGTACGGAAACGTACCGATTTCATTTGTGGAACTTCGCCCTCGAATAAAGGCATACGTTCATCATCAACCATAATCAGCGTACCGCTACGTTCAACCACAGGACGTTCTGCAGCCAAATAAAGTGGTACTAATGGAATACTTTCCAAATAGATGTATTGCCAGATATCAAGCTCAGTCCAGTTTGATAACGGGAACACACGAATACTTTCGCCTTTGTTCACTTTACCGTTGTAAAGATTCCAAAGCTCAGGACGCTGGTTTTTCGGATCCCAGCGGTGCTTCGTATCACGGAAAGAATAGACACGTTCTTTAGCACGTGATTTTTCTTCATCACGGCGTGCGCCACCAAAAGCAGCATCGAACTTGTATTTATTCAAAGCCTGTTTTAAGCCCTGGGTTTTCATGATGTCGGTATATTTAGAACTACCGTGATCAAACGGGTTGATCCCTGCGTCTTTACCTTCTTTGTTTTGATGCACGATCAAATCGAAACCATGGGTTTTAGCCATATTGTCGCGGAATTTGATCATATCTTTGAACTTCCAGCCCGTGTCTACATGCAGTAGCGGGAATGGGAGTTTTGCGGGATAGAATGCTTTTAAAGCAAGATGCAGCATCACTGCAGAATCTTTACCAATGGAATACAACATGACCGGATTTTCAAATTCGGCAGCCACTTCACGGATAATGTGAATACTCTCAGCTTCAAGCTGTTTAAGATGAGTAAGTCTTTCCTCATTTATGGACATTGACAACACCAGCTCAGATCGACGTGTACTATTACACTTTTAAAAATATATATATTCATTATAAAGATTTAGTTATCCCAACTATTGCTTGTTTTATTATATTAATATGCATATTTGTCATATAGAACTTAACTAATAACGAGTATAAGTTTTTATTAATGATTCACTTAAATCCTGCTCTATTATTTTATCCAGACCTAGCGGCTACAACAACCCTGCATTAAAATGTACAAAATCTAAGCTGATCGATTTTTTATCTAAAACACATATTTTATTCGGCTTGTAAATTTCATACAGTAGCCAAACTCTCTCCCATCTCCTCTGTTCTTTTAAATTATGCCTAAGCTAGACCATACTATCGACACTGTTAAATCCAGCCTGGAATACGCACAACTCGCTGGCTTTATCTATCAGCACAATGCACAATTACTGGTGCTTCAAGAACCCTTAAATGATGATGGTTCTATCTTGAATAACTTTGTTCAGCATGAACTCACCGCGGATCAAATCGGGCTACAATTTGGTCTACGACTTTTGGACAATAAATTTGATTTTTTGATAGGCGTAACTCATAGCAATCAGGACCGGAGCTATGAAATTAGTCCGGGGAATTTAAAGGCAGATCAAAAAGCCTTTAACTTGCTCTATGCATTTTATAATTTTCCCAAAGCATTCTATTTGGTCAGTCTTCCCCTTGCAGCCAATAGCATACAACTAGAAGAAGCGATTGAAAGCCAGTTATTCAATCAGCCCCAATTAGATTTTCTGAATACTGCCATTAAAACCAATCCGATGGGTCAGCAAGTCAACTGGATGAAAAGCTTTATTGTGCAACAAGCCTTGGACATGAAAGTTCGGATTCAGACCTGTTTGAACTAAAATCTGCTTATTTTGAGATACCCTTCATTCAAATAATATAGTTAAAATATTGATGATCGGTATCTCTTAAGCTTTTGCCGCATTTCTGTTTTTTACAGAATGGGGAATTTAAATCATCCTCTTTAGACTTTATTAAAAATAGACTTTATAAAATAATGAGCCTGCTCAACAACTAGCATCACATTTATATCAGCATGAATTCATTTATTTTTTTAGACAAATTTATCCTGCAATACTATCTTTAATTAAGTTTAATTTTTAAACAAAAACCAATAACTTGAATAATTTACGCGAACAAATATAGAGATAAAAATAATGTGGGAACTCATTACTCATCCTTCCAACCTCATTTTCAGCGTTTGTATTTGCCTGATGTTGCTATTGGGTATTTTAGAACTGATTTTGCTTCTACTGGGCGGTGGCTCTCAAGGATTCTTAGAGCAGTTTTTGCCGGATGATTTAAGCAATACACAACATGCTGAAATTGGCATCGATGCTGATCAGAGTATTTTTACCCAAGTTTTAGACTGGTTGTATTTGGGTCGTGTGCCACTTTTTGTCTGGCTGATTATTTTCTTAACCATTTATGGTTTAACTGGATTTATCATCCAAAGCATTTTCCATCACTTTACTGCACAATTTTTTAGCGCCTGGATTATTGCACCTGCCTGCCTGTTCTTGAGCATGCCCTTAGTCCGTTATAGCGCCATGATCATTGCAAGAATTTTACCGCATGATGAAAGCACAGCTATTTATAGTGAAGAATTGATTGGACGCACGGCGGTGATTATTTTAGGGGAAGCCAAAATCAACTCACCTGCACAAGCTAAAGTTCAAGATCAGTTTGGACAAACGCATTATGTTTTAGTTGAACCCGAACAAGACGAAATATTTACTCAAGGTCAGTCCGTGGTCTTGACCCAAAGAACCAAAATTGGCTTTCAAGCCATGATTCTTTAATTTTACTTTTAATAAAACAGTGGCAGTAATTCTTCTATTTGGGTCACTTTATGTGTCGGCAACCTTTTCAGCACATCACTTAAATAGGCATACGGATCCAGCCCATTCAGTTTTGCTGACTGGATCAGCGTCATGATATTGGCAGCTCGCTAGCCGCTGCGCAGCGAGCCAGTAAATAGCCAGTTCTTACCTCCCAAGGCCCAGGGGCGCATCCTGGTTGTCGGGTAGTCAGACGCAGTTACCCCACATAGGTTTCATCAATATGCCATGAGCTCAGATGTGTAGGATTACGCCAATACCAACGTAAACGTTTTTCTATTTCAGGAACATAACGTTGAACCCACCGATAAATAGTCGTGTGATCAACATTCACACCAGCTTCGGCCAGCATTTCCTGCAGCTCACGATAACTAATGCCATATCTACAATACCAGCACACAGCCCAAAGAATGATTTCACCCTAAAAATGCCGACCATGGAAGGGATTCATATGCTGCACTTTTAGCTAAAAGAGCATTCAGCTTACCATGAGTGGTTATTTGCAACAGTGCGCCACTTCAAGAACATGGATCTTATCGAGAAACAGGCTAAATCATAGTAGATTTAGCCTGTTAAATAGCTTTGCGTTAAACAGTCCGACGTAATGGCTGATCATGTTGCGCCAAACTTTCTCCCAAAGGCACTAGCCGTATGTCTGGATTAATCTTTTTCCAAGGGAGATCATTCGGATCTGCTTTCATAGCGCCTGGAGATTTCGCGACTAAAATGGCAGCAGCTATGTCTTGAAAATCAGCACGAAAATGTACAGAACTTTTTACTACTACAATCGATTTTTCTTCAGGTACGATGCCAAAAATTTTAAACATATTACGATCCAGTAACTGGGCTTTATAGGAACTGACCGCAATTTCAATACCTGCTATTTCCAGTAATACACTCGGACCAATATCCGCCTCAACCCCATGCATCATGGGTCCGGCATACCTGAATTTTCCATCACTATAGGCTTTGATTTTAAATTCACCTGCGAATGGAAAATCTCCTGTGATACCCGATGTTCCGCCCAATTGCGTATGAAAGTGCTGATCAACTTCAAGCTGATAAGCTTGCTGCACCAGCACTGGATCAGCAATTAAGCCAATCAATGCATTTTTAACCTGATGACGATACAAGGCATATAACATACCCGTGGTATTAGAATCACCACCAGCACCCGGATTATCCTGAGTATCTGCAATCACGATAGGCTTTGCTACGCTATTCTCTTGTTGAATTAATTTGAGTGCTTGCTGAATTGCGGCATCGGGTGATAAAAAATCCATGCTCCATTGTTTTTCATTTTCTAGAACCTGCTCAATCAGGCATTGCATTGCTTGTTCTAACTGAGAGAAACTTTCGCTATATCCCCAAATACTTCCGCCACATTCAGCAAAATCTGCTGCTGGAAAACCTGGCGCAAAATTCATGTATACCTTCGCATTTTGTTCTAGCTGTTCTAATAAAGTCATACAGGACTGAGTCGGCTCCAGCTCAGTGCATTGCGCATTTAAGGCGATCAAAAACGGCAGCTTATACATTTTTTTATGGAGTTTTTTACCCTGAAATATTTGCTCCAGCAATTGGGCACAGCGTTGTCCGGTTTTTGCCATATCGACATGCGGATAGGTGCGATATGACATGAGTACATCACTCTGTGTAAACATCGCTTGAGTCACATTGGCATGAAAGTCCAGGCTAGCAATAACAGGAATGTCCAGACCTACTACTTCACGGATACGCCTTAACAATTCTCCTTCACCATCATCTACCTGTTCAGCCACCATAGCGCCGTGCAGATCCAGATAAATCGCATCAACCTGAGTGATATTATGAATGGCAGCTATTATTTCATCGCAAATACGTTGATAAGTGTCCTGTTCTACATGTGCTGAGGGCGAAGCAGCTGCCCAGATCACCGGTAAGAGTTGATAACCTAACTGTTCTGCTTCCTGAATAAAGCCACCAATTGGAATATTTTGCTCACGAAATTTTAGGATTTTTGCACCTCGAGTGAGCGGGGGGAATCCTCCACCCTGTACAAAATCCTGATACCTTGCTTTAGTCGGTGCAAAGGTATTGGTTTCATGTTGAAAGCCCGCAATGATAATTTTCTTCATGATTTATCGTCCTGCATCTTATAAAAATCAGTTTTATTCATCTGTGAGGAGACTGGCTGATGTTATCGCTTCAGGCTCTCTCTCCTTTTTTAAGCTAAAAGCATAAATTAAGATGAGACCGCCCAAAATCATGATCAGTGCAATGGCGATCCAGCCTGCAAGTAAAGATTGAGTCATCGTTTGCGCCAAGCCCATAATATTGGGACTGACAAAGCCACCAAGCAATCCAATACTGTTAATGAGTGCAATTCCCCCCGCCGCCGCTGTACCGGTTAAATATTTGGATGGAATAGACCAGAAAATGGTATAGGCGCTAAACATAAAGGCGGTCGCGGTACAGATCGCAATAAATGACAGGATAAAATTCCCGCTGATGACTGACAAAATTAAACTAATTCCTGCTAATACAGTCGGTACCACACTATGCCATTTACGTTCCTGCCATTTATCCGAACTGCGGGCAAAAATGGTCATGAAAATGGCACCACATAAATAAGGGATCGCAACCAACCAGCCAATCATTTGCAAATTCTGTATACCAGCCGATTTCAATAAAGAGGGAAGCCAGAAACCAATGGCGTAAATTCCACAAATGATCGAGAAATAGGCCAATGCCATGAAATAGATCCATGGATCTTTTAATACGGCCTTAAAATTATTATGACTGGTTGCAGCCTGATGCTGGGAAATCTCTCTCACTAACAAGGCTTTTTCCTCTTGGGAAAGCCATTTTGCTTGCGAGGGATGATCGGTTAAGTAAAAATAGGCCACGATGCCCAACATTACGGTAGGAATAGCCTCTAACAAAAATAACCATTGCCAGCCGGATAGGCCCTGACTTTCATGGAAAGCACCCATAATCTGGGTTGATAAAGGCGCACCTAACATGCCAGCCAAAGGCCCGGCAAGCATCACAATCGCCATCACCCGTGCCATGCGTGCGCCAGAGTACCAGTAGGTCAGATAGAAAATCATGCCCGGAGCAAATCCAGCCTCAAATACACCTAACAGAAATCGTAAGACATAGAACATCTGCGGGGTGGTGACAAACAGCATCGACATTGAGGTTAGGCCCCACAAAATCATGATGCGGGTAATGGTTTTCCTTGCACCTATTTTTTCAAAATAGAGGTTGGTGGGCACTTCAAACAGCACATAGCCTAAAAAAAAGATTCCGGCTGCCATGCCATAAATAGCATCGTTAAAACCCAGCTCCTGCTGCATTTGTAATTTTGCAAATCCAATGTTGATTCGATCCAGGTAGGCAAAAAAGTAACACAGTAATAGAAATGGCAGTAAACGCCAGGTCACTTTTTTATAAACTGTATCTAACCGCTTTGGGTCAGCTTTATTTAAGTCCATCAAAAACTCCTTTTTATCCAGATCTTTTTTATTCTTGCCAAAGTCATGTAAACATGCAGTTAACTTGATAACAATGTAATTTATTAGGCATACTGATGCTTTTAAGGCATCAGTAGTTTTATGGACAGAAACTTGCAATTCCTTGCGCCCTTGAACGGAATCAATGAAAAACGTTTGCGTTATTTCTATACAGTTATGATGTTTGGCTCTATGCGTAAAGCTGCAGATATATTGAATATTGAACAGTCAGCCATGAGCCGACAAATTCAACTCTTTGAAGCCGAATTAAAAATACAATTATTTAAGCGCAAAGGGCGACATATTATTCCAACCGATGCAGCCTATTTGGTGCTTGAGTATTTCAAAGAAAATAAAAACCGTGAAAATGAGTTATTTGACAGTTTATTTCAGTTGCAATCTTCTCAACTCGGCAAAGTCAACCTTGTCTCCAGTGAAAGTTATATGCAACACATGATTTATGATGTACTCCGACACGTGCATCATAAGTATCCAAATCTTGAAATTCAGTTAGAATTAATGAGTGGCAATCATGTCGTAAGACATATTGTTGATAGTCTGGCGCATATGGGACTGGCCTATAATCCTCCATTTCATGCAGACATCAGCACCATTGCCCATAAAGTAGAACCATTTATTTTAGCTGTGCCCTCTAGTCATCCTTTGGCTGAACTAAAACGTAGCGTTTGTCTGTCCGAAATTTCAGCCTATAAATTTGCTTTAATGCCCGTAGGCCATGGATTTCGTCAGTTACTCGACAGTGAAATGGGACGTTTACAAGTGAGTCTGAATATTGGTCTGACCACCAATTCTATCTATGCCTTAAAAAATTATGTTGTAGCTGGACATGGCATTTCCGCCATGCGCTATGCAGATATCGCAGATGCAATAAAAGATGGTCAGGCGGTGTCACTCACCATCGATTCAGAACTCTGTAATACTGCACAAACTCAGCTGATGGTGCGGAAGAACACGCATTTGTCTGAATCAAATCATTTGTTGATTGAGCGTATTCGTTCCAGTTTCAATCTGACTTAATGCTTAAAAATCGCTTTATTCTTTATATCAGCCTTGAAGTATTCAGATCTTTAAGGCCATAAAAGAAAAAATATCAGATCATCACCCAAGGCTTTTGAGGGAAACCAAGATGCATGGTCTCAAAGAATAAAGTGATCAATGACCATAGAGACGCTTTTCAAGTTAGAGCAATGATAATCATACAGCTTCGTTCTAATGAAGCTTATATCCTGAATAAATTAACCCCATTAGGCAGACCTTATACCCAGGTTGTCAGTTAATCCGGGCAGCTTGACAAAATATCTCTGTTGAAATGTTGTTTTCGCTGCTCTTAAAAATCAACTGTTAGGCTTGATGACATGTTCCGCATTGAAGTGTTGATATGTGAGCCGATCTGCTGAATCTTCCGACAATGGTAAAATTTCGTGCATGGAAGACAAACAGCGCTGTGTCAATTCAATATATTGCTCGGTACCTTTAGTTTTCCAGGCAATTTCCTTTGCATCCAAGCTACGGATTACCTTGGCGGGACTACCGAGTGCCAGTGAATTTTCAGGAATCTTGGCTTTGGCTTTTACTGTGCTATTGGCACCAATAATGGTATTTTCACCAATTTCTGCTTCATCCAGAATGACACTGTTCATTCCAACTAAAACATTTTTCCCAATGATGCAACCATGTAAAATTGCGCCATGTCCAATATGACCATATTCTTCCACTAAGGTCACACTATCTGGAAAACCATGAATGGTGCATGAGTCTTGAACATTGGCATTTTTGTGAATACGAATTCCACCAAAATCGGCTCTTAAGGCCGCGAAAGGACCAACATAGACTCCGGGCCTGAGATTATCCGTGAAAGCGTTAAACCGATGGAAAATATTGATGATATTAAAATTCTGCAATTCAATGGTCTAGGTGGGATTGGGGGTAGCAGTGCATCAGGTGAAGGTTACTCAGATCAAGGGCAAATTGCCTTGTCTGATCAAGTGGTGAACAGCGCCTTACGTTATCGCACTCAAGCCCCGCTCATTGATAGCCTGATGAATGAATTGGGTATTCAAGGTGGAGATATTAATGGTTTAACGCAGTTTAAAGTCTCAAGTGACTTCATCTAAATAAGTGTTCAAAATCCAAAAAATGCAGTCTAAGTCGGCTGCATTTTTCTTCTCAATTCGAATAAATTTTATACAATTTATCTGCATAAACTCACTTGAGTTAAGTCTGTAAAACGCTACATTATCTTTTAATCTTAAATATATAGAGCATAATGATGTCTCACTCTATTTACTTCGCCTCACACTTTAAAAAATACCAAGGCTGTATTGGTATATTAAGATTCAACAACTGAACACCGCGTTAAGAGCATAATTTGCATGTGTCCCATTCGTGGGTATTAATAGTAGTTCTACTCCCACCCTATTCTTCTATTTTTTTAGAGTGATTTTCGAAAGTCATTGTGAAATTGACGGATTTTGGAAGCGATTAATTGTGATTCTACACTGATGGATTAAATCAATATCTATGGAGTAATTATTAGGGCTAGCGACCAGACCTATATGATTTTAGCTGGCATATAATTTAAAAATTATATTCAAATAAAAAAGTTTCGATTCAAAATTTGGACCAATTTTAATGACTTTGATCAACCAAAATCTAATAACAATATAGTCACAACTGGTTTCTGATTTTTTAAAACAATAATGGACTATACAGTGAATAATCAGCTAAAAATGAGTATAAAAATGAGAAATTTAAGAAAATTATATAAAAAAATTTTTACCCCTTGCCTTTATATAAGTTTAGGCGGCCTGCCTTTCTCTGCAAACGCTGCAGAGTTAACTCAAATTAAACATCATCCCATTGATGAAATAGTTCAGCAGAATACCGTCAAAAAACCCATTCCATCTGCAAAGAAAATCACCAAAATTGATCAGATGCGGATTATGCATATCGATATCGACTACGTATATGACAAAGACAAAAAACAGCAACAAGTAAATATTCAAGCTTTAATAGCACGAATTCAACAGATCCAACCCAATACTATTTTCTTACAGGCTTTTGCAGATCCAGATGCGAATGGGTCGGCAGATCAAGTTTATTTTAAAAACCGTCACATCCCATTAAGAGACAATCTTTTTCCACTATTAGTAAAGCAGATTCGGAACAAGACTCGCGTGAAACATATATATGCTTGGCTGCCTTTAATGGCTTGGGAATTTCCCAAGAGTTACCAGATTCCTTATATTTCACATAGTGAGGGCGGAAAACAAGGCTATATTCGGGTTTCTCCATTTGATCAAAAAAACCTTAAATACGTTTCTGAAATTTTTTTAGACTTTATGAAATCCAATTCAGTCGATGGGGTTCTTTATCATGATGATATCACTATGAGTGATTATGAAGATATCTCTACTCCTGCCTTAAGCATGTACCAATCTTGGGGATTTAATCCAGATCAAGTATCACAACTGCCTAAATATCCCAAACAATCCCAATTGGCTCAATTAAAGACTGCTTATCTGGACCAGTTTGCAGAAGGTATAACCAAAATTATTAAGCAGCAACAGCCGAACATTCTCACCGCTCGAAATATGTATGCACCGGTAGTCTTAAATCCAATCAGCGAAAACTGGTTTAGTCAGTCAATGCCAAGTACTTATCAACACTATGACTATAATGCCATCATGGCGATGCCTTATATGGAAGAAGCAAATGATCACCAGCAATTCTATTTAGACTTAATTCAACAGTCAAAAAAATACGATCCAGAATTGGATCGTACTATTTTTGAACTGCAAGCCGTAAATTGGAAAAACAATCAGAAACTTTCAACCCAGGAAATAATTGAAACTATGCAGTTTTTAGAAAAACACGGGGTAAAACACATTGGTTATTACCCCGATGATTTTGTCACTGAACATCCTCAACCAGCTAAGCTGAAATCCGCTTTTTCAACTGATGATTAATCCCAATAAATTCTAAATTTCCTTGGTTGTCATAATAAAGGGTTAGGTTCTTTGCCTGCTGCATATTTAAAATATCTGTTTTATTGACTTTAAAACTTGAGGCAAGTTGCTGTTCACCTATAGCTAAAGGAGTACTACGGCGTTCACGGTTATAAAAGCGAATCCAGTTGTAAGTTGCCCAAAGCAGCAGCGCACCAGTAAAGATAGCAATCATAATGATCATATTCATTAGACTTAACTGGCTATCGGGTGCGGCCTGTATCACCATTTGCTGATAAATTGTTTTGCCTTCAACCCACCAAAAGAACATTGTCAGCACTGGCATAAACAACCACATAAAAATAAACCACCCCGCAATTTGCAAGCTGTAACCCATGCTCTTATTTCGCACATATTCTGGTCTGTCAATATATTCAGGAATTTCTAACTTCGACTCATCTTCAATAAGATAATATTTATTTACATTAGTCATTTTCCGCTTCTCCTCTAAATCCACGGTCTGGACTGATCCATCGCGCACGTTTTTGAGTTTTGAAAATTGTTTTAGGTAATGCAACGACCGTAGTCAGCATAGTGAGAATCCAGAAGAACAAAGGATACCAAATGACCCAAAAATAGTTCCTGAAGATTCGGTCTTTATCGTAGGGTTTATCAATACACAAACTGACAAAGAATTGAACAAGACAAGTCATTCCTAGAATGACCCCATACCATTGAGGAAAGAGAGATTGAATTGCCCACTCGCCTGGTAAAGAGAAAAACAGACCATATAAATACAAAAGAATAATACCGAACATCACATATGCCCACACCACGCTGATAATGGATTCCAGTGCGATTGGCCACATCCGGCGCAAATTCCATTTAAATAATTTATGGAAATAAGCCCCGAGTACTTCAATTCCACCTTGTGACCAACGTAAGCGTTGTTTCCATAGACCCTTCAAGGTTTCTGGCATATAGATATAACAGAGTGCTTTGGGCACATACTGCAGATCCCAGTGATCGAACTGCAAACGCCATGACACATCGATATCCTCTGTAATCATGTCATCACGCCAATAACCAATGCGGTCTAGGGCAGTTTTACGAAAACCTGCAATCGCCCCCGACACGGTAAAAATACGGCCATAGGTTCGTTGTGCCCGTTTGATCAATCCAATAATGGAGGAGAATTCACCCACTTGAATTTTACCGAGGATACTAGAACGGTTCACAATACGGGGATTGCCTGTTACAGCACCAATTCTCGGGAATCGGGTTAAATGGTGCATCATCCATAACACAGCATGCGGATGTAACAAGGCATCGCCATCAATACAAACCAGATATTCATTTTGACTAACCATCGCACCTGCGCGTAATGCATACGCTTTACCCTGGTTCTCGGCCAAATGCACGACTCTCAGTTGTGGGTATTGCTGTAAAAGTCTATCTAGAATTTCAGCAGTTTTATCTTGACTGCCATCATTCACTGCAATCACTTCAAAATCTGGATACTGCGATTGCATTGCAAATTTAATCGTTTCTCGAATCTGTCCTTCTTCATTAAAGCAAGGAATAATAATACTGCAGGCATGTTCACTCGGTTTTGGTAATTCTGGTTGTTTAAACTCGTGCTTTAAATAAAACCATATGCCACCTACTATCCAAATCCATGCCATAAATAAGGGATAGAAAAAAGCAAAGCCAAAATAAAAATCACTGATTTGAAGTAAACTTAAGCCTTCCATCATTTCGCCCCCTTCGCAGTGTTATTTTCATAAGGATTACGATAAGTTAAAGGACTACTATTGGTGCTGAGTTCCTGATAGAGATGTTCCTGAATCTGCTGTCCAGTTTCCAAGTGATAATTGTTAATACCAATTTTTTGTATGGCTGATTTTTTTAAAGTTTGATAATACTGCTGATATTCTTTCCACTCACCTTTTTTGGCATTTTGATTCACTGTGAAACTAAAAATTAAACGCTGCTTTTGTGCATCACTCAACTGTTGCAATTGTTTTTGCACAGCCTTAAATATTTCAGGATATTTAACCGGATCAAATTCAATATAGAGTAAATCACTCGCAGTTAAGCTCTGTTCAATTAATGGTTTTAACCCATCTACATGTTTATCTGTCAAACTCATTTTTAAAGCAGTTTGATAATTATAACTAATGTTTGTGTGATATTTGCTCTTTACTTTAGTACGTTCTTTAATTTCAAGAACTTTCTTCACTTTCTGGGTACAGGCAGCATCCCAAGTCTTATTTTTTAACGCACATACGAATTCATCACCTGTTTCTAACATTAAGCCTTTAATTGAAGAGTTATTTTTGGCTAATTCAACTGTTAATTCCGCAAGATTTATTCCCTGTTTTGTCTCCAAACTAATCGGCAATTCAACATATACACTATTATCAATACGCGTACGTGCCTGCCACACTGTACGATTCAACAAATCTTGGCGCATTCCCAATTGGCGATTAGGGAAATAGGCAGCATCAATTTTTCCATCACCATTCTCATCGGCTACGACTTTTAATAAAATGGTATCGGTTTTCAACGCATTAACTTGATCTAAAAACTGTCCGAGTTTTTGATTAAAAACTTGATTATTTGGACTCACCATTTCAGTTAAATCGAAACGGATAATATTGCGCTTTTTTTTGTATTCATCACGGGCAAAAGTCAAAAAATTTACCATTTCCGCATGCAATATTTCAGGGGTTGGATTGCCCATTACAAGAGCACGTTGATAAGTTGCTCCAGAATCAGCAAGGGTCGACATGCTGCCTAAGCTAAATGACATGGGAAACCCAGCTTTTGCTGCAAGTAATTCACTTTCTTTAGTCACAGCACCATAGGGCCAGAATATGGCCATGGTATTTATTCCTAGCTCAGTGTCTAAAGTTCCCTTAGATTTTTTTAAATCTGATATTATCCGTTTCTGATAGGCTTGATCTGATTCATAACGTTGATATTTAGGCAAATATTGGCGTGTAATTGCAGCAGGTTGCATATTTTTTTGTGGATTAGCAAGTATCCCTTTATGCAAATTGTCTGAGTGTGAAGCAAATTCGGCTAAACCTGATTGTTGCATTTCACGCATTTGATCCCAGTTCATCAGATTATTTTTACCATAAGCTTCATAAGCATCTTTGGTATTACCATTAATCCAGCTCGTTGGAATGGCAAATACTGCAGGGAAATTATATTGTTTCAATAAAGGGAAAACCCGCGTGTAACTACTTAATGCACCATCATCAAATGTTAATAATACTGATTTTTCAGGTAAACTTTTTTTCTTTTGACGCGCATTCCAAACATCTTGCAAACGAATGGGATGCCATCCCTCTTGCTCAAGCCATGCAAAATAACGTCCTAAATTTCTAGTACTAATTGCATAAATATCTCGATCACCAACTTGGGCAACATCATCTCGCACATCGTGAAAAGTCACAGTGACAAATAATTTATCAGCTACTTCATTTGTGGTTTTAGTCACATTTGTTGTTTTAGTTACATTCTGAGCAAAACTTTCAGCTGGAATAACCAGAGCAGTCATCATTACAACAGAAAGTAAAGTTTTTATAACTTGTTTCATTAAAAAATTCCTTTAAAGCCCACTGTTGCATAAGTTTTTTCTTCATCTTCACCATCGTAAGGATGTGTACCCCACCCTATTCCATAGTTCAAACTCCATGTTCTAGAGAATTGCCAATCATGCTGATAGAACACGTTATAAATTGGCTTTGAAGAAACTCCATCTTGTCCAAAAGTGCCAATCATTGCTTCAAAATGTTGTGTGAAATCCTTCTCATATTTGCGCCAAGTCGTCCAGTCATGCAGTAGAGTAAGTTCGGCGCTATAACTTTCTTCAGGATTGAAATAATCTACCCTCACATCATCGTTTTGACCGTAATACCCTGCTAAAGTCAAACTGGTAATATGATGGGGCGCCTGAAAAATCTGTTGTCTGAAGAATGCCATAATCTCCTGGCGCATATTGTCATCATCAATATCAGTCAGTTGATACATTACATTTGCTTCACGAGATTCATGCTGCCGCCAATGGACATCAAAAGTATATGACTGACCTTCATTTCCATTTTTAATGGCTTGTAATGGAATATCTGCCTGACTATTAAATCCTAAGCCATACTGCCAATGATCGTTTAGCCATTGCGACCAGCTCACCTGTACCCCAAAACGATCTTGATCTTGTTCATTATTTATACTTTGAGACAACATGATATTGGCATTTTTACGTCGAGACTCCCATTCAAGTCCAAGACCTATGCGTTGATCATCAATTTTGCCCGTATCATATTCAGCTGAACGAATACTATGATCGACATAGCTGCGGAAATTATCAAAAAACCACGGGCTATTAATCCGGGTTAAGTGATCCTGTTCGCGATTCCCTTTCAAGCGGTTAAGCAAAGCTGAGTTATCAGAATCACTTTCTGAAAAAGTACTTTGATGTTGAATAGATGCATGATTACGATCTTCGAGTTCTTTTTTACTTTTTATTAATCCCGTATCTTCAGGCATTGTTTGCATAAGATAAGCATTTTGGGTACGCCATTGCTGGATATCCCCTAAGGCTTGCATATTCTCTAAATGACTAATTTGCATCCCATTATCTACAGGCTCTATCCCATCCCACTGAGCTAATATCCATTCTGAGCTTTGTGGCTTTTCACGCAAGCGTTGAACAAATGCACGATTATTTTGATAAACCACATTATTAGGTGCTTTAGCAACCAAGTTTTCAAAGTAATTTTCCGCTTTAGCATATTCATTTCGATATACATAATTAAGACCGACTAGTGACAAATATTCACTGCGATCATCATGTGGCACTTTATCTACTCCTTTTGCATTGCTATAACGAAAAGTAGGCAATAATTTGTCCATATCTAATAATAATTGTTGCGCTTCCTTAAATTTTTCCTGTTCAATTAAGGAATAATACAAGCTTGAGTAGAGCCTAAAACTTGGATAGTTTTTTTCTTGCAACAAATTTTTATAGAGCTTTTCAGCTACTTTGGGTTGTTCAGTATTTAAATATGCATCTGCAATCGATTGGCGCACATAAGGTGGCATTTGCTCGATAGGTAAGCCAATTTTTGGTATTTGTTCAAGCAATTTTTTGGAACTATTTTTCGCATTTAATGCATAAATATATTCATAGTAAAATTGTCGCTTTATGCTAGGATTATTTGGCAACTGGGATTCATACTTCTCCATATCTGCAATGACTTGATCAAGTTTTTGATAAGGTTGGTTAGTTCCAAGATCTTGATAAGTATATAATTTAGAATATTGTTCAGCATTTTGAATACGCTGAGTAAATTCGCTAATTTTGGCATTTGCTCTAAGTAGAGGTTGTCTTTTGAGTATTTCATTATTTTGGAGATACTTTTCAGCCCGAGCATAATCAGCATTTGCCATAAGTGCCAATCCATACTGTTCCTGTGTATTGCTATCCGGATTTTTTTCAAAGGCTAGGCTGGCTGCATTTAATGCCTCAACCGGCATATCTAACATTCGATATGCATAAGAGAGCTGCGCTAAATAATCCGAGTCAATATAGTTGATATCAAGCGAAGAGAATGTTTTTTTCGATTCAAGCGTTTTTCCAGCTTCTGCTTGCAACACACCTGTCCACACCACCCACTTTTGATTTTGATCGGTCTGAGCGAATTTTTTTGCCCATTGTTCTGCCAATTCAAATTTTCTTAAATCACGCAATGCTTTAAGGACATCAATCTTTGCATATTCCGGAAATTGTTTATTTTGTATCCCAGCAAGATACTTAATATCTTGCTCAGTAAATTTTTGATGTTCATATGACATCACTACAAAATCAGCAATCAGTTTCTGATTGTTGGGTTGGAGACGCAATAATTGTCTGAGTTTTTGCAAGCCCGCATCTACTTGTCCTTGCTTAATCAACCCTACTGTTTTTTCACGTTGCGGATCTATAGAGTCCCTATACAATAATTCTGCATGCAAGAATGTAGAAAAAAGTAAAGTTCCACAAGAGAGTGCAAGTAGGTTTAATTTAAAATTTATTTTATTCATTTTCAAAGTATTCACAATTCATTGTTATTAATTATTGCAATGCTATAAACAATACCCTCAAACCTAATCAGATCAAAATTATTTGTGTTTAATTTTGTGTTTTTAGATATTAATGTGATATTTATCACTTTATAATAACCATGAAAAATCTAATATTTATTTATATTTTTCTTATCAGAGCATCTTCTATTCTAATAAATAGCCCGATTTATATTTACTTATCCATCCGATAATTTTTAGATTAAATTTTTCAAATGACTACCAGAGTTAATTTCCAACTGGTCATCATTTATTTTTTATAATTTTAAAATCCAACTCAATAAAAAAGCTCTCTAATGAGAGCTTTTTTATTTTGCTAAAAATTAAGCTAAACCTTTATCCTTCAGCAACTGATACATCGTCGAACCCAATTCTGCTGGACTACGGGTATACGCCATTCCAGCTTTTTCAAAGGCAGCAAATTTTTCTTCTGCTGTGCCTTTACCGCCTGAAATAATCGCACCCGCATGTCCCATACGTTTACCTTTAGGTGCAGTTACACCCGCAATATAACCGACCACAGGCTTGGTCACATTCGATTGAATATATTCCGCAGCCTCTTCTTCTGCTGTTCCGCCAATTTCGCCAATCATAATAATGGCTTCTGTTTGCGGATCTTCCTGGAACAGTTTTAAGCAATCAATCTGGTTCATACCTGGAATTGGATCACCTCCGATTCCGATACAAGTCGACTGGCCCAGGCCAAGCTTAGTGGTTTGCGCCACAGCTTCATAAGTCAAAGTTCCTGAACGTGAAATAATACCAATTTTACCCGGCTGATGAATATGGCCCGGCATAATGCCGATTTTACATTCACCTGGGGTAATAATTCCCGGACAGTTTGGACCAATTAAGCGTGCGTTATTACCATAAGTTTCTAAATAGCGTTTGGCTTTAAGCATATCCAGAGTGGGTACGCCTTCTGTGATCACTACAATTAGCTCAATACCCGAATCAATCGATTCAATAATTGAATCCAATACAAAAGGTGCAGGCACATAAATAGAGGTTGCAGTCGCACCTGTTTCACGTACCGCTTCTTTCATGGTATTAAAAACTGGCAGGCTTAAATGTGTTTGACCGCCTTTACCCGGTGTTACTCCACCAACTACTTTGGTTCCATAAGCAATTGACTGTTCTGAATGAAAAGTTCCGTTTTTACCGGTAAACCCTTGTACCAACACGGTTGTGTCTTTATTTACTAATACGCTCATGATTGATACTCCCTTACGCTTTCACTGCAGCAACAATTTTTTCTGCGGCATCCGCCAGACCATTCGCAGAAATTAATTTCAAACCTGATTCATCGAGTAATTTTGCCCCTAACTCTGAATTGTTGCCTTCTAGGCGAACAACTACAGGCACATTGACATGTACTTCCTGAACCGCTGCAATAATTGCTTCTGCAATCATGTCACAACGTACAATTCCACCAAAGATATTGATCAAGACACCTTGCACAGAAGCATCTGAAAGGATGATTTTAAATGCTTCAATGACCCGGTCTTTGGTTGCACCACCGCCCACATCAAGGAAGTTCGCAGGTTGGCCACCATAGAGTTTAATGATGTCCATGGTTGCCATGGCAAGACCGGCACCATTGACCATACAGCCAATGTTACCTTCAAGTGCAACATAATTCAGATCAAATTCTGAAGCCTTCAATTCACGCTCATTTTCCTGAGATTTATCACGCATTGCTTCAATTTCAGGCAAGCGATACAGTGCATTTGAATCGATGCCCACTTTGGCATCAACACAAAGGATATCGCCATTTTCTCGAACTGAAAGTGGATTAATTTCAAACAGGGCAAAATCATTTTCAATAAATGCCTGATAAGCAGCCGTCATAATTTTGACAAATTGGTTGATTTGTCCATCTTTTAAATTGAGTGCAAATGCGACTTCACGCGCCTGAAACGGCATAAGACCGATCAGTGGGTCAACTTCGACTTTGATAATTTTTTCAGGGGTTTCTTCTGCGACTTTTTCAATTTCGACACCACCTTCTGTGGATGCCATAAAGGTCACGCGGCGACTTGAACGGTCCACCACTGCACCAAGGTACAGTTCACGTTCAACCGGATAGACATCTTCACACACCAGAACACTATTCACCGGCTGCCCATTGGCATCGGTCTGATAGGTCACTAGGCGGGTACCAATAATACCATTTATATATTCGGCAGCTTCATCGCTTGATTTTACGACTTTTACCCCGCCGGCTTTACCCCGCCCCCCAGCATGAACTTGAGCTTTCATTACGGCAAATTTACCGCCAAGTTGCTCAAACGCTGCTACCGCTTCTGCTGCATTCGTGGCAAGTACACCCTCCTGAACAGGCATACCATATTTTTTTAATAACGCTTTTGCTTGATACTCATGTAAATTCATCGAATAACCTTTTATTACTTTTTCGCTTTGTTATGACCCACCAATACCCAGACATCCATCAAAGCAGTATTGGCATTTTTTAAAATCTTTCTTATCTTTATTTTTAGATGATTATTCACTTAAAAACAACCACCAAATGTAAAAAGAGCGGCCGGAGCCGCTCTTTCAAGAATTACTTACGCTTGCGTTGGATCGCGTGAATCGCTCGTCCATCCACTGCCAGTGCAGCTTCATGCACCACTTCAGAGAATGTTGGGTGACCGAAAGTCATCAACTGTAGATCTTCAATTGAAGATACAAATTCAAGTGCAATCATACCCTGGTGAACGATGTCAGACGCAGCAGGTCCAATCACGTGCATACCAAGTAGGCGGTCAGTTTTCGCATCAGCAACAAACTTAACGAAACCAGCACCTTCACCAGCAGCCAAAGCACGACCATTTACAGCAAAACCGAATTGACCAGTTTTAACTTCATGACCTTTTTCAGTCGCTTGCTGTTCAGTTAAACCTACCCAAGCCGCTTCCGGGTGTGTGTAGATAACTGAGATGATTGTGTCGTAGTTCACTTGAGCAGCATGACCGTGAATACGTTCAACTGCCATTACGCCTTCTTCCATTGCTTTATGTGCAAGCATTGGACCACGGACCAAGTCACCAATTGCGTATACACCTTCAACAGAAGTTGCACACCAGTCATTTACTTCAACCAAACCGCGTTCAGTCAATTTAATGCCTGAATCATCAGCCAATAAACCTTCAGCATATGCACGACGACCTACACAAACAATCAATTTATCGAAAGTTTGAGTTTTGTCTTCACCAGCCTGGTTATATTTAACAGTCACTTCACGACCGTTAATTTCAGTACCCGCAACTTTCGCACCGATACGGATATCCATACCTTGCTTAGTCAACAGTTTTTGGAAATCTTTTGCCAAAGCTTTATCAGCCATTGGTAAGAATGCATCCATTGCTTCAAATACAACAACCTCTGCACCCAAACGACGCCATACTGAACCGAGTTCAAGACCGATTACACCGGCACCAATCACACCTAAACGCTTAGGTACTTCTTGGAATTCAAGCGCACCGGTCGAATCAACGATTAAGTCTTGATCTACAGGAGCTACAGGAATATTTACAGGAACAGAACCCGTCGCAAGAATCACATATTTAGGTTCTAAAACTTGAACTTCACCTTCAAATGGCGTGAATTCAACTTTTTTACCCGCAAGTAACTTACCGGTACCTTGTAACCATTCAATGCCATTGCCTTTAAGCAACTGAGCAATACCGCCAGTCAATTGATCTACAACTTTGTCTTTACGACCAAGCATTTTAGAAAGATCAAATTTAACTTCACCTGTGGTAATACCATGGTCATCTAAATGCTGAACGGTATCTTCATAACGATGTGAAGAATCAAGCAAAGCTTTAGAAGGGATACAACCCACGTTTAAGCAAGTACCGCCTAAAGAGGGTTTGCCTTTATGAATACGTTTTTCGATACAAGCAACTTTAAAACCAAGTTGAGCAGCACGAATCGCCGCTTCATAACCACCTGGTCCACCGCCAATTACAACTAAATCAAATTGTTGAGACATTATTCTCTCCAAAAATGGGCTTAGAGGATCGCCCTAAGCCCATGGATTTATTCTTTAGAATTAAAGGTCAAGGATAAGGCGAGCTGGTTCTTCTAACAATTCTTTAATTGCTACAAGGAAACCTACAGCTTCTTTACCATCGATTAAACGGTGGTCATAAGAAAGTGCCAAGTACATCATTGGTAAAATTTCAACTTGACCATTTACAGCCATAGGACGCTCTTGGATTTTGTGCATACCCAAGATTGCAGTTTGTGGCGTGTTCAAGATAGGTGTAGATAGCAATGAACCGAAAGTACCACCATTAGTAATGGTGAATGTACCGCCAGTCATGTCTTCAATACCCAATTTACCGTCACGTGCTTTAGCAGCAAAACCGCGAATGCCGTTTTCAACTTCAGCATAGTTCATGCGGTCTGTATCACGAAGTACAGGAACCACTAAACCACGTTCAGAAGATACTGCAACACCGATGTCATAGTAACCGTGATACACGATATCATCGCCATCAATTGAAGCATTTACCGCTGGGTAGCGTTTAAGTGCTTCAGTTGCCGCTTTAACGAAGAATGACATAAAGCCAAGACGCGCACCATGACGCTTCTCGAATGCATCTTTGTATTGAGCACGCATTTCCATGATTGGTTTCATGTTCACTTCGTTAAACGTAGTCAACATTGCAGTGCTTTGTGTAGCAGCAAGCAGACGTTCAGCAACACGTTTACGTAAACGAGTCATTGGAACACGTTTTTCAATACGTTCGCCAATTGCCACGCTTAAAGGTGCAGCAGCAGGAGCCGCTGGTTTAGCTTGATGGCTTGCAACATCTTCTTTCGTGATGCGGCCACCGCGACCAGTACCCGCAACATCAGCAGCCGCAATACCAGTTTCAGTTAATGCTTTACGTACCGCAGGCGCTTGGTCAGCAACAGGTTGAGCACGTTCAACCACAGGTGCAGCACCCGCTTCAGTTTGAGACGCAGCTTGTTCAACTTGTCCTTCAGACTGAACTGCTTGAGTTTGAGCAGCACCAGAAACAGCACCTTCTTCAAACTGTGCAATCACTTCATTAGAAAGAACAGTTTCGCCTTCACCTTTAATGATGGTTGCGATTGTACCGTCAGCAGGAGCAACAACTTCTAAAACAACTTTATCAGTTTCGATATCGCAGATCACTTCATCACGTGATACAGCTTCACCTGGTTGTTTGTGCCAAGTTGCAATCGTACCGTCTGCAACTGACTCTGGGAATACCGGTGCTTTAATTTCGGTTGCCATTATTTAGAATCTCCTGATTGTTCAGCTACGATCGCCAATGCGTCATTTACTAGCTGAGCTTGTTGTTTTGCATGCAAATATGGTGAACCACAAGCTGGCGCAGCAGAAGCTGGACGGCCTGCGTAACTGATACGGACTTGTTTAGCAGATTTCATCACATCGTCATATAGACGTGGAGCGATGAATAACCAAGCACCTTGGTTTTTCGGCTCTTCTTGAGTCCAGACCACTTCTTTCAGGTTTGGATAAGAAGCAAGTACTTCAGCAATACGTTGTTCTGGGTATGGATACAATTGTTCAATACGAACGATTGCAGTGTTATTTAGGTTTTCTGCACGACGTTTTTCAAGTAAATCGTAGTAAACCTTACCACCACAAAGAACTAAACGAGTTACGTCAGCGTGGTTGATTTGATCTACTTCATCAATCACGGTTTGGAATGTACCGGTCGCAAGCTCATCTAAAGTAGAGGTTGCAAGTTTGTGACGAAGCAATGACTTCGGTGAAGTCACGATCAATGGCTTACGGATTGGACGAACTGCTTGACGACGCAATGCATGGAAAATCTGTGCAGGCGTGGTCGGTGTAATCACTTGCATGTTGTCTTCAGCACATAACTGTAAGAAACGCTCTAAACGTGCAGATGAATGCTCTGGACCCTGACCTTCATAACCGTGTGGAAGCAACATGGTCAAACCACATACACGTTCCCATTTGGTTTCACCTGAAGCGATGAACTGGTCAATTACAACCTGTGCACAGTTCGCGAAGTCACCAAATTGTGCTTCCCAAACAATCAAACCATGCGGAATGGTGGTTGCATAACCATATTCAAACGCAAGCACCGCCATCTCTGACAACAATGAGTCATAAATTGCAGTACGTGGTTGATTTTCTTTCAAGTTACATAATGGAATGTAAGTTGAACCATCCACCTGGTTATGCAATTTTGCATGACGATGCGAGAAAGTACCACGACCCACGTCTTCACCGGTAATACGAACCATGTAGCTTTCATCAAGCAAGGTTGCATAGGCTAAAGTTTCAGCCGCACCCCAGTTTAATGGCATTTCACCGGTTTGCATTTTCAAGCGTTCATCAATCACTTTAGAAACTTGACGTTGCATCACGAAACCTTCAGGAAGCTCGCGCATTTTTGTGCCAAGTTCTTTCAAGCGTTCGATTGGGACAGTGGTATCCCAAACATCTGTATACTCATGACCTAAATAAGGTTTCCAGTCTACAAACATTTTTGTATTTGGCTCGAGCACCAATGCATTGGCAACGTGTTTGCCTGCTTCAAGATCTGAACGGTAATTTTCAACCATTTGATCCGCAGCGGCACGGTCAACCACACCTTCTTTAACCAGTTGATCTGCATAAAGTGCACGTGTAGTGACTTTTTTGTTGATCACTTGATACATCATTGGCTGGGTTGCTGCTGGCTCATCCGCTTCGTTATGACCACGACGACGGTAGCAGAACATGTCAATCACAACGTCTTTACGGAAAGTATGACGGAAGTCATGCGCCAATTGAGTCACGAAAATCACAGCTTCTGGATCATCGCCATTCACATGGAATACCGGCGCCTGAATCATTTTCGCGATATCAGTACAGTATTCTGTAGAACGTGCATCACGTGGATCAGATGTTGTAAAGCCCACCTGGTTATTTACCACGATGTGAACTGTACCACCTACTGTATAACCACGAGTTTGTGACATCTGGAAGGTTTCTTGGTTTACACCTTGACCTGCAAATGCTGCATCACCATGTACAATAATTGGCAATACATCATCACCACCAATGTCTTTACGACGCACTTGACGAGCACGTACAGAACCTTCGACTACAGGTCCAACGATTTCCAAGTGTGATGGGTTGAACGCCAATGCCAAGTGAACTTCGCCACCTGGAGTCATTACGTTAGATGAGAAACCTTGGTGGTATTTAACGTCACCAGAACCTTTTTTATGAATTGATTTACCTTCAAATTCACCAAAAAGATCTGCCGGGTTTTTACCCATAATATTAACTAGAAGGTTGAGACGACCACGGTGTGGCATACCAATCACAACTTCTTTACAACCTACAGAACCTGCACGTTGAATAATTTCATTTACCATCGGGATAAATGATTCACCGCCTTCAACACCAAAGCGTTTAGCACCAACGTATTTGTTACCGAGGAATTTTTCCAGGCCTTCAGCTGCAGTTAAACGCTCAAGAACGTGTTTTTTCTGTTCTGCATTAAAGTTAAATTGACCCTTCGCACCTTCAAGACGTTGTTGAATCCAACGTTTCTCTTTGGTGTCAACAATATGCATGTATTCAGTACCAACAGAACCGCAATAAACGGCTTCCATTGCTTCAACCATTTCACCAAGCGTCGCTTGTGTTTTACCCAGTGCAAGGTTGCCTGTATTAAATACAGTATCAAGATCAGATTTAGTTAAACCGTGCGAAGCAAGATCAAGATCAGGCACGTCTTCACGTTTTGCCAAACCTAATGGATCCAGTTTTGCTTTTTGATGACCACGGTTACGATAGGCAGCAATTAGTTGTAAAACGCCAATTTGACGACGTTCATGCTCAGAACTTACAGAACTTTGAACAACAGGTTGTACGCGGCTTGAATTGCGACCTAATAA
Organism: Acinetobacter terrestris; assembly: GCF_004331155.1. Classification (GTDB taxonomy): domain Bacteria; phylum Pseudomonadota; class Gammaproteobacteria; order Pseudomonadales; family Moraxellaceae; genus Acinetobacter; species Acinetobacter terrestris. The sequence goes on from NZ_SJNZ01000003.1 coordinate 142,875, forward strand.
AAGGAATTGCTCACGTACATTGCTATGTGGTTGATCACCTTTAGGGAATTTATCGAAATATTCGCGCCAGTCAGCTCCAACAGAGTCTGGTGACGTCAAATAATGTTCATAAAGTTCTTCAATATACGCTGCACTGTCAGCGCTTAGTTCAGTGTCAAGACGCAGTGCGTCAGCAACTTCTTGCATTTGTGGACCCATTTCCTATTGCAAAAACATTTTCAGGATGCTTTTTAAGCGAACCCATGATTAATAATGTCAAATTGGTAACATGACATTAGTCCCCAGCAGGCATAAGCCATGAGGCGTTATCACTACATCAGGAATAACCCAATGTAAATAATGAATCATAACGCCCTTATTGGCATCATCACTCATTTAAATACTCGACCGAAACCGAGCAATTTTTTTGCAAATCGACTTAGAAAAAACAACTACGCGACCTGTTTTTTCTAAAACGATTGTTCTCTAGTTATAAACCTTATACACCTTCTAAAATGTTGAAAAAATGTACATAAACAAGGCTCTTTTTTTAAATATAACGATGTGTCAAATCGTAACATGATATCTCGTTACAATTGATTTTTTTGACACATACCTCTCATAAATTAGCGAAATACATAGTGACTATTTTCATCTAAGCTATGGTGCTTTATTTAATAATTGGATTCAATGTAGACCATAGTCCCAAGCCAACAATTCCAATACAACAAAAGAGAGCGCAACATTTAAATTGGCCCTCTTTATTTAACTCATATCTTAACATTTTAATCTCAACTTTGCAGACTCAAGCTTGAGATTGGCGCTTTAATTATCAATTCGAACAACTTAACTACAATTCAACGAAACCATAATTCAATTTAGCGCCCATTTTAAGCAATTCCACTGCTTTGAATCGACACAAATAGTAAATAGGTTCACCTCCCCCATACATTTTTTGCATGATTCTATCAATCATCCTGATATTCAAAGCATAAAAAAAGCACGCTCTAAAGCGTGCTTTTTTTGACTGATACAGATTAACCTGCTTGGTCTAACAACATGTTGCGAATGTGACCAATCGCTTTAGTTGGATTCAAACCTTTAGGACAAACTGATACGCAGTTCATGATGCCTTTACAACGGAACAAGCTGAATGGGTCGTCAAGACGAGCCAAACGATCTTGAGTTGCAGAATCACGCGAGTCAATAATGAAGCGGTATGCATTCAACAATGCTGAAGGACCCAAGAATTTATCTGGGTTCCACCAGAATGATGGACATGCTGTTGAACAACATGCACAAAGAATACATTCATAAAGACCGTTCAAATGCTCACGTTCTTCTGGAGACTGTAAACGTTCTTTCGCTGGCGCTGGCTGATTGTTAATCAGGAATGGCTGGATTTTATGGAATTGATCGTAGAACTGATTCATGTCTACAATCAAGTCTTTAATCACAGGTAAACCTGGTAAAGGACGGATGGTGATTTCATTTGGTAAATCGTTAAGATTCCACAAACAAGCCAAACCGTTTTTACCGTTGATGTTTACACCATCAGAACCGCAAATACCTTCACGACATGAACGACGGAACGTTAAAGATTCGTCTTGTACTTTCAACGCAAGAAGAGCGTCAAGCAACATACGATGCTTGTCAGTCAACTCAAGTTTAAAAGTTTGCATGTACGGTGCTTTATCCTTGTCAGGATCATAGCGGTAGATATGGAATGTACGGATACCTCTACTCATCTTTATTCTCCTGATTAGAATGTACGTGGTGCTGGTGGAATCGCATCAACCGATACTGGCTTGTAACGGACTGGTTTGTACTCAAGACGATTGTCTGAAGAGAACCACAAAGTATGCTTCATCCATTCATCATCACGACGGCCGTAAGAATAAGTTGGGTGATCTGCTGGCAATTCATAATCAACAACAGTATGTGCACCACGACATTCTTTACGAGCAGCAGCCGAAATTAAGGTTGCTTTAGCAACTTCATACAAGTTTTCAACTTCCAGAGCCTCAACACGTGCAGTGTTAAATACTTTAGATTTGTCTTTTAAATGAATGTTGCGAACACGGGGTTCAATCGCAAGAATTTGCTTCACGCCTTCATCAAGTAATGCTTGAGTACGGAATACCCCGGCATGGTCTTGAACGATATCACGAATTGCATCAGCAACTTCTTGAGCATTTTCACCCGCAGTTGATTCATCCAAGTGACGCATACGCTTTCTTGTATTTTCAAATACAGTGGTCGGAAGCGGTTGATACTCATCACCATGATGTTTAGTCACGTAATCAATGATGTGTTCACCGGCAGCCTTACCAAATACCACCAAGTCAAGCAGTGAGTTGGTACCTAAACGGTTTGCACCATGTACAGACACACAAGAACATTCACCAATTGCATAGAAGCCTTTAACAGGTTTTGTATAGTTACGCTCACCACCATTGCTTGAGTAAACGTCACCACTTTTATCATAACCTGCTTCAAAGTTAGTATCCGCAGCACCTTCAGGAACAACAACTTGTCCATGAATATTCGTTGGAATACCACCCATTTGATAATGGATTGTCGGCACTACAGGAATTGGCTCTTTGGTGATGTCGACGTTTGCAAACTTCTTGCCAATCTCAAAGACAGACGGAAGACGCTTCATGATCGTATCAGCACCCAAGTGTGTCATATCAAGCAAGATATAATCACCTTTAGGACCACAACCACGACCTTCTTTGATTTCCTGGTCCATAGAACGTGATACGAAGTCACGTGGCGCCAAGTCTTTCAAAGTCGGTGCATAACGTTCCATGAACGGTTCGCCGTCTTTATTACGAAGGATTGCACCTTCACCACGACAACCTTCAGTCAACAATACGCCTGCGCCCGCTACACCTGTAGGGTGGAACTGCCAGAATTCCATATCTTGTAGTGGAATACCAGAACGCGCCGCCATACCAAGACCGTCACCAGTATTGATATAAGCGTTTGTAGATGCACGGTAAACACGACCCGCACCACCAGTTGCAAACAATGTCGCTTTTGCTTGGAATACCGCAATATTACCGGTTTCCTGGTCAATTGCAGTTACACCAAGTACGTCGCCAGCTTCGTTACGAATCAGATCAAGTGCGATCCATTCAACAAAGAATTGAGTACCCATTTTCACGTTGCTTTGATAAAGCGTATGAAGCAACGCATGACCTGTACGGTCGGCAGCAGCACATGCACGTGGAACCGGTTTTTCACCATAGTTTGCAGAGTGACCGCCGAATGGACGCTGGTAAATCGTACCATCTGCATTACGGTCGAACGGCATACCCATGTGTTCAAGTTCATAAACAACTTTAGGCGCTTCACGACACATAAACTCGATTGCGTCTTGGTCACCTAACCAGTCCGAACCTTTTACGGTGTCATAGAAGTGGTAGTGCCAGTTATCTTCTTGCATATTACCAAGAGATGCTCCAATACCACCTTGCGCTGCAACAGTGTGCGAACGTGTTGGGAATACTTTAGTCAGCACTGCGACATTCAAACCAGCTTGAGCAAGTTGGTAAGAAGCACGCATACCTGAACCACCACCACCAACGATGACTGCATCAAAAGTGAGGTGTTGAATGTTTGTATAATCTTCTTTAGGGGTTATTGCGCCCATGATATTTTCCTATCAATTCGCCCAAAAAATCTGGATCGCCCAGATTGCATATGCAAATACAGCAATAATGACTGCTGACGTCAACACGAGGCGTAAACCTGAAGCTGAAGGACCCATTTGACGAGTAGTCACATAGTCAGTGAATACCTGCCACATGCCGATCCAAGCGTGTGCGACAAGAGATAAGACTGCCAACAAAGATAAAACCTTCATTGGTAATGTCATCATAAAGCCAAACCATTGTTCGTAGTTAAATCCGCCATTAATGAGGATCCAACCCAATACCACAACAGTATAAACAGCTAATACCACAGCACTGATACGTTGGATAAACCAATCGCGAGAACCTGAACCCGTAAAACCTGTAGCACTTTTCATTAGAGAACAATCCATACAAATGCTGCAACAATACCGATTGCAGACAAGATCAATGAAATAGTAGCTGCTATACGACCACTTTGCAGTTCTTCGGCAATACCGATGTCTGCAAGTAAATGTTTAACACCCGCAATAAAGTGGAATATTAAACCGGCTACAAATACCCATACGATGAAACGCACAATGAAGCTACCGAAGATTGCCTGAACTTGAGCAAAACCTTCAGCCGAAGACAATGATTTGTCTAAAAGCCACAAAAGTACCGGTACGAGTAAAAATACGATGACACCAGAAAGACGGTGTAGAATTGATGCAATAGCCACAGGGGATTTTAAGTTTACTTCTAAAACTTGACCCATGGACAAATTGACAGGTCTGTTGCTTTTCACAGCGGGCATCCTGTAAGTAAAAACTCCATCCGGAGTTTGTTGGAATTAATTCGAAGGAAAGCTAGCATTGTTAGGTATTTGCACTATCCAGCAATACCTAAACTTAAAACGACAGGGAATTATAAAACGTCGACTATTAAAACACAAACAATCACATTTACCTTTTCTGCAAAAAAGCATTAAATAAGAATCATTAACATAAATTATCTGATTAAAGTAGACAAAATAGATCTAAGAAAACATAGCTATATGTTTGGTTTTTATTAATTAAAACATTATTTGATTGATCGCTTTTTGCTTTGATAATTAAATCAATTTATTTAGATTATTTAGACTAAAGATGAACAAATCATCCGAATGTCTCGCTATCTTTTTATATAATGCGTAATTGCAGGAATAGCTCCTGTATTTATTAAATAAATATAAGGTATTTATACAAAAGCACATAGTAGTAACATCATGAAACGAAATAACAACTTAGTCTGTGCATAACTCCATACCCTCTCCTTATCTAGCTCACTATATAGACCAAAAGTTGGCTTTTTATTACCCAATTGATCAATAAATCAGCATTTTAACCGGGGTAAACAAGCTATTTTCTATACAAACGCACGCTTTTTCGCAGATGATTAATCGCTTTTTATTATGAATAAGAAAGCGACACTTTCTTTAAAGCAATATCGGTAAGTTGCGAGAATTATAATAGTTTAGTCAAAAAGAGCATTTATGAAACCTAAACCACCTAGAGTTTTTAAGAATTAGAACTTGCTTACAATTAAAGCAGTAGCATTATTTTTTTCTGCACCTCAGTCACAATTTGACTTATTATAGTGTGTCGGTGCTGCAATTTTCCTCATCATTATGGGATTATTTTTTGACCAAATCCATGTGAAAACGTCATTTTTTATCCATAAGTATAATTGACAAAATTTCAGTACTCACTAATCTTATAGCAAATTTTTGATCCATCTGATTCGCGCATTAAAAGATTAGTACTACGAGTCGGATAAAACATTCACCAGGACAGGAGATCTATTGAATGTCTGAAGCAACTGGCAAAAAAGCCGTTTTACAGCTTGATGGCAAAGAAATTGAATTACCAATTTACAGCGGCACATTGGGCCCAGATGTAATCGACGTTAAAGATGTGTTGACCTCAGGTCACTTTACTTTTGATCCTGGTTTTATGGCAACAGCTGCATGTGAATCTAAAATCACATTCATCGATGGCGGTAAAGGTGTTCTTTTACACCGTGGTTACCCAATCGACCAGTTAGCAACTAAAGCAGACTACTTAGAAACTTGCTACTTATTGTTAAACGGCGAACTTCCAACAGCTGAACAAAAAGTAGAATTTGATGCTAAAGTTCGTAACCATACTATGGTTCACGATCAAGTTAGCCGCTTCTTCAATGGTTTCCGTCGTGATGCTCATCCGATGGCAATCATGGTTGGTGTGGTGGGTGCGCTTTCTGCGTTCTATCACAACAACCTAGACATCGAAAATGTTGATCACCGTGAAATTACAGCAATCCGCCTGATTGCTAAAGTTCCTACGCTTGCAGCTTGGAGCTACAAATACACAGTTGGCCAACCGTTCGTTTACCCACGTAACGATTTGACTTACGCAGAAAACTTCCTGTACATGATGTTTGCTACTCCTGCAGACCGTGATTACAAAGTTGACCCAATTCTTGCGAAAGCAATGGACCGTATCTTTACGCTTCATGCTGACCATGAACAAAATGCGTCTACTTCTACAGTACGTTTAGCTGGTTCTACTGGTGCTAACCCTTACGCATGTATCGCTGCGGGTATTTCTGCACTTTGGGGTCCTGCTCACGGTGGCGCGAACGAAGCTGTTCTTAAGATGCTTGATGAAATCGGCTCTGTAGAAAACGTTGCTGGCTTCATGGAAAAAGTGAAAACTAAAGAAGTTAAACTTATGGGCTTCGGTCACCGAGTTTATAAAAACTTCGATCCACGTGCGAAAGTAATGAAAGAAACTTGTGACGAAGTTCTTGCTGCTCTAGGCATCAACGATCCACAACTTGCTTTGGCTATGGAACTTGAACGTATTGCGTTGTCTGACGAATACTTCATCAAACGTAACCTATACCCTAACGTAGACTTCTACTCAGGTATCATTCTTAAAGCGATTGGTATCCCGACTGAAATGTTTACTGTAATCTTCGCTCTTGCACGTACAGTTGGCTGGATTAGCCACTGGTTAGAAATGCACAGCGGCCCTTACAAAATTGGTCGTCCACGTCAACTTTACACTGGTGAAGTTCAACGTGACATCCAAGGTCGTTAATTCTTTAAGAATTTAATGATTTAAAAAACCGCCTCTTTGGGCGGTTTTTTTATGGCTCAAAAATACTTTCATTATTCAAAATACCCTAATGAACTACCTTGTCGCTTTAAGCTCAGCATAAAATCACGCTTTTTGAGACAAGAATGGAATGCAGTCCTCATAGGCCTGGCACTCTTGACCACGCGATTTTTTAATAAAATAGTCCTGTACCATCTGTGCCTGCTGCTCAATGCCATACTGCAAAAACAGCTTACCCTGCTCCAAGACATAGCGATACTTACGGTCAAATAGCGCTTTACGCACCACAGCCAAACCCTGCTGTATTTGCCAGACATGGGTCAGCTCATGAATTAACCATGACTGCTTGGCCAATGACAGTTTTGAGAAGTCTTCGCTCCAGCTTTGAGGATGGAAATAAATATTGCCATTCGGGCTAATGGCATAATTTTTCATCACCCCACGATGCGCCACAATTCTGATCTTATCCAGCTGCAAATGTGGACCAAAAACAGACTGCGCAAGCTGTCTTTCGCCTTGAGTTAATTTGCGATTTTTAACCTCAAAAAACTGATTCAAAGCATGCAATATAGGTTTCATAAATAATGTCATCTGATCGGGCAATAATCATGCATTTTAGCGTTCTTATTCTCCCATTAATGCTGTAGTTTTTTTGTCTAAATTCGGATTTTTTTTTGTTTTTTTCTCAATAAATGCCGCAATTCGTATATAGTATCGAATTGCTAATTATTGATTAAACATCTATTTGTTTGTCGTCGCGTACACAGCGTTGAACCAATAGCCATAATAAATCATAAGTCTGTGTATATATCCCTATAGGTATAGGATTAAGTTGGAATGAAAAGTTTTAAAATTGCCCTTGCTCAATTCTCTCCGCATACTGGCAATATCGAAGCAAATGCTCAAAAAATGCTTGAACAGGTAAATGAAGCCAAAAAACAAAAAGCTGATTTAATTATCTTCCCTGAGCTTTCAACTGTTGGCTATCCTGCGGAAGATTTATTACTCCGTCCTAGTCTTGCTAAACGTACTCAAACAGCATTTGAGCAACTCAGCCAAGTGAAAGATATTGTGATGGTCTTTGGTTTTGTCAATCAAACTGAAGATGGTCACCGCTATAACGCTGCAGCTGTCATGAAAGATGGTCAAGTACTGGGTATTTATAACAAGCAAAACTTGCCAAACTATGGCGTATTTGATGAAAAACGCTATTTCAGCGAAGGACATCAGCACCTCGTGTTTGAATATTTAGGTCATAAATTTGGCGTTTTGATTTGTGAAGATATTTGGTCTCTCACTACCGTACAGCAATTATCGCAATTGAATATTGAAACTGCTTTAGTCCTCAATGCTTCGCCTTATGAAGTAGGTAAACCGCAACATCGTCTTACCACCATGAGCGAGCTTGCTAAACAGTTGCACATTAATTTGGTGTATGCCAACCAGGTCGGCGGCCAGGATGATCTTATTTTTGACGGCACCAGTTTCGTCATTAACAAAGACGGCAATATTGCTTTACAGGCGCCAAGCTTTAAAGAAGATGTTTATTACGCTGAATATGAAGCTGAACAACAGGCTTATAAAGTTGCAACAGTGACGCCTGTTTTAGACACCATGGCTGAAATTTACCAAGGTCTGGTTCTGGCAACGCGTGACTATATTCAACGCTCTGGCTTTCCTGGTGTGATTTTAGGTTTGTCTGGCGGGATTGACTCGGCATTGACACTTGCAATTGCAGTTGATGCGATTGGTGCAGACAAAGTCCAGGCTGTGATGATGCCGTATACTTATACTGCTCAAATCAGTGTGGAAGATGCCGCTGCACAAGCGAAGAATATGGGTGTAACTTTCGGGATTGCCGAAATTAATCCAATTGTAAACGGCTTCATGCAAACCCTGTATCCATTCTTTGGAGACAGCCCTGCAGATACCACTGAAGAAAATTTACAGGCACGTTCACGTGGCACCCTGTTGATGGCGTTATCGAATAAATTCGGTAATCTGGTATTGTCTACCGGGAACAAATCAGAATTTTCTGTCGGTTACTGTACCCTATATGGCGATATGGTCGGCGGTTATGCCGTTCTCAAAGACGTTTATAAAACCATTGTATTTGAACTGGCTAAATACCGTAACAGCATTTCAGAAACCCCAGTGATTCCTGAACGTGTCATTACCCGCCCACCTTCTGCAGAGCTTCGTCCCGATCAAAAAGACCAAGACTCTTTACCTGCCTATGACATTCTAGATGCAATTCTTTATGCTTATATTGAAGAAGACTGCAGTCAAGATGTCATTATTGCCAAAGGCTTTAAAAAAGAAGTGGTGGAGAAAGTTATTCGTCTGGTGGACCGTAACGAATACAAACGCCGTCAAGCTGCAATTGGTCCACGCATTAGTCCACGCTCATTTGGCCGCGAACGTCGCTATCCGATCGTTAATGGATGGACACCGGGTGCCTAAACAGGACTTTGCTCAACAGTTTGCTCAAGCGCTTATGCTTGAGCAGACTCGCTTTATTAAAAAACAATTATTAGCACAACAAAATAATCCCTATATCGAACAATTTATTCATCATCTTTATACCCATTCAGATCAAGTTTCATTAAAACAGTGTATTCAACTTGAATCCTTACAAGATGTGGTGCAAAAATACGCATTTGAATTGAATTTAGGCGCGGAAATTCTAGAATTTATTGGGATGGCTGCTCAAAAAATCCATCATCTTGCCCTCAATAGCCAGACTCAAATTAGTGAGCTGCTGTCAGATGAATCTTTTGAATTGTGGCTGTATAAGATCCTTGAATTAGACCAGTTACGTCATTACATCCATAGCAATTTACTGCATGACCCTCAAGTGCAGCATGTCAGTTTGCAACTCGCCAATCAAATCCTTGAAAGCAATACCCCTTGGCTTGACCACCTGCGTAAACTCAATACTCATGAATATGGTCTAGGTTCTAAAATACTCAGCTTTATTCAAGATCAACAACAAAATATTGAACTCAAACTTGAACAACAGCTGGCTCAAGCTCTAGTTAAACAACTGGGCAACATCATTTTATTGCCCAATGAAGAACTGGCCGATATCAGCCTGCATTTATGGGATGATATTAAGCAGCGAACGCTGAAAGAAACCTTTTCTCAATTCCAGGCGATCGACTTTGAAGAGTTTTTCATCCTGGTTTATGAAACATGGCGACAGTTGCGACAAGGCGAATATTTACAACAGCTGATTTTGGATGTGGTCGCCGTTTTTTATGATTATTTTGCCGACTATAGCCTACAAGAATTATTGCAGTCTGTTGGGCTAGATGAAGATGATTTGCATCAGGAAGCGCTGCGTTTCTTGCCGCATACCATTCAGGCGCTAGAACAACAAGGCTTGTTAGACGGGATTCTAAAGCAACTGATCTCGCCTTTTTATCTAAGCGACACCACACATCAATTTATTGAGCAGTATATTCAAGATAATTTGTAATTCTTGTTTCGTATTTTTATATTTCTTCGTATTTTTATCTAAGCCAAAATTCTTGACCCACAAAAAAAGAGACCACGCTGAGAGCGTGGTCTATAAAAATGGTGGCTATGACGGGATTTGAACCTGTGACCCCCGCATTATGAGTGCGGTGCTCTAACCAACTGAGCTACATAGCCATAAACTGTGTGCGCATTATCTAAATTTCAGTAGGTAGCGTCAAGCCCTTTATTTTACAAGTGTTCAGACTTTAATCGATTTAAAAAACTTCAGTTAATATTTAAACAAAACCTGCTTTTATTCATGATATTTTTCCCATTATTCTCTCAAAATAAAAGTCTCCATAGAGCGAGAAGCATATGAACCCATTCAAATTAACAGCTATAAGCCTGGTTGCTATTCTAATTACAGGCTGCCAAGTGATTTCCCCTCTATTTGTGGACTACAATGGCGTACGTATGGATGTAGCACGCTGGATCAACAATCAGCAACTGCTCAGCATGCAACAAAAACGCAGTCTGGCGCAGCTCAGTAAAGCACAGCAAAAATTGTATCGAATTGAACAAATTCCAGAGAACCAAAAATTGGCGGTTGCCAAACAAAACCAGATCGCATTGCATTGTGCCTATCAGCACTTAAGTGAACATAAAATTAAACAGTTACAAGCGATGGTATTGGGCCAAGATAAGAAAGACGCTATTTTAAAAAAATATGCCCAAGAATTTCCACAAATTAAACTGGCAGCCAGCGCTATTCAATGTGAATAAATAATTTTATGTATAAATTTTAAGCATAAAAAAAGGTCACGCTTATAGAAGCGTGACCTATGAAAATGGTGGCTATGACGGGATTTGAACCTGTGACCCCCGCATTATGAGTGCGATGCTCTAACCAACTGAGCTACATAGCCTAAAACTGTGCGCGTATTATCTATTTTCATATACTATATGTCAAGAAATATCACACAATAATTGTAATATATTTGGTGAAGTGAGCCGATAAGCCGGGTTCTGTCGTGAACGATCATTCCTCTAGGCGCACAATCACTCGTACGCTCAAGCGACCTACCCGAATCCAGCACGGGCCGTGCCTCAGGATTCCTATTTGGTCTTGCTTCTGGTGGGGTTTACCTTGCCGTGAACTGTTACCAGACACGCGGTGCGCTCTTACCGCACCCTTTCACCCTTACCATCTCTCTTGGTCTTCCCGAAGGAAAATTGCAAAGATGGCGGTCTACTCTCTGCTGCACTTGCCGTCGGCTTTCACCGCCCAGGCGTTACCTGGCACCCTGCCCTATGAAGCCCGGACTTTCCTCCCCTGTTTCAATCACGAAGATCTACACAGCAGCGATCGTCTAGCTCACTTCGGGGCGCATCTTATCAAACTTCTGCACTAATTGCTTGTGCTTTTTTGAGCAATCAGTTTTTTATACTTATCCATCAATTGATCTTGTGACTCCACATGTTCTGGGTCATGCGGAATACAATCAACTGGACAGAATAATTGACACTGTGGTTCATCAAAATGTCCGACACATTCGGTACATAAATCTGGATGAATTTCATATATGATTTCACCCATAAAAATGGCCTCATTCGGACACACCGGCTCACACACATCACAATTGATGCATTCATCTGTAATATATAAAGACACGCTACCAACCTTGCTGCTGTTTCCGTTTAAAGGCTTCAACCACAGCTTGCGGTACAAACTGGTTTACATCACCATTTAAACGCGCTATTTCACGTACTAAGGTAGATGAAATAAAAGAATATTGCTCTGAAGGGGTTAAAAACACCGCTTCAAAATTTGAATCAAGGCGACGATTCATATTGGCCAATTGAAATTCGTACTCAAAGTCAGATACTGCACGTAAACCACGCAGCACTGCTGTAGCTTTTTGTTCGCGGAAAAAATTCACCAACAAGCCGTCAAAACCCACAAATTCAACATTGGACAAGTGACTTAAGGAACTCTGTGCCAAATCCACTCGCTCTTCTAAACTAAAGACTGGATTCTTATGATGACCAATGGCAATGGCAACCACCACTTCATCAAACATTTTCGCCGCACGTGACACCAAATCGATATGACCATTGGTAATCGGATCGAATGTGCCCGGATAAATGACGCGAGTTTTAGACATCCATTTGTACTCAGTTTATTGTGTAGATGCTTATTTTAACAAAAACTTGTTTTTTTAGTGAAGAATCTCCTTAATTTTGAAAAAACTTCACCTTGCGGCCAGTTTGAGGCAAAATATAGTTAACTTGGGAATATTCGTATTATGTCGAAATCAATCGTAGTTAAAAAAAATACTGGTGGCACCATTGCGCAGAATAAACGCGCACGTCACGATTATTTTGTTGAAGAGAAGTTTGAAGCTGGTCTTTCATTACAAGGCTGGGAAGTAAAGTCTTTGCGCGCTGGACGTATGACCATTACTGAAAGCTATATTCTTTTTAGAGACAACGAAGCATTCTTGTTTGGCGCACAGATCCAACCGCTGTTGTCGGCTTCTACGCATGTCTCTCCTGAAGCGACCCGTACCCGAAAATTACTGCTTTCACGTCGTGAACTTGAAAAGCTGATGGGTGCAGTCAATCAAAAAGGCTATTCATGTGTTCCTCTTGCTTGTTACTGGAAAGGTCGTTTAGCCAAAATTGAAATTGCCTTGGTTCGCGGTAAGCAATTACATGATAAGCGTGCCACAGAAAAAGATCGTGACTGGCAACGTGATAAAGCCCGAATTTTCCATAAATAAGTTTTTATCTATAAAACAAAAAACCTCCATCTGGAGGTTTTTTTTTACATCAATTTTTAATATTCACATCAATCTGTGCTTATTTCAGTCTACCTAACAATAAGCCGATATATTCACCAAACCAGATGGCTGTATCTAAATCGCCCTGTGGTGGAGTGATTTCAACCGGCGCATTATCCGACTGTGTCATTAAACCTAAAAAGCTCGACATCCGGTTCAGATCTTGCGTACCACGCCCAGTGGGCATCATCGGCAAGCCTGTCCACAACATGCCATGTTGCATGGCAAACAGATTTATCTGCTGCAACACGGCCAGCTTATCACCGCTTAACCCGCCACCATTGGTGAAACCGGCTGCAATTTTGCCTTGCCATGTGCGTGCCAACCAGCGTTTGGAAGACTGCTCCATAAACAACTTCAAAGCAGCAGTTAGGCTTCCCATATAGGTGGGGCAACCGAAAACAATCGCATCAGCCTGATCTAATAGATCCCAGTCTACATGTTCGATGTCCATAGAATGCACATCAATGCCTGTTTGTTTCGCACCTTGAGCAATGAAAGAGGCTACTTTTGCAGTATGTCCATAGGGGCTGTGATAAACGATGACAAGTGATTTCGAAGATAAAGACATATCAATAAAAGCAGTAAATTTTAATCGAGTTTAACAGTTTCAAGCCATAAACACGAATGTAGCCATGCGTCCTGTTTTTGCTTCACGGCGATAGGAAAAATATTCTTCAGCTTGCTGGTAGCTGCACTGGTCACCGCCAAGCACAAGCTCAATCCCCTGTTGCTTCAGAATGAAACGGGCAATGGCATATAAGTCGGCATAAAACTTGGCGGCTTTTTCACTGTTTTTAAAAGCACTCTCCAGTTCAGGATATTTTGAACAGAAAGCCAATTTAACTTCTTCACCAATTTCAAAACAGGGCTGACTGATCGCAGCACCTAACCATGCCCAAGTCGGCTGAGTTTGCATGCTCACAATGGTATTTTCAACAATACCACCCGCCAGTCCTCGCCAGCCGGCATGCAGATTCGCGATTTCCGTTCCATCTGCATTGCCGAGCACGACAGGCAGGCAATCCGCAGTCATCATCATCAAAGCATGGGCTTTACGCTGAGTGACCAGGCCATCACCTTCCAGTGCCTGAAAAGCAATTTCTTCATTGATGGTATGACAAATGGTACTGTGGGTTTGCGTCATCCAGGTGACTTTATCGACGCCGAATTCAGCAAACTCCTGTAGTAACGCCATACGATGCTGCTGTACACGCTTTGCATTATCATAGACATGCAATGCCAGGTTAAATCCTACAAGTTTAGGTTGAGCAGAAGGTTGAGTTTTTTGATGATGCACTCGTGTCTGCCCAACAAATACGCCTTGTGGAAGCCCTTGAACAAATTGCATGTCTATTTCCTTATGATTCATAGCGCGCGATAAAACAACTTAGTAGGCTTGGTTTTCGCTACGTAACACTTCAACCAATTGAGCAAAGTCATCTGCCCAAGGCGCTTCAAACATCATTTCTTCACCTGAACGCGGGTGAACCAGACCAAGTTTCGATGCATGTAAGGCTTGGCGTTTAAAGCCACGTAAAGTTTCACCCAGTAAGTCCGATGCACCGGCAGGAACGCGGATACGGCTCATATAAACCGGATCACCGACCAGACCAAAGCCCAAATAACTAAAATGCACACGAATTTGGTGGGTACGCCCCGTTTCCAAACGTGCTTGCACACGGGTGAAATGCTGGAAACGCTCTTTCACGTTGTAATGGGTTACCGCATCCTTACCACCTGGCAAGATAGCCATCTTAATACGATCCACCGGATGACGCTTAATCGGCTCATCAATGGTGCCACCGGCAATAATTTTTCCGTACACCACCAGATCATAAACACGGTAGACGCTTTTCTTGGCCAATTGCTTACTTAATGAAAATTGAGATTCCAGATTTTTCGCAACCACCAGCAAACCGCTGGTGTCTTTATCAATACGGTGTACCAAGCCCGCACGGGTCAACTCAGCCGATTTAGGATAATGATGCAACAAGGCATTCACCAAGGTACCCGAGCTGTTACCAGCACCTGGATGAACAACCATGCCAACCGGTTTATTAATGACAATAATGTCGTCATCTTCATAAACAATATTTAATGGAATATCTTCAGGCAAGCTTTTGGTTTGAACTTCCAGCTCAACATCAAGGGTTAAAAGCTCGTCGCCTTCACATTTATACTTGGGTTTGACAGTGTTACCATTTACCAACAAATGGCCATCTTTCAGCCACTGCTTCAGTTTTTCACGAGAAAAATCGTTCCAAACCAGCGCTGCGACCTGATCGATACGTTGCCCCAAATAGCTTTCATCCAATTGAAATTGCAACGATAAACGTGTTGCAGTTGAGTCTGAAGTATGGTTATCTGCATCCTCAGAATCTTCAAGTAAATTGAAATCAGTTTCAGGGAAATTAGAATTAGAAGATTGTGCTTGACTCATTTGCTCATTCAGACAAAAGTGGTTTAATAGTGCAATTGTAGCTCATTGCCCGTATTAACAGAGGAATTTTTATGTCGTTACCACGTTATAAAATGACAATGCTTGCTTTATCGTTAGGCGTTGCGTCGGCAATAGCGGGCTGTAGCAGTAATCCAAAGAAAGAAGTTGTGGACACAGGGCCACAATCTAGCGAGCAAGTTTATATTCAAAAAGCTGAAAAAGCCCTTGAACGTGGTCAATATACCGACGCGGCTAAGCATCTTGAAGCGCTAGATACCTATTACCCTACAGGTGATTATGCGCAACAAGCACAATTAGAATTGTTGTATGTTAAATTTCAACAAAAAGATTATGAAGGTGCAATTGCCCTTGCCGAACGTTTTATTCGTTTAAATCCACAGCATCCAAATGTGGACTATGCTTACTATGTTCGTGGCGTGGCGAATATGGAACAAAACTATGATGGTCTATTACGATATACCTCATTAAAGCAGGCACATCGTGATGTCAGCTATTTAAAAGTGGCTTATCAGAACTTTGTCGATTTCATCCGCCGCTTCCCATCAAGCACCTATGCAGTCGATGCAGCACAGCGCATGAAGTTTATTGGCACAGAGCTGGCTGAAGCCGAGATGAATGCTGCGCGTTTCAATATCAAACGTAAGGCATGGTTAGCTGCGGTTGAACGTTCACAATGGGTGGTGGAACATTATCCACAAACCCCGCAAGTGCCTGAAGCTTTAGCCACAATTGCCTATGGTTATGACAAATTAGGTGATCAGCAAACTTCACAGCAATATATTGAAGTGTTAAAACTCAATTATCCAAACCTAGTGAAAGCTGATGGCAATGTGAATCTTCGTGCTGCACGCAGTGAAGGCAGCTGGATTAACCGCGCAACTTTGGGTGTGTTTGGACGTGAAGCGCAGACTTCAACAGAAGCTGAGCAACAACAAAACGCTGAAGATGGCGAAAAACGCAGCATCACCAACCGTTTAAGTTTTGGTTTGTTAGATCGACCACAAACTGAAAGCAGCATTCCTGCACCGAATCAGGAAACGATTGAAGAACCGACTGCTGAAGAAGCACCAGCAACCAAATAAGCCAAGCTTACTGGTCGCATTTTCATGAAGGGCAAGTTATCATACTTGCCCTTTTGTTATTTTAACCGATCATATTGATCATTTTGTGCAAAAGGTATACAAATTAACTTTTAATAACTGCTGCACTTTTAACATAGCTAACTTCTGACAGCCTATTTGTCAGCCATTTTTTAATAGATAGATCACAACCCGATTGCATACCTATGGCTATTCCTCAACACACGATTGATCAAATACTAGATCGCACAGATATTGTCGATCTGATTGGTCAGCGCGTGAAACTTAAGAAAACTGGCCGCACATACTCAGGTTGCTGCCCTTTTCATCAGGAAAAATCGCCATCGTTCCATGTCTATCGAGATAAACAGTATTTCCATTGTTTTGGTTGCCAAGCCAACGGTAATGCCATTCGCTTTTTAATGGATATCGACGGTCGTAATTTTGTCGATGTGATGAAAGACCTGTCGAGTCGAAGCGGTATTGAGCTACCCAAAGACAATCACGATTCAAATAAAATCAAATATAAAAAAAATGAAGCCGTGAAGCCTCAGTCGGCTGCGAAAAAAATTGAACCAAATACTCAAAATGCTGCAGCGAATTTAGCGCAAAATGCTAATGCACTTACGCCGATGGCAATGGATCACGACCCTTTTGCAGAATTTCAAATGCAGGGAGATGCCTTCTATGGCAATGATCCATTTGCAGCGTTTGATCAAGCCCCAGCAGCATTTGAAGATACGCCTCAAGACGGTAACTTATACGACTTGCTGGAAAATATTGCGCTGTATTATGAACAGCAATTACCGCATAGTCAGACTGCTCAGCAATACTTCAAACAGCGTGGTTTAAGTGCAGAAACTATTCAATACTGGCGTTTGGGTTATGCGCCGGAAGACTGGCAGCACCTTGAAAAAGCCTTCCCTCAAGATATAGAAGGCTTAAGACAACTGGGCTTAATTCGTACCAGTGACAAAGGTCGAGATTTCGACCTGCTGCGTGACCGGGTGATTTTCCCGATTCGTGATTCTAAAGGTCGTGTGGTTGGCTTCGGCGGTCGTGCTTTAAATGACGAAATCAAACCCAAGTACATCAACTCACCCGACTCTGAAGTTTTTCATAAAAACCAGTTGCTGTATGGTTTATACGAAGGCCGAAAACAAAAAGCCCAAGACTGGCTGATGGTTGAAGGCTATATGGACGTCATTGCCTTACAGCAATATGGCGTTTTCGGTGCGGTTGCCACTTTGGGTACGGCCAGCAATACTGACCATCTGAATATTTTATTTAAGCAAAATAGCCGTATTACAGTGGCATTTGATGGTGATGCTGCCGGTCAAAAAGCGGCACGTCGTACTTTAGAAATTGCCCTGCCATTATTAAATGATGGTCGCGAACTTAAGTTCTTTGTACTACCGAATGACCACGATCCGGATTCCCTGATTCGCCGTGAAGGTTTAGAAAGCTTCCAGCGCATGTTGCAAGCCGCGCCTTTATTGTCCGAGTTTATTTTTGCGCATTTAACTCAAAATCATAACAGCACATCGCCTGAAGGTAAAAGTCAGGTCATGGGTGAGTTAAAACAGCTCACTGAACTGTTGCCGAAACATGGCTCTTACCGTTATTTACTGCAGCAATATTTTCGTGAAAAGCTCGGTTATAGCCGTAAATGGCAACCGCAAGTCAACAATGACGCGTCTTTAAGCTTTAGTACCAAAATCGATGCTGAAGAATATGTGCTTGCAATTCTAATGAATCATCCTTATCTGTATATTCATTTTGAACCGTTACGCGCCTTGATTCTGCATGATCAATTGCTGTTTAAGATTCTAAATATCTTCAATACGATTTTTGATGATTTACCAGATGATCCTGAATTATCGCAATATTATGTCTTGGGTGCATGTGCAAACTTTCACCATGATTTACAGCATATTTTACTGCAAACCAATATTAGTGATTACACCTCATCTCCTGAGCAGGCAGATAAACTGGCGGAAGATTTCTCGATTAAACTGCAATACCAATGCTTGCAGCAAAAATTGAAATCGAAGAAATTTACCAGTATTGCCGAAATGCGCAACTTGAAACAGCGAATTTATGAAATTGATCGCAAACGCTCACTGACCCTCATCGACGAATAATCGAGCGCTAAAAACTAAGACCTTAAAAACCAACACCTTAAAAACTAGAACATTAAAAACCAAGACCTTATTTTTCTTGTTTGGTTTTACGACGCTTGGCAAAAATTTCATTCAGATCATCACGCATCCATTCAAAACAGCTTGGATCTTCAGCTTTGGCGGCTTGTCGTAATAAAATAGAGGTTGGATGGAGTAGTTTCTGGGTTAAGCGATGCGAAAACTCTTGTAGAACCTGCTCGGCATTTTCACCGGCTGCAATTCGGGACATCGCCAAAGCCAACTCTTCTTGTCTTAAGATTTCGCCCTGTTCCCGATAGGCATGAATGGTACTGCCCGCTTTGTTGATTTTTTGCTGGGTTAGTAATTCTGTAGCCAACTGATTGACCATCACTTCCGCTTCGACAGCCGCTTGGCGACGCTGGGCAAGATTGTCATTAATGACACTTTGTAAATCATCAACGCCATATAAATACACGCCATCTAATGATTCAACTTTCGGATCAATATCACGTGGAACAGCCAAATCTACCAACAGCATTTGCTGATAACGACGTTTTTTTAATGCCGTTTTAACATCACTATAAGCGATGACTTGATGCAAACTTCCGGTACAGCTTGAAATGACATCGGCACGGTATAAATTTGCAGCCAACTCGGAAAAATCGATAATTTCAACATCTACGCGATGGGCAATTTCCTGCGCCAGTGTTTCAGCACGAGCACGAGTTCGATTGCAAATCAGCACTTTTCCGACACCCATTTCGGCTAAATGCTTCGCGACCAAGCTATTCATTTCACCAGCCGCAACCACCATTACTGTCAATTTTTCAGGTTTGCTAAAGACTTGAAGCGTAAGTTGTGCAACCGCATAACCCATGGAAACCGCATGACTGCCTACCGCAGTTTCAGAGCGAACGCGCTTGGCTGCGTAAAAAGCATATTCAAAAATTCGGTTTAAATTGGGAGAAACGGTATGGGCATCTTTCGCCATAGAAAGCGCAGACTTTACCTGTCCCAAAATTTGCGGCTCACCGAGCATCAAGGAATCAAGGCCACTGGCGACCCGCATCAGATGTGTTACAGCCTGTGCATCTTCATAGCGATATACATGATTTAATAATTGTTTAGTATCCAGGCCATTTGCCTGGGCGAGCCAATTCATTACCATGTCTGCATTTTCAGACATCGCATAAACTTCAGTTCGGTTACATGTAGACACCACGACCATATCATTCAAGTCATGGTTTTGGCTTTGCTCGGCAAGCAATTGCGTTAACTTTTCAGGGTTAAAAGCAATCTGTTCACGCAGTTCTACAGAAGCGGTTTGATGGTTGACACCCAGTGCAAAGAAAGACATATCAGATCATCATTTCGCTAAATTTATGCTATTGTGCAATATTGGTGTCATAAAAAGCATTACTTGGATCAAGAAAAATTGCGTCAAACAAATAGCCGAATAAGCGGCGCGACAATTAAGCAATATTCTACCACATTCTTACTTGTGGGTAGCATGGTTTCGAGTGCTCATATTAGAGCATCCGGAGAAATTTATCATGTCAATTCAAACTATAATGCCATAAAACAAAGCATGATTGCCGAGTTTGCACTGGCCTATCACGACATTCCAACAGCATTACATAACTATACCGTGCTTGCAATTAAAAGCAGTTCAACCACGGTTAAACAGCGCGCTTTAAATGTTGCTCTGGAACAAAATGACCTGAAAGCTGCACTCGATATTGCGACACACTGGGTGGTTCAGGAACCCACAGATGTTCCGGCTTTATTTTATCTTTCACATATTGCCCTGAAATCGCATGAATATGAACTGGCATCTGAAACGTTAGATAAAATTTTAAATATTGATCCTGATGCAGACCTGGAAAAGATTCTGGTCGGAATTGTGCCAGAACAACCTGAAGACCGAGAAATTCTACTGGATGCTTTAAGCAACAGTAAAGAACGGGACAACCCCTCTGTCTTGGTACTGATTTCAGGCCTGGAAGCACAAAATGGACAGTTAGAGCAAGCGCTGAGTACGGTTAACCGTGCACTTAGAAAACGTCCCAAAGTCACTGGCTTTATTTTAATGAAAGCCAATTTGCTCAGTGCTTTAGGCGATGAAGAAGCCACGCTTAAATGGTATGACAAAGCCAGTCGCAAACATAAATCCAATCTAGAAGTTCGCTTAGCTGAAATTAAATATCTGATTAAACTGAACAAATCTAAAGAATCGCTGGATAAACTCGAAAATATTTTGAAGAAATGGCCGCATGAGGAAGAAGCTCTTTTCATTGCAGGCTTAACCAGTATCGATTTAGAAGAATACGACAAGGCAGAAAAGTTCTTGGTTGAACTTCGATATTCTAACCAGTATCAAAATGAAGCCTATTATTACTTGGCGGTAAATGCTGAAAGAAAACAGCATTTTGAAACAGCAAAAGCCTATTACCGCTTAGTAGACGGCAGCCTGTACACGGTTTCACGCCGCAACATGATTAATATTTTTTCAGAGCAAAAACAGCTGAGTGATGCACTGCGGTTTTTAACCCAGGAACGGGTGAATTATCCGCAACATGCCAGTTTCCTCTATCAGGCTCAGGCCGACATTCTAAAACGTATGGGCAATAAAAAAGCAGCCATGCGCCTGCTCGATGAAGCCATCAAAAATATCCCTGACGACCCTGAACTGATCTATTCAGAAGTACTCTTGCTCGACGCTTATCAAGATCAGGATAAGCTTGATAAATTGTTGAAAAGATTACTCGAAATTGAGCCAAACAGTCCAACCTACCTGAATGCTTATGCCTATACGCTGGCGCTACAAAATAGACGTTTGGATGAAGCCCGACAGTATGTTGAACATGCCTTGGAGTTTGCACCAGAACAAGCGTCTATTCTGGATACGCTCGGCTATATCACCTTTTTACAGAATGACTTTAAAACCTCCGCGCGGGTTTTAGAAAAAGCATATGAGATGAGTCAAAGTGTCAAAATTGGGGTGCGCTATGCAAAAGCCCTATACATGCAAGGCGACCTGACAAAATTTAATCATGTGTTACAACAATTACAAAAAAAACACCCCAATGATCCTCAATTAGAACAACTGAAATCGTTATTGTTACCGCCACACCTGAAAAAGAGTTAATGATCTTTATGCGTATTTTTTCAAAATTCAGCTTAATCCTGATTGCCACAAGCACCTTGGTGCTGACAGGTTGTCAACGATATACCCAGCCTCAAGCTCCGAGCATTTCCCAAGTACCAGCAGCTGCAAATAATTTCAGCCTGCAAGGTAAAATCGGGGTAAAAACACCGGGACAGTCTGGTAGTGCATTTTTCACCTGGGTTCAACAACAGGATGAATTCGACATCGAGTTAAGCGGAATTTTGGGTGTGGGTAAAACGCAAATCTCAGGTACGCCAGGTCAGGTCACCTTAAACAGTGCCAAAACCGGACTCATTCAAGCTGCTACCCCAGAAGAATTATTGCAACGCGCCACTGGCTGGCAAGCACCGATCACCCATCTGGTGGATTGGGTTCAAGCCAAACCAGCAACCACACAAGCAAAAATTAGTAAAGATGGGCAAAACCGCCCTATCCAGTTTGTGGAAGATGGCTGGACGGTTGATTTAAGCTATAACGATCAAGCGCAATTACCGAATAAACTGATTTTAAAGCAGACATTTGAATCCGGTCAGGAAAACCGTATTACAATGGTCATTCAAAATCGCTAAATTTTCAAAAAGTTCAAAATTCTATGATTCGTGTTCCCTCTCCTGCCAAGCTCAATCTTTTTTTGCATATCACAGGTCGTCGTGACAATGGCTATCATAAATTGCAAAGCATTTTCCAACTGATTGATTTAACTGACTGGTTAGAATTTACTCAAACGGATGACCGAACGATTTCAATTGCTGGTTTGAGCAGTGTCGACTTAGAACAAAATCTAATCTATAAGGCCACACAAATTTTAAAACCCTTCGCCACCAAGCCAACGGGTTTAAAAATTGCCATCGAAAAGAACATTCCGATGGGTGCAGGACTTGGAGGCGGTTCTTCCAATGCTGCCACCACCCTGATTGTGGTGAACCAATTGTGGCAATGCGGTCTAAATATTGAACAACTGGCTGAGCTGGGGGTAAAACTCGGTGCCGATGTTCCAATTTTTGTACATGGTCGTAATGCATGGGCTGAAGGCATTGGCGAACACTTAACATTCATAGACTTAGATCAAAAACAGTACATTGTGTTAAAACCTGACTGTTTTATCAGCACTCAACTGCTTTTTTCACAAAAAACGTTGACAAGAGACACGAAGCCTACTAAATTTTGCGCCTATCAGTTAACGCCATTTAACTTTGGAAATAACTTTGAGCCTTTGGCAAGAAGCCTATATCCTGAAGTGAATGAAGCGATGCAGTATTTAGACCAGTTCGGTATTGCAAAACTTACAGGTACAGGTGCTTGTGTTTTTACTGAAGTAACTCCTGATATGAATATTGATGAGATTTTAGCGCATTCACCTTGTAAAGCTTACTTGGTCAATAGTTTAAATGAATCACCATTACGTCATTTCAAGGTTATATGATAGGGGTATCGCCAAGTGGTAAGGCACCGGGTTTTGATCTCGGCATCCGTTGGTTCGAATCCAGCTACCCCTGCCATTCATTTCATCTGTAGATTGCTGTATTAGGGGCGTCGCCAAGTGGTAAGGCACCGGGTTTTGATCTCGGCATCCGTTGGTTCGAATCCAGCCGCCCCTGCCATTTAAACCCATCGTTTAAATAAACCTTACAGTGATCAAATTTAGGGGTATCGCCAAGTGGTAAGGCACCGGGTTTTGATCTCGGCATCCGTTGGTTCGAATCCAGCTACCCCTGCCATTTTCTCAAAAAAGACAGAACAGAGTTTGCCGGTTCATTTGTTAATTTACCTTGACATAGACCCGCAAAAATATTAAAGTTCTGCCGCATTAGGGGTATCGCCAAGTGGTAAGGCACCGGGTTTTGATCTCGGCATCCGTTGGTTCGAATCCAGCTACCCCTGCCATCTATTTTCAAACATTCCAACCGCCAAGGGTGCTTCATGCCCAATCTTGTCGTTTTTAGTGGAACTGCACATCCACAATTCGCCCAAAAAGTCGTAAGCCACCTGCACATTCCTTTAGGTGCAGCATCTGTAGGTCATTTTTCTGACGGTGAAATTGCTGTCGAAATTACTGAAAATGTTCGTGGTAAAGACGTATTTCTCGTACAGCCTACTTGTGCCCCAACGAATGACAACCTTATGGAAGTCCTCGTGATGGCCGATGCTTTACGTCGTGCAAGCGCAGGTCGTATTACTGCTGTCATCCCTTACTTCGGATATGCTCGTCAAGATCGTCGTCCTCGTTCAAGCCGTGTGCCAATCACTGCAAAAGTTGTAGCAGACATGCTGACAACTGTAGGTATTGACCGCGTTGTAATGATCGACCTTCATGCCGACCAGATTCAAGGTTTCTTCGACATCCCTGTAGACAATATCTACGGTACTCCTGCATTACTTGCTGATCTTCGTCAACAGCAACACCATAATCTTATGGTTGTTTCTCCAGACGTTGGCGGTGTAGTCCGTGCGCGTGCTGTAGCTAAGCAAATGGGTGATATCGATCTGGCAATCATTGATAAACGTCGTCAAAAAGCAAATGAATCACAAGTGATGCATTTGATTGGTGATGTGCGAGATCGTGACTGCGTAATCGTGGATGACATGGTGGATACTGCCGGTACTTTGTGTAAAGCTGCTGAAGCATTGAAACAATTCGGTGCTCGCCGTGTGGTTGCTTATGCAACACACCCTGTACTTTCTGGTAAAGCGCTTGAGAATTTGAAGAATTCTGTACTCGACGAACTCGTCGTCACAGATACGATTCCTTTATCTCAAGAAGCATTAGAAATTGGTAAGATTCGCCAAGTTTCAGTCGCTGGTATGGTTGCTGAAACAATTCGTCGTATTAACAACGAAGAATCTATTAGCGCAATGTTCGATAGTTATCTATAATACAGCGCTAAATTTTAAAAGCCCTGCCCTATGGTAGGGCTTTCTATCACTGAACTGGTCGAAGGTTCAGTCCATTAAACTCAATGAGGAAATGTCATCATGGCAAACTTCGTATTAAATGCAGTAGCTCGTGACGAATCAGTACAAGGGAAAGGTTCGAGCCGCCGCCTTCGTCTAGAAAACAAAGTTCCAGCAATCATTTACGGTGGCGAAGCTGCTCCTGTAACTGTTAGTTTAGAACTTCGTCAACTTGTTAAATTTCTTGAAGACAATTCTTTCTTTGAAGAAGTAATTGAAATTCAAGTGGGCGACAAAGTTGAAAGCGTTAAAATCCAAGCTTTACAACGTCACCCAGCTAAAAACACGCCTATGCACGCTGACTTTAAACGCGCATAAGTGTTAACGGTATAATTAGTGTCAAAACTTTCGCTAATTGTCGGTTTGGGCAATCCTGGTAAGGAATACGCCCAAACCCGCCATAATGCAGGCTTCTGGTTTGTTGAACGCCTTGCTGAAGCTTATGGCATTTCCCTCAAAGCCGATCCTAAATTCTACGGAATCAGCGGTCGCGGTAATATTGAAGGTCAAGACGTTCGTCTGCTTTTACCCACAACCTTTATGAATGCCTCTGGCAAAAGTGTTGTGCCCTTCGCAAAATTCTATCAAGTTGCCCCAGAAACGATGCTGATTGCGCATGATGAGCTGGATATGAATCCTGGTGTCATTCGCCTAAAAACAGGCGGCGGTCACGGTGGTCATAATGGTTTACGCGATATCGTTCCACATCTAGGTTCTAATTTCCATCGCCTGCGTATTGGTATTGGTCATCCTGGTGCAAAAGAACGTGTATCCGGACATGTCCTCAGCAAAGCGCCGAGCAGCGAACAGGATTTAATGGATGATGCCATTGCACATGCTTTATCTCGCATTCAATTGCTGGTAAACGGTGACATACAGCAAGCCATGAATCAAATCAATGCTTATAAACCAAACTGATCATTCCATAAATTGTTGAAAAATCCTGCTTGCCATGTTGCTTTTTTCGGAGCAAAATGCGCTTTCTGCGGATTACTGATCCAGTAAGAAGTGATTTGATTTAACCATAAGATAAAATCTTAGGCCCACTAAGGAGACGCTAGCCATGCTATCTCGTTTATTAAAAGCTAAAATTCACCGTTGTGTCGTTACACAAGCAGAATTACATTATGAAGGTTCTTGTGCAATTGACGGCGTATTATTGGATTTAGCCGGTATCCGCGAATATGAAGAAATTCATATGTGGAACGTGACTAATGGTAAGCGTTTTACCACTTATGCAATTCGTGGTGAAGAAAACTCAGGCATTATTTCAGTCAATGGCGGTGCTGCCCTTCAAGCTGATGTTGGTGATCTGATGATTATCGCAACATTTGGCGATTTTACTGAAGCTGAAGCCAATGCCCACAAACCACGTCTGGTTTATGCCAATCCAAACAATACTGTTAATCACACTGCGAACTGTATTCCTGTTCAAGTGGCTTAAAGTTAAAAATATTAAAAGCTCGCCATATGCGGGCTTTTTTATTGCCTGCCAATTTTCACTTTATTATTCACATAAATAATATCCATATGACTGATTGATCTATAGAAAGCTGCGCCCGAGATTAAAAACAGGTCTATAATCATTACACATCGCTTCAGGGCGGGGCGAAATTCCCCACCGGTGGTAAGTTAGACTGAGCAAAAATGCTAAGATTTAATCAGCCCACGAGCCTGTCAATGTTTAAGATTGACTCGCAGATTTGGTGAGAAACCAAAGCCGACGGTATAGTCCGGATGAAAGAAGACGACGTAACGGATATTTAGATTTGATATATCGCTGCGACCCCATTTCTGCATCAGTCCTGAAATGTTCAACCGTATTTTTATTTTACGAGAGCGTTTCAATGTCTAGTTTGATTCAACCCGAAATTTTCTTTTCAGCCCTTCCTCCAGCTGAACAACGTATTCAAAAAGCATTAGAAGATATCCGCCAAGGCAAACCAGTTTTGGTGATGGATGATTTTGACCGTGAAAATGAAGCCGATCTCATTGTTGCTGCAGAGACACTAAACGTTGAAACCATGGCACGTATGATTCGTGATGGTTCAGGTATTGTCTGCTTATGCCTAACCGATGAACTGGCCAATCATTTGCAACTTCCACCGATGGTGGCGGATAACTCAAGCCAGTTTAAAACTGCATTTACCGTAACCATCGAAGCAGCGATAGGCGTAACCACAGGTGTTTCAGCCAAAGACCGCACCACCACAATTAAAGCTGCAATTAAAGATGGCGCAGTTGCAAGTGACCTGAATCGTCCCGGTCATGTCTTTCCTTTACGCGCCCGTAATGGCGGAGTACTTACCCGTCGTGGACATACTGAAGGTACGATTGATTTAGCACGTCTAGCCGGTTTAAAACCTGCAGGTGTTTTGTGTGAATTGACCAATCCTGACGGCACCATGGCATCAGGCATTCAAGTTCTATCTTATGCACAAACCCATCATTTAACCGTGATTACCATTGAAGAAATTGCACAGTATCGCTTAGCGCATAATCTTTAAGTTAAAAAATAAAAGCCCTAATCTAGGGCTTTTATTCTTCGAAACACTTTGAATGAAATATTTAGAATAAGGTCGAATACAAACTATATCCAGCAATTAAAATAAGAACTGCGCCACAAGCCCCGAGCAATTTATTGTAAAGCCTAGATTTGGATAAATGATTAAAACTTAAATAAACCATTGATAAAGTGGCAAAGTCCAAAACAATCCAACTTAAGGTCAAAATCCCGAGACTGATATTCAAATCAGGTGTGATTTGCACAAACTGCGGGAAAAATGAAGCAAAGAAAATAATATCTTTAGGATTGGAAATACCGACCAAAAATCCCTGTTTAAAACCACCATTCATTGACTTGGAGTTTAATTGTGAAGGCGATTCATCTTGTTTAGAAAGCAATACTTCTTTTAAAATCTGAACGCCCAAATAGGCAATATACAAACAGCCTAGAATTTTAATGCTGTTAAACCACTGCTCAGCAATATCCAGAAAACCTTTCAGAACCAAAATGGAAACAGTAATTAAAATGAGTGAGGCAAAGTTGGTGCCAAATATCGTTTGTAAAGCTTTACGATAACCACCTTTAAGCCCTGCACTGGCGACCAGCATCATCACGGGTCCAGGTGTCGCAATCATGATGACGACAGCCATGCAATACAACAAGTATTCTGCGATATTCACTTTTCCAGTTCTCTAGCAATTATATTTATTTTTTTAAATTTCAAATATAAATAATGTATTTAATCTTCTTCCACCAGTTGTAATAAATTATGGCTAATGCCATCTGCACGTAAAAAAGCGAAATCGTAACTTGCTGTAGCCAAAGCCAGTACCCGACGTTCAAATTCCTGCCAGAGTGGTTTTACCTGTTTATCTTGAATGCCTAAACCACTGTCTTCAGCTAAATTTTTATTTTTCTCACAGATTTTAAGTGCGTGATAAAGCTTGCGCCCTTTGGAGGCATCATCACGTAAACGAACGCGTTTAGATAAGACAAATCCTTCCACATGACGCAAATCTGCATGCGGCAACATCGGTACTAAAATTTGATCCAGTTGCGCATCCAGACGCTTCCATACCGCAGTGTGCTGTTCAGGTGTGTAGGTATTCCACTGAATCACTTCATGGTTAAAGCGACGGCAGCCACGGCATACCGAATCACCGAATACCGTAGAACAACGCCCTGCACATGGGGTCAAAGAAGCAATTCGACGGTCAGTACTCAAAACACACTCCTACACAACTGAGAAATCAATAAAATCATTTATCAAACGCTTTTAATTCAAGATCGATTTGATAAAGGACAACCTATAGCGGCATCTTTCGCTTAATAACCATATTTTAGTTATGGTTTTCTCGCTTATTCATACAATTCACGTTAAAATACGCGCCTTGAATTTTGTCCTATCATAATACATTTGGAGTTATCCATGAACGCTACTGTAGAACAGCTTGCACCTGTAGAACAGCAAGCGACCACAAGTTGGGTTGTTGCAGCACTATATCAATTTAAAGAAGTTCAAGATCCTGCCGATCTTCAGCAACGTCTTTTAGACCTAGTCAACAGCATTAACTTGTGTGGAACTCTAATTGTAGCTGGTGAAGGGATTAACGGTACTGTGGCTGGGGATCGGGAAGCGGTTGATCAAATTCATGCCTTTCTTCTGAATGAAGGCTTTAACGCTATGGAATACAAAGAATCTCATAGCGATGAAAAACCTTTCCGTAAAATGAAAATCAAGCTCAAAAAAGAGATTGTGACTTTAGGTGTGGAAGTTAAACCACGCGACTTAGTGGGTCACTACCTCGATCCTAAAGAATGGAACGAACTGATTGCACGTGATGATGTAATTTTGGTAGATACGCGTAATGACTACGAATATAAAGCCGGTACATTCAAAGGCGCAGTTGATCCTAAAACAGAAACCTTCCGTGAATTTCCAGAATACGTAAAACAGAACCTTGCCCAACATAAAGACAAGAAAATTGCGATGTTCTGTACTGGTGGGATTCGTTGTGAAAAATCAACTTCGTTATTGCTTCAAGAAGGCTTTAATGAGGTGTATCACCTGAAAGGCGGTATTTTAAAATACCTCGAAGAAACCCCAGTTGAAGAAAGCATGTGGGAAGGCGAATGTTTCGTATTTGATGGCCGTACTGCCGTGACCCATGGTGTTGAAGAAGGTCAGAACATTAAATGTCATGCATGTGGATGGCCTTTACTTCCCGAAGAAGCTGAACTGCCAAGTTATGAGCATGGGGTATCTTGTAAATACTGCATCGAAAAAACCACAGAGCAACAAAAAGCCGGTTTCCGCATGCGTCAGTCTCAAATTGCAGCGGCTAAACGTAAACGTCTGTAATTTCTAATTTGTAAAGTTATATATAAAAGCTCTCGTTCGAGGGCTTTTTATTTACCTAAAATAAACAATAGATAAGAAAAGATCACCAAGTTTCACCATTAATGCTTATTAAGTCACTCAATATTTGATAATCTGGTATTCAAGGTAAAATAAATAGCTAACTTATTCATTTATAACGTGAAAAGGAATTAAATTATGCCAAGATCGATTAGCCGTTCAGCCAATTATGCGAGACGTTTTCACACTATTCGTGAAAAAAACCATCAAAAACTAGCAGAAATAAAAATGGCTTTAGAACAAGAATCACATCTTTTTATTGTGATCCTGGGTGCTGTCATTGGAAGCATTTTATCTATCTTTATTGCGTATCACCTAGAACCTAACCTGCTGGAGTATGCAGTACTGAGTGTGATTCCTTTTGCACTGTCGTACAGCTTAAGAAAGGTTTACATTCACACATTGGTACATAGCCAGGAATAAACCAATTTGATTACTTGGCTATACTTTACCCTGCAATAAATAAACTTTAGGATAGTTCAGATATCATTATTATTTTTATAAGCTTATGAATCTGACTGAATGGATTATTTCCATTATGGAACAATTGGGCTATTGGGGCATTGCCCTGCTCATGTTCCTCGACAATATTTTCCCTCCCATTCCCTCTGAAATCATTATGCCGTCCGCTGGCTATTCTGCATCACAAGGTCAGCTACTTCTTGTTGGCGTGATTATCGCGGGTTGTATAGGCTCTCTGCTCGCTGCCGCTATACTCTATTGGATTGGCTATAAGTTTAATCACGACAGTATTTTCCGTTTCGTAGATCGCTACGGCAAATATCTTTTTATCAAATCTCCAGATGTCAAAAAATCACTCGACTGGTTTGAGCAATATGGTCACCGGATTGTTTTCTTCGGTCGCATGATTCCAGCAGTTCGCTCACTGATTAGTATTCCTGCTGGCATGAGCCATATGCCCTTCTGGAAATTTATGTTTTTCAGTAGTCTAGGTACAATTATCTGGACCACTTTCCTAGCCTGTGTCGGTTTTTATTTTGGCGAAAACCAAGCTTTGATGCAGAATATTTTTAGCCAAGTCAGCTATTTTATTATCATCATCGTAATCGCCATTATCATCTGGATTCTATACCGTAGACATAAACGTAAAAATCGTCCATCCTGATGACAGGTCCTCACCAGGAGACTAAGACGATGTCGCATTATCTTAAATATTTTGCAGCCGTTTATAGTATTGCCCTGATCCTGCTGGTCAGTATATTGATTTATGGGCTAAAGCTCGGTGCCATTACCTTGCTGCCCGGCCTGATTGCTTCGGCCTTTCTAAGTGCCAGACATTTTATCAAAAGAGAACAGCGCTTACCCACCAAAAAAGAAAAAAACACACTGGTTTGGGGATCAACAGTCATTGCCATGGGCATGGGCTTTATCGTGATATTTGTGCTGATTTTTATGCATCCACATACTGAGGAAGTTTTGATGACCATGGGCTATGCAGGGAGAGCAGGAAATTCCTTCCTGGTGGCGGGCGTCATTGCTTTACATGGGCTGATCTTTCATATCGCCTATAATGGCTATGCCCGATATACTTTAAATAAATTTTCATGATGAATTCTCTATTCTCAGTATACAACTCTCTATTCTCAGTATAGAAATGAAAAATCTGCACATAAAAAAAAGCACCTAAAAAGGTGCTTTTTTAAAACTTTTTAAACGAGTTTGATATGTGATCCATGAGCCGCGATTATAGCGGCACAAGAGCTCACATCACGCGGGAGTGTGATACATCAAATAAATTTCATTTAAGTTTTCTGGAATTTCTTCAGCAATTTCGTCCATAAGCTGACCATTGCGACGGAAAGATTCCATTTGTGGGTCTTCGTCATCCACACCACTAAAGACCATCATTGGTAAAGTTAAATCGACCACCTGTTCTTCATGTTCAGGTGTGAACCAAGCATCTTCATTTAAGAACATTGCGTCAACGAAGCCAACACTCCAGTCGCCTAAACTTGATTCAACATCAGCTTCTTCAATTTCAAATGGGAATGTAATCCCTTCTTCATTGGCCAAGTTTTGACGAATTGCTTCTAACCATGCTTTTACCTGTGCAATCATTTCAGCAGGAACTTTCTTTTGATTGTTATCGAAAAGTTCATCGAGCCATTTATCAAAAGTTGGTCCAACAGCCGTTGCACATAAAAAACCATGAGTTGCCGCAAAATCTAGACCATGTTCATTTTGGTCGCCATCTAGATATTCGCTCAATAGGTCTAAATCTAAAGCACTCATTTAAAATCCAAGTTCAGTAAAATAACTGCGCATAGCATAGCATTTTAGCCGGCTATGCTAAATCACAATTTAGTCTTCTTCATCGTCAAAGTCGTCATCATCATCCAGATCATAATCAAAATCTTTCAGTTCACGCTCCAAACGACGTTGTGCGAGCAGGTCATCAATGAGACGACGTTTCTCCAAAGACTCTTTAGCACTAATTTTGCTTGAGGCTTCATCAAAGCTAACATCATCTTCACTGAAGCTATCATCTAGTTCAAAATCTGTAGAAGACACTAAAACTACCTCATGGTGAAAAAAAGTGAATGGGTCTAGGCGCTATTTATCTTTGTTCCGAATTATTGTCAAGTTTTTTTTAATTTTTTATATAACAAACTCAATTTAATCTTGTTTTTTGACCCTAAAATTGTGTATTCATAAAGATGTAGAATTTTATTCATGACACATGCAGAAACGTATTATATTTTGAATACATTCCAGCAAACAGACTTGAAAAATAAAATTCCAACCCAATATTGAAAACAATTGTTAAATCAAAGTCATCTTTCCGAATGAGACTTGAGCAATCAATTCAGAACTATTTAAAGCGAATTGTGCTATCATGCATGGTTTTTCACCGCCACAGATTCAATGAAGAGTAAGCAAAGATGAGCGATATAACTTCCCCTACTTCGCAAGTAGCGGCTCTGATTAAGCGAGGCAAAGAGCAAGGTTACTTAACTTACGCTGAAGTTAACGATCATCTCCCAGCCTCGATTACGGAAAGCGAACAGATTGAAGACATTATTCAAATGCTTCAAGACGTTGGTATTCCTGTGCATGAACGTGCTCCTGAATCTGATGACACCATGTTCGACGGTAACAATACAGAAGCAACCGATGAAGTCGCTGAAGAAGAAGCGGCAGCTGTTCTTGCTTCAGTTGAAAGCGAACCTGGTCGTACCACGGATCCAGTACGTATGTACATGCGTGAAATGGGAACGGTTGAACTTTTAACCCGTGAAGGCGAAATTAGCATTGCTAAACGTATTGAAGAAGGTATTCGTGACGTTCTTCACTCTATTGCGTACTGGCCAAATGCGGTTGAAGTTGTATTAAAAGAATATAGCGATGTTGCCGAAGGCGAACGTCGTCTTGCTGATATTTTATCTGGTTATTTAGACCCAGAATCTAATGAAGAAATTCCAGAAGTTATAGAAGAAGCTGAAATTGTTGTTGAAAAACCTGAAGCTGCAACTAAAACAACCAAAGATGTAAAACTGGATGATGACGAGGATGAAGAAGCTGAAAGTGATGATGATTCTGAAGTTGAGTCAGGTCCAGATCCAGAAATTGCCCGCATTCGTTTCACCGAATTGGAAGATGCCTGGAAATTAACCAAAATCGCGATTGAAAAGTATGGTCGTGGCAGCAAACAGGCTGAAGAAGCACAGCAAGCACTTGCAACTGTGTTTATGATGTTTAAATTTACCCCACGTTTATTTGACATCATTTCAGAAATGATTCGGGGTACGCATGAACAAATTCGTACTTCTGAACGTGAAGTTATGCGTTACGCAGTACGTCGTGGTCGTATGGACCGCGACCACTTCCGTACGTCGTTCCCGGGTCAGGAATCAAATCCAGCCTGGTTAGATGAACAAATTACCAAAGCGCCTGCTGATCAAAAAGCTTATTTAGAAAAAGTACGTCCAGATGTGCTTGCATTCCAACAAAAGATTGCAGACATCGAAAAAGAACTGGGTCTTGATGTTAAAGGCATTAAAGACATTTCTAAACGTATGTCGATTGGTGAAGCCAAAGCACGCCGCGCGAAAAAAGAAATGGTTGAAGCAAACTTGCGTCTGGTAATTTCGATTGCGAAAAAATACACCAACCGCGGCTTGCAATTCCTTGACTTGATTCAAGAAGGTAACATCGGTTTGATGAAAGCCGTAGACAAGTTTGAATACCGTCGCGGTTATAAATTCTCGACCTATGCAACTTGGTGGATTCGTCAGGCGATTACCCGTTCGATTGCCGACCAGGCACGTACCATTCGTATTCCAGTACACATGATCGAAACCATTAACAAGATCAACCGTGTATCACGTCAGCTTCTTCAAGAAATGGGTCGTGAACCGACTCCTGAAGAATTGGGCGAACGTCTGGAAATGGATGAAGTTAAAGTGCGTAAAGTACTCAAAATTGCCAAAGAGCCGATTTCCATGGAAACGCCGATTGGTGATGATGAAGATTCGCATTTGGGTGACTTCATTGAAGATGGCAACATCACATCTCCAATTGATGCTGCAACTTCAGAAGGCTTAAAAGAAGCGACTCGTGAAGTGCTTGAGAACTTGACTGAACGTGAAGCCAAAGTCTTGAAAATGCGTTTTGGTATTGATATGCCAACTGACCACACTTTGGAAGAAGTCGGTAAACAGTTTGACGTAACACGTGAGCGTATTCGTCAGATTGAAGCCAAAGCATTACGTAAATTACGTCATCCATCTCGTTCTGAACACTTACGTTCATTCCTAGAAAATGACTAATTCTTGATGATACGGATGGAGACTTGAAAAATAATCGAGTATCTCCATCTAGTATTCATAAGACATATAACGCCTGCATTTATGCAGGCGTTTGATATAAGGGGACGACTATGACCATGTTAGACCGTACGCCATCTCGCGAACTTCAAGAAGATCTATGGGTTTTCCCTATGGATTATCCAATCAAACTGATTGGTGAAGCAAGTGATGATTTACATGTCGCTGTTGTAGAGATTTTAGTGAAACACTTTCCTGACTTTGATAGCACGAGTATTAAAATTCAAGTATCTCGCACAGGTAAATATCACTCTTTAACTGCACAACTGCTTTTCTTGGAGCTTGAACAAGTTCATGCGCTTTATGCCGATTTAGCCGCTTGTCCATTGATTAAAACAGCGCTTTAAGACAAATTAAAAAACACGCTTCGAGGCGTGTTTTTTATATCTACAAAAAATCATGGAATCCTTTTCAATAAAAATGGCAAATCATCTGGGTATTACCCCTATCCCAGCATGATTTCATTATAATCATTTATAATATTTTCAATTTTTAAGGACGCACTTTACGTGACTGCTGCTGTTCTAAAACCAACCCTGATTATTCGTCAGTTCAACCAGCTCACCCCCTATCTCGATCGTTTTCAGGACATGAAAAACCTGACGGAGAGCCGGGATGAAAACACTCCCGATGAACTGTGGATTTTGCAGCATCATGAGGTTTTAACGCAAGGTCAAGCCGGAAAACCTGAACATATTCTGATGCCCAGCAACATTCCCGTAGTGCAAACTGATCGTGGTGGACAAGTCACCTGGCATGGTCCGGGTCAACTGGTGGCTTACTTCATGTTTGACTTAAACCGTTTAGGCTGGAATGTGCGTACTTTGGTGTCTTATGCCGAAAACCTCATGATTGAACTGCTGAAAAAATACGGCATTGAAGCCTATGCCAAACCGGATGCACCGGGTGTATATGTCGCAGAACGTAAAATTGGCTCTTTAGGCTTTAAAATTCGTAAAGGACGTAGCTATCACGGCTTGGCTCTAAATATTGATTGCGATCTGTTTGGCTTCCATACCATTAACCCGTGCGGTTATGCAGGGCTGGAAATGGTTCGTGTCATGGACCTGGTTCCGGACTATCCAAAATTCGATAACTTGTGCGTCGATATCATTGAAACTTTAAACAACAGCGGTTACTTTAATCAAGTTCAAGTCATGCAACAATAACTTTGCTTTTGACATAAAAATAAATTAGAGTATTTACTCTAAACTAATAAAATATTTTTTAGATAAGGGATGCGCGAGTGATTTCAACCAAATCCGTAAAGCCCGCTTTACAACTGACCTATGTCAAACTCATGATGGATGTGATTGGCAGAGGTCTGGTAATGGCGAGTCAAGTCGATGACGAAGTAAAACAGGAAGTCGCTAGCTTCCCTGTCGGTTTTGTTCTATCGATGAAAGTATTTCCCCATGGCCCGGCTTTTATTGCGAAAGTCACGGAGGACCATCAATTAAAATTACTAAAATCAGTAGACATCAAGCCTGATCTAACCATTACTTTTAAGCATTTAACCCATGCTTTTTTAGTCTTTTCTTTCCAGGAAAGTACTGCACAAGCCTTTGCTCACGACCGCATGATTGCAGATGGTGATGTGTCAAACGCCATTCGTCTGGTCCGTTGCTTAAATAAAATGGAATCGCTGATTTTACCTAAACTCCTGGCCGAGCTTGCTGTAAAACAATATCCAACTGAATTGAGCCTAAAACAAAAACTCACCGGAGCTGCAAATATTTATTTGAAACTAGCTCAATCCTATTTTAAACGGAGTGCATAACATGGCTAAGCCTTATTACGAATTTTTCTGTCCAGTAAAAGTCATCGCAGGTCATGCCGCGTTAGAACACATTCCCTTTGAACTTGCGACCTTGGGTGCAAAACGCCCGCTGATCATTACCGATAAAGGCGTACGCGCAAATCATTTACTGGCTCCGATCGAAGCTGCATTTGAATCTACCGATGCCGTGATTGGTTATATTTTTGATGATGTTCCCCCCGATTCAAGCGTACAAACCGTTCGAAATGCAGCAAAAGCGTATCGCGACAATAATTGTGATGCGATTATTGCGGTAGGTGGCGGTTCAGTGATTGATACTTCCAAAGCGACCAATATTTTGGTGACTGAAGGCGGTGATGACTTACTGAAATATTCAGGTGCGCATAATCTTCCAAAACCGTTAAAACCATTTTTCGTAATTCCAACGACTTCAGGCACAGGTTCTGAAGTCACCATGGTTGCCGTGGTTTCTGACCTTGAAAAAAATGTCAAAATGCCATTTGCATCTTATTACCTGATGCCGCATGCAGCGATTCTTGATCCGCGTATGACACAGACACTGCCGCCACACTTAACCGCAATGACGGCAATGGATGCATTGACCCATGCGGTTGAAGCTTATACCTGTATGGCTGCAAATCCAATTAGTGATGCTTATGCTACTGCTGCGATCAAAAAAGTCAGCAACTGTTTGTTCCATGTACTGGATAACCCAACTGATGAGTTTGGTCGTCTTGAATTGGCTCAAGCCTCCACCATGGCAGGTATCGCCTTCTCTAACTCAATGGTGGGCTTGGTGCATTCATTAGGCCATGCATTAGGGGCGGTTGCGCACCTGCCGCATGGGTTGTGCATGAACCTGTTCCTGCCTTATGTACTCGAATACAACAAAGAAGTGAATGGCGACAAAATTGCAGAATTATTGCTTCCTTTAGCGGGTGCCGATATTTACGCCCAAACACCTGCTCACTTACGTGCAGATAAAGCCATTGCAACCATTCTGACCATGCGTGATCGCTTGAATACCCTCACCAAGTTGCCGCGTACATTACGTGAAACAGGTAAGGTATCTGAAGCACAGCTAGATGAAGTGGCAGAAAAAGCGTTAAATGATGGTTCTATTATTTACAACCCTAAAGAAGCCAGCTTAAGCGATTTAAAAGCGATTCTAAAAAAAGCTTGGTAAATATTGAAAAGTAAGCGAATATAGCTAAAAATTAGCCTGATGTTTTTTTAAGCATCGGGCTTTTGCTTTGTGGAAAGTTAAAGCTAAATTTTTATATCGAATGGCATATTTTCTGCATTAAAAATTCATAAAGATACTGGCAAAAGGTACCAAACTAGAGTAGATTGGCGCACTTTTGTTTTATTCGTATAGGGGGGATCGTTCGTCTCAAACGGTCCTTAAAACATGACTGATCCTTGATCAACGATTAAGAGGATAACGCCGTTGACAAATATCTCTGGGACTCCATCGGCAGCTAAACTGCAAAAAACGCTGGGACTCTGGCACATCATTATTATCGGTTTAGCTTATATACAGCCCATGACGTTATTTGACACTTTCGGCCTAGTATCGGAAGAAAGTCATTTTCACGTACCGACATCCTACATATTTGCACTCGTTGCAATTTTATTAACATCCCTGAGTTATGGTCATATGATTCGTCGCTACCCTTCTTCGGGTTCGGCTTATACCTATGCTCAAAAATCGATTCACCCCAATGTCGGCTTTATGGTGGGCTGGTCATCCTGGTTAGATTATCTATTATCACCAATGGTCAATATCATTCTTGCCGTGATTTACCTTGAAGCACTCTTCCCGGATGTAAACCACTGGGTTTGGGTGGTTGTACTTACGGCATTCATGACGGGTGTTAACTTACGTGGTGCGCGCTTTGTTGCGAACTTCAACAGTATGATTGTGTTGATACAGCTGGTTGTAATTGCCGTATTTACCTATTTGGTTTACACCAAGCTGCAAGCGGGCTTTAATGCAGATGGTCCAATCTCTGCAGAGCAGCGCTATCAGCTTTGGAGCCTGGAACCGTTTTGGAACGAGCTGACTTCAGTCGGTGCACTGATTACCGGTGCAACTTTACTGTGCTTCTCATTCACGGGTTTTGACTCACTGAGTTCGCTTGCTGAAGAAACCAAAGATACTGAAAAGACATTGCCTAAAGCAATTTTCTTGACTGCGTTGATTGCCGGTGTGATTTTTATTATCAGCACCTACTTCATGCAAATTTACTTCCCGAACGATCCGAAAACATACTTTGAGGATATTGCAGCGACTCAGCCAGATATTTTAATGCTTGTGGGTGGCTCACTATTCCAATCTTATGTTCTTGGTTTTGCGATTGTGACGGTGTTGGCATCAGGTATTTCAGCACATGCTGGCGTATCACGCTTGATGTTTGCCATGGGTCGTGATGGCGTGATCAACAAGAAGATTTTCGGTCATATTAGTCCAAAGAACTACACACCTTCATACAATATTTTAATTGTCGGTGCTGTGGCTTTAACTGCTGGCTTTATGAATCTTGATACAGTGATTTCACTGATCAGTTTCGGTGCTTTAACTGCATTTACCTTTGTCAACCTGTCAGTCATTTCACGCTATGCCTTGCGTGATGGACGAACCAAAGACTTTAAAGATATTTTAAACTTTGTGATTGTGCCCTTACTCGGTTTCGTTAGTGTGTTTGCACTGTGGTTAGAAATTGAAGAAACATCATTGAAATATGGCTTATGGTGGGCGATGTTCGGTATTTTATACCTGGGTTATAAAACCAAAGGTTTTAAACACCCTGCTCCACAACATAACGAGTTTGATGATTCTCATTAATAGGTTCATACACTCAATAAAAAAGACGCTTTATGCGTCTTTTTTATTTATATAGTTCTTATTTAATCCGACAGTTAAAATCCATCTGGGTCTCTACAATATTGTCCTTATAACCCAAGCTCTGAATAAAAGCGTTTCGGTCCTGCAGCAGTTTTTGATCCTGCTCTGTTAAGCGCGCCTTATTATCAACCGCCATCCGATAGATATCATTAATGATATTTTGGTAAATTCCACACACTTCCTGACGCTTGGTCTTTTTCAACGTTCGTCCAGTCCAGCTTCGCTCAAAATCATCCGCTTTTAAGGTCTTGCCCCACGCTTCAATCTGCAGGTTCATACGTTGCTGCATATTTTTTAAGCCTTGTTGAATTTCCGCTTGGGTCAGCGGTTCTACTTTTTCAGGCACGCTCTCTACTGTCGGATTGGCAAAAATCGATACAGAAGCAGTCACTGCCACAATCTTAATTAAGCCACTCAAGATACTTTGAAGTTTTACTGTTTTTATCAAGTTCGACATATTGCTGATCTTATTTCTATGTTTTACTTTTTATAACTAAAATTCGTCAATTTATGAAGGAAAAATCAATCGAACTTACATAAAAAAACCACCTGACGGTGGTTTTCATACATCTTGAACGACTTAGTTTAATTCCTGAAAGTCTTGCTGACGCCATGCTTCATACAAGATCACCGCTGTCGCATTAGACAAGTTTAAACTGCGTGAAGTCGCTGCCATTGGCAAACGAATCCAGTGTTCTTGAGGGAACATCATCCGCACATTTTCAGGCAAACCACGTGTTTCAGGTCCCATCAACAATGCGACCGGACGGTTTAAATTTGACGTATGCGGGGTTTCAAAACCTTTGGTGGTTAATGGATAAATCGCATCATTTTCAATGCCCTGCTCTTTTAAATGAGCAACGCATTGTTCAAAGTTTTCCCAAACTTTCATATGTGCCCATTCATGATAATCCAAACCTGCACGTCTGAGCTTTTTGTCATCCAGCTCAAAACCCAGCGGTTTTACCAAGTGCAATTGTGCACCGGTATTGGCACATAAACGAATGATATTCCCGGTATTTGCAGGAATTTCAGGCTCATATAAAACAACATGAATCACAGGATTTCTCTACTCTTTCAATGCAACACGGCTTGAATTAGCCTTGCCACTGTAACTGATCGCGCAAACTTACCACTTCACCAATAATAGTCAGGGTAGGCGCTTGAATTTGATGTTCTGTCACTTTCGATGCAATGTCTGCCAAAGTTCCCACCACCACTTTCTGGTCTGGCGTGGTGCCTTTAGAAATAAGTGCCACCGGCATATTAGGACGCTGGCCATGTGCAATCAGTTGTGCACATATTTTTTCCAGTCCGACCAAGCCCATATACAACACCAGGGTCTGGTTTTCATAGACCAGTTCATTCCATGGTAATTCAGGTGAACCTTCTTTCAAATGTCCAGTCAGGAAACGGACACTTTGCGCATAATCACGGTGCGTTAAAGGAATACCGGCATAAGCTGAACAGCCCGATGCTGCGGTAATTCCTGGCACCACCTGAAAAGCTACACCCGCAGCAAAAAGTTCTTGAATCTCTTCACCACCACGACCAAAGATAAATGGATCACCGCCTTTTAAACGGCAAACTCGCTTACCTTGCGCGGCGTATTCCACCAACAAAGCATTAATGCCATCTTGAGGAACACTATGATTGGAACGCGCCTTACCGACATAGATTTTTTCTGCATCACGGCGACACAAATCCAAAATCGGTGGCGATACCAGACGGTCGTAAATGATCACATCGGCTTGTTGCATCAGGCGTAAAGCTTTCAAGGTCAACAATTCCGGATCACCCGGACCTGCACCGACCAGATAAACCTCACCTTTCGGTTTTTTCCATTCAATTAACGCTTGTTCAATTAAACGGTTAGCTTCTGCAATATTGTCATTAAACACCTGTTCCTTGAGTGGACTTGCATATAAGTCTTCCCAAAAAATACGGCGCTCATCTGGATTTTCAATTTTAGCTTTAACTGCAGCACGCCATTTTCCGGAAAAATCTGCCAGCTTGCCCATCCCATGTGGAATGCTTGCTTCAAGCTGAGTCCGGATTTGACGGGATAAAACCGGTGATGTGCCATTGGTGGCAATCGAAACCACCAGTGGTGAACGGTCAATAATCGCGGGAACCATAAAACGGCAATGCGGTGGATCATCCACACTATTCACCAATATTTTTTCAGCTTCACAGGCTTCAAAAACTTGGATATTGGTGGCTTTATCATTGGTTGCAGCAATGACTAAACGATAATTTCGTAACGGAATATCTGGACTAAAAGGTGCTTGGACATATTGCCCTTGGCAAGCTTTAACAATCTCTAGAAGATTGGCTTCAATTTCCGGTGCGATCACATGAATGACTGCACCCGCTTTTGCCAAAAGTACCGCTTTACGATAAGCAATATGTCCACCACCGACAATCAGACAAGGTTGCTGTTGCAACTTTAAAGAGATTGGAAAGATATCCACGAATTACCTCAGTATTTTTAAATCTGACTGTCTTAAGCAATTTTCATGCACAAAATTGTGCTATTTGATGATTTATTGATCAATCCGGAGATTAATCAATAAATTCTGCACCACCCATATATGGACGAAGCACTTCAGGAACTTCAATAGAACCGTCTGCACGTTGATAATTTTCCATTACCGCAAGCAAGGTACGACCGACTGCCAAACCAGAACCGTTCAAGGTATGGACAAATTCAGTTTTCTTTTGGTCTACACGGTAACGTGCTTTCATACGGCGTGCCTGGAAGTCGCCCATGCATGAACAGCTTGAAATTTCACGATAAGTATTTTGGCTTGGAACCCAAACTTCTAAATCGTAAGTCTTGATTGCGCCAAAGCCCATATCGCCACCACACAGGATGATTTTACGATATGGAAGACCCAAGGCTTGCAAAATACCTTCTGCATGACCCGTCAATTCTTCTAAAGCCTGCATAGAATTTTCAGGTTTAACAATTTGCACCATCTCAACTTTGTCGAACTGGTGTTGACGAATCAGACCACGGGTATCACGGCCATACGAACCGGCTTCACTACGGAAACATGGCGTATGCGCTGCATATTTCAGCGGCAAACGGTCTGGATCAACAATTTCATCACGCACGAAATTGGTCACAGGCACTTCCGCAGTCGGAATGAGATAAAGTTCTTTTTCGCCTTGAAGCTTGAACA
The DNA here is from genome assembly GCF_004331155.1 of Acinetobacter terrestris. Lineage (GTDB taxonomy): Bacteria > Pseudomonadota > Gammaproteobacteria > Pseudomonadales > Moraxellaceae > Acinetobacter > Acinetobacter terrestris. The sequence continues at coordinate 185,378 of NZ_SJNZ01000003.1, forward strand.
AGTCTTCTTCAAATTTAGGCAACTGACCTGTACCACGTAAAGAATCTGCATTGACCAAATACGGTACATAAGCTTCGGTATAACCATTTTTCAAGGTATGGGTATCGAGCATGAATTGGGTAAGCGCACGTTGCAGACGCGCCAATGGTCCTTTAAGAACACTAAAACGCGTACCGGTCAATTTGGTCGCAGTTTCAAACTCCAAACCGCCCATCCATTCACCCAAGTCAGTATGATCTTTGATTTCAAAATCAAATTGACGCGGTGTACCCCATTTTAAAATTTCAACGTTATCGTCTTCATCTTTACCTTCAGGTACAGATTCGTGCGGCATGTTTGGAATGCTGAGAGACTTGGTTTCAATTTCATTTTGCAATTCAGCAAGCGCAACTTCTGCTGCCTTGATTTCATCACCAATCGCAGCCATACGCGTCATGATTTCAGATGCATCGCCACCAGATTTTTTAATTTGGCCAACTTGTTTAGCACCCGAATTACGCTCTGCTTGTAAAGCTTCAGTTTTCGATTGAAGCTCTTTACGGCGAGCTTCAAGTGAAGCCCACTCTTCTACATTCAGCTGTACACCACGTTTTGCTAAGGCTAAATTTACAGCCTCAATATTATTTCTGATTAATTTCGGGTCGATCATAGCCAATCTTTTGCAAAGAAAAAAACTGGCTATAGTGTAAGCGCTAAACGCTAAAAAAGACAGTGACCGAGCTTACAGCTGTGCCTTATTAAAGCAAATTCAACCAAATTAACTCAAAATCAAGGTGTCGGATAGTGCGGCAAACTTGGCAGATATTGCGATTTAACCAGTTTACTGAGTGCAACATACGGTAAGGTGAGTTCAGTCATGCCTTCTGCATATGAAGCCAGTTCATATAAAGGATAAACAAACACAATGCCGTTCGCGCCATAGTAAAAATTATCACTTAACTTGAGCTGGCTGCGCTCAATAGTATGTTGATCTAACCAGATGCTATTTGAGTCATACAAAGCATTCAATACTTGCTGTTCTGTACCTTTCACCAGAATGTCTTGTAGCGCCAAACGTTTTTTGTTTTTCAAATCAAAATTCACAAATTCCTGATGGTGCATGCCATGTGCTGCACCAGATGAATAATTGTAAGTCTGAATGGCAAATGTCGCCTGGTCATATTGCTGAGCAATAAAACGCACATAGGTCGAACTTTGACTTAAGTTCGGCTCAGCGCCCTCAGCAGTATTAATTTTTTGATTGGGTGCAGTTGAAAATGCAATCGGATCGGCTTTTTTAATTCGATCGATAAAATAATCATCAATCCATTTCAGATTGGTCTTTACGCTCTGAATATCATATTGCATACAGCCATTTGCATCGCAAGCTTCTGGCTTGGTCAGTTTGACCGGAACAACCTTGGCTTGAATTAATGCAATGGACTCAGACTTTTCCTGCTGCTGCGTCGTTGTTGTCTGTTCACTTTTCGGTACAGCCCGCTCCTGACAACCCGTCGTGACCAGTGCCGCCAAAGAAACAGGAAGTGCCCAGAGCCATTGTTTATTCTTGCGTATTTCCATTTTATTTTTACAACCTAAGACCTTTTATAATGCCCCTGCACTATACAAAGCTCGCTCACTGAATGAAATTTTAAATATGTATCTTTAAAAATATTTAGTCTTATAGATATGAATCAAAGACCTCATGATTTTAAGATAAATCGACCCAATTTCCATGAAAGCCCAATGGCACATGCACACCAAGTAAAACTTCAGCTTGAGGCTGAATATTTAAACCTTGAGCTTTTAAAATCACCACTTTCGAACTTTCTTGATGGATGTGATGTACATAGCATAACAAGTAGCCATTCCCCTCAGCGGCATCCGCTGATTCAGGGATAAAGACCACTTCTCCCGTCACCCATTGATCACCAAATTCATATGTGGTTTTTTCACGCGTTTGCAGGTCGTGACAAATCAAGTGATTGGCTTTGTTCATAGTCACAGGATCAAAACTGACACTATAAATATAACGATGCTGCTCAGCAGTATATCGCTCATCAATTCTTGGAAATTCTTGTGCCTGTGTATCTAACACTTGTCGGTCCACGGTATTTTTCTTCGGATCAATTGTCCAGCGTTGCAATTGTGTATTTTGCTGTTCAAATGGACCTTGATGGGATTTTTTAAACATGTGGCGATGAACCACGACATCCAGAATAATTTGCTGTTGATCATTTCGATAAGCATTTGCAGCATGAAAAATAAAACAAGGGTCTATCCCAATCCACTGTACTTCATCGGCATGGCCATATTTGGGTAAAATCCCGATACGTGCCGCATGCTTTTCATTCCATTCATAAGGCAATAGATTACCTTTAAGGAGCTGCTTAAAAGAAAACGTGACAGGCAAATCAAAAATTAAAACGTCTTGCTCGGTAATGGCACAGTCATGAATCATCGGGCCATGCTGTACAGGAATTTTAGCCCAATGTAGTAACTGTCCTTGCTCATCAATCACTTCATAATAGGCATGTTTGATATCCAGCGCATCATAGCAAACCGCATGTAGATGCCCTGTGTTATTGTCCTTATGCGGATGTGCAGTAAAAGGCAGGTCGGCATCTGTATTAAAAAGGCAGTGTTCTTCCGTGTTCAGGTTTAAGTCTAAACGTGCCGGCAAAGTGCCCGCTTCCACACTCGCCCAAATTTTATTGGCATGATAAAAAGCATTGGTATTCACTACATCACCAGGACCACGGCGAAATCCCGCTTTGACCGCCTTGTTCTTTTGCTTCTGTACCGCATCCGTTTCAATATAATGACTTTTAAACCACACGGCTTGGCCCTGTTCAATTTTTAGAGCATGCAGCATTCCATCGCCGGTGAACCAATGATAGCAATCCGGATTTTCAACATAAATCGGATTTGGCCCTATTCTTAACAATAGTCCGGTGAGGTGCTGCGGAATTTCCCCAATGACTTTAAATTCGCGCTTTTCCACCTCATCGACCGGACCAAATATCCCATGTAGATAAGGATTTTCTGCCTTGGCTTTAGAGAGGTTTTTAGCTGAATCTTTTGATCTTCTTTGCAGCCAATTCACCCCCAAGCCCATGACTTTTTGACGATAAGTATTAAATTTTGATTTAAATCGTGTGAACCGCGGATAATCCACGGATAAGGTCACTATATTGTTATTTTCCACTTTTTTTAATTCTCCTGAGCTTTTTTCTTTGTTGCTTTAGTCTTTGTTATTTTTTCTATGTCTTAGGGGGCATGGATCTTGGTTATTTTGCCACTCACTTTTGATCACTAAATTCTTATCTTTATGTATTGTGAGCTGTAGCACTTATTCTGCAGCTTAGCGCTATTTTTGCATAGTGGTACTTTCCCTCTCAAAGCATCGCTATATTTTTAGCAGAATATAAACGAAAAAAGCAGCCACGTATGACTGCTTTTAAATAAACTTTATGATTTAATTAATTATAAATCAATTCATTATTGATCAATAATATCGGTGCCTTTAGGCGGAGTAAAATTAAAGGTAGAGGCTGGAATTGAAGGATTCACTTTCACGTTATTGAATCGAACATAAGTAGTTTGACCGAGTGAATCTTCCAAGATCATCAAACTTGGTGCCTTGTTTACCCCAAAACTAATCGTCAAGCTTTGGAATGCCCCATCACGGTCTTTAGGCAGCAAGGTGTAATAGGTCTTGCCTTTATCCGGTTGAGTCACACGATATGACTTCATGATCTGACTGGTATTTCCCGACAATAACAAAGCTGGCGTATTTGCCACTTGATCATCCAGGCTCTGACGGACCGCCTGTTGCAAGTCAGGATCATAAATCCAGACGGTTTTACCCGAAGTCACAATGGTTTGTTTTGAAGGAGTCGTAGTTTCCCAGAAAAATTTACCAGGACGGGCAACTTTCATCACACCTTTAAAGGTCTGATTCATATGTTGTCCAGTGAGGCCTTTTTTCTGTGGAGCTTTACTGCCAGAAGTGGCTTTTGTAGTTTGCTCAAAATTTGCTGACAAACTTCGGATATTAGTTAACTGTTTGACCAAATTATTGGTTGCTTGTTGCTCCGACGCTGCAACAGGCGCAGCAAAAACAGTAGTACTTATTACCGGTGCAAGCGTTGCGGCACCGAATGTCATAGCACATAGGGTTTTACGAAGCATTTTCATCTCATCACCTTTTTATTTGCTGTATCGCAATTTCTTCAATGTCCCCATCTTAAACCAATTTTTATAGCTAATAATTGAGAAAATAAGAAGTTTTGTATTGTTATTAATGCTCAATGTAGATTTTTCTACATCATGATGAAGAACCCAGATTGTTTTTGACGAATTTACAGGCATAAAAAAACCCACATCAAATGTGGGCTTTTTTCTATTTAAGCTTACGCTTCAACAGATACGTAGCGACGACCGAATTGGCCTTTCACTTCGAATTTGATCACGCCGTCAGCGGTAGCAAATAAAGTATGGTCACGGCCCATACCTACGTTTGTACCAGCGTGGAATTCTGTACCACGTTGACGAACAATAATGTTACCAGCAGTCACAGATTGACCACCGTACATTTTAACACCTAACATTTTAGGGTTCGAGTCACGACCGTTACGTGTCGAACCACCAGCTTTTTTAGTAGCCATGTTTCATAATCCTCGTAATTAGCCTGAAATAGCAGTAATTTTCAACTCGGTAAACCATTGACGGTGACCTTGTTGTTTACGGTAATGTTTACGACGACGCATTTTAACAATACGGATTTTGTCGTGACGACCGTGGCTAACTACTTCAGCAGTTACTGTAGCACCAGCAACAACTGGAGCACCAATTTGAATGCTTTCGCCGTTTACAAGCATTAATACGTCATCAAACGTAATAGTTGTACCAGTTTCAGCTTTCAACAATTCTACTTTAAGGGTTTCACCCTCAATAACACGGTGCTGTTTACCACCGCTTTGGATTACTGCGTACATAATGTACTCCAAACATGCCCGTGTCGTCGTGCCGATAAAGGAATATACCGATCTTAATACGAGCGCCACTGGGGTATATATTAGGGCAAACATATTAAGTGATAATAAATCAAACGACAAGCCATTTCAGTGTTTTTTTGCGCTGATCGAATGTTTATTTTATAAACGATCAAAATCTAGAAAATAAATGACTTTTACATCGCAATTTTACATTTTATAAAATCAAATAGATTTTTAAAATCAATTCGCTACTATAGACTACGCAATGTCCGCTCAGTCACCTATGAGATGAGTTGTTAGCACAGGCGCTCGCTTAAAACCATTTGCCTAGTCAGGATTTAAGCAACTATATTAATATCTTAGCTATATCATCCGATATAGTTGTTACACTATAGAATAAGCAATTCAATTTTTAGAGGTTTCTCTTCACATGGCCATCGACTTTAAGCAAGATATTCTCGCTCCAGTTGCTTCAGACTTTGCTGCGATGGACACGTTTATTAATGAAGGGATTACTTCGAAAGTTGCCTTAGTCATGGCAGTAAGTAAACACGTGGTCGAAGCAGGCGGTAAACGTATGCGCCCGATTATGTGTTTATTGGCGGCAAAAGCCTGCGGCGCAACCGATCTGGAAAGTCATCGTAAACTCGCAGCCATTATTGAAATGCTGCACACTGCGACGCTGGTACATGATGATGTGGTCGATGAATCAGGCTTGCGTCGTGGTCGTCCAACCGCCAATGCGACCTGGAATAATCAAACTGCCGTTCTGGTCGGTGATTTTCTGATTTCACGTGCTTTCGATTTACTGGTCGATTTAAACGATATGACCTTGCTTAAAGATTTCTCGACCGGAACCTGTGAAATTGCTGAAGGTGAAGTTCTACAACTGCAAGCACAGCATCAGCCTGAAACTTCAGAACAGACTTATCTTGATATTATTCATGGTAAAACCTCACGTTTATTTGAACTGGCGACTGAAGGTGCTGCCATTTTATCCGGCACCCCGCAATACCGTGAACCCCTGCGCATTTTTGCTGGTCACTTTGGTAATGCCTTTCAAATTATTGATGATATTTTAGACTACACCTCTGATGCTGAAACATTAGGTAAAAATATTGGTGATGATTTAATGGAAGGGAAACCCACTTTGCCATTAATCTCTGCACTGCAAAAAACCACCGATGAAGAACATGAAATTGTTCGCCGCAGCATTGCAACTGGTGGTACAGCACAATTAGAACGTGTCATTGCCATTGTGCAAAATAGTGGCGCGCTGGATTATTGCCGCCAACGTGCAACAGAAGAAACTGAATCTGCGCTGCAAGCTCTAGATGCGCTTCCTCATAGTGAATATCGCCAAGCCCTGATTAACCTGACCCAACTTGCCTTAAATCGGATTCAATAATGGATTCTGAAAAAAATAGACTTAACCCTCGCCTATGCATATAAATTTTAATGATCTATTTTTAAAAATGCAGGAACAGCTTGAATCGAATCAAGCTGTTTTTGATGATTCACTGTTAATTGAACTGGTTAACCGGATTCGACCAGATGACTCAACCAATACTGAAGAAATCAACTGTAAATTTCGTGCACTCATACAAGCTCTGCTGATTACCCCCAATGCTGTATCTACTTTACAAAATTTTGTCTTAAAACTGATTAGCCAATATAAACAGACCAGTCTGTATGCCGATACCGGCATTTTATCCCTCGATGGTTTTTGGAATCAGCTTGCACAACGTGTAGGCGCGCATTTTTTACCCCTGATTAATGACAAAAGCCAACTGCAAGATTTAGTGCGTCGCGTGTTTTATCAACGCAGTGATAAGTACTGGTTGGACAGCATTTCCAGTGAGGATTGGCAAAAGCTATTTGCCCTGCTTAATCAAGGTCATAGCAATCAGGCTGAAAAACTTAAAATTAACAGTGAGCTGATTAAAGCCATTACCGTTCTGTCTTACCGGATTAGCGGGATTGGACTGTATCCGGAATTTATCAATGCACAGCCCGACTTAACCGAATACGAATCGCCTTTTCTGGTACAGAACCGGGAAATTGTCGAATTCATTCAGCATTATAAAAAACTGCATCAAAATACCGACCCTCTGGCAGTCATGGTCCCACCCGATGCTTCGCAAGCCTTGGTGATGATCGAGCAATGCCGAAATGTCGTTTTAAAAATTCGTCGTGCCATCAAGCGCATTGGCGTAAGTATCAGCCTGAATTATTTATTATCGCTTCTGGAACAGTGTCTCGATCGGATCGAGCTGTTAATTAATTTAATTGTTGAACAAGACAAAATTCGTTATGAATCGCTCAGTGCGTTACTGGTCGATATTACCTCCGCCATTTATAGCGAACGCAGTGTTCGTTCTTTACTGGCCAATAACAGTGAATTAGTTGCCTTACAAGTAACCGAAAATGCCAGTAAAACCGGCGAGCATTATGTAAGTACCGACAAAAAAGGTTTTTGGTCGATGTACAAGGCAGCAGCAGGTGCTGGCGTCATTATTGCCACCATGTCGACCTTGAAAATATTGACAGCACGTCTGGTCATGGCCCCCTTGATGCAGGCATTTATGTTTAGCATGAACTATTCACTCGGTTTCATGCTGATTCACGTGCTGCATTTTACTGTCGCGACCAAACAGCCAGCCATGACGGCAGCCGCGCTTGCAGCTACGGTACAGCATCAAAAAGGTTCTAAAACTGCACAAATTGCGGAACTTGCCGCCCTGATCATTAATATTATCCGGACCCAGTTTATTGCCATCCTCGGCAATATCTCCATTGCCATTCCTACCGCTGCAATCATCACCCTGCTCTGGCAATACGGAATGGGTGAGCCATTGCTGACCCATGCCAAGGCGACCACGACCCTAAACTCACTCAATCCGTTTACTTCACTGGCCATTCCCCATGCTGCAATTGCTGGGGTTTGCCTGTTTTTCTCGGGGCTGATTGCGGGTTATTTCGATAATATGGCGGTATACCGTAAGGTCGGTCCGCGTCTGAAAGCGCATGCTCACTTAAAACTGTTATTGGGTCAGGAACGCTTAAATCATTTTGCTGCATATATTGAGCGGAATTTAGGGGCTTTGGCAGGGAACTTCTTATTTGGGATTATGCTTGGAAGCATGGGAACCATTGGTTTTATTTTGGGTCTTCCGCTGGATATCCGGCATATTGCCTTTGCCTCAGCCAATTTTATTCAAGGCTTGATCGATATTAATGGCAGCGCTGAAATTGGTCTGATTTTTGTATCCTTTTTAGGGGTGTTGTTAATTGGCCTGACCAACTTGTTTGTGAGTTTTAGTCTGACCATTATTGTAGCACTGCGCGCGCGCAGGGTTCGCTTTGAACAGTGGAAGCCGTTGGCCAAACTGGTGCTCACCCATTTCTTAACCCGTCCAAGTGACTTTTTTTGGCCGCCGAAAATTCCATTAGAGGTGGATGAATCATCAACATCACAAAAATCGGCTTATAAGTAATTGGTTATTTTTGTTTTACTTCATGTTAAAAAATCGGTAAAAAGAAATTAGCATAATTTACACATACTTGAAATAAAGTGTACTGATGAGTACACTTTAACCATTAATAGTCATGCTCCAATCGGCTAAGATAACAAAGGTTCCTTACATGCCGTACCTATTGCTTGGCGTAGGATTTTTCTTATTTATTTTCAGTGTATTAATGCTTTTTATCCCATCACTTCATCACTTCGATCTGGTGATGGTTGAATGGATGAGCCAGCATCGTACAGTGCAATTAAATACGATATCTATCACACTTTCTGTTATGGGCGGCATGCCATTTGTGCTATTTTTAACCACAATCTGGTGTTTACACCAAGCATGGTGTAAAAAATATACAAATATTGTTTTTACAAGTTTAGGGCTTATAGGAAGCATTGCCACGGTTTGGCTGCTCAAATATATAATTTCAAGACCCCGTCCACCCGAAATGTATCATCTGGTCAACAGCTATGGTGCTTCATTTCCCAGTGCGCATAGTATTTATGCCGCCACCCTGGGCTGTCTTGCAATTTACCTCAGTCAAAAACATCCACAGCACACACTGATTTGTCTGTGTGCTTTTATATGGTTGTTAATTATGGGAATTTCAAGGGTTTACCTTGGTGTACATTTCCCCTCTGATGTCTTGGCTGGTTGGAGCATAAGTTTTATTTGGATCACACTACTTTATATGCTGTATGCCAAATTCAGTAGGGCGAAAACAAATTAATTTTTAGATAAAAATCTAATCGAGGTGGAACAATGATGTCTGCAAAGCTATGGGCACCCGCCCTTACCGCTTGCGCATTAGCAACAAGTATTGCACTTGTTGGTTGTAGCAAAGATCCTAAGGATGCGCAGCAAGCTGCAGCAGCCCAACAAATGCCACCGACTGAAGTCGGTGTCATTGTTGCTCAACCACAAAGCGTAGAGCAATCGGTTGAACTTTCAGGCCGTACCACGGCATTTGAAATTTCTGAAGTCCGTCCACAAACCAGTGGTGTGATTCAAAAACGTCTATTCACTGAAGGCAGTTATGTCCGTGAAGGTCAGGCGCTTTATCAAATTGATTCCAGCACCAACCGTGCGAATGTCGATAATGCCCGCGCTGCGATTGCAAGCGCTGAAGCAAACCTGAATGTTTTGCGTGTGAAAGAAGGTCGTTACCGTCAATTGGTCGGTTCAAACGCCATTTCAAAACAAGAATATGACGACATCGCTGCGCAAGTAAAATTGGCTGAAGCCACTTTGAGTGCGAACCGTGCAGTCTTGAAAAATGCCGAAATTAATTTGGGCTACTCAACTGTACGCGCGCCAATTTCTGGTCAGACTAACCGTTCAACAGTGACTGTCGGTGCTTTAGTGACTGCAAGCCAGGCAGAACCTTTAGTGACTGTTCAGCGTCTGGATCCAATCTATATCGACATTAACCAGTCCAGTGCTGAATTATTACGTTTACGTCAGCAATTGAGCCAAGGCAGTTTAGACAGCAGTAACAATACCAAAGTCAAACTTAAGCTTGAAGATGGTAGCGACTACCCTGTGGAAGGCCGTCTTGCATTCTCTGATGCCAGTGTTAATCCGGAAACCGGTACTGTAACTTTACGTGCTGTGTTCCCGAACCCGAATCATTTGTTGCTTCCGGGCATGTATGCCACTGCTAAAATTGTACAAGGTGTGATTCCAAATGCCATCTTGATTCCTCAAGCAGCGATTACCCGTACTCCAACCGGTCAGGCGATTGCGATGATCGTGAATGCCAAAGGCGCTGTTGAAACACGCCCGGTGGAAACTGCTGGTGTTCAAGGTAAAGACTGGATTGTGACCAAAGGTTTACAGACAGGTGAAAAAGTGATTGTTGATGGTATTGCCAAGGTGAAAGAAGGCGCAACTGTCGTTGCCAAGCCTTACCAGCCTCAAGCTGCGCCTCAGGGTGCCGGTCAACCTGCCGCACAAGCCAATAAAGCAGCTCAGCCTGCGCAGCAAGCACAACCCAAAACTGAACAAAAATCTACTTCAAATACATAAGGGGTAGACTAGATGGCTCAATTTTTTATTCATCGCCCGATTTTTGCATGGGTGATTGCATTGGTGATCATGCTGGCGGGTATTTTAACCATCAGCAAAATGCCGATTGCGCAATATCCGACCATTGCTCCGCCAACAGTCAGCATTTCTGCGACTTATCCAGGTGCATCTGCCGAAACTGTAGAAAATACAGTGACCCAGATCATCGAGCAGCAAATGAATGGCCTTGATGGTTTACGCTATATTTCTTCAAATAGTGCGGGTAATGGTCAAGCCTCCATTTCATTGAACTTTGAACAAGGTATCGATCCTGATATTGCCCAAGTTCAAGTCCAAAACAAATTACAGTCAGCAACGGCGCTACTCCCTGAAGATGTGCAACGTCAAGGACTTCGAGTCACCAAATCTGGTGCAAGCTTCTTGCAGGTTTTGGCTTTCTACTCACCGAATGGTGAATTGACCGATGCCGACATTAAAGACTATGTGAACTCGAATATTTCTGAACCACTTAGCCGCGTTGCCGGTGTCGGTGAAGTTCAGGTCTTTGGTGGTTCATATGCAATGCGTATTTGGCTTGATCCTGCCAAACTAGCCAGCTACCAACTTTCTCCAAGTGATGTCGTGGCTGCCTTACGTACCCAAAATGCGCAAGTTGCTGTGGGACAATTGGGTGGTGCTCCTGCCGTTGAAGGTCAGGTTTTAAATGCGACCGTAAATGCGCAAAGCTTATTACAAACAGTAGATCAGTTCCGCGGAATTTATCTAAAGAGTGCTGGAACTGGAGCAAAAGTCACTTTGGGTGATGTTGCCAAAGTTGAATTAGGCTCGGACAACTATCAGTTTACCTCTAAATTTAATAGCAAGCCTGCGGGCGGTGTAGCGATTAAACTGGCCACTGGTGCAAATGCATTAGATACAGCAACTGCTGTAGAAGAACGTTTAGTACAGTTACGTAAAAATTATCCAACTGGTTTAAAAGATCAGCTGGCGTTTGATACAACCCCATTTATTAAACTTTCAATTGAAAGTGTAGTTCACACTTTAGTTGAAGCGATTATTCTTGTGTTCCTGGTGATGTTCCTGTTCTTGCAGAACTGGCGCGCAACCATTATTCCAACCATGGCCGTGCCTGTGGTGGTATTGGGTACATTCGCGATTATCAACCTGTTTGGTTTCTCGATTAATACGCTGACGATGTTTGCCATGGTTCTTGCCATTGGTCTACTGGTCGATGATGCGATTGTGGTGGTCGAAAACGTTGAACGTATTATGGTAGAAGAACATCTGGAGCCTGTTGAAGCGACTGAAAAGTCGATGACTCAGATCTCTGGTGCACTGATTGGTATTACCACGGTATTGTCTGCAGTATTCGTCCCAATGGCGTTCTTTAGCGGAACCACCGGAGTGATTTACCGCCAGTTCTCGATTACCCTGGTGACCGCAATGGTTCTGTCACTGATTGTGGCATTAACATTCACCCCCGCACTGTGTGCGACTTTATTAAAGCAGCATGATAAAGACAAAGATCAGAGCAATGGTTTCTTTGCCCGTTTCTTCCGTGGGTTTAACAGTCGTTTCGACCGTATGGCCCAAGGCTACCAAAACTGGGTTGGAAAACTGCTGATTCATAAATTCATTGCCGGCGCGATTTATGCGGTCGTGATTGTCGGTCTATTGTTCTTGTTCAAAAGCTTGCCAAGTTCATTCTTGCCGGATGAAGACCAAGGCGTAGTCATGACCCTGGTTCAGCTTCCACCGAATGCCACCCTGAACCGTACTGAAAAAGTTATTGATCAAATGACTGGCTTCTTTATGGAAGGTGAAAAAGCCAATGTCGACTCGGTATTTAGTGTCGCTGGTTTCTCATTTACCGGTGTCGGTCAAAATGCCGGTCTAGCTTTCATTAAGCTGAAAGACTGGGAAGAACGTACCACTAAAGAATCTACTGTGGGTGCCATTATTCAACGTGGTATGGCGCTTAACGTGATTGCCAAAGATGCCTCTTATGTCATGCCTTTACAGCTTCCTGCAATGCCTGAACTGGGTGTTTCTGCAGGCTTCAACTTGATGTTGAAAGATGCTGCGGGTAATGGTCATGAGAAAATGCTGACTGCGCGTAACATGATCTTGGGTATGGCTGCACAAGATAAACGTCTTGCTGGTGTCCGTCCGAATGGTCAGGAAGATACGCCACAGTACAAGATCTATGTAGATAACGAAAAAGCCAGTGCTATGGGCGTCAGCATTGCAGAAATCAACAGCACCATGAGTATTGCTTGGGGTGGTTCATACATTAATGACTTCGTCGACCGTGGTCGTATTAAGAAAGTTTATGTTCAAGCCGTTCCTGATGCACGTATGATGCCGGAAGATCTCAACAAGTGGTACGTACGCAGCAACGCTGGTCAAATGGTTCCATTCTCTGCTTTTGCTACAGGTGAATGGACTTACGGTTCACCACGTCTTGAACGTTATAACGGTATTTCATCAGTCAACATTCAGGGTACGCCTGCTCCGGGTGTCAGCTCGGGTGATGCGATGCTTGCCATGGAAGAAATCATTGCCAAATTGCCTGAAATGGGTATGCAGGGCTTTGACTACGAGTGGACAGGTTTATCTTTAGAAGAACGTGAATCTGGCTCGCAAACGCTTGGCCTGTATGCACTTTCAATGCTGATCGTATTCCTGTGTCTTGCTGCATTGTATGAAAGCTGGTCAATTCCATTCTCTGTCATGCTGGTGATTCCACTGGGTATTGTCGGTGCAGTAGGTCTGACTTTCTTGGGCATGGTGCTTCTGAAAGATCCAAACCTGTCAAATAATATTTACTTCCAGGTGGCGATTATTGCCGTCATTGGTTTGGCTGCAAAAAATGCGATCCTGATTGTAGAATTCGCCAAGGAACTGCAAGAAGATAAAGGCGAGCCTTTACTTGAAGCAACCCTTCATGCAGCAAAAATGCGTTTACGTCCAATCATTATGACCACTTTAGCCTTCGGTTTCGGTGTACTTCCGCTTGCCCTTTCATCAGGTGCCGGCGCAGGTAGCCAGCACTCGGTCGGTTATGGTGTACTCGGTGGCGTAATCAGTTCGACTTTATTGGGTATCTTCTTTATTCCTGTGTTCTATGTCTGGATTCGAAGTATCTTTAAATTTAAACCTAAAAAACCAAATAATCAGGAGCAAGCATCGTGATGCAAAAGGTATGGTCTATTTCAGGTCGTAGCATTGCGGTATCTGCACTTGCGCTTGCTTTGACAGCTTGTCAAAGCATGCGTGGCCCAGAGCCCGTAGCTCAAGCGAATATTCCAGAACAAGGTTATTTAACTGCCAGTTCTGGTCCTTCAATTGCTGAACAAGGTTATAAAGACTTTTTTGCCGATCAACGCTTATTGCAAGTGCTTGATCTGGCATTAGCCAATAACCGTGATTTGCGTACTTCGACATTGAATATTCAACGTGCGCAGCAACAGTATCAAATTACCCAGAACAACCAGCTGCCAACTATTGGTGCTAGCGGTAGTGTGCTGCGTCAAGACACGCTCAACACCGGTGCCATGACCAGCTATAATGTTGGCTTAGGCGTCACTGCCTATGAGCTGGATTTTTGGGGTCGTGTACGCAGCTTAAAAGACAATGCTTTAGATACTTATTTAGCAACGTCAAGCGCACGTGATGCTACTCAAATTGCATTAGTGGGTCAGGTTGCTCAAGCATGGTTGAACTACTCGTTCGCCAATGCAAATTTAAGACTTGCAGATCAAACACTGAAAGCTCAGCTTGAGTCTTATAACCTCAACAAGAAACGTTTTGATGTCGGGATCGACAGTGAACTTCCTGTTCGTCAGGCACAGATCTCTGTAGAAACTGCGCGTAACGATGTTGCCAATTACAAGACCCAGATTGCTCAAGCACAGAACTTGCTTAATCTGCTTGTAGGGCAAGCGGTTCCTGCAAACTTGCTGCCAACTCAACGTGTAACGCGTATTACCACCAACAATGCACTTACTGCAGGCTTACCAAGTGACTTGCTCACCAATCGTCCTGATGTACGTGCTGCGGAATACCAATTGTCTGCTGCAGGTGCCAATATTGCGGCGGCTAAGGCACGCTTGTTCCCGACCATCAGTTTGACCGGTAATGCAGGCTATGCGTCAACCAGCTTAAGTGACCTGTTTAAATCAGGTGGATTTGTCTGGTCTATTGGTCCAAGTATTGATCTTCCAATTTTCGATTGGGGAACACGTCAAGCCAACATCAAGATTTCAGAAACAGATCAGCAAATTGCGTTATCTGACTATGAAAAATCGATTCAGTCCGCTTTCCGCGAAGTGAATGATGCCTTGGCAGTACGTCAAAATATTGGCGACCGTTTAGCGGCGCAGCGCCGTCTGGTTGATGCAACCAATACCACCTACCGACTTTCTAATGCCCGCTTCCGTGCCGGTATTGACAGTTACTTGACGGTACTGGATGCGCAACGTGCATCTTATGCGGCTGAACAAGGTTTATTGTTGCTTGAACAAGCCAACATGAATAACCAGGTTGAAGTCTATAAAACACTCGGTGGAGGTATTAAAGCCAACACCAGTGATGCCGTTCTACAGCCAGCGTCTACTGCTGAACAAAAAGCTGCAAACAGCGCTCAATAATTTTAAGCATTAATTTTAAGCGTTGTTAAAAAGCCTGCTCTATGCAGGCTTTTTTATTGCTTTTTAAGGCTCGATTTCCTATCTTCAGTACAAGTACCTTTATTTGAATCTCAAAACATGCTTTTAAGTAATCTAGAATCTGTGCCGGGACATACTATTCTCCGTCAAATTGATGTGGTGTATGGCAGCACCGTGCGCAGCAAACATGTTGGACGTGATCTGCTTGCAGGCCTGAAAAATATAGTCGGTGGTGAACTGACGGCCTATACAGAATTGCTTGAAGAGTCACGTCAGGAAGCCATGAGCCGCATGATTGAAAAAGCCCAATCTATGGGTGCAAATGCTGTAGTGGGTATTCGTTTTTCAACTTCAAATATTGCCCAAGGCGCTTCTGAACTTTTTGTTTATGGCACTGCCGTGGTGGTTGAAGCAAATACACAAAAACTGCCTGATCCCTTCCCGACTCAAGGCTAAGCTATGGATGCCTTGATATTTAAAATAGCCATCTTTGTGATTTTATTTGCGGTGGGCTGGGGCTTTGGCCGATATACCGAAAGAAAGCATTTAAATGAACTGGATGAACAGGAACAGCGTCTGGCTTATATCACACTGGATAATAGCCGTTTTAAGACCTCTCCACATTTGGGGCAAATGATCAGTAGCAATGTGGTCATTTCACATGATTACTTCAAATATGTGATTGCCAATATCGAAAACTTTTTTGGTGGGCGTTTGACCCGATATGAAAGTGTGGTTGAACGTGCCAGGCGTGAAGCCATTGTGCGTTTAAAACTGGAAGCGGAAAAAATGGGCGCAACCCATATTATGGGCTTGCGTTTAAGTACCACTGAACTGGGAATGCAAGGCGGGATGGTTGAAGTGTTTGCGTATGGCACAGCGATTCAATCGTAAATCCTCCCCAGCCCTCCTTTTATAAAGGAGGGAGAAAAGCATAGTCCCTCTTTAATAAAGAGGGATTTAGGGAGATTGTTTGTCACTTTCCCCTTCTATACTCAAAATATATTGCGAGTGTATTCATCTTTAAAAAACGATGGAGCTTTGCTTACTTCACCTTTATCTTGCGAATCATTTTATACAGTGTAGGTGGCGATAAACGCGAAACTAAAACGCCCAGTTTTTCTTTACGCCCACCAACCACAATATATTCTTCATCTGCAAGCAGAGATCTGACTACAATTTTGGCAAATTCCTCTGGCTGCAAGCCATTTTCAATCGCTTCATCTTGATGACCCTGTGCTTTGCCTTCGCCATTTAAAGCATTAAATGAAACATTGGTTTTGACAAAGCCCGGAAAAATGACCGAAACACCCACGCCTTCATCCGCCACTTCTGCCCTTAAGCTGTTGGCCCACATGTGAATTGCGGCTTTGGCTGCCGAATACGATGCTCGGTATTGTGTACCCAATAACCCTGCGATGCTGGAAACAAAGGCAATTCGACCTGATTTTTGTTTTAAGAAAGTGGGTAATACGGTTTTGGTGAGGAACACCTGAGAAAAATAATCCACTTCCATAAAGGATGGAGCTTTGCTTACTTCACCTTCATCTTGCGGATCATTTTATACAGTGTAGATGGTGACAAACGCGAAACTAAAACGCCCAGTTTTTCTTTAGTACCACCAACCACAATATATTCTTCATCTGCTAGCAGAGACTTGACTACAGTTTTCGCGAATTCCTCCGGCTGCAAGCCGTTTTCAATCGCTTCATCTTGATGACCCTGTGCTTTGCCTTCGCCATTTAAAGCATTAAATGAAACATTGGTTTTGACAAAGCCCGGGAAAATGACCGAAACGCCTACACCTTCATCCGCCACTTCAGCACGTAAGCTGTTGGCCCACATGTGAATTGCGGCTTTCGCTGCCGAATACGATGCACGGTATTGCGTACCCAATAACCCTGCAACACTGGAAACAAAGGCAATTCGTCCTGATTTTTGTTTTAAGAAAGTGGGTAATACGGTTTTGGTGAGGAACACCTGTGAAAAATAATCCACTTCCATAATGGCGCGTTCAGTTTGCATGGTGGTATCGGCAATCAATGCACGCTGGCTTAAACCGGCATTATTGATCAGCCAATCAATACGCCCTTTCTCATTTAAAACCTGTTCATAAGCATGGCGAACTTGAGTTTCATCGGTAATGTCGGCAACAACAGAAATATGCTGATCGGGATTGGCTAAACTTTGGCGGACATTTTCCAGTTCATCCTTACGACGGGCAGTCAGTACAATCTGTGCGCCTTGTAAGGCACATTCTTGCGCAAGTGCCTTACCCAAGCCTGAAGATGCCCCTGTAATCCATACCACTTTATTGTTTAAACTGTCCTGCTTCGCCATATTGTTGTTCCTAATTACACTTACGATTAATAATGCGTTGAGACCTTAATGCATGGATATCTTAATGCATGAATACCTTATTAATGTTTTTGCTCATGATTCAAAAACCTCAAAAAATGGTCAAAATAACGATGGGTCATTTGCGAATCATACTGGGTACCCAGTCTTTCTAAACGCTTATAGCCCATCTGGGTGGTCAAATGAATCACGCCATTTAAAGTTTTATCCACCACCACATTGAATTTCAATATGCTTTTGGGTTCACGGACCAGACTGGTCACCCCTTGATCGATCATCTGGGTAAATGCTTTCAAGCCTGGCGAAACATAATGCGTATTGCCGTTTTTGAGTTGCTCGACACATTCCAGCAATTCCACCACCAAGACATGATCGACACTATAAGAAATATAATTCTGACCATGTTCCTCATAGGCCTTGTCTTTCAGATAATTCACCATCGGGATCAAACGATCATTGCCAAAGAAAGAAACCGACCATGGCATATATTTGCGTACGGTATCTAAAATTTGCTGCACCATTTTTTCAGATTCCCGATCGGCTGTAGTCGACAATCGCGCAATTTCACCAAAAACCTGATCGACAACTTCACAGGAAATATCTGCCAGCACCTCGCCTAAAGGCTTGGCTAAACTTTGAGTTTCACCCTGATTCAATTGCTGATGAATCTGCTGAAAGCGCTGATGGGTTTCTCGGGTTAGTTTTAAAGAAATTAAATAGCTCATAGCGATAACATCCTTTTTAGAATTGTATTGCGATCATTCGCGCTGTTTTTATTTAACTCTTATCATAAGTTCTTATTCAGTGTATGCCAATTGCATAAAGTTTGCATTTGGTGAAGCTGCCTCATTCGGTAATTTTTTTGCTACAATAGTCCTAATTTTTTATTCACTTTTGATCTGTTCTGACTATGACTGATTCTGCGCAAAATATTGCTACGACCTACGATCCTACCGAGATCGAGAAAAAATGGTACAAGACCTGGGAAGAGAACGGCTACTTTAAGCCGTCTCAAAAAGGCGACTCCTTCTGTATCATGATTCCGCCACCAAACGTCACTGGTAACTTGCACATGGGTCATGGTTTTAACAATGCCATTATGGATGCCTTGACCCGTTACAACCGTATGTCTGGCAAAAACACTTTGTGGCAACCGGGGACTGACCATGCCGGTATCGCAACCCAGATGGTGGTTGAACGTCAATTGGCAGCACAAGAAATCAGCCGTCATGACTTGGGCCGTGAAAAGTTCATTGAAAAAGTATGGGAATGGAAAGAACAGTCTGGCGGTAACATCACCCGTCAAATCCGTCGCCTCGGTTCGTCTGTAGACTGGTCACGTGAACGCTTCACCATGGATGATGGTCTTTCCAACGCAGTAAAAGAAGTCTTCGTACGCTTACATAAAGAAGGCTTGATTTACCGTGGTAAACGCCTGGTGAACTGGGATCCGAAACTGCAAACTGCCCTGTCTGACCTTGAAGTTGAATCAGTAGAAGAAAAAGGTTCACTTTGGCATTTCAAATATTTCTTTGAAGATAAAGACCTTCGTACCAAAGATGGCAATGACTTCTTGGTTGTTGCTACAACGCGTCCTGAAACGTTGCTTGGTGACTCGGCTGTTGCAGTACACCCTGAAGATGAACGCTATGCACATCTTGTCGGTAAAAACATCGTTCTGCCAATTTCAGGCCGTTTGGTCCCTGTTGTTGCCGATGAATATGTTGAAAAAGACTTCGGTACAGGCTGTGTAAAAATCACTCCTGCACACGACTTTAATGACTATGAAGTAGGTAAACGTTGCAACTTGCCAATCATTAACATCTTCAACAAAAACGCTGAAGTGTTGGCTGAGTTTGAATACATTGCCAAAGCTGGCGAACAGATTTCTAAAACCATTGCTGCCCCTGCGGACTACATTGGTTTAGAGCGTTTTGCTGCACGTAAAAAACTGGTTGAACAAGCTGAAGCTGAAGGCTGGCTAGATCAAATTCAACCGTACGACTTGAAAGCACCTCGCGGTGACCGTTCAGGCGTAATCGTTGAACCGTTATTGACTGACCAGTGGTACGTGAAAATTGCACCCCTAGCTGAACCTGCAATTAAAGCGGTGAAAGACGGCGACATCAAATTTGTTCCAGAACAGTACAGCAACATGTACATGGCGTGGATGAACAACATTCAAGACTGGTGTATTTCACGTCAATTGTGGTGGGGTCACCGCATTCCGGCTTGGTACGATGTAGATGGCAACATTTACGTGGGTCGTTCTGAAGCTGAAGTACGCGAAGAAAATGGCATTGCGGCTGATGTAGAACTGAATCAAGACGAAGACGTTTTGGATACCTGGTTCTCGTCTGGTCTTTGGACATTCTCAACTTTAGGTTGGACTGGCGACGCGAAAAAAGATGCAGAAAACTACTTCCTAAATACCTTCCACCCGACTGATGTGTTGGTGACTGGTTTTGACATAATCTTCTTCTGGGTTGCCCGCATGATCATGATGACCATGCACTTCATGAAAAATGAAGACGGCACGCCACAAGTACCTTTCAAAACTGTGTATGTACATGGTTTGGTACGTGATGGCGAAGGTCAGAAAATGTCTAAATCTAAAGGCAACGTGCTTGATCCTTTAGACCTGATTGATGGTGTAGATTTAGAGACTTTGGTACAAAAACGTACTACAGGCTTGATGAACCCGAAACAGGCGGCGAAGATTGAAAAATCAACCCGTAAAGAATTCCCGGAAGGCATTCAGTCTTACGGTACAGATGCAGTTCGTTTCACCTTCTGTGCTTTAGCGAACACCGGTCGTGACATCAAGTTCGATATGAAACGTGTTGAAGGCTACCGTAACTTCTGTAACAAAATCTGGAATGGTACCCGTTTCGTTCTAATGAACGTTGAAGGTCAAACTGTAGGTCAAACTGCACGTCCTGATCTTTGGGAATTGCCTGAACAATGGATCGTGAGCCGTTTACAAAAAGCGGAACAAGCGGTTCATCAAGCATTTGCAACCTACCGTTTAGACTTGGCTGCACAAGCGATTTACGAGTTCATCTGGAATGAATACTGTGACTGGTATGTAGAATTAACCAAACCAGTTCTGAATGATGAAAATGTTTCTGAAGAACGTAAAGCGGAAGTTCGTCGTGTTCTTCTTGCGGTAATGGAAGCATCTTTACGTCTTGCACACCCAATCATGCCGTACTTGACTGAAGAAATTTGGCAAACCCTTGCGCCGATGATTGGTCTAGGCGGTGAAACCATTATGACTGCGGCTTATCCTGTTGCGGATCAAGCGCTCATCAATGACCAAGCTGAAGCAGATATGCAATGGCTGCAAGGTTTGATTGGTGCTGTACGTAACATTCGTGGTGAAATGGGCTTAGGTAATGCACGTTTACTTCCAGTGTTGATGCAAAACATTACTGATGCTGAAGTTGCGCAAATTTCACGTATCGAGCCTTTGTTTAAAGCATTGGCGAAAGTGGAAAGCATCACTTACCTGGCAGATGGTGAACAACCTCCATTGTCATCATCTTCTGTAGTCGGTCATGCCTCTGTATTCGTTCCAATGAAGGGTTTAATTGACCCTAAAGCGGAATTGGGCCGTTTGCAGAAAGACTTTGATAAAGTTCAAAAGCAACATGACCAGATTGCAGGAAAACTTGCCAATGAAGGTTTCGTGGCAAAAGCACCTGCTGCTGTCGTTGAAGGCGAGAAAGTGAAATTGGCTGAATTTGCGGACCAGTTAGTGAAAATTCAAGCGAATATGGATCAGATTGCAGCGCTTTAATGCTGTAATTTGATTTAAAAAATCCCCTCTTAGTGAGGGGATTTTTTATAAGACATTCTATAAAAAACTTTCTAACTCAGAAATCCATGGAGGAGTAGTTTCATTTTCTTGCTTACAATAAAGATTACAAATTAACTCTTTATTCTTATCAACAAAATTGAAAATTAAATCCTTATAATTAGATGGATTTCCTTCTAGGTCAAAGTCTCTTTTGGGATAAATTATTGAGTTATCACCTTGTATAAAGCTATATGTCTTTTGCTCATCAAATTCAAAATTACTAAATATTTTTTGAATACTCTCATCACCAACAGAATCAATAGCTTGGCTTAATGCCTTATAAAAAGTAGAAGCATTTAAACACTCCTCAATTTCGGTTGGTGATCTATTATTATTTTCTAATTTGCATAATTCAATTTTATCTCTATTAAATTGTAGTCTTCGGATCACTAATTCATTTTTCTTTGTTTGAGATCTAAAACTATCATCAATTTTAAGCGCCTGAAAATCAGTATCAACTAAACAAAAAACCTTACTATTAATTTCTTTAGATTCATTATTTTGTGAAAGCGGTGCATACAAATAATTATATAAATTCAAAATAATTGCACAGCCACCAACTGGTAAAACTATCAAATTTTCAGCTTTATCTTTACTTATATAATTTAAAATATAATTTTTATCTTCTTCACCTTCTACTATTAACCAATGTTTTCTATGTAGCCTTAATGAACTTACAATTGAAGAAACTAAATCAAAAAAGCTTTTAAAATGTATGTCATCTGGATGACTTCCATTTTCTTGAAAATAATTCTTAAATGAATATTGATTAATTTGCACAGAATTATTCTTATCATGTATATGAAATAAGTTTCCTTTATCTAATATTGGTAATGCACCATACCAATGTGTACTTACTAGCATCTGAACATTAAATTTTTTTGCCAATTCATGCAACCTACTAAATTGGCCATAACACATTGATATATGTAAAGATGCCTCAGGCTCATCAATTGCTAGGATAATATTTTGTGACGTATCACGTTCTTGAGTTAAAAAAGCATATGCTATATCAATCAAAGCTTTTTTTCTCTCACCCGCAGATAAGTGCTCTATAGGCTTTTTATCGATTTTAAGCCTTCTTTTATCAAAAAATGTTTCAATAATAATATCTGTTAAATGATTTGCAGTAAGATTTGATTTTGACTTGTATTCTCTAGCAAAAGAATAATTCCTATCAATTTTTTTAATAGTTTCTTGAACTTCTTCAACAAATTTTTCAAGATTTGAATTTAAGAGATCTAAAGTACTTTTGTTGACTGTCCTCTCACCTTTAATCTGTAATTTCGAGTTGAGCATTTCTTCAATTCTTTTTTTAATATTTTCACTCATTAAGTCCTGCATACCTTTCGATTCAAGCCTCAAAAAGTCATTTAATGAAGTTTCAACAGGTATATATTGGAATGAATAATTTTTTAAAAGATCAACTTTCAAAGTCATTAAAACTTTATTAAGCTCTCTTTCATCTTTTAAAATCTGACTTTCTTTTAAACCTTTTTTAATATAGCTATCAAACGTAAAAAAAATGCTATTGGTATCACGCTCAGGAAATGGGAAAAAAGCATAAGTAATAAAATAATGAGTTTCCCTATGCTTTAGAAAATTATCTCTTTGATCAAAAAAATTATTGTACGAATTATAATTGACCGATTTTGTTTGATCGACATTAAAAAATAGCTCACTTATTATAGGAATAATTTTTTGAACATTTTTATCAAACTTATTTAAATCTTCTTTTTTAATTAAAAAACAAGGTGCTACAAAAGCTTCACTCTTTTTTTCTGAGAAATGTACAATAAACTCACTACTGTTAAAGAAACAGTCTAATGATTCCAAAATTGAACTTTTACCAGCACCATTCTGACCGATAAATAAATTAAAATTTTCTAATTCATTTAAGCCAAATGGAATATATCTAGCCCCCTTATAAATTTTAAAGTGACGAAGAAAGACACCAACTAACATAATTCCCCAAAATAAAATTTGTATAATTATTATAAAGTTAACATAACTAATAGTGTAAAACTAGTAAACTAAATGTCTATAGATATATAAATACAGAAAAAGTCCACAATATACGGCGCAACTATATGCTGACGGCAAAATTTTAAGTTCATGAAATGCTTTGCTCTAAGAACTTGCCACATGTGCTGTTCTGCATTTGTGGAGGAATGGCGCATGGATTTGGCGAAGATTAAAAGTTTGGGATCTATTTTCATTTTATTTTTTCTTAATTTTATTCATATTATACGATACACAATGGAGTTCCCTCTCCTGAGCAAGTTTTAAAGCACTGCTTTAAAACGAAGCGCAAGTGAGGGCTAGGGAGAGGTGAAGCTAGAAAATAACCCTCACCCCGACCCTCTACCAAAGGGCATAGGTATCTACACATCTTTAGGTACCTAATGCAATTGTTGCGATTTCATTCAGTTCATCTATTGAATATTCTGAGAGCAGTTGAAGAGTGTTCAGTAAAATCGAAAGTCCTGCCAATATTGCAGGTGCACTTTCCAACTTACCTCTCTTCTGCTGTCGGCCTGAAAGACGGGCCAGAAATATACGAATTTTCTGATTTTGTTCATCTT
>NZ_SJNZ01000030.1 GCF_004331155.1 Acinetobacter terrestris
TTTTCCGCTTGTTCTGGTTCATCGACTGCAACCAGATTTTCCATTTCGTCATGACTAAATTCAGTGTCATCAACTGCAATAAGGTTTTCCGTTTGTTCTGGTTCATCGACTGCAACCAGATTTTCCATTTCTGCAATCATGGCCAGAGGATCTGATTCATCTGCTGCAACAAGGTTTTCCATTTGTTCTGGTTCATCTACTGCAACCAGATTTTCCATTTCGTCATGACTAAATTCGGTGTCATCAATTGCAATAAGGTTTTCCGTTTGTTCTGGTTCATCTACTGCAACTAGGTTTTCTATTGGATTTTCAGCACTAGCTTCCACCTGGCTAAAGAAGTCATCGACAATATTTTGCGCTTCAGTATCTTCTTCCCATTCAACAGCCCCAAAGAATTGATCGACCACTTGTAGGCATTCTTCAGGTTGTGGATTTTCTGGATCTTCAAAAACTGTTTTATCTAACTTAAATTCAGGGATAACTAAGCTAGAAATATCTATCTGTTCAGCCTGTTCTACTGTAGTAATTTCAGTTATACGTTTTTCAATTTTTGCCTTATGCAGCTTTACGTCTAAATCAGGAATAGGAATTGAAAGTTCCAGATCCTCAAAAGCAATTTTTTCTAATTGCTTTTGAGTTGGAAAACCTTTAATTGCTTTCATGCTAGGAGAAACGGACTTTAGGCGATCCACAAAAGCACTGTCATTAAAATACTTAGCCTTTTCACACATGATAGGTTTTGTATTTTCCATAAAGATAATTTCTTTATCTTGCGACAATTCTTTTAACTCTTGAGGGAGCAGTAAAGCTCGTCTTTGATCTGATTCATTTTCTGAATTAGAGCCACCTTGACCCCATGCCATAGAACGGCTTTGGCCTTTAGATTTTGCTTTGAAAGTGAAATAGCCAAGCATTTCACTATATTCATTGGCATCACGTTGTTCTCTAGGCGGATAAACGATTTGCAAAGCATGGTTAGTCACAAGCCCCCTAGTTTGGGTTTTATAAACGTCCTCTAGCTGGCCAATAGATTGAATAATTGTTAATAAGCGAATGTTATAACCCGCGATAAACGAGTTAGCATCTGCAATTTTCGCGACTTTACCAACAGCCGTTGCTTCATCATTCACGACTAAGCACTGATATTTCAAAGATGAATCTTGTTGTGGCAGTGTTTTTAGATTCACATCAATTAAGAGTGAATAGAACAAATTGATTAAGTTCTTAGCATCCCCTAAACGGTTTGGTTGAACACCAAAATAGATAGACATTCTTTGTCTGCGTACATCTTCAAGTTTAAAGTCACTTGATGAAGTTGCAGCGTCTACAATCGGGTTCGCAAAAATCGTTAAAGGTGAGGTAAAAGTAGAAATGATGTTACCGAGCGTATTGTCTGGTGAACTTAAAAAGCGGTTTAAAGCATCTAGGCAAGTATCACTAAGCGGTTTATCACTTTGCGCTCTTTCATCAATAATAGATCTAATATGATCCTGAATTGGCTTACCTTTACCTGAACTCTGTCTTAAAACCTCGCCCATAGTTACAGGCAGATCTTCAGTTTCAAATAGATATAGGGCTAGGCCAAGAAATAAGTTATTAGCATTGTCATTCCAGAAATCGGTTTTAGCATCACCAGTCACAGGGTAGAAGCTTCGACCAATAGCAAGAATTTCACCTACTCTAAAATTTTCGTCATGACTAACGGTATCAAATGGATTCCATTTGTGAGATTTTAGATCTTCAGAAAATGGGCTGAATAGATAAACTTTCTGTCCATTCTTAGCACGAAATTTAGAAGTTAATAGGAAGTTTTCAAGCTTTAAATCCAATACAACTACACTATCCGAATAGTTTAAAAGGTTAGGAATAACAATCGCTACACCTTTACCGCTTCGTGTCGGAGCAGCCAGAAGTACAAATTGCTGACCGCCAAGCATTAAATATTTATTATGATATTTCCCTACTAAAATTCCCTTATTTCCCATCAATCCAGATTTCTGAATTTCTTTTGTTGTGGCAAATCTGGCATCACCATGTAACGACTGTTTTTTATTAAACAGACTAGCAATGACTAAAGCAGGGAGAACAAAAGTGATAAATAGTGCAGCGATCAAGGCACCTTGCAGCTTTTTCTTTTGTGCAGGTACATTGTGTGCATATAAATCCCAATAATACGCCCACGTTGTCAGATTCACTTCAGGAAATGGATTGGTCTTATTAGCTAAGTAATAAAGAACACCGGCCAGATATTTAGTAATAAAGAAACCAACGACCGCTAGAAAAATCGCAAGGAGTAGAATCAGGATCTTTTTATTCATGCTCGATCCCCGACAATAATTTCAGCATCACCAAATTGAGCCTTAACTTTAGAAACAGGATCAAATTTAATTTCAGAAATAAAGCGTTCTTTACCTATTAAATTACTTTCATCATCGTATTTTTTCTTCACTTCAACATGAACAATAATATCAATGGTTAAAGCAACTAATTCCTTTAGTGTAGTGGCATCGTAGATATTTGCTTGTTCATGTTCTTTGCACATAAAGACATAGCGATCATAAGCCAGTGAACAGCTTTCAGCGTGATAACTTGTAATAGATCCACTGTGACCAGTTGTAAGTAATTTCAGAAAGTCAAAAGCTTCTCCACCACGTAATTCAGCAAGTAATACACGGTCTGGCTTCATACGCATATTACTAGCGATCAGATCAGATGGAGTTACCTTAGCTTTACCTTGACCACCTTTAGAATAAAGTAGGTGAACCTTGTTTTCATGTGGAACAAAAAGTTCACGTACATCTTCAATAGTGACAAGACGTTCATCTTTAGGAATGTACTGACAAATTGCCTTCATGAAAGTGGTTTTACCAGAACCAGTATCACCAACAACTGCAATATTTTTCTTACATTGAACAGCGAATTTAAAAAATCCCTCAAGATCTTTGTTTTCTAAAAACTGGACTAGCTTAATATCTTCAGTACGTAATACAGGTTTAAACTGCTCAAACTCTTTAGATTTCCCATATCTGAAGTGGTCAAAAAAGCCTTGATCTTTATATTCCTGAAATGATCGGTTTGACTCGTCAGGAATACGGATTGTCATTGATACCGTTCCATTTTCAATGGCTGGCGGTAGAACAATCTGAATACGCTCTCCATCAGGCAATTGAGCAGATAATATAGGGTTTTCTTGGCCAATCCGTTGATTGGTATAGGTAGCAATAACATTAGCTAAAGCTGTTATTTGCGTCATTTCCAGATTTATAGAATGCTTTTCCCATCCTTTATTAGATTCCGTCCAAACTTCGTTAGGTGCGTTAATTGCAATTTCAGTCACCCCTTTAGTTTTTAAGAATTTTTCTAATGGAAGTAATAGCTGTCTAACCATTACATCCTTGCTTAAAACATTATTTTGCGCGGAGTTCATACACACCTCTGAAATCAATATCTTTGGCCACGTAAATTGAAGCTACATCACCCTGATTTTTATAAATTGTTGGCTTGATATTGATTGTTTCATTCAACACTGTTTCAGCCATTGATTTACCCATGTCTGAAGTGTTTTGAAGCATATAAGGAGTGCTATTGTTCCCGCCTGTTTCTTTAGAAATACCGTAAGCAATAGCGTCTTGAACTAAAGAAAGCATAAACGCTGCACCGATACGTGCCCCCCAACGGTTATCTACTCGACCACTTAAACCACCTGTTCCTAAATGGTCTGCTGCGGGAGAATCAATATCGACAATAACACCATGCGGAGTTTTTAAGCGTGACCAGATGATACCTAAACGTCTTTGCCCTTGTGCTGCAATACTTTTATATTCTCCAATGACTTCAGATCCCGCTTCAGCAAGGACTACACGACCATTATCAGAATAAACAGGTTGTGGAAGGACACATGAAGCCATACCGCCAATTTCTGAAACGACTTTAACTGACAGGTTGCAACGGATTACACGACCTTTAGCAATTAAGTAATTTCGATCCCCAATAAACCTAGCCTGGACTTTATTAGAGGAATGATTGGCCATGTTAGTTGTAGCTTGTTGTGGCTGATGCTGCTGCATAGGTTCATCATCATCATGCGCTAAAGACATCAAACCAGATCCAGAGAAATTACCAGAACGGCTATTACTATTCTGATCCTGTTCAAACTGTTTCATCATGCCTGTTACTTGGTTATAAGCTGCTTGATGATTCATGCTTGACGGCTGGCCAACCGCCCCGCCTTGTTGTGAGGGATTGATAAAAATCCCGCCACCGTAACGGCTTCCATTGTTTAAAGGTACATATTGAGCTTGTTGTTGTGGCTGTGGCTGAATTAATACAGGCTGTTGATTTGCTGCTTGTTGTTCAACTACTGGCGCAGCTTCAGGCTGTCTTAAAATCTGCTGACCATTTTGGCATTGAAAAACCAACATGCCGTTATAAGTTAAAGCATTGCCGTTATTGTCTGTTAGCTGTCTAGGAATACTTTGATCCTGACAGGCATCTAGGCTTTGAAATTGAGCATTTTGACCTGCATCCATTGGCACAGGATCAGTATTAGTAAAATCCCGTCTTTTAGCTGAAGCATCTAGGCTTGGATCTATCTGATTTTCTTTTAATTGGGCTGCTTCTTCAGCATCACTACTATCTGAAAAGAAGTTATAGGCAAAGACCGCTATAACAGTAAAAAGTACCGCCATAACTGCAATAAACGCTATTTTTTTACCTTTTCCATCTTCCTGATCCCCACGTTCATTGACAGACACAATGCCATTTTCTGATTCGTTGAATTCTTCATCAGGAGCTTGTTGATCATCTAATGGTTTTTGATCATTAATATTCATTAGTTCATATCCCCAGTAATGACACGTTTAACACCCTCTACAGTAGTGCCATCTTGAGGAGCAACACCGACAGGATCATAAGATTCATTGAAAATGCTCACTACGCCTTTTCCTTGACGTAAAACAAATTTTTTAGCTAGAGCTTCAACAATCAAAAGTTTTGGATCTTCTTTACTGATAAGGAAATTAACTTTTTCTTCCCCTTCCGTACCTTCAATAAATACGACTGGAATATCGGTATTTCCTTTAAATCGCATATAGGTAAAACGACCGTCATCAAATAGCATTTCTGGAACAAAATGCTTCCCTTTACTGTTTGCAGCTTGACGATAATTCCAATTTTTAGGGATAGGTGCAGCATTGGCTAAACGATGCTGTAAAACCAAAAATTCAGTAAGTTGGCTTTCTTCTTTTAATTGTGCTGCATAAGCGTTATAGCGTTGAGCTTCTTCCTGTTTACGTTTTTCTTCTTCTTCTTGTGGGTATTTAAAGACAACACGATACATCGGTTTTTCTTTGGCATTATTTAGAACTTGAAAATCAAAACTATAATCACGCTTATTAGTGCGTAACTCTAAGTTATTCCGAGTAGCCTTATCCTTTGGCTTCACCCATACTAAATTTGATCCAGTATCCGCAAAAATACACCAATTGGTGTCATCCTTTTCACAGTCTGAAGGGTATCCAGTAGCAGCACCACGCTCTAAAATTCTTTCACCTTCACCTAATACAATGCGGGTTACAGTGCCTTTTTTGACAGTAATTCGATAAACATCATTAGGAACGTAATTGATTGTTCTAATACGTGAATCGGTAGGCATAGCTTTAGGCGTAATTGCTGCATAAGAGATCCCATGCACAGCCAAACCCAAAGCAAGAATTAATTTTTTCATGTAATGATCCTTTACATTCCTTGTTGAGCTTGTGGCTGAACAGCAGCCCCGCCTTGTTGAATCGGAACATAGACTTGCTGACTAGGTTCAACAACCGCAGCTTGCGCTACAGGTCTGTTAGGAGATAATTCAGGATCGACACGATAGCCCACGACCTTAAAGCCGAATGGATTTTTAATTAGATCTTTTTCTACCAGTTTATTTAGATTGTTCGGAGCATATTCATAT
Organism: Acinetobacter terrestris; assembly: GCF_004331155.1. GTDB lineage: Bacteria > Pseudomonadota > Gammaproteobacteria > Pseudomonadales > Moraxellaceae > Acinetobacter > Acinetobacter terrestris. The sequence goes on from NZ_SJNZ01000030.1 coordinate 5,954, forward strand.
CGAATACTTGCAATATAATATTGTGGCTGTTCATCACGATTAGCTTCGACTGAATGCAAAGTCTTAGTGAAGCGGACACTAGCGGTAAAACCTGTTTCATCCTGATTAGTCTGGACAGAAATCACATCAACTTTTAATTCATATTTTTTGCCGTACTTTTTATCTCTTGCGCTATCACCTTCATAGAGTGAAGCAAAGTCATTACCGACCTGATTACTGCTCATAGTCATGACTAAATCATAATCTGGCTGTAATAACGGATAGAAATAACTCTCACGGGCAGTTACATAGCGAGTAATGTTATTTTTATCAATTAATTCTTGTTTGCCTTTTACTTGCTGATCATCAACAACGCCCACGTATTCAACATTTCCTTGAGCTTTATCTACTGTGAAAACAACAGGTACAGTCTGGCGCATTGGAGCTAATGTCACTAATCCAATGGCTTCTAAGACGGCCACGCCCACCGCTACTTTTGCAATAGTCCAAGCTTTACGTTCTGACTTAGCCCGCATCGCAATAAGATCTGCTTCCCAATCCATAGCTTTTTCATAGCTTTTAGCTTCTTCAGCAGCAGATACTTTTTTAAGTTTGTTCATGATAGACCCGATAGCCCCTATTAGAGTTATTTCTCTAAGTATGCCAAAAAATATTAAAATCGTAAACCAAAATAATATATTTTGGTTTTATATATTCAATATTTTATGAAAAGTTGCAAAAAAAATACCCATTTCAAAAGAAATGGGCTTTTTTTTAAAAGTTTAGTTACCAGAGTAGCCGTCAAGAATGTTGCCTTTTTGGGCAGCACGTTTTAATCGGCCTTCAATTTCAAGCTGTTGTGCTGCATCTTTTTGAGCTTGCGCTTGCGCCTGCATCAAAGCAATTCGGTTTGCATCATTAGCAACTTGTGACTGTTCTGCTTGAATCCTAGCCTGTAACTCAGCGATAGCTTTAGCATCAGTAGTGTTATTGATCTGTTTACGCAGATTATCAATCTGCTCAGTACGCAGATCCGCAACGCCTAACGCTTGCTGATTTAAAGCCTGTGTTTGTGCATTGTTATTTAATGCAGCTTGACAGGCTTTATAGTTCTGGCCAGTTCTAGAAGCACAGTCATAAACCATTGTGGCATCACGAATGTTTCTAGCTGCTGAAGTCATACCATTGACACCGCCTTGTTGGATGCCTTTATAAATGTCAGCAACGTCACTTGGAATCACGTCTTTAAGATATGGATTATTGACAGCGTCACCGAAACCACGAATACCAGTAATGGAATCGTATTGCTGTTTTGCCTGTTGGATCTGGTTCACCATCTGATTGTATTGCTCACCCCAAGCCACCATATTTTGAACAGCTTGAACAAGGTTAGCACCGTCAATGACAGGAATACCTGTAGCATTGGCTTGACCACTAATAAACAAAGATGAACCTAAACCCAAAGCTAACAATTGTTTTTTCATTAGAAAAATTCCTATTTGTTTCTTTTGAGGTTAGAGAGAGTATGTCGTTGATATAACGGCTTAGATCCTCCTGTATTCGAGCTATTGGAATTATTAGAGCTGCTAGAATTCCCTTGAACACTTCCCCCAGTAGTAGGAGTAGCTGAAGCACTATCAGATTTTGAATTATTACCACCACGACCTTTAGTAATTGCTTGTGCTACAGCACGACCGACACCTTGAACACCCGCCCCACCTGTTATGGCTGAAGCCATCGTTGGAATGTTCCACATGATCACTACAATAGTTCCCGCAACAATACAGAGGGAAACTACAGAAGTAAGAATGTCACCCGCATCAAAGTTATTAGCGATTTGCGTACACATGCCTGAAACGAAAGCAAAGAGCATACTGATAATTGCTGTGATAAAGCCTATGGTGAAAACATAGCTCAATGTTTGAGAAAGCCAACTTTCAAAATATTTTTGTGTAGCAGGGAACATTGCACACAGAATGAATATGGGACCAACGCCTAAACAAAGTTGCAGACTGATTTTTGCCAGTAAATATAGGCCAGTACCAATGAAGAACAATAGGAATTGAGCGACAGAAACAACAGCAGCAGATAAATACAAGCCAATATCAGGGAAAACGCCAGAAGCTGATTCAGCTTCTTCACCTAATTTTTGGATTAAATCACCCCACGGAACGCTCACTTGATCCAGTAAAGCACCTAACGAAGATTCACCACCTGGACTAACAATCTGAATTAAACCTATGGCTAGTCCGTTAATAGCTTCAACAACAAAGGATTGATAGACTCCCGCACTTAAAGCAATTCCACCAACAAAAGCGATCTTAAAAAACTTCCATAAAGCGGTATAAATAGAATCTTCTTGTGCGCCAGTCGCAATATTGTAGCCAATAATCAGGATATAAATTGTTGCAGCAGTCAAAGCTATAGGAACAATTGCAGAAGCGATATTACTACTAACACCTGTCACGTAACTTGCTAATAGAGAATCAATTTTTGTTTCTAATGTAGTAATAATTGCCATTGCAATCCCCTATGAATCCTTAATTATTTTGAATCTGGGTTATATCCATCGAGGATATTTCCCGATCCTTTTTTGGTTTCTGCTTTTACTGGTTTTTGAGGTGCAGAAGGATCATATTCATCAAGAATATTGCCCTTTTGGGATGCTCTAGCCTTGCGCTGCTTCAGTTCTTCTTGCTGTTCAGCAGTTAAGTCTTGAGGTTTTAATTGTTGTGCAGCCTTCACTTCTTCTTTTAACTGCTTAACCTGTTCCTTATCATCAGAACATGCAGTTGTTAAAGTAGAAATAACCAACAAACTAGATAGTGCTAAAAACTTAGTCATGACTAAGCAACTCCTTTTTCTGAAATTAATTTTTTACGTTCTGCGATCCGTTGTAAGAAAAGTTCGCCCCAATCGTTAGGATCTTCACCAACTTCATTCATAAGATTTTCGAGAAGTTCTACATTGTCCTTAGAGCCTGAAATAATCTGTAAAACGTCACGCATTTCGCCTAGATCCATTTTGCAGAGTGCGGAACGGCTACCCTGCTTAACTAAGAACATGCGTGAGTTTTCTTCTAGCTCTTTAATAATTTCAAATTCTTGCGGAGTGACCTTAAAGCCGTTTACATAGTCATCGTAATCAGCACGAGGATTAGGTAAAAAGATTTGAGTAACGCTTTGTTCAACCATTGTTTTACCAATGTCAGAATCTAAAACGTCACTTGGAGATTGCGTCATAAAGACACCTAGACCATTCAATTTACGAATAGTTTTCTGCTTATCTTTGGCAAAATCTTTGAAATATTCATCTGTTAATGGCTTCCAAAACTCGTCCATCCAATAAATAAACGGACTACCATCAATCAATGAATCTGTGATGTGTAATAGATAAGCCATGATTGGTGTACGGACTTCTGGATCATCTAAAAATTCCGTGTAGTCATAACCAAAGATTGGCATTTTGGCTTTAGAAAAGTCTTGAGTATCGTATGGATTATCAAAGACCCAAGATAAATTTCCGTCATGATCAGCAGTGTTACACCATTTAGCTAAACGATCCTGAAGCGAATCACCCCCGCCATTTACTTTCAGATTCATATATAAAGCTGAAAGTCTGCGGAGTTCTAACGGCATATCATCACGCATAATGGTACGAACAGCCTGACTGATTTCCAGATCTTCAGCAGCATTACGAACGCCACTTACCAGAATTTTTACAAGCTTTTCTACAAACTGAATATTTGTTTCAGTCGGTGGTAGCTGCAACGGATTAAAGCCAGTTGGTACACCACGCTCTAAGGCATAGTATTGACCCCCAATCCGTCTAATCCCAATTTCTGCGCCCCTATCTTTATCAAAGAAAACACCCTTCAGATTTTTATACTTACAAGCAAACATCATCATGGCCATGACTAGGGTTGTTTTCCCCACACCAGTTGTTCCAATGACACACGTATTACCTGGCATCTTGTCATCTGTAGAATCTTGCTTATCAGGGCTGACATGATGATTAAAGTAAAATGGTTGGCCACTTGGAGTTTTAAATAAAGCTAGTGCTTCACCCCAAGGATTTCCGTCACGCTTACCTCTTGCGAAGTTATGAAAAGGGCTTAAAGCAGAAAAATTTAGGCTTGTGAGATATGCTTCTCTTGGACGCATATTAAAGTTACCCGCTAATTGCGAGAACCATGCACATTCAGGAACAGTATCAATTACAGCCATTTTGAACCCTGCTTCATCTGATAAAGCAGTTCTGGCACTCGAAACATTTAGAGCAACTTGATTTGGTGAATCGCCAAAAATCGCAAGCGTATAGTGATATTCGCCTAACTGGAAATTCCCGCTATTAGCTTCACTCATAGCCAGATCAATATCACGAATCTCTTGATCTGAAACGTCCTCTACAGAATTTAGTTGGCCTTTAATTGTTTTTAATTTATCTACAGCATCACGCTTGCCATAAACCGTGAAACTTTGAGTTTCAATGTATTCATAGTTTCCATACAGGATGGAATTGCACATTCCTGATTCTGATAAACGTGGAAATTCTTGAATATCCAGAAAGCCCACATATTTTTGCGCTTCAGGATGTTTAATCTGTAAATAGCCATTTTTGTCACCAAAGAACAAGCGACTACTTGGAATATATTGATCAAGATTAGCCTGTCTTAAAGGGATTTCTTCCCAAACTCCATTAGTTAAAAAACCAAGCAGATTACACATTTCGGAGTAGACAAAACCTTTCTTGGTATAGGTCGCCAGACGTTCTGGATTGTAGTGATATAGACTTGCTTCAACCTGTTTAGCTACATCATCCAAAATATCCAGATCCCGCTTAATCTGCTTTTTCAGGGCTACTGGATCACGACTAGCTTTACTCTTAAAAATCTTTGTTAATCTGGAAATTTCAGGACGATAAAGAATTGTTAAATACAATTCAGTAGCCATCTGTTTATTCTTTTCACCCTGAAACTGCTGATAATATCTTTCATTAAAATCAGCAATAAAATCATTTTCATAAACGCCATTTAGACGTTCATTAACTCCCCTACGAATCTTATGCGTCCAAACAGCAAAGTGACCGCCACCTAAAGCACGATAAAAATTATTTAATCCTTCTTTACGGATTCTAATAATATCGGCTTCAACTGTTTCAAACGAAATGCCTTCTAATTTCCATGTAGCAATGTATTCACCATTTTTAAGCTTAATAACATTGTTGGAAACATGATTACCAAACGGCAGATAGTCTGAAATTGCGACTTCAGCATTTGCGCTATCTTTAACTTGCTGTTTTGAACGCATGATATTGTTATTTCCTTTTCTTTAATTTAAGTGGCGAAAATGAGATTGCTCCCCATTTCTGATGGTTCTGGATCTGTTTCCCTCTTATGCGCCACCGCATCAATACTTGCTTTAATCGTTGGTCATCTACTTTTGTTATTGCCCGCATCCAGAAGTAAATAGGCACATAAATAGCTGCTATAAATAAAGTCACATAGGCACTGAGTAGATAAAAAGACCAACCCGCTAAAAGAATTGCTACCCCCGTCACCAACAAAAAAGGCAACATTGGAACGCCAAAAAGCATGGCAGGACGAGTGCAACCCCTGAAAATTGGATCAGAAAAATTCGACATTAGTTAATCAGCCAAGCAGCGATACCCGCAGCACCACCTACCAAAATTCCCCCAATAACGATGTTAGAAATGTCTGACCACTTTGCTTGTTGCCAAGCCAATTTAAAGCCAGCCCACATGATAGTGATGGTAAATACAGTTACAGCCACACCCGCTAAGACTGACTGAACATTAGCCATAACCGTATTAACTTTTGAGATTTGAGCAAAAGCAGGGCTTGAGATTAACGTCATGAACAACATCAATACGCTTGCTTTGATACCAGTCGTTTTAGTCGTTGTTATTTGCGTTTGATTTGCTTTCATTATTTTCTCCAAGTGAAGCAATTAAGACCTAGCGCAGTAAGTACCAAGAACAATATTTTTGGAAAATCAAATATTGTTCATTGGTACTGGATATTTAATATATCATACTAAGTTTTAAACTTTTTGAAAATATTTTAAAATATCATAGAAGATTTTAAACTTTTTTCTTTTTCTTTAAAATCTGTGCCGTTAGTTAAGAAAAATGAAGGCCGTTTCTCCACTACTGGAAGGCTTTGAAGTTCTTTATTTTCGGTATATCCACTGGAGTTAGGCATATCTGCATTAGTAGCAAAATATGCAAGCTGTTCCGAGCTATTCATAGGAGGTGAAGGAGGATTGAATTTTACAGGCATGGTATTGAGTGAACCATTAGCTAAATAATTCAAATTTCTTGATACTTTCGCTACATACCCATTTCTAAATCCTGATGAATGGTTGCCAGTGTTATAGCAAGACATAGCTTTATAAATATCTTTGCCTTTTGCCCTATTTCGGCAGTCGTTAAAGATAAATTGCATTGCGCTTAGATTAGTGCAGGGATCAAAAACTTGCTCTACACTAAGATTTAGTCTTTTGAAATTAGTACTATTAATTTGAGCAAAACCAACATCAATATTTCGTCCCTGGCTGATTAATCTTTTGGCCACAGATACAGCTTCTTCATAGCTAGTCGGCTGTTTTTTAAGACCTGCGGCACGATTAACCCCTATCGCAAAAGGATTAAATGAGGATTCAGATTTAACAATTGCAGACGCAATATTTACATCAACTTGTGGCGCACATTGTTGTGCCAAAACTACGAAATCAATCATTACTTTTTCACCTCAAATTTTGGCTTACCTTTTTGATCTGGATAAGTAGCGGAGCACCCATTTTTATAGTTGGTACACCCCCAAAAATAGCCATTTGCCCCATTGATCCGTCTTAAATTACTGGCACATTGAGGACATGAATAGACTTCAAGAAGTGGCTTTTTATTAACTTCAGGCAAAAAGACTTTGCAATCTGTTTCCCGATTAGGACAGAACCAGATCGGATCTTTACCTTCTTTTTTGGATCTGAATAATGGCGTTGAGCATTTAGGGCAAGGATATTTGATTTTCTCTACTGGCTGACCTTTCTTGTCATTCATCGAGTGCTTACATTCCTGATCATTGCAGATCCAAAAAAATTCTTTAGTTTGCGAATTTTGGAATTTATTTAAGCGACCTGTTTTACATTTAGGGCATGAATGAATAACTTTTTCGACTGGTTTACTCTTGTCATCATCCATCGAGTGCTTACAGTCCTCATTGCTACAAATCCAAAAAAATTGATTGGTTTTAGTATTCTTAAATTTTTTTAATTGGCTTTTACACTTTGGACAAGGTATTGCGTTTATAGCTGTCAGTTTTGAAGCTGTACTTAGCTCTTGAGCAAGTTGAGTGTATAAGGCAGAAACAACAGAATTATATGAAGTTTCACCAGATGCAATTTTATCTAGCTGCAACTCCATCTCTTTTGAATAGTGCAGATCCAGAAAGCTAAACTTAGCTTTTAACAGACTACCAATTAGATCATTCCCTAATTTAGTTGGTTTTAAGACTTTCTTTTCTACCTCCAGAAAGCCCTTATTCAGAATATTGGCCATGATTGATGAATAAGTAGAAGGGCGACCAATCCCGCAGCTTTCCAATTTTTTAATTAGTGAAGCTTCTGTATAGCGTTTTGGTGGCTTAGTTTGTTTTGCAATAACTTCACCGCTTTCAACATCAACTACAGAACCAATTTCTAAGACTGGCACCACGCCTGAAGGCTCGTTTTCATCTTCATTCAGGCAGTCTTTACCAAAAACCATCCACCCTTTTTTTATTAGCTCACGGCTTTTAGCATGGAACTTATATTTTCCATCTTCAGACAGTAATTCCAAAGTAACGGCTTTATATTCAGCTTTGGCCAATTGACTTGAAATAGTACGTTCCCAAATCAATTGATATAAAGCTTTTTGTTCTGGTGACTTTCCTAGATCTTTTTCAGTTATGTGAACAGGTCGGATTGCTTCATGGGCGTTTTGCGCCCCATCTTTTTCCTTAAACTTATTAGGCTTTTCAGGTAAAGAAAATTGATGTTCATTAGCATAAGCAAAGATTTCTTCTACACTTTCATCAGCTATGTTTAGGCCGTCAGTCCGAATGTAAGTAATTGCCCCTTGTTCAAATAATGCCTGTGCTGCTTTGGTTGTTTGTTGAGGGCTAAAGCCTAACGCTACACTAGCAGCTTGTAAAAGTAGGGCTGTAGAGAACGGAGAAGGAGCATTTGAATACTCTGTTTTTTCAGTGCAGTTTAAAACTTTAACTTTCTTAGTTTTTGCAACTTCTTCAGCTAGGGAACGATCTAAAACATAAGGCTGATCCTCAGTTACAAATTCCGTTGTAACCCATTGCGAGATCCATTTTTTAGGCTCTTTATCAAAACTCAAATTAACGCCAAAGTGGTTAGTAACTTTGAATTTCTGGATTTCGATTTCTCTAAGGACAACGATTAAAACAGCAGGAGATTGTACCCGCCCCGCAGATGAAGGCTGACCCATAAGATTAGATGCAATAGGGGAAACTAGATAGCCCACTAGACGATCTAAAGCCCTACGTGCTTCTTGAGCATATACAAGCTGATAATCTAAACCACGCCCATTATTAATGGCTTCTCTAATAGCTTTTTCTGAAATCTCATTAAATTCTATTCGTTCAAATTGACCATCTTCCAGACCTAAACATTCTTTTAAATGCCATGAAATCGCTTCACCTTCCCTGTCTGGATCGGTAGCTAAATAAATCTTATCTACTTTATTCAAAAAGGCTTTTATTTTTCCAATACGTTTTTCGCCACCGTCAAAAGTTCTGTCATTAACTTTGGCATCAGGAATAAATGAATATTCCATTGCAAAATCATTGGCTATATCAATACCTAAGCCTTTTCTTGGTAGATCCCGAACATGGCCAACACTGGCCACAACTTTAAAATCAGAGCCTAAATAACTTCCAATTTTTGAACATTTGTTAGGAGATTCAACGATTACAAGATTCATGGGTTATTTCCAAATTGTGAAATTTAGGAAACTCGAAAGCCCACAAAGAAAAGATGAATATAAGAAAGCAACTACTTGAAATTTAGTGAAATCTACAAGGATTTCTAAAAGCAGTGCATCTTGTGGCATGAAGCACACAAGATAAACACATGAAATAACTAGAAAAAATTTTAAAAAATTTCCATATTTATTTAAACTTATAGCCATTTTCTTAAATCACATCCTAGAGCTTTAAAGAATACAATCCAAAATATACCATATTGGAAATGGCTTTTGTGTTTTTTTACTTTATTCTTATTATTTTTACTTCTTCTGTATAAATTTTTTCTTTCAGGAAATCATTAAGCCTAGTCAGATCCTTAAAGATCCTAGCTTTATCTTTTTCTCGTCTTGTTGTTAAAGTCCAAACCTTTTGGCCTGACCATGCCAGTTTTGCTGTGATAAAAAATCCACCCTCAAATTCATTAATAATTAACTCTTTAATAAATCCTTGTTTATTAGATTCCTCTAGCACCACCTCAGAAATAGAAAAATCAGGATCAATATTTATAAAATCAGTCATCCATAAAACCTTTTAAAGCACCCATAACAAAGGTGCATTATCATCAATTTAGGTAATCTTGGTAAAGTTTTTTAAATAATTTAAAGAAATTTTAAATATTTTAGCTAAATTCTGCTTTAGTCATGACTAAAAACCTCGATGCTTGAATAAAAGCTGCAAGCTGCAGCGTTTATCAAGGCATCTATATTACTTATCTAATCCAGATCCATAGCAGATATATCAGAGCAAAGTGTCTACTTTGCGAACTGACGTAATAAGTTAAATTTTCCCTTCCCTGATTACCGTTGATTTTCAAGTGAGCTTTAAAAAGCTGTGCTTTTTAAATGGCGACCGTAGAAAATAAACTGCTCCCATTTGATTTAGTAGCGGGATTTAAATAGTACATAGTATGAGGTTATTAAAAGGGTTATAACCTCACCTTAAAACATACTATTGCAAGGCTATTCCTCATAAAAGGCGACCAGATATAAGTAGTAAATTATTTGAAAATGACTTAATATCCACCTGTGGACATTTATTGAATAGGATAAGTTATGACTGAAGAAACAAAAACAAAAACAGAAGAAAAGGTACTAGATCGCAGAAAAAGATATAGAAAGAAGCCTACTATCAAAACTCCACTTTCAGTTTATTTCAATATGGATGTTCCTGAAGATGTTGAAGCACTGGAAGCCTTGGAATACTTAAAAGATATTTATGGTGGGGAAAAGCAAGGAAAAAGTGTAGCAGTCAAAGAAGTTTTAAGAATTTTCTATAAACAATTACAAGAAAAAAAAGCCTGATTTAATCAGGCTTTTTTCTTGCAAAAACTCAGGACTTTTTAACTGTAGTGACTAACTTGTCATCTACATAAAGATAGACTCTTTTGTTATGTGTATAGGATGAAATTTTAGGTTGCCCTTCTCCACCTCCAACAGATCCGTCTTGATTACTACTGACGAATGAACAGTGAGGAAAGCCTTTTCCTTTAGCCAGATCTTTTTTTACGTCACTAATTGTAGACTGACATTCAGAAACATTAAGACCGCCAGCAAAGCACATAAAAGCGCGACAGCCATAATTTTCATCTTTAGCTGCAACTAAGGCAGATGCACTAGCTAAAGTTAAACCTAAAATAAATTTTTTATACACAAATAGTCACTCTATGTAGATGAGTTTTCCAGTACGAATAACTTGCCTTCAAAGTTTAGAGATATTGCTTTGGCATTGCTGCACATTGAACAAATCTCTTGAATCAAAAAGGGTAAATTCCGTGTGAATCGAATTTTTCCTGATGCGGTATGAATGACGTGATCAACATCATTTACTTTAACAGTAACAAAATATTGAAACTGTTCATTCATACCAATTTCAACACCATAGTTATTGGCGTTGAAGTCATCGACTGTTTTCAAGTCATTCATCGTTAAAGCCATTTCTGCAAGATCCCTAGTTTTTAAAAGTGAAGTGCGGATTCTTACAAAATATAATTAATTTAAAAATGTAACTGAAGTGTAACTGTGTGTAAAAGACACAAAAACATCAATTATTTTTAAACACTTTTAATATATATCAAAAAGTTTAAAACATTAATGAAATATTTAAAACTTTTGTAAAAAGTTTGTATATATCAAAACTCATATTTTTTTAGATCCCTTCCCTTTTTATCATGTAAATATCACTTTAATAATCTTCTAAACATTTCTAAAAACTTTTTAAAAAAAACTAGATTAGGTTTAAAAAGAGTTTAAATAGAGTTTAGGAGTGTTTAGAACAGTTTAAGAGCCTTAATTTCTTTTTGTAAAACAAAAGTTTACAAGCCTATAACTATACGTTTTGTCGCTATAACTATACGTTTTGTCGCTATAACTATACGTTTTGTCGCTACAACTATACGTTTTGTCGCTATAACTATACGTTTTGTCACATACCTATACGTTTTGTCGCAAATAATCCACAGACTTATCATCAGCATACAAAAAATGGCTAAATTATTCTTAAAAATCAGTAATTAATTAGGTATTTAACTCTAACTTATTATATTTTTGCGTATTTTTTAGCCTTAATCTATGCTGCACTCTCAAAACTATACGTTTTGTCGCAACTTCCCCGCATAACTATACGTTTTGTCGCAAACCTGCGATTATGCGTACTGGATACGATTATATATATTTTTCAGGAATTAACTAGATTCTTGATAATTTAGTAAGTTATTGTTTTGTTTAAAGAATTACATTAAAGAACGATTTTTATTTTTTGGTGCTAAAAAAGATATTTGTATAGGCTTAAAATCATAACTATACGTTTTGTCGCAGCGTAAGTTATTGATATATATGTATTAGTTATAAATATTCAAAATTGAATATTTTTTATCTAGTTTTTGTGTTAAAAATAGCCATACGTTTTGTCGCAATGTAACTAATTGAAATAAAACAAAATATTTAAAAAGGAAAAACATTTATTTTTCTTATACTACTACAGGGGTATAAAGTAATTTTACTGATTTTTAATAAATATATTCTTTGGAAACAATAATTTATAAACCCACTTAATAACTATACTTGATAAATATACTTGTATAGTTATAATGATTTTAAAAGAGATAGCGGATTTACAAAAAAATGCAGAAAATTATTGGCTCACAAGGCTTAGAGGACTATACACAATCTAATACAAGGGCAAAATTGACCGATTTAGTTGTGACCCGCAATGATTTTCCTACTGCCAGATATAGCATTGATCTCAATCTTGAGAAGCTTATGTACTGTGCAATGATCATCGTGAGAAAGAATGAGCTTAAAAATAATACATCAATTACTCATGACGACTTCATTTATGTGAGCAGCGAAAACTTTGGAGAATTGACTTCCCCAATGGCCAGAAAGGAAGTGCTTACAGCAACAGATAAACGTGAAATTCAGAGAAATGCTGAAACTGCTTTAAAACGTATTTATACAAAATTTGATAACCCAACTATGTTGGTTAAAGATGGGGAATCTGACGAACCTGCTAAAGTTCCAATGATGACTTATTGCCATTATGACAAAGCAACTAAATGTATTAAGGTTAGATTCGCAAAAGAATTTTTTGAGTATTTCTATGATCTAGTTAAGAAAGTAGATGAAAAAACTAAGTCATTTAGTAGCCATGAACTGAAGCATATTATCTTATTTAATTCGAGCTATTCCCTTCGTTTATATCGGATCTTAATGAGCTATATGTGGCGTACATCAGAGGTCACTATTGATCTGGAAGAATTAAGATGGATGCTTGAATGTGAGGATAAATATAAAGAGTTGGCCAATTTTAAAAGCCGTGTTTTGAATGTGGCTCAGGATGAAATTAACGAACTTAGCAATATTAATGTCAGTTTTGAGAACGTAAAAAACGGAAAGGAAGTAATTGCTATTAAGTTTATTTTTAGCTTGAAAACTGAATATAAAGAGCAAGGACACATCAAATTTATAGATAAAATGAAAAAGGGCTATCTGGCTGCTGCAATTCCATTTAGTGATGATGGATCACACTTTAAAGCACCTGATCGTATTAAGCATTTCAAACCACCAGTAAAGGTATCTCCAAAACAAATCAGCACCTTAGTAAATTGCAAAGAATTTTTACTGGATTACGGATATTTCTTAGGTAATTTAGATGAGGATACTTCTAAGGTAATCATGAGAACTCTATTAACTGAAAAGTTAGATAAGCTTAATGCTCATAAGCCGATAGATATGGATTATTACTTCTGGTTACAGGCAAAACGAGGGATTATTACCAATAGCAATAATGATAAGAAGAACGATCAGGACACGGACGATCAGGATTAATATCTAAAAAGCATACCCACCATATTGTCTTAAACAGACTTCGCTAATTTAAGACAATATGGTGGTTCAATTTAAAACCTTCAAAAATTCTTATTAATCTATATAAAAAGTATCTTTTCTATTCGCATCCAAATAGTAAAATTTAATAATTAGCTAATTGATACCTTAGTCATGACTAAAAGTGTATGTTTAGCCTAAGTGGAATATTTTGCCATTTTTTTAGAATTTCAATTTACACCCATATAATAAAAACAATAACTTAATATTTCCCAGGATTTGGCCAAACCTGTAATATTTTGCCAATAAATCTAGCTAATTAGTTTTTAAGTATTTAGTTTTTGTCTTAGTTACCTCCTACATTTTTTAGTTTTCTATGCTATCTGGTCGCCACCCATGCGGGCTGGCTTTAGGTATCTCGTTTTAGATCAAATGGGAGCAGTTGCGGTGCTGCGGTCAGCTCGACAAAATCACAGATTTTGTCGGCTTCGCTTGCCCCTTGCAACGGTAATCAGGGAAAGGAAAATTTAACTGATTGCGTCAGTTCGCAAAGTAGACACTTTGCTCTGATATACCTTCTAGGGATCTTAACTAAACATTGTTTTAATTCTTAGTCATGACTAAGGGAAAACGATTGTTCATCTTGTTTGTTTTAAGCTCATTTTGGCGTGTTTGTGGGTTTAATGTGGGGTAGCTAGACGTAGGGTGAAAAAAGGCTATCAGCAGCCAAAGAAACGCAAATATAAGCATTAGAAAAGCAGACCAAACAGAATACCTAACTAACTATTTTCTATAAATTTATATTATTTAAAAAAATTAGTCATGACTAATTTTTTGCTTGAATGTCCACAGGTGGACTGATATAATGATTTTATCAGGACGCATCGGGCGACCTGAAATTAAACAGGTATTTAAACATGAAACATTTTTCATCAGTTACATCATTAGACGAGTTAAAACTTCAGTACAAAAAATTAGCTTTTAAAAATCATCCTGATCGTGGCGGTAAAACCGAAGTTATGCAGGAGATTAACAGCGAGTATGAACAGCTTTTAAATCGCATTATTAATGAAGCTTCAAAAGATCAGTATCAAGATAGTTCCGAAAATGGGCGTGGTTTCTGGTCAAGCCGTTCAGAACATTCTGAAGTTGAGAAAAAAGTAAAACAGGCTATTGATGCCATTATTAATCTGGATGATTTAGATATTGAAATTATTGGTGTTTGGGTTTGGGTTTCTGGTGATACTAAGCAGCACAAAGACAAATTAAAAGAAGCGGGTTTTGTCTGGAATCGAGTGCAATGTAAATGGGTTTTCATTGGTAAAAAATCAAATGGTCGAGGCAGAATGACTTTAGATCAAATGCGAGAGTTACACGGCAGCCAGAAAGTTAAAAAAACCAGAAAGGCAGAAGAAAGACAACTTTTAACCGCTTAATGAATAAGTCCCCGAAAGGGGGCTTTTTTTTATCAATTTTCTTAGTCATGACTAAGTTTTGCTTGAATGTCCACAGGTGGACTGGTATAATGATTTTATCAGGACGCATCGGGCGACCTGAAATAAAACAGGTATTAATTATGCGAGCTTCAGTAGTAGCAATATTTACAAACTATCCTACAGGTAAACTGGTTCATTTTTGCGGTCATGAGGTTTTAACTGGATCTAACTATAATATCTGGTTTCCAATCTTTGATGAAAAAACACTATTCCAAGAAATTGAAAAAATCATGATTAATTGCCGAGTAGCCCACAATGTTACTCATATTGAAAGAATCAGAAGGGGCGACAATGAAAACGGTTATTTTGAAGATTATAGAATCACTTATAACTTAGCTGTTTAAGGTAAACCTCCCATAATGGGAGGTTTTTTATTGCGGGCGATTTTTTTGGTTTTTAGCTTGTCTAAAAAACATAAAAAATTGTCTATCTGTTCTGCTTTATATACGCTTATTTTGGCCTGTTTAGGTCGGTGCTTGGATAATCTAGCTTCATATATAAAAAAGGCTGTCAGCAGACTAAGAATCGCAAATAAGAGCATCTGAAAAGCGGTTTAGCCAGGTATTAAAACGGATATTTTTCTACTCAATTTTCCCTATAAAAAATTAGTCATGACTAAGTTTTTGCTTGAATGTCCACAGGTGGACTGATATAATGATTTTATCAGGACGCATCGGGCGACCTGAAATAAAACAGGTTAAAAATCATGGAACAATACATTTCAGTTTACACACGTCAGCAAGCCATTGAAGATGGTTTTTTAGTTGCAATCAATTCTCTTAGTTCTAAATTAGATGGACTGGCAAAAGAACATTATAAGCATCCTATCTGTTTCACTTCTGCGCTTTGGGCGGTAGTTGATAAGGCGGTAAAAAATGAAAAATGGCTTAATGACTTAGAGGGTGTTATTCATGACATTTTATGGATGAGCCGAGCATATAAGACACACCTAAGCCCTAGTGCGGTACGTTTTACTGTGATTATCACAGGCGCAGGTCGCAAGAGAAATCATATTTTAGAATTGCACGTTCATGGTGGAGATCAAGGAGAGCCAGTCATAACAATCGGTTATCCTGAAGATTTTTAATTTACGTCCTCCCTTTATGGGAGGATTTTTTTATGATAAAAAACTTAGTCATGACTAAGAAAATGCTTGCAATGTCCACAGGTGGACGTTAGAATATACAGCATAAGGACGCAATAGGGCGACCCTTAATAAGCCATTAAACTAGGTGAAATATGAAAAAAGTTGTTGCTTCAAATCAAAAGGGCGGTGTGGGTAAATCTGCAATCATTTGCCAGTATGCACACTATTTAAATTCTTTGGGCTTGCGTGTATTAGTCATTGATCTAGACCACCAGAAGAACACTACAAAAGCATTGATTACTGGCGGGGCTGTGACTGTAGCTAATGTATCTGCATTCGACATGCTGACCAAAGAAGATCAAACTATTTCAAACCCTGAAGCCTTTACTTTGGTACAAGCAACACCAGAATTAACAGCTATTGAAAAAAATGGCACTTTGCATAACAACTTTGCCACCAATTACCAGAAGTTTTTAAAATCAGTTGATTCTTTATTTGATGTTTGCCTGATTGATACCAATCCAAATCCCGACATTCGCCAAGTAGCTTCATTAATTGTTAGTGACTATGTTTTAAGTCCAATTCAATTGAATCAGGAAGCTATTGACGGCATCGGTGGATTACTCAAGCAGATCCAAGCGATTAATCAAAAGCTAAACCCAAATTTAAAATTAATCGGCATCCTTCCGAATATTGTTGAACCAACTCCATTTCAGAAAGACAACCTAAAAGCTATTGTTCAGCATTTTTCAAAGTACCTGATCAAAAACTCAGACGGTAGCTATGCCTTCGTTAAAAAAACGACTGCAATCGCTGAAGCGCAAGCGCAAGGCATACCTACAAATAAATTGGGTAAAACTAGCGGTTTTACCGCATGGGCTGAATTAAAAACAGTTTTTGAAAGCATTAACAAGTTTATGGAGATTTAAGGAATGTTAGATTTATCAGCTTTGGAAGGTATTGATCTAGGTAATTCTGCACCAGTAGCAGACGGAACACCTAAACAGATTCCACTTACAGATATTCTTGAAGATCCAGATCAGCCGCGTGTTGAGTTTCCAGAAGATCAGATGCAAAAAATGGTCGAATCAATCAAGGCTCGTGGAGTTAAAACACCAATTAGTGTTAAACCCCACCCAACAGAACAAGGCAAGTGGATCATCAATTATGGAGCTAGACGTTTTAGAGCTTCAGTGATGGCTGGCAAGGAAACTATCCCTGCTTTTGTTGATAATGATCATGATGATTATGATCAAGTCATGGAGAATAAAGAACGCCTTAACCATTCACCTATTGAGCTTGCACTTTTCATCCAAAAGAAAATTAAGCAAGGTGAGAAGAAAAACGTAATCGCTAAAAAGTTAAATGAAGATCCTGTTTTCATTTCTACTCACTTAGCTTTAGTAGATATGCCAGAATGCTTATCTAAGGCTTATGATGCAGGTTTTAAATCTCCAAAGACTTTGTATGACTTACGCAAACTTTGGGAATCCTTCCCTGAAGAAGTAAACGCTTGGGTGGATGAATCTTTAGAGAATGGTCAGGACATTATCAGATCTAGAGTTCAGGCTTTATCTAAAAAGTTAAAAGAACCTAAGCAAGCTGAAGCGACTGAAGTAGATCAAGAACCACAGGCGCAAGAAAGCCAAGAGCAAACCGCCATTATTGATGATAATGAATCTTTCAATTTTGAGGGGGATGATCAAGCTGAAGCGACAGAAGAACCAGAAGAACCAGAAGTTAAAAAACTGATGGATCAATCGAATCAGAAAGAGCAGCCAGAAGCTAAAGAAGAAGATCCAGACAAAATCAAAAAACCGCTTTTAGTTGTTATTCATGACGGCCGACAAGCGAACCTGATGCTAAATAAAAAGCCTACTTCTTTAGGTTTTGCATGGATCAAATACGAAGATGGAACAGAGGTATCTGTAGATTGCAGCAGACTTGAAATCGAGTATTTACAAGAAGCCTAAACCTATCAATGGAAAAAGACCTTGCTTATGCAAGGTTTTTTTTGGGCGGGTTATCCCGACCACCTAGCTAGATTACCCTTAGTCATGACTAAGGAGAAAAGAGGGAAAAAAGAAGGTATATAATCTAGGGCGGGTTATCCCGACCACCTAGCTAGATTACCCTTAGTCATGACTAAGGAGAAAAGAGGGAAAAAAGAAGGTATATAATCTAGGGCAGGATAGGCAGCAGCCGTTAAAAACCTTAATTTGTGTCACAAATAAAGGTTATACTATTCTTTCAGAATAGCTATCGAAAATATTAGTTTCGATAAAGGTACTGGAATCATGACGAAATCAAACTTGGATCAAGTTTTAAAATTTAGGGTTAGCAATGCCGTTTATGATTGGTGGCAAGCTAAGTGTGAGAAGCAAGGAATCAAGAAAGGTGAGCCTTTCCAGAAGGCTTTAGAAAACGCCTATAAAAAAGAAAATGATCCTAATTATTCAGGACAAGATTTTTCATTGAATCTGGAAAAGGACTTAACCGAAAAAATCTATCAGTTAGCTAAGTTTGAAGAAGTAGATCCAGACGACTTGATCAAAAAAATGATCAAGGAAAAGTTATCTGAAATAGAAAAAACGCAAGACGTTATAGATGTATTTGAAAAAACATCACGCAAAGAATTAAGGCTTAAACCAAGTTTGATGAAAGCCATTAATGAGAAAGCAGCACAGATCGGCATGAAACCGAATCAATATATCATTTCGGTTTTAACAGCTAATGTCACAAAAGATTCAATATTCTTTAGCCAGGAAGAAGCTCTTAAACTTGGCGAATCAAATAGTCAGCTTTTGGCGATTGGTAGAAACCTAAACCAAATGGCTAAGAATATGAATCAGGGTATTTATGAATCTTACGATAGAGAATTTGTCGAGCGAGTACATCAGCTAGTAAAAGCTCAAGTTAGGCATGTTTTCACTCTATTAGAGCGCAATAAAAAGAGGTGGGAATAATGGCTAACGGAAGCAGTAAGACTACCAGAGAAGTGCAAAGCACTTTGCTTGCTCATGGTGAGCAGCTACTTAACGGATCTAAAGTTAAGCGTGTTAATCAGACCCAAAGTTTAGATACTTTTTTAAATGATCTGTCTAAGCCTAAAAATGGATCTGGCCATTCAGCTAAATCAGCCCCTAAATCATCTCCAAATAGCGTTAAGGCAACTTTAAATAGAATCAGTAAAAAGACCCCTGAAGTAATGGTCAAGGTTACTGGTGGAGGTAATTCTATGGGGAAGGTGAAAGCCCACATGGGATATATCACACGGAATGGGCAATTAGAGGGAATTGATCAGGACGGAAATAAAGTTAATGGTAAGGATGATATAGAAGATACTGCTGAAGATTGGCAAATGTCAGGTACACCTATTTCTGATGAAGAATCTAAATATAAGCAGGCTTTTAATATTGTGTTATCTATGCCGAAAGGTACGGATGAAAAAGGCGTTTATGATGCTGCAAAAGAATTTGCAGAGGAACATTTTAAAGACCATAAATATATGATGGTGCAGCATACCTTTACCAATGACCCTTCAAAAGATCCAAGTGAAAACCCGCATGTGCATGTTGTTGTTAAAGCTGTTTCTGAAAAAGGTGATCGGTTAAATATCAGGAAGGCTGATCTTCAGGAATGGCGAGAAAGTTTTGCTGAAAAATTAAGATCCAGAGGGATTGAAGCGAATGCGACAAAACGTATAGCTAGGCTTCAAAAAAATAGAAGTGATAAGCAGTCAGTTAAACAAATGAAAGAGCAGGGCAAATCGTTTAAGCGATATGGTAAAAATAAGGCAAGTCCAGAACGTGTCCAGAAAGCTAAACAGCAAGAAAAAGAAGCATTGACGCATTACAAGGAAATTACTAAAGCTCTATCACAGTCACCAGATCCGCAAGATAGAAAACTAGCAGTTGATCTAGTGGACTATTTACGGAAACAGGTAGAAGTGAAAAAACCAACGCCACAGCCACAGATTCAACCTAATAAGCTAGATCTTCAACACGGAAAGAACAAGGGGAAAGAGCAAGACCGTTAATAATATAAGGGAAGGATAAGGCGCAATACTGTGCTTTAGTGCCCTTTAAAAATCCTTAATTTTCTGAGCGGGCATACCTAATTTAAACATCCTATTAAGCTCAAAAATTGCATATTTTAAATCTTTTTCAGGTATATGCTTAACATCAAAATATTCAATTTGGCCAAATCTCGCTTTATATAATGCAATTCGTTCTATTCTGTGTCGTTGCATCTGCACTGTTGACGACATAATTCGATCCATTAAATAGAATAAGTAATACGATGTGATCTGCATACTGTCTTTAATCATAAAACCATGATTTTTTGTACTTTTATAGTCATATAGTGTTTCATCAATACAAATATCTGCATCTATCCCCCCTAGTGCAACACGGATATTTGCAGAATATCTGGGATTGTATGTGATCAGACTATCAGGCTTAATAAGACCATTCTTAATGAATACATTATCAAAATTTTTGACTAGGGAAGATATATCTTCGTAAACCACGTTCTCCGTTGGTTTTAGTATGTCTTTCTTTGTTGCTACTGGTAGAAATCCAGATCGCCATAGATTTTCTAATTTAGCCAAAAGAATAATTCCACCAATAAATTCTTCATTTAGTTCTAAATCGTTTGATTTATTAGCTAGTAGAAAATCTATGTGATTTTGAATTTTTTTATACAATACCAAAATGCTTTTATTTTTAGTTTCCTCTAGAAAGCTGATAATTTTAGGTTGCTCAAATTCCTTAGCACTCAATTCAGTATTCGTGTAGTACGCACAAATTATTTTAGATAAGTAGTCAAATGCTGTACCAACCAAGCCTGAATCATAACTACTCGTTAATTTATGTTCACTCATAACTTCATAATTAGTAAAAGGAGGAATACCACTGTAAGTTTTGAAATCTTTTTTTTGGGGTGCGACACTTTTTATAATTTCTTTTACTTCCTTGCACTTAGGATCTGAAGATTTCAGTATCGACATTAAAGACATATTTTATACTCTTTATCCATATAGTTACTATTCAAACAATTTTAAAGATACTAAAGACTAGATTGAAAAATCTAAGTTTTTATTCTTTCTAATGCAAATTGAATCTTTTCTTTGGGGCAGTACTGCTTTTGGGAAAATTTTTCCATTACAGCCGACCCAATAATTTTTTTATCTGCATTAAAGAAAAATATCTCTAACTCATAAGGTACATTGACCATATTAAAACAGGTATAAATCGGCTTTTTCCACGTAAAAACTAAAGGCTTTAATAAAGGATTTTCTTTAAAACCTATTTCTTGATCATGTTCCCTATATAGGTATAGAGCCGTTAATTTTTTTCCATTAAAGCTAAACGTCTTTACCTCTCCATCTTGATCAAAGTAAGGGTTATAAACCTGTTTAAAGGCCATAACAGACACTACTATTAAAAGAGCTATAAACGCTGCATATTTTAATTTCAATTCCTGTTATTCCTTTTAGCCAGGTGGCAAGTCACATGCAAAAAAATTATCTTAGTCATGACTAATTATTTAACACTCATAAGTTGATCCCATTTAAAGTAATTGGGAGACAGCTTATTACGTGACATATTCCAATTTCTATCAGGTAGCATACTGGCACCTAATCCTATTTTTCTCTTGCCAAATTTATTCTGTATATCATCGAGTGAATCCATAAGTTTATTACTTGATTCTATCTTGTTCATGTCCGTGAATAGGTCATAAATATGAGTAGCTTTAGGTTCAAGACAAGTGAGGATAACTCCACATTTTTTAAATCCAATATTCTTCTGGTATAGCTGATCAACTATTGAGGTAGCAATTTTAGAAAGTAATAAACTATTGTCTGATGGATCGGGTAAAGCGTAAGACAAAGATTTAGTATAAAAAGGCTCAGAATTATCAAATGGATTAGATTGAACAAAACTAATAATACAGCCACATAGTAAATTTTCACTTCTTAAACGGCTTACGGCATCTTGAACATAAAGCGTAATCGCTTCTTTAAGATCCTCACAGCTATAAACTTTCTGGCCAAAGGAACGGCTTGCTATTATTTGTTTTTTTGCTTTAGGACTTTGCTCAATTTCAATGCAAGAAATTCCCTGTAATTCTAATAATGTTCTGTGCATGACTACAGAGAATTGATCTCTAATCATTAAGGGGGAAGCACAGACAAAATCGAGAACAGTATTAATGCTTAGGCTATTCAGCTTTTTAGTATGATTTCTACCAATACCCCATACTTCACTAACTTCTATAGACTGATATAAGCTCTCAATCGAACAATAGTCCATTGAAACAAGGTTACATACACCTTTTAAATAACTATTCTTTTTAGCGATATGATTAGCCATTTTTGCTTCTGTTTTAGTCCGACCAATTCCAATACAGGCCGGCAAACCTAGCCAACGTGTGAGCCGATCCAGAATTAAATGAGCATAAGCAGTTAGATCATAATTTGAAGCATAAGCAGTTAGATCTAAAAAGCATTCATCAATCGAATAAATTTCTTGTTCTTGAGGTGTAACAAATTCAGCTAGGACTTTTATAAATCTACGGGACATTTCCGCATATAGAGCATAATTACTCGAAAGGACTGTAATGTTGTGCTGCTCTACAAGATCCTTGAGTTGAAAAAAAGGTACACCCATCTTTATGCCTAAGTCTTTAGCTTCTTGTGAACGAGCCACAGCACAACCGTCATTATTAGATAATACGATTACTGGCTTATTATTCAGGCTTGGATTAAAGATACGTTCACAACTTACATAACAGTTATTAATGTCTACCAAAGCAAAGATCTTATTTTGATTTTCCATGTAGATTAGACCAATAGGATTAGATTATTTATGTTTCCTAAATGGCTTAATGACAAAGGTCACTACACCCCATATTAATAATTCTTGGCAATCATTAAGGTGAATATCGTCATAATCTGGATTTTCAGCTTTAAGCCAACACTTATCCCCTTCAATCATTAACCGCTTAACGGTGAACTCATTGTCAATTAAGGCAATGACAATATCTTCATGTTTAGCTTCAAGACTACGATCTACTAAAAGCTCGTCATCAATTTCAATGCCTGCGTCACGCATGGAAAGAGAAGCTACTTTGACAACAAATGTGGCAGCTTCATTTTTAACAAGGTGCTCATTCATGTCTAAAGTTTTATCAATGTAATCTTGAGCGGGAGAAGGGAAACCAGCAGCTACTTTTTCTGAAGCTAAAGGAATACGCTTAAAGGTTGAAGGATTAATTAAGGTGATAGTAGCTACATCATTTAAGGTAGTCTTTTTATGATTCGCTAAAAACTTCTTAATTTCTACAATACGTGATACTGGTACACGCATAGTCTTAGTGGGTTCATTGTAAATGGTCTTTCTTCCTGCACCTTCCCTATAACCACCTTTTCTATTTTCATTCATAAAAGCTCCTTTGATTTTGTGACAAAATCAAATAGTAAACTTTAACCTAATTGAAATACAAGATATTAATGCAAAATTAATAACTACTTGGACACCTATTCTTATTTCATGTGGCTATTTTTTCATCTTTAATATTAAATAAGACTATACAAAATTATGGAACATGGATAATCATAAAAAAAGCCCATCTATGGTTAGGTGGGCTAAAAGAAGAAAAATATAGCATTGATTTCTAAAGATAATTAGAACTAATTTCGCATAACGTGTATTATGTTAATTTTAGGAAATCTTAAGTTTAGTCTTAACATCATTAACACATTCTTCAATTTCTTTAATTAGAGTGACAGTCAGTTGAATCTGTGAATAAAGTTGAATATAAGCATCTTTCACGTTTGCTATTTCTGTTATTTTATATGGCTCTTCTGCACTAACTAACAGACTGATTACACTTTCCATTTCTTTTCTATTAGCTATTGGAGCCAATACATGTTCTCTAGAATCTAAGTCATTAAAAACTGCTAAAAATTTTATAACTTTATCCATCAAATCTTTGTCAAAACTCAAATAACCTAATTTCAAAAAATCTTCTAAATTTTGCTTCAACCTATCATGAATAGGATAAAAGACCTCAATGCTTGATTTATAAAAGCTATATTTTCTTAAAAAGCTTGGCTTATACATATCTCTAAAATCATTTAGTTTGAAGTCAAGCGTCATTACCTTTTCAACTTTTGTTGATGGGCTACGTTGATCTTGTGGAGTAACAAGACAGTAAGTTATAGAAATAAAATCCCTAAAGTTCTGAAAAAGGATCGGGGTAATATTTAAAAACCTTCTTATTTCTTCTTTCTTTTGATCTTCTTCAAATCGTATCTGATCCCTTTTTTGAGTAATCAATGAAACTCTATAAGCTAATGAGTTTAAGAAAAGTCCTGTAAGTAAAATTCCATTGAAAGCTAGAGCTATTACAAGAAAACGAGTAGTTTGATTAGCTGGAGTAATGTCACCATACCCTAGGGTTGTTATGGTGGTAAAACTAAAATACAAAGATGTTAAAAAACTTGTTAACTCTACTTTATCTAAAGAACTAGACAATTCAAAGCACGGTAAATAGTAAATTAAAAAAGCTGCAAGAAAAGTACCTAAGAAATAAAAGATTGCAAAAACTAAAGGATTTAACCCACCTAAATATTGAAGTATTTTTTCCATTTAATCATAGTCATACGTAAGTTTTTCTATATAACTATCATAAAAAAATCATTTATCCCAATGTTATTTTTTCGCTAGATAATTCGCCATTTAACATAATGGCGATTATACGAAATAAAAAAACCTAGGCACTGGCCTAGGTTTTAAATTTAAAAAAACAAATAAAAATCAGTGTAATAAACTCAATTTTAGCGTTTCGTATAAGGTGTATTATGTTAATTTTAGAAAGACTTACCTAATTACTGTAACCCTGCAAGCACTAGTTTTGCTTGTGCATTCCCATTATCTGCTGCTTTTTTAAACCACTTTAAAGCTTGTGTACGATTTTTTGGTAAACCATTTCGACCATATAGATAATTATTACCAATATTAAATTGGGCCATTGCATCACCATTATCTGCTGCTTTTAGATACCATTCGTTTGCCAAGATTGTATTTTTGCTTGTGCCTTTACCCGTTTCATACATTACTGCTAGGTTATATTGCGCATCTACATGCCCCTGTGCTGCAGACTTGCTATACCATTCAAACGCCTTAACATCACTTTGGGCGACACCTCGACCTTTGTCATACATTATTCCAAGACCATATTGCGCTGCCGCCATTCCCCTTTTTGCTTCAGACTTACTGAACCATTCAAACGCCTTAACATCACTCTGGGCGACACCTCGACCATCGTAATACATCATGGCTAAGTCATATTGTGCTAGCGCATTCCCTTGTGCTGCAGACTTACTAAACCATTCAAATGCCTTAACATCACTTTGGGCGACACCTCGACCACTGTCATACAGTATTGCCAGATAATATTGCGCCATTACATACCCCTGTGCTGCAGACTTACTAAACCATTCAAACGCCTTAACATCACTCTGGGCGACACCTCGACCATCGTAATACATCATTGCAAGACTATATTGCGCATTAACATTCCCCTGTACTGCAGATTTGCTGAACCATTCACATGCCTTAACATCATTCTGGGTAACACCTAGACCATCGTAATACATCGCTGCTAGGTTATTTTGTGCCTTAGCATTCCCCTGTACTGCAGATTTGCTGAACCATTCAAACGCCTTAACATCACTTTGGGCGACACCATCACCATTTAAATACATTCCTGCTAAACTGAATTGCGCATTAGCATTCCCTTGGGCCGCAGATTTGCTGAAGAATTCAAATGCCTTCTCATAACTCTGAGCGACACCTTGGCCCTTGTCATACATCTCTCCAAGGTTATATTGCACATCTGCATTCCCTTGGGCAGCAGCATCTAATAAATCATTAAAGTGAGAAGACTGAGCAAAAGAGACACTCGATACAATGCTGAAGAAAAATGGTAAAAACAGACTTTTTTTAAAGTTCATAATTTAAGTTTGATTAGAATAAAACTCATTCTAATCAATATTTCTTTAAGTTAATCAAATTTATTCATCCAATAATTATAGGGTTGAAAAGGATATTTAATGATAGGTTTATACAACAAAGCCAATCTTATATAGAACTATCTTCAAGGTTGATCTAAGAGTTTTTATATTGTTTAAAAAATATCTATCTTATATGCTCAAAATTTGAAGTTATACATACACTAAATATATGGAAGTTTTAATTGTTTTAACTGTTTTAATTATTACTGTAATTCTAATCAGTCTTCACGGGTGGGACGTAAGTAAAAAAATATATAAAAACTACTATGAAAGTTGGGAAACAGTATTCATGATTTGCTTATTGATCGTATATTTAATGCTACTTTTGTTTTGTTTGGCTTATATTGCCGATATCTTAGTCAAGTATTATTACTTCATAAAAATTAAAAATAATCCTCCTTGGCCGTTAGGTTAAGGCTCGATTCATGGGCCTTTTGATCATCTGCTTAACATAAAATCTCTTATTCGCAATTTTGAAAACTGAAATTTTCCACCATTTCACGCTCCATTTAACATAATGGGTGTTATACGAAATTGATGGGTGTTCGTATAGATTCCTTGCATATTGTATTCGATCGAATACAATATAGTGAGAAGAAAAGGAATCCTCATGATTGAAATTAAACGTCTGCCAGAATTTGATGAATGGTTGGATGGCATTAAAGACAATATGACCCGTATCCGCTTGAATCGTAGATTAGATAAGGTTCAACGTGGAAATTGGGGGGACATTAAGCCTCTCCAAGATGGCGTTTGGGAAATGAGAGAGTTCTTCGGTGCTGGATGGAGAATGTATTACATCCAACATGGTGACGTAGTGATTGTAATGCTTGGTGGAGGAGATAAATCGACTCAACAACAAGATATCGATCGTGCAGTCAAATTATCGAAAACATTGGAGGATTAAAATGGTTAAAGTCGCTGATTTACCAAGTTTTGATATGGCTGAGTCGCTCAAAACTGAAGAAGACATTGTGATGTATCTCAATATGGTTCTTGAAGAGAATGATCCTGCTGAATTAGCCCATGCACTTGGCGTTATTGCTAAAGCTCGTGGCATGACTCAAATCGCCAAAGAAGCAGGGATTGGACGTGAGGCACTCTATAAAGCCCTACGTCAGGATTCAGCCCCGCGCTTTGATACAATTAATCGTGTTGTGAATGCTTTAGGCCTAAAACTCACAGTACAACACGCCTAAAACTTTAAAAACTCTAGTAAAAAGGGAGCCTTTAGCTCCCTTTTTTGACTTCGTATAACGCGTATTATGTTAATTTTAGAAAATCTTAATTGATAACGAAATTATATTTTATGGCAAAAGATCCATCTGATTTATTAACAATAGGAGAAATTGCAAAAAGATCCAATGTCTCTATTACAGCTATTCGTTTTTATGAGGCTAAAGGTCTTATCGAAAGTATTCGTACCAATGGTAATCAACGTAGATATATGAGACATATACTTCGAAAAATTGCCTTGATTAAAGTATCTCAGCAAGTTGGTATTTCACTTGCTGAAATTTTTGAAATTTTTGAAAAATTACCTAGAAATAGGATTCCTAATAGAGAAGATTGGGACTTAATTTCGTTAAGTTGGAAATCCCATCTTCAAAATAAGATTGATATTTTAAATAATTTACAAAACCAACTTGATGCGTGTATTGGCTGTGGCTGCTTATCTTTGAAGAATTGTCCGTTAAGAAATCCAGATGATCAATTTTCCGTAGATCCTGAAGCACATCCATATTGGGAGGAAAGTAAATAAACTTTAAGCTCTCTTCATCTTTTTTGCATATTTTTTAGGATTGAAAAAGGGAACTAATCCTAGTAAAAAAAATGAAATCAAAAGAAGAGATACCCACGAAATTAAAAAACTTCCTGTTTGATCTCTTAATAACCCAGCAATCACTGGTGAAAATCCAGCGATGATATAGCCGATCCCTTGAACAAAAGATGTTAATTGATTTGCTTCTTGTGCAGAAGATAAATGATCTAGAGCTAGAATAAGACTCATAGGAAATAGCCCCCCAATTCCAAGTCCTAGAAAGAAAATCCATAAGTATGTTATGGATTCAGGAATAAAAATTAAACCAAGATATCCTGAGATACTGCAAAAAATGATAAGCATAAGAATCATTCTACGATCTGGGTTTCTATTCGATAATGTGGGAAATAAAAGTCCAGCGAATACTTCTGACAAGGTTAATAACGCTAATAGTAATCCAGCCTGGATATTCGTCCTGCCTAAGTCAATAAAATATGGAGGTAACCACGCTAATACACAGGTATAAGAAGCTGTGCTTAAACCAAAGAAAATTCCTAATACCCATGCTCGTGGAATAGAGAAAAAATTTATATTTTTCACATTCTCTTTTTCTATTTCAGGTTCACTTTTCCATAGAATGTTTTTCACATAGAAGCAACTGAATATTGTTATAACTGTCAAGATAGACCAACAAGCTAAGCTGAATTGCCAACTGTGAAATTGATTCTCTATGACAGGGACTATTACAGAACTCAAAGCAGCTCCTCCCATAATAGCTGTTACATAGACTCCCATATAAATAGTAATGCTTTTAGAAAAATTTGTTTTTATGATAAGAGGTAAAATAGCTTGAATCATTGCTATACCACATCCAGCCACAATAGCTGTGATTAATAAATTATATTTGTAATCATCAGCAAAAAATCTTAAAAAATTAGATAAACCTATCATACTTAAAGCAATAATAATTAGCTGAAAAGAACTTACATGTCTAAGTATTCGATGACTGATAAACATCATTATTCCCATACATAAAATAGGTATTGCTGTAAGTAAGGAAATTTCTATAAAGCTAAAATTCAATGTAGTTTTAATTTGAGGAAGTAATGGACCAATAGCAGCCATTGATGGTCTTAAGTTCAATCCTATTAGAATTAGTGACAATATAACGATGAGCTGATGTCTGATTTGAAAGCTGTTATTTATGAAGTAATTCATTTGTAGAAGTTTCAACTATTTTTAAAAGTATGCAGATCCTAAAACCTCAACTTAAGTTGAGGTCAAGTACATCTAGATCCTAATTTTTTAGTCTCATTTCCATAGATTATTATTCCATTTAACATAATGGCTGTTATACGCAATAAAAAAACCTGGGCACCAACCCAGGTCTAAAATTTAAAAAACAGATAAATATCAGTGCAATAAACTCATTTTTCTAATTTCGCATAACGTGTATTATGTTAATTTTAGCAATTCTAATAGATTAGTCTTAATCTCAGTTAGTAATCATCCGGCTCAAAATCTGGTTCTAATGTTCCAAAATCAATTACTGATGGCTTATTTAGTATTTCAACTTCTACCAATTCTAGATTATCTAAAGTTTGTTCTGTTGTGACCTCACCTTCAAAACTAAGGAGAATTTTAGAGTCGAATTCTGTTTCAATGTTCTGTACAGCCCCAGATATTCCTACATAGTCGCGGTCTATTGAGTCATATACTGATAAAGAAAACTCGCCCTCTGCACCTATAAATATACGTACATTTATTTCAACAACTAGTTGATGAGTATCAGCTTCTATGATTCTGCCTTCCTCTTCCATAAATTCAAATCTTTCAAACCATGCATATGCACCTTCTGGTTCCCAGTAAAGATATGAATCGGCAGTCTGATCTGGAGTGAAACCATCTAATTCAATTCTTAACAAGTTTGCTATGCTTGTATGAAAGTCTTGATCTTCTTGCTGGATTAAGGATTCAATCTGATTCAATACTACATATGGTGCATTTAAAGCATTTAAATCTGCTAATACCGTTGCAAGATCTTCCGAATATTCAATATTTTCAGATTTCTCACAATAAGACTTCCAATCGTTATCACTTGCTATGGCTAGGACCTTTTTATGATTCTGCTTAGCCCATTCTTCAATAGCATTCAGAGTAATAGCATCTGGAAATTCATTTTTCTTTTTTGCATCCTTCCCAAAAGGAGGTATAGCAGAAAAATAATCATTCAAAATTTTTGTAATATCCGAAAACTCACCGCACACTATTTCTAAGGCCGCTGTATTTTCAATAAATTCACTTAATTTATTTTCCACAATTGAATTTATATCAATATTATTTTTCATTGTTTCCAATGCTGCTAGCAACTCAGGTTCTTCTAAATTATATTCCTTAAAATCATGTATGATTTTACCTAAGCCATTTATTTCATTTATTTTTTTATTTAAATGGTTTTTTAGCTCATTATAAATTACATCTGGCATCAGTAGATCAATAGGACTGTGTTTGAACTGATATAAAGCTTTCAGCAATCCTTTATCTAGTTTTAGACCATTACGCTCATAAATACTTGTATCAATTAAAATGGCATCAAATTCTGAAGACTCAGAAAAGTCTGTATTAATCATGTGTTGTTCAACTTTTTAATTAAATATTTAAATAAGACTATAAAATTTAATACATTTTTTCATTCTTAAACAGATTTTTTCCTATGAATAGCCACCGATTTTGTAAACATTTTTTAGTTAGATAAAGTTAGAAAATTCACGCTATTTAACATAATACACGTTATACGAAACGCCTTTGTAAGCCCAAAATAGAAATGTCCGGTTTCTCCAAAGTAAAAATGTCCGCTTTTAGAATATGCACTTTTGCAATTTCCTTAGCGGACGGTTTGATATGTTGGTGTCTATGTCGGATAAAGAACTTAAACGATTGTCGGTCTTGCAGGAAATCTGTGATCAACGCATAACTCAATCCCAAGCTGCTCAGCTACTTCATATTTCAGAACGTCAGATCAGACGCTTACTGCAGAAATACAAAGCTCAAGGCCCAGTTGCATTAGCCCATGCTGCACGTGGTCAAACCAGCAACTGCAAACTTCCTGAAGAACTCAGACTCAAGTGCCTCAATATTGTTTCGGATCAACTCCATGGTTTCGGACCTACTTTAGCGCATGAAAAGCTCACTACCGTTCATGGATTCGATATTTCAGTGGAAACACTACGTTCCTGGATGATTGCAGCCAATTTATGGATTCCGCGATCCAAGCGCTTGAAACGCCCGTATCAGCCTCGTTACAACCGGGATTGCTTTGGTGAACTGATTCAAATCGATGGCTCACACCATGACTGGTTTGAAGGACGAGCCCCTAAATGCTGTCTACTGGTGTTTATCGATGATGCCACAGGAAAATTGCAGCATTTACGCTTCTGTGAATCAGAATCAGCCTTTGACTATATGATTTCAACACGTTTGTATGTTGAGCAGCATGGTAAGCCGTTGGCATTTTACAGCGATAAACATTCAGTCTTCAGGGTGAATCAAAGCAGCAAGAAAGACACCAAGATTACGCAATTTGGGCGCGTACTCAGCACCCTGAATATCGATATTATCTTCGCTAATTCACCACAGGCCAAAGGCCGTGTAGAACGAGCCAATAGAACGCTTCAGGACCGTCTGATCAAAGAAATGCGCCTGGAAGGCATCTGTTCGATTGAACAAGCGAATGCTTGGCTACCCTGCTTCATTGAGCAATTCAATCTCAAGTTTGCAAAGATGGCCTTTAATCCTAAGAACTTACACCGCTCTGCCACCGAAACAGCTGAGCAATTAGATGATATTTTTACCTGGCGAGAGCCACGTAGAGTCACCAATAGCCTGACCATTACTTATGATAAATGTGTATATCTCCTGGAGAGTACAGAAGAAAACCAGAGGCTGATTGGTAAATATCTTGAGTTTCTAGAATACCCGGATGGTACTGTAGCCATCATGCATGAAGGCCGGAAGATCAATTACAGCATCTTCGATAAATTAAGTCAGCTCAACCAGCGAGAGATTGTTGAGAATAAACGGTTGGGTGCTGTTCTGAATCATATCCAACAACAGCATGAAGAACTGGAACAACAAAACAAACGCAATCGTTCTCAAAAGATGCCAAGCAGACGTGCACAGAAAACAGCAATTCAACAACGAAATCTGAATCCTGTGCTTGACTTGGAAATGTCCATATAGGACATTTCTATTTGGTTATTAGGTAGGACATTTCTACTTGGGAATAACAGCCTTTTTAAATAGTATTATTTATCAAATAGTTAACTCAATAAATCCAAAACCAAAAAGATCAAAAAACAGACGTTTTAACAACTCGTGTGTTTTTTAAGCAGATTTGTAATCTTTCGCCAATAAAATCGTCTAAAAAATGCTCAATTTTGGCATTTTCCCAATGTTCTCAGCTCTTCCAGGGCGAAAACTATCCCCAATTACTGTGGATGAAATTTAGGCTATTTTGTACGCTTTGGCTCACATAAAACTCGGCCCTTTGCGGCTATCCAGGATAGGTGAATTTTCCTATGATGAAGTCATAGAGAACAGGATGTTCCAAACAACAAGAATAAGAAAGATCGCACCAGGAGCGTGAGGTAAGACAGGAGTCATACCTAGCAACCCAATATGAGAAACCCCGGCAGGATGCTGGGGTTTTTTATTGTCTAAAATTAGCTTCGGATAAGCCGTATTATGTTAATTTTAGGAAAATCAATAATATACTTTGAAATATTACTTTTTAAACTTATGTAGATAATCAATAAGTGGACTAACATTCGCTGATGCTGTTTCCTTATCGACTGATTCCATAAATTTTTTATATAAACCATAAATTTTCTTAGAAACATGAGCACTAAAAAATGGCTTAATTGGCTCTAGTTGAATACTTGGACTAAGGGAGGCACTCGGACTAAGGGAGGCACTCGGACTAACGGAAGTACTAGGACTAAGGGAGGCACTCGGACTAACGGAAGTACTAGGACTAAGGGAGGCACTTGGACTTAATTTAAGATCAGATAGATTGGAATAAACAGTATCAATATTCTTAGTATTAAGTAACTCCTCTACAGCTTTATCACAATCAAATATTTCACCTAACTTAGTGACTTTTCTTGAATCATCAAGAATTGCTTTATTACCACTTTTACCATAACTTTTATCAAAAACAATTTTTGTAAAAACTCTCAATGAATCCAGATCTATTTTTCTTTTCATTTGAATAAACGACACATCATGATACTTATTCAGATCTCGTTCTAATCCAAGGTAATCACGGATTGATGGATTAGCTAAAGCTGTCGTAAAGACAGAGTAATCAATTTTTTTTGTCTCAATAAGGAAATAAAAAAACTCATACTTTTTAATTTCCTCAAAAACCAAATAACAAACAAGAGCTAAATAAATATTTGGAACACTGATTTCATAGTCTTTTGCTAATTGCTCAATGCTATTGCGGTGAAATTTATTGTGTTCAATCGCGGTATAACTATTATACAAGAACTGATTTTTTGCATAAGGTTTCCAACCATGAGGCTTAGATACATGTCGCTTATGTAAATACTTTTGAGCAGCTTCTCGTGTCTCATAAATAAAAATTGGAACTTCCATTGTAGGCGAAAGAACACTTTTTATATCTAATCCAACTTCTCTTGCATATTCAGCCGTACTACAAATCATGAATGCCGCAGTGCGTCGATTTCCCTCTAGAACAAGCCATTGTCCATTAATGTCTCTAGTAACAACGATAGGTTCTACTAAATCAAATTCCTGTTGGAGAACATTCTTTACTATAGATAGGACATCTGACTCTTTAAATAACTCCTTTAAAATTACGACTAAATCAGTATCACTAGAAAAAGCTGTTTCAAATCTGGGATTTAATGGATCTAATTTTAGGGTGTTGAGTTTTGCTACGGAATGAGTCATACAATATATTTTTTTAAAACGGCCATTTTAACTATTAATTATTTTTTTAAAACGGCCATTTTAATCGAGTGTCTAATAATCATTCTAAAAGCGTTTCAATTTCGAACCCTTATAAAAATTTCAAGAAAATACTGGCCTTTTATCTTCAAAAATGTAAAAATCACATCTAAATTATTAACTGTGTTTTTTTCAACATGTCTCTCAAAATTGCATCCTTCTTTTCTGGCGCTGGTGGTTTAGACCTAGGCTTTAAACAAGCAGGTTTTGACATCATTTTTGCCAATGAATTTGATAAAGATATTTGGGCTACCTATGAGCATAATCATCCTGAAACAACTTTAGATAAGCGTAGTATCACCTTAATCAATGAATCTGACGTTCCAGATTGTGATGGCATTATCGGTGGTCCACCATGCCAAAGTTGGAGCGAAGCAGGTTCACGAAGAGGCATTGAAGATAAAAGAGGGCAACTCTTTTTTGATTTTATTCGTATTCTTGAAGCTAAAAAACCATCATTTTTCTTAGCTGAGAATGTTAGTGGAATGCTAGCTCCTAGACATAAAGATGCTCTCGAGAACATCAAAAATACCTTTCTTGAAGCTGGTTATGATCTTCATTTTAAACTTCTAAATGCAGCAGATTTTGGGATTGCTCAAGATCGAAAACGAGTTATTTTTATTGGTTTTAGATCTGATCTCAATGTCGATTACTCATTTCCAGAGCCAACACAAGAACCTAAGCATCTAGAAGATATCATTAAAGATCTAGAACATAATGCTGTACCAGCACTGAATAAATCAAAACCGAACCCAGATGTTGAAATTGCCAATCATGAATATATGACAGGTGGCTTTTCATCTATGTATATGTCAAGAAACCGTGTTAGAGCATGGGATGAACCATCTTTTACTATTCAAGCTGGTGGACGACATGCCCCTATTCATCCAAGCGCACCGAAAATGATAAAACTAGAACAAGATAAATTTATGTTTTCACCGAAAGGTGAATATAGACGTTTAAGTGTTCGTGAATGCGCTCGTATTCAAAGTTTTCCAGACAATTTTATTTTTAAATATACAGATGTAAATCATGGTTATAAGATGATTGGGAATGCAGTAAATGTTGATTTTGCTCAGATATTAGCTGAGAGCATTCTTCGTGTATTAAAAAAATCAATCGCTATTAAAAAAGCAAGCTAATAAGGATGAAATCATAAAATGGCAAATACACTTCAAGCATTCAACCTCTTGTGCGATACAGTTATTGAAGCATTTGATGAAAATTATAATGTATCGAACCGAGTTAATCAGGTGGGTGACGCTTTGGAGAAGTTTGTAAAAGACTTATATGCCAATAGTCTAAATAATCCAGACCACATGCCCTTACATCAACAGGTATTTTCTTACCTAGGCAATAAAAACAATCCACCTGATGCGATTTTGCGAAACAGTGATGCTATTGAAATCAAAAAGGTAGAATCTCAAACAGGAAGTATTGCCTTAAATAGTTCATTTCCCAAAGATTATTTTTATAAAGATGATCCCTTAATCACCAAAAACTGTCAAATATGTGAAGATGATTCATTATTAGACAGTGAGAAACAGTGGACTAAAAAGGATATGCTCTATGTGGTTGGTGTTGTAAAAGACAAAGTCTTAAAGGGTATTTGGTTTGTTTATGGTGACTGCTACTCAGCCGATAGATCAGTTTATCAAAATATTAAAAACACAATTACAGACGGTATTAAACAATTAGATCTAGAACTTATCAAAACTAACGAAATTGCCAAGGTCAATAAGGTTGATCCTTTAGGTATTACTGATTTACGAGTGCGTGGCATGTGGGCTATTCAGCATCCAGCGAGAGTCTTTGCTCATCTAAACTTAAACACCAGCTCGCCTTTTTTTGCTCATTTAATTATGAGTAAGCGCAAGTATGATAGCTTTCCCGAAATAGATATTGAAAATCTAAATCAAATCGTTGAGTCCAATGTATCTGTTTCAAAATTAGAGACTAAAATCTATGACCCAAATAATCCAGCAAAAAATATTGATGCTCTAGTATTCAGTTTAAATAGATGACTTAAAACTTTATCTATTTAACATAAAATCTCTTATTCAAAATTGAAGGGAACTCTAAGTGGTATGTGCTTTTAAGGCTCGTTGTACAGTTGCAACACCTACATCGAACTGTTTAGCCACACTTCTAAAAGTTGCCCCTTCAACCTTCATAGCTTTTTGTATTTCTGCATAATCAATTTTTCGTTTTCTACCTTTATATAAGCCTTTAGCTTTAGCTTTATTAATTCCTTCTCTTTGGCGTTCACGGATCATAGATCGTTCAAATTCTGCGAATGCAGCAAGCATTTGGAACATAAGTTTATTCATTGCCGATTGCGCTATATCATGACTGAAAATTAGGTTCTCTTTATGAAAAATAATAGTTATGCCACGATCATTAAGACTACTCACAATTTCGTTCAGATCATTTGTATTACGTGCTAGACGATCAATACTGTGAACATGCACTGTATCTCCTTCACGAAGATAGTCGAGCATTGCATTTAACTGATGACGTTCACGGCTACCTCCGCTTGCCTTTTCAGTGAATGTTTTATCCAGACTGATTCCATCTAATTGGCGTTCAGTATTTTGTTCCGTTGAACTGACACGAATATAGCCGACTTGGTTAGGCATTTTGTTCCGTTAGATATTAGATTTGTAGATACATATTGTACCGAAACTTAATATTAAGTCTATAGGTACGGATTTCAGCATATTTTATTAGGTTTTTGAATGTATCGTTAGACTATACTCTATAGATACAGAATATTTAGTTACTTTTTTTAATTTGTCATTCATGCAATATGTAAATTGTTATAGATAAAAAAATCCGATTTCTTGAAATCGGATTTTGAACCGTACCGGGTTTGTCGGAGAGTCAATATTCTGAGAGACTATCCCGATGACAAAATTAAAATATACCCCTGAAATCAGAGAAAGAGCGGTTCAATTATTGATTGAATCTGAAAAAGATTATCCATCGAATTGGGCTGCGATCACCGCTATTGCTCCCTGAGCAGTATACTGCGCAAGGGTTGTACTCCTGAAACACTACGTGTTTGGTATCAAAAATATTTAGATAAACAAAATCCAGTTAAAGTACAGCAGCTTTCAGACCAAGAACGTATCAAACAA
The DNA here is from genome assembly GCF_004331155.1 of Acinetobacter terrestris. GTDB lineage: Bacteria > Pseudomonadota > Gammaproteobacteria > Pseudomonadales > Moraxellaceae > Acinetobacter > Acinetobacter terrestris. The sequence goes on from NZ_SJNZ01000030.1 coordinate 42,912, forward strand.
CTCGAACGCGAAAATAAAGAACTGCAACGCGCCAATGAGATTCTACGTAAAGCAGCCGCTTTTTGCGCCCAGGCGGAGCTCGACCGCCCACACAAATAATGGTGGATTTTATCCATAATAATAAAGAGCTGTACGGAGTCGAGGCGATTTGTAGAATTTTACCGATCGCACCTTCAACCTATTACCGGACTCTAGATCTCGCTGACAATCCAGAACATCGAGCGAAACGAGATCTACATGATGAGTATCATGCTGAACAAATTAAACGAATTTGGAAAGAAAGTTCAGGTCGATATGGTGTGCGTAAGGTCTGGCAACAATTGAAACGTGAAGGTTATGTTATCGCACGTTGTACAGTTGCTCGATTGATGCAGAAGCTAGGTATACAAGGTGTTTGGCGTGGTAAGAATAAACAAACCACCCGTAACCGAGATGATCAAAAAAGAGCAGATGATTTAGTGAAACGTAATTTTAATGCTGATCATCCTGACCCTTGCGAAGCAGTGCTTCTCAGGTCAGTGACTTTACGTATATTCAAACTCATTCAGGCTGGGTCTATACCGCCTTTATTATTGATGTGTTCTCACGAGCAATTATTGGATGGAAAGTATCTACACGGATGAATACAGATATGGTGCTCGATGCACTTGAGCAAGCATTGCACGATCGAGGCATGCCAAAGAATGTGATTCATCATTCCGACAGAGGTGTGCAATATCTTTCCATTCGCTATACCAATCGTTTAGAAGCAGCAAATTTACGAGCATCAGTCGGTACGACTGGTGATTCATACGATAATGCTTTGGCTGAAACGGTGAATGGCTTATACAAAACAGAGGTGATTGAATATCTAAAAGCAGATTGGCAAGGTTTAGCAGATGTACAACTTGCGACACTAAACTGGGTAGATTGGTTCAATAAAAAGCGTGTACACAGTGCACTGGGTTATGTATCGCCTTTTGAGTTTGAAGCAATGTACTATGATAAGATTAACCCGTTAGGTCAGGTGGCCTAACTTAAATAAAAAAGTCTCCGACAAACCCGGTACGGTTCACCATGTTTTCATACGTTAACCCCTTTGAATATTAATGTTGAAATTAAAATTATTTAAGTTTATCAATAATGAAAAGACTACCTCATAATTGAGGTCTACATACTTGCATTTAGAGAAATTTTAACAATGTCATCTACGAAAATTAAATTGCTTGGATTGCTAATGATGATGGGGTGTATAACAGCTGAGGCATCCACTTTCTATACGTATAAAAAGCCTGATGGTGCAACTATTATAACAACTAGAGAGGTCAAAGAACCTGGCTATGAGCTTTTAAATATCACTATTCATCAAGCTAATGGTCCTATACTAGAAACCCGAGGACTAAGTAACAATAGTGTTAGTACAAGTAATGTCTCTAAACCTACTAGCAACAATAGTGTTAGTACAAGTAATGTCTCTAAATATTATTATTCAGCAAATTGGCGAGAAGATGCAAAAAAGAATTTTGAATATTTAAAGCCAGGAGAACAAGTACAAGTATTAGAAGTTGCACCTGGTCTAGAAAGCTATCAGTTGTATAACGCACAAGGATATTCAGCTATTGGGCAAAGTATATTTAGAGATTGGGATGTGCCAAAAGATTCCCTTATAAATCAGGCTAAGAAAGTAGGAGCTACTTTTGTAACTTTCTCAAAATATGCAGACTCATCAATTACTTATTCAGTGAAAGATAATCTTAACAATTTAGCAAATACTGTTAATCCTAAAAATTTAGCAACTATTATTGATCCTAACAATTTGGGTATTATCTACAGTTATGAAGTGCTCTTTTATGTTAAAGACAACTACACCAAGAATCCTAATGCATTTGGGTTTAGATTTACTGAAATTCCACTTGAGAAAAGAAAGACCTATCAGAGAAATACGGGATCGTATGTTGAAAATGTAGTCGAAGGTTCGAGAGCGTACAAGGCTAATGTACTCATTGAGGATGTTATTATTGCGATTAATGGTAATCCTATATCAACACTGAATGACTTCTTCGAGATTAAGGAAAAAGAATTAAAAAAGACCAAAGTCCTAGAGTTAAAGATTCTTAGACTAGTTAATAACGAACTCAAAGAGTTAAATATTCCTGTTAATTTCTAATAACTTAAAGTTTTAATAAAGCAATCTAATATGATTGCTTTTTTTATATCTACTGACAAATAAATTGTTCCTAAAGGTGTACTCCAATTTTACATAACGTCTCTTATTCGAAATTCAGCCATGTAAGCCCAAAGTAGAAATGTCCGGTTTCTCCAAAGTAAAAGTGACACAGGTTGAGTCGCAGCATAGTGTCATTATGCCTCGTTAGAAGAACTAAAACACTGTTTTTATTATCATGCTAATGACAAGCTATGTGTCATTTAACGCTCATTTTATCTTTAATATATTCAGTGGTCTTTATCATCCAGTACATCAAAACAAAAAATGGAATAATTAGAATTAAAAGATAAAGAATACTAAAACTTAAAAAGTATCTAGCAAAGGATAATGCTGTCAGTAAGACCAACAATCCGCAGATTGTATAAACAATCTTATTGCGTTTGCTAATTAGCTCAGCAATAGATAGATCCTGATTTTTCATTCCATGACCCTTAGTAACTTGAGCAATATTGCATTTCTCTATAACCATGCAGCATATTGACCAGAACCATTAATTGGTTAAGGTATGTGCAAGGTAATCCATTTAATTCAGGGAATTTTTCCCACATTAAATATTTATCTTTGTATAGAAAGCTATTTCTCTTAAATTTTTCTTGGCCAGATAATTCAATTTTCATTTGTTCAAGCTGCTTAAAATGCTCAACCACATCGTCTGGAATCGGCATATTGAGAGCTACACTTTTACCATTTAACCAATATTGGATTGGTCGGACGTTAATAGATTCATTAAAGCCTATAGCTTTGAAATAATCGCGTATCGCTTCAGGGTTGTAAAATCCCAATGATTCAACTAGCAGTTTAAAATCTGCATTTGTCATTCTTTACCGTCCTTAATCAGATTAAATTTGATTATATAGTCCACAGGTGGACAATACAAGCAATATCCCAAGTTTAACCTTCTATTGGTTTTAGTAGATTATGGACTGCCAATATTATTGTCTGGTCCATAATCTCTAAAACGTCTAATCCCGATGCTTGGATAAATGCTGCAAGCTGCAGCGTTTATCCAGGCATCTATATTACCTATCTAATCTAGATCCATAGCAGATATATCAGAGCAAAGTGTCTACTTTGCGAACTGACGCAATCATTTAAATTTTCCTTTCCCTGATTATCGTTGTTTTCAAGTGAGCTTTAAAAAGCTGTGCTTTTTAAATGGCGACCGCAGAAAATAAACTGCTCCTATTTGATCTAGTAGCGGGATATAAAAAAACACCCTTAATGGGTGTTTTCGTGGCCAAGATTATCGGGATATATCTCTATTTTTATTTCTCTCTTGAGTTTTAACTTGTGGCTGCTGTACTGGCTGTTGTTTTGGAGCATTGGCATCATAAGCCGTTAATTTTGGCTTATGAAATTTCTGATTTTGAAGGTCGGCATTATGTTGAATCTGAAGCTTAGTTTTATCATTTTTGGTTAAAGCTTTTTCAGTTGTTTCTTTCAATTTACTCAAGCTTTGAGCTTCCCACTTCCCTTTATTTGCCAATGTTTGAACTCTTGCACCTGTTGGCAGTCCAGTTTTAGGATCAATTTCTTTAGTATTCACTTCGACTTTGTTAGACCCTTTATAGGACAGGACAATATCATCATTCTTAATGATATTTTGCTCTTTCAAAGTACGTTCCAGATCCTTCGCCCAAATTGTATTTTTTTCACCTTTACTATTTTCAATAGTGGCGTAGTAGCTGCTGCTATTTTTAGGATCATGTTTAAATGGTGCTGCACCATGATCTACTAATTTTCCAACGTGCATTTTTTTCTGATTAAGCTGTTCGATTGCAACGTCTATACTGGCTATGCGCTGCTTTTCTGTGAAGCCGTCAGCTTTCATTTTTTTATCAAAAATAGTCAGTAAAGCTTTTTCCTGTTCTGACAGATTATTAAGCTTTTCCTTTCGTTCCTGTGCTGGATCTACTTTATCCTTCTCATTTAAAGGCTTCTCTTTCTGGCGTTCATTACCCTTTTCAATAGTATTGTGAACTACCTCTTTACCTTGTTCTTTTTTCATATCATTGAGCAAGGCTAGATCAATATCACGAGGTTCATAACCCTTTACTGTCATGCCCTTCATTGAAGCTTCAAGCCATACATTCCGTTTAAATTCTTCAGAGCCTTTAACCTGTATTGTTTCCCATTTTTTAGCTTTTGCTACCTCCACCATTGAAGCAGCAATATGTTTATCATCAATTGTGGTTTTTAAAGCTTTTCCAGAATCTTCAAAAGCTACTTTTTCAGGATTACCTTTAAAGTGATATTTGTCATCTACCACATAATATTTATTGAGTAATGCTTTAGGTATGCCTTCTTCACTAGATTCTTTACTGTCATCAGCTTTTAGCTTTTTGGTATCAGTTACCTTAGTTTCTTCAGGATTTTTATTAATACCTTTTGTGCTTTTTGAAATATCTATATTTTCAGCTTTTTCAATCGAATTGACTTCAGCTTGATTTGTTTCTAACGTCTGGCCAAGTTTGGTATAGCCTGTTTGTTCTTTATTAAAACTAGGTTTATCGACCTTGTTTGCTTCAGTCATGATCAAGTCCTTATTGATTAGAAATATTTTGGCGACGTGCTGCTTCGTCAATAATCATTTTGGTTTGAATATATTTGTCTGTTAGAAGTGCAATTTGTCTTTCAGTTTCAGTGCTTAAATCTTTATTTTGCTGATATACAGCTATGCTTTGCATATAGTTTTTTACAGTGTCAGGCTGATTAACCGCTTTAGATGAAAAGCCATTAGGACTGGTCACGGCTTTATTTGAAGTACAGCCCACAACTGAAAAAGATAGGGCAAGGCTGATTAATGTAAGAGAGATTTTTTTCATGATAGTTTCCTTATTTCGAATTAATTTGGTCTGAAAACGCCTGATAAACGTCATCAATATCTGAATTTTCTATAGATCCGTTTTGACCTTCATCGACTGCAACTAGATTTTCCACTTGTTCTGGTTCATCGACTGCAACCAGATTTTCCGCTTGTTCTGGTTCATCGACTGCAACCAGATTTTCCATTTCTGCAATCATGGCCAGAGGATCTGATTCATCTGCTGCAACTAGATTTTCCGCTTGTTCTGGTTCATCGACTGCAACCAGATTTTCCATTTCGTCATGACTAAATTCAGTGTCATCAACTGCAATAAGGTTTTCCGTTTGTTCTGGTTCATCGACTGCAACCAGATTTTCCATTTCTGCAATCATGGCCAGAGGATCTGATTCATCTGCTGCAACAAGGTTTTCCATTTGTTCTGGTTCATCTACTGCAACCAGATTTTCCATTTCGTCATGA
>NZ_SJNZ01000031.1 GCF_004331155.1 Acinetobacter terrestris
TGTAGTGGTTATGGATAATGCAGCATTTCATAAAAGAGCAGATATTCTGGAGTTATTGGAACAACAAGGGCATAAAATTCTTTGGCTTCCTGCATACAGCCCTGATTTAAATCCTATAGAACAGATGTGGGCATGGGTTAAACGTAAGCGTAAAGAATGGTTGATCGACTCAGTCGATGAATTATTTCGAGTTTTTTTCGAATCCTGTATGGATAATAAAGTAGTTTGACTATATTGAAACAACAATAAAAAAATCCCCCACTCATGGAGGATTTTAAAATTTTTGCTAAAAAATATTTCGAGCAGTTTATTTTACTTTTTTACCATACTGATCCGCCATAACTTCAATCAGCTGATCCAGCTTTATGTATTTCTTGATCACTGCATCCACATCGGCTTTAGTCAATTTTGCCAGTGCCTGATCACGCTTTTCACGGAACAATAAATCACGATCACGTTCTAATTGCGGCGTTAACATTTGATGAATATTGCGCTCATCTTCCAAAGTCGTCACACGTTTTTTCAGGATATTGGCTTTCGCTGCTTCCAGTTCTTGCTCGGTCACACCATTCGTCAGCAAGTCATTTAAGACTTTACGCACGCCTTGTGAAACTTGTGCCGATTTACCTGCCGTGTAATTGGCATCAATGGTTAAGGCACCAGAATCGACCCAGTCATCCAGTTCAACATCGCTGCCAAAACCATAGACCAGTGCATTTTTTTCACGTAATTCCTGAGCTAAACGTGAAGAGAGTTGTGAATCGCCTAAAATATAACTAAATACGATTAACGCAGTAGCATCGGAATGATTTGCACCAGCAGGGAAAGTCAAAATAGATTGATAACTGCCGAATTCACGCTGTTCGGATAAAGCATGAATTTTCTGTGCCGGATACGCTTGATAATCAGAGCTGAGACGTTGATATGGCAATTGTGCTTTCCAACCCGAAAACTCTTTTTGTACTAATGCGAGCATCGGTTTGGCTTGATAATCACCGGTAATTGCGATTTGTGCATGGTTGCTGACAAAGAAATCCTGATACAACTTTTTCACTTGCTCAACCGTGGCAGCTTTAATTTGTTGCTTGGCAAGATCCGGCTCAAAATGGTAACGCAAATCGCCGGGTTGGTAGGTTTCGAGCAGTCGGGTCATGGTGAGCGCAGCAACAGTTTCAGGCTCGGTATAGGGACGATCTAATGCAGATAAAGTTTGCGATTTGATCAAGTCAAACTGTGATTGTTCAAACTTCGGATTTTTCAACACCTGCATCATAAATTTGAAATAATCATCAAACTTTTCTTTTTTCGCCACAATCTGAATGCTAATACTATTGGCGGATGCGGTTGCAGTAGCACCACCACCCGCTTCAATTGATTTATCCGCAATATCCTGCAAGCTATATTGATCAGATCCACGCAATAATAAATATGCCATCAAATCGAGCACTTCACCTTTATTAAATAAGGATTTTTCCGTACCAAAATCGACAGAAATGGTGGCATAGGTTTTGTCATCACGTGTCGTTGTTGGATATAACGCGTACTTAATTCCATTCTGCAATGTTCCGCGTTGAATTTTCTTTTCAGTATCGACTAAATACTGTTTCGAGGTTTTAACATATTCGGTAACCTCTTGTTTATAGACACTACTATCCTTTAAAGGTTCTTCTTTGATATCGCTTTGATCAAGCGTTTTAGGCTGTTCAGATGCCTGTTTTTGCTCTAGTGCTTTTTTCTGATCTTCTGGAGTTGGTTTGATATCCCCTGAAATACGATGTTCAGGAACTAAAAACTGGGTTAGGGTTTGATTGACCTCAGAAAGTTTGAGTTTTTTTACATTATCCAGATCAGTAAAATATTGTGACCAATTGCCTTGATAAGAGACGTAATAATCACTCAAGCGCCCACCCAATGCTGCAGCATTAGTCTGGATGTTGTCTGCCTGATTCTGAATCAGATTTTTTACCCGGTTCAGCTCGGTTTCATTGAATGGCTTGTTTTTCTCTACCCCTGAAACCAATTCCGACTGGACTTTCTTCGCATCATGATTTGGGGCATACACAGCGCCCATAAACACCAGATTAAAGTCTTGATCCAACCATGTGGTGGACTGAACCCCGGTACTTACCCCTGTTTCGACCACACTTTGATAAAGATGCCCGCTCGGCTGCATGGTATATAAATATGGTGCCAAAGCGAGTGCAGACTTGATCTTTTCATTCTTGCCATTCAGATAAATATTGAATTTGGCCAGATCACTGCCCTTTTGTACCAGAAAGTTTCTGTTCTGGATTTTGGCTGAATCCAGTACCGGGACTTTGGTTTGGGCTGGAACTTGACGTGCCGCAATTGGACTGAAGCTTTTATCAATCTGTTTTAACACTTCAGCTTTATCAAATTTACCTGAAATCACCATCACCGCATTATTCGGTGTATACCAGGTACGGTAAAATTTATTTAGCTCATCCATTTTAATGGATTGTAATTCGTTTAAGTCGCCAATCGGTAAACGCCCCAGATATCGATTGCCATAAGCTGACTTCCACATCTGGTCCATCATGACCGAAAAAGGTTGATCCATGCGAACTTCACGTTCACGTTTCACAATCGAAATTTCAGAAGGCACGAACTTTTCTTGCAGCACCAGTTTATCCATCCGCTCCGCTTCAAGATGAATCACTTCATTAATTGCATTCTGTTCTGGGCGAATAATATTGGTATATTTAGTTGAATAATAATCGGTGCTGGCATTGGTCATTAAAGTGTATTGATCCAGACGGCGCTGAAACTCTTCGCCTTTAATGTTCTGTGTGCCTTTAAATGCCAAATGCTCTAATAAATGCGCCAAGCCCCCTTTACCTTGTGGATCGTTTAATGAACCAGTGAGATAAACGGTATTCATAAACACTTTATTTTCTTTGTCATTTTGCGCAAGCACCACACGCAAACCGTTATCTAATTTATATTCCTCAATCTTCTGTTGAGATTTTACTAAAACAGGTTGTGACCAAGCGGTTGCACTCATGCCGACAAATAATAAAGAGATGGTAAGTTGTTTAAACCGCATTAACATAATTATTCCAATTTTATTCCACAATATGAATTTTTATAACCCACGACATCTTAGGAAATGCGTTTGATTTTTAGTAGTAGTTTTTTGAAAAAAGAGCCGTTTATTTCAACGGCTGTGTAGCAAATTTATTCATCCCTTTTATAGATACAGCTCTGCCTGCATATATAGTTTTGCATAACCTGAAATTTCAATCCGTTCATTTTCAAGCACAACACAATGCAATTCCCCGCCACGTTTTGATGCCTGATATGCCAGGATTTCACTTTTAGCAAGCTTTTCAGCCCATAGTGGCGCAATGGCGGTATGAATTGAACCGGTAACAGGATCTTCATCAATACCATTGGCAGGGGCAAAATAACGTGAAACACAGTCATATTGCCCAGCTTGTGCAGTTAAGGCCAAATCCACACATGTCCCTTGCGCTGTAATGGCAGTTCGAATGCGCCCCAATTGTTTCAGCAATTCCAGCTTTGGCGTTTCATCGATAACATCTTGCGGGTTTTCATATTCCACAATATAGGCCTGGCTATTCAAATAGACATTTTTGAAGGGCTTGCTTAAAGCTTGAGTTAAAACCCCAGGGTAAGTTTCAACTTTCTCTGCACGGCGAATCGGAAAATTCATTTTAATTTTGCCATCCGCTTCTTGGCTGACCACAAAGATACCCAGATTTTTCACATGAAATTGAATGACTTTTGCAGAGGTGCAATCTTTAAACAGCACAAAACTGCTGGCCAAAGTCGCATGTCCACAAAAGTCCACTTCTGTGGTCGGCGTAAACCAGCGGATTTCATAGTTCTCTGCATCAATGACTTTCACAAAGGCCGTTTCAGACAAATTGTTTTCCAATGCAAGATTTTGCATTAGTGTTTCATCTAACCATTGTTCAGTCACAATCACCGCTGCGGGATTGCCCTTAAACAGCTCATTGGTGAACGCATCTACCTGATACATTTTCATATCAATTTATCCCATTTTATTTATCGCCATTTTAGCGATTGAAAAACCTGAATATAGAAAAAGATTTTAAAATAATTTCTATAGATCACTTTTTGACAAAACCCAGATACTCACGGCTTTATTGAAAATTAAGTTTTCTTATTGATTTGCGATCTTCTACTGGCAAAAAATCGACTTTAACGCTAGCTTATTCATATCTCTCTCATTGATCGCCTATCTCATGACTTTTCAAATTCATATGATTGATGTCAAAAATCAATTACAAAACTATATTTGGTTATTAGAGCATACGCCGAGTAAGGAAGTTGTCGCGATTGATCCAACCGAAGCGCATCTGGTAGACGCCTACTGTGCAGAAAACAATTTAACGCTGAGCCAGATCTGGCTGACCCATTGGCATAAAGATCATACGGGCGGCGTACCCGATCTTTTACTCCATCGCAATATTCCTGTTTATGGTCCACGTGATGAGTTGAGTAAAGTTCCTTTTATTAGCCATCCTCTGCAACATGATGCCCATATTAGGTTCCATGATTTAGATATTGAAGTTATTGCCGTACCGGGTCATACACTCGGACATATCGTCTATTTTATTGATGCTATAGATGTTCTTTTTTGCGGTGACACGCTTTTTGCGATGGGCTGCGGTCGGGTTTTTGAAGGCACATATGAGCAAATGTATCATTCGCTTAACCGTTTAGCCGCTTTACCTGCACGAACCAAAGTCTATTGCACGCACGAGTACACCCTTTCCAATGCAAAATTTGCCTTACATGCAGAACCAGACAATCTGGCGATTCAGCAGCGTTTCGAAAAAGTCGAAGCACAACGTATGCTCGGTCAATGCACGCTACCCAGCACAATTGAACTGGAATTAGATACCAATCCATTTTTAAGAGTTGAAAGCGTGGCTGAATTCCAACGCTTACGAGAATTAAAAGATCATTTTTAATTTGTAGCGAATATGGAAGCTTTATAAAATTTGATGCGTTTGCGCGTAGGCGTCCAACTCAGTTTGTGTCACCACACGGGCCATATTCATTTCATCAACCCGAACCAAAAGCAAACCACCTAAGGCAGGCTGATAACGTCGGGCACTGCCAAAAGGGGTATAAGACACTTTTGATTGTTCCGCAAAGATCAGCCAATCTTCATGTCCCAGCATGACAGCAATAGGAATTAAATCTTGTTGCTGCATCTTTTGAATTTGATTCAATACATTTTGTTCAATGGTTTCTGGCGTCATTTCAGTCTAATTATCTTAATCAGGATTACACAGGGCGGAATTCAAAAATTTCCTGTACAGAGCGATATACTTTAGCGTCTTTCTAGCCCAGAAGCACTGCCATTTTTTTTCATGGTTATAGAATTGCTTATAAGACAATCATGATTTCCCCGACTTAGTTTGGTATTGCTAAACAATCCCTCAAAAATCACTCAAATATAAAAACTTTACTACATTAAAAATTGTGTATAAATATTTCCTTTCCATATAAATAAAAAATTTTATTAAAATCAACAATATATATAAAAATATATCAAAATCCGGATAAGTTAGATCTTCATTTTCAGCTATTCTTTACTCAATAATCGCTGCTAAAAAATACAAATTATTTATTTCATAAAAAACAACACAAAGCTACCCTTTAAAAAAAAAACTGCATCCCTATTATTAATTTAATACTGCAATGTATCTAATATACACAAGGAGTTCTCTCGTGAAGAAAGTTGTTAAGGCAAAAAATTTAATTGCATTTCGTATCTGGTTAGAAAAATTAGGCTATTCGGTAAAAACATTAACCGACAATCGCGGATTTACTTTTAGTTTTAAAAAAGAATATGGTTTGGTGACCTGTGATTTGGCGGGTAATTCCCTGGCGATGCAACTGGGTGAAGAATTTGAAGATCACTTAAAAGCTTAAAAAAATATATTTCACGTTTGAATCGAGATAAAAATAACTTATTAAAAATATATTTTTCAAAACATCTTTTCAGAATCATCTTTAAAGCCCCTCTTTGGGGCTTTTATATTTTATCTTTCATTTATTTTAGGCAATAAAAAAGCAAGGTATATAACCTTGCTTCAATATCTAGATGGTGGGGACGGAGAGACTCGAACTCTCACACCTTGCGGCGCTGGAACCTAAATCCAGTGCGTCTACCAATTTCGCCACGTCCCCATCAGGGTACTAACATAACGTTAGATTTTTTTAAAACTTGGCAGAGGATCAAGGACTCGAACCTTGACGAACGGTTTTGGAGACCGTCATGCTACCATTACACCAATCCTCTATAGCCTTATTACCAAACAAGTTTGATAATAATTGGTGGGGACGGAGAGACTCGAACTCTCACACCTTGCGGCGCTGGAACCTAAATCCAGTGCGTCTACCAATTTCGCCACGTCCCCAATGGCTGTGTATATTATAGAGATCGATTCATCCTGACAAGACCTTTTTATGAAAAATCCACTTGTTTGTTTAAATAAAAAACAAAAATAGTTTTTTTGTATTTTTATTGAACATTTTCAGTGAGTAAGCCCTGTTTTACCGCGTAAATACTGGTAAATCTCTGCTCTTTTTGCTTTGCCAGCATCCCAGCTAGAAGCTTTTCAAAAGGTGCGAAATGTTCCGGAAGTTCAATACTTAACCGTTGGCAATGTAAATACGCCCAATCTTGATAATTTTCCGCTGTTAAACGCTGCCCTGTGAGCCATTCATAAAAAACAATTCCCAAAGCATAAATATCGGTCTGTACCGTTTTTTCTTCGGCATGAAAAAGTTCAGGGGCCATATAGCGTGGAGTTGCAGTCAAACTTTGCACATTTTGGGGTGAATTAATTTTTTGGACCTGTTCAAAATCAATCAGGCACACGCGTTGCTGGTATTGAACAAAATGCTCTCGCTTTAAATCTGCATAAATCCAGCCGAGTTGATGCAATTGATCCACTACATCCAGAACGTCTAACAACGTCTCTTTAATCTCATTCAGCGACATGCCAGCACAATCATTGAATAGCGGTTCAGCATGACTCAAAATCAAGGCGGCTCTCCCCGACTCTGGTTGCCCATCCGTTTTTAAATGAGCAATCACTTGAAAGGGTAATAAAAAATCAGGCATGGTGTCGGAAGAATGGGGTTGATCTGCATATTGCTGATAAAAAGCCAATTCATTTAAGAATCCAGCTTCATAACTTTGATTTACATTGCCTGCTTGTGTTTTTAGCCAGTAGTGTTGCTGCTGATATTCAAAGCTAAATAAAGAACGCCCAAAAGTTAAACTTTTGGGCTTGGTCTTTAAAATCAAATTAAAGCAATTTATATCTTCAGCATTAAACTGCAATGAATTCTGCTTGTTTTTGTGCGGGATCATCTTGGTAGTTTAAAAGTTCCAGACAATGGAGAATGGTTTTACCCACACGGGCATGGGTTTCAATGGTGGTTATTTTAGGCCAAGTCGCCCGCTCACCCTCACGTTGCAACAATTTGAACAAGTATGGTCGCGGGTTCTGAAACATATAACTATAGTGTCGCAAGCTATAATCACCGACAATATTTACATCGCCATAATAACCCTGATCAATCACACCAAAACCATGATCGAGCAATCGTCGCACTGGTGGAATTTTTCCAACCCGGCCACGGGCAAAGTCCATAATTCCTTTGCTAATCACCTTGCCCTGACGGCGAACAATCCGTTCTGGCCAACTCAATAGATCTCGACGGTAGCGCTCAACATCACTTTGCATAAACGGCACAATATGAGGATTGACCTGACTGGCGATGGTGTAATTTAAATTATACAGTCTCGCCATTTTCTCTTGCGGGAAATCACTGCGCACACTGCCATCCACCCAACGTGTATTTGCCATATAAGGGGTGAGTTGACCATTTTGACGCTTACTGGTGAGTTTAACCGGTGGAAATAAAATAGGCACAGCGCAGGATGCCAATACTGCACTCCACACCAGCAAATCTGGCGAGGTATAGGCATTCAAAATCCGGGCTTCTTGTGAAGCATCATAAGGGGCAACCGCCACATTAATATGCAAACCGGAAATTTTAAACGCTTCCTCAAAGGTCACATCACCCAAATTCTCAATCAAAAATTTCTTGAGGTATTTCACGTCGGCAACGCCACCGTTGCCTTTTAAAATTTCGCTAAATTTACGAAAATGAAAAGCTTCACTAAAGAAATTTTCACCATTTAAAAGACCTGAAATATCGGATGGTTTTGAAGTGCCTAACATCGCGGTCATAATGGCACCCGCACTTGAACCCGATAAAACCTTGGGCATTAAATCTTGTTCCAGCAATGCCTTACACACACCTGTATGAAACAATCCCAAGGTCGCACCACCTGAAAACATGATGGCAGGTTGCCCATATGCCTGTTTACAATGTTCGAAAAATTCAATTTTCTCGGCCCGACATAAACAAGAACACGATTCTGAAGCAATGTAGGCCAGACTTTCACTGACTTCTTCCACATAATCTTCTATGATTTTTTTTGTTCCCACATATGTGGCAGTAAACAACATTGGATTTGCGATATTGGCAATATCATAGCTTAGACCTTCACGTAATATGTACATGAGATCTTCAGTACGTTTTTGGAAACGGTAGCGTCTTAAGCGGCTTAACCGCTCTGATATAATTTCGGCATCAAAATAAGGTGAACAGTTATCATATTTCCATTCCTGAGCGCCCGTTTCTTCATCTATTTCTAAGGCGATACTTTTCCATTCTTCATATGTTTCAGCTGTTTCCAGTTGGCGCTTTAATTTTTTTATGCGATACGCTTGATGTGGATTAATATCCTGTGTGAAATCTTTAAATAGCATATCTATCCCTCAAACACTTTCATTTTTATTTCGCCTTTCTGACAGCTTATCACACATAACATTGACAGAAAACTCAAGGGATGGTGATTGCAAAAATGCCTATTCCATTGGCAAATCATGACTATTTGATATACAGTTCTTCAGTAAAACTCCCCTTTTACTTTTACACGTATAAGCTGAACAATCATGGCAACAATCGATTTACCTGAGCATATTTTACAAGCACTTTCTAATGTACTCCAACAACTCCAGCAAAATTTACCAGAGCTGAAACAGCAAACCGACTTTTCAGCATCTGCTTTTAAATGGCAAGACCAACAATTAAAAGCCATTCAGCAGCCTAAAAAAATGTATTTGAATGATTTAAAAGGTATTGAAAGACAAAAAGAAAAAGTGATCCAAAATACCCTGCAATTCCTCAAGGGCTTACCGGCTAACGATGTTTTACTTACTGGCTCACGTGGTACGGGTAAATCATCCATTGTCCGTGCCCTACTCACTCAATACGAAGCAGAAGGTTTACGTTTAATTGAAATTGAACGTGATGATTTGTCTGACCTCCCCCTTATTCAGAAGCTGATTGAAAACCGTCCTGAAAAATTTATTGTCTATTGTGATGATTTAGCCTTCAACGCAGAAGATGAAAATTATCGCA
Organism: Acinetobacter terrestris; assembly: GCF_004331155.1. Taxonomy (GTDB): domain Bacteria; phylum Pseudomonadota; class Gammaproteobacteria; order Pseudomonadales; family Moraxellaceae; genus Acinetobacter; species Acinetobacter terrestris. Next base: position 9,532 of record NZ_SJNZ01000031.1, read on the forward strand.
GTCTAAAAAGTGTTTTAGATGGTTCATTACAATCTGGTTCAAGTAATTTTATTATTTATGCGACCAGTAACCGCCGTCATTTACTGCCCGAATTCATGCATGAAAATACACCGGTAACGCGGGTTGATGTTCCACAATATAACGAATTACATCCTCAGGAAGCGATTGAAGAGAAAATTTCGTTATCTGATCGTTTTGGAATGTGGTTGTCGTTTTATCCTATGGACCAAAATTTGTATTTGGAAATTGTGGAACATTATTTAGCAAGAGCCAATATAGCTCTGGATGAACCTACACGTGCCGAAGCATTGCGCTGGTGTCAGGCTCGCGGGCAGCGTTCAGGGCGTGCAGCCTATCAGTTTTCTAAACACTGGATTGGTTCACAGCAATTAAAATCGTTATAATTTTTCATCATTTAGCCATTTTCAATCCCATGTTAAATACTGAAATAATGATCTAAATTTCACATCAAGAGGGTTGTATATCTTGATTTCAGTGATTACAGTTTGTAAAAAATTCTGGATTATTTACACTTCCAGATCCTCTCCCTAAAAAACTTGAATCATTTTATTTGGACGATATAAACAACTATTGTGATGTCCATTGCAATTTTGACATATCAAAGTCCAGCAAAATGCTTCAAACTCGGCAAAACCTCTTGAGAGTCGCGAATATTGTTCATTATTCAGTGGACTCTCTCATTTCAAGGAATCTCCCAATGACCAATAACGAACAAGATTCATTAACGCCTAAGCCTGACGCCCAACCATTTTCACGCAGCTTTGACTTTTCTCTCGACTTTGAAAAGATTAATTTTAGAAAGCGTCCAGAGTTGTATCGCATTGGTCGTGGTGAAGAAGGTGTTTTATTGGTTGAACCGTATAAATCTGAAATTTTGCCGTTGTGGCAATTTGAAGATGAAGCTCAGGCCACTGAAAGTAGCGCGAAAATTTTTGCATTATTTCTAGATTATTTAGAGAAAAATGATTTTGTTGGCGCAGACATGGCAAGAAAGTTTTTGTTGATGGGCTATACCCGTGCGCGTCGTTATGCACATCATAAAAAAGGCACCCACAAAACCGGCCGAAAAAATAAAGGCGTTACACCTAAAGTTAAAGTAGCACTCAATGATGCTGTTACAACTGAAAAACAGCCACGTAGCACTGAAGATCAGGTGAAAGCTACTGTTGCGAAAATCTTTAAAGATAAGAGCGATCAAGCAAAATTAAATCCCAAATACAGTGAGCTTAAAGAGCAATTCAATGAGTTGATCCGTCAGGATTAATTGAATGCTGTCATTGAACTATCAATGATCGTTAACACTTAAAGAGCAATTTCAAATTTAGAAATTGCTCTTTTTTCATTGTCTCAAATCATTTTTCAACGTATAGCGTTTCATGGCCTTGTTCTACAAATCCAAGTCCAGGCTTGCTTCACTTTTATGATTGAAATCAACAAAGAAGTCTTTCTTCTTATAAGAAGTAGCAATGCAGCCATCCCCCAAGCTGAAATACTAGATATTGGAAAAACTCCAAAGCTATATTCAAGATAACAATCAACTGTTTCAAGTCATAAATGCTGAAACAAGCCCGATAAAAAAAGAGGCATTGAGCCTCTTTTAAAATTTTTAAAACTTATGCTTCTGTAGGATTGGTCAATTCAGTCATCGGCCAACGCGGAGTCGTGGTCACAGACAAGCCATCACACTGCCCTGCTTTTAAACGTTGATAACCGGCAAAGGCAATCATTGCGCCATTATCAGTACATAAAGCAGGTTCTGCATAATATACTTGTGCCTGAATTTTAGCTAAGTCTGCTTCTAAACGTTCACGTAAACGCTTGTTGGCACTGACACCACCTGCAATTACCAAACGTTTTAAACCTGTTTGCTTGAGCGCTTTAACCGACTTTTTCACCAAGGTATCCACCAAGGCTTCCTGGAACGATGCTGCAATATCCGCTTCACGGTTCTGACCTTCAACTTTTTTCAATTGAATTGAAACAGCCGTCTTTAAACCACTGAATGAAAAGTCCAGACCTTGATGCAACATCGGACGTGGGAAATCAAAGGCTATTGCGCTACCTTGCAATGCCAATTTAGAAATATTTGGCCCGCCTGGATAGGCCAAGCCCATCATTTTCGCGACTTTATCGAAAGCCTCACCCGCTGCATCATCAATCGATTCGCCAAGCAATTCATATTGACCAATACCGTGCGCTGCCATGAGCTGGGTATGGCCACCAGAGACCAATAAAGCGACAAACGGAAACTCTGGTGGTGTAGCTGATAATAAAGGTGCAAGCATATGGCCTTCCATATGATGTACACCAATGGCCGGTTTATTCAGTGCAAATGCCAGGGTACGACCGAATAATGCACCCGTCATTAATGCGCCCATCAGACCTGGACCACGGGTATATGCAATGGCATCAATTTGTGATTTTTTGATATTACTTTGTTCAAGCAACTGATTAATTAAAGGAATTAATTTTCTTACATGGTCACGTGAAGCCAGTTCAGGAACAACACCACCATATTCTGCATGCAGTTTAATCTGACTATATAACACCTGTCCTATCAAGCCGACTTCACTGTCATAGAGTGCTAACCCAGTTTCATCACAAGAAGTTTCTAAGCCAAGAACGATCATTAAACTGCCTTTTACCCGTATCTAAATATTGCTAAAGCTATTATAGACTTGTGATATGAGATGTAAATGAGTAAAATACTGTCCTTCACTTGTGATCTAAGGCAATCGTGCCATAGATCTTATCCATAACTTATGAGGATTCTTCATGCCACAAGTTAAATTGAAAGAAGGCGAACCAGTAGACGTAGCCATCCGTCGTTTCAAACGTTCATGCGAAAAAGCTGGTGTTTTAGCAGACGTTCGTAAACGCGAATTCTACGAAAAACCAACTCAAGAACGTAAACGTAAAAAAGCTGCTGCAGTTAAACGCTACCAAAAGAAATTGGCGCGTGAGTCTGTACGTACTACTCGCCTTTACTAAGATTAATTTGTGATTGACTGCCTGGACAAGATAAATGACTACTTTAAAAAACCAAATAACGGACGTTTTGAAAGCAACTATGCGTGCCAAAGAAATGTCGAAGTTAACGGTAATACGTGGTCTTCAGGCGGCAATTAAGCAAATCGAAATCGATGAGCGCAAAGAGCTTGACGATGTTCAAGTTCTTGCGGTCATTGAAAAGCAAATCAAACAACGTAAAGATTCGATTAAAGCCTTTGAAGGCGCTAATCGACAAGACTTAGCTAGTAAGGAACAAGCCGAACTTGAGATTTTATCTCAATTTCTACCAGCAGCTATGACTGAGGAAGAGCTTGATTCTATCATTGCGCAGACTATTTCTGCTCAAGAAGCTACTAGCATGAAAGATATGGGTAAGGTGATGAATTCTCTGCGTCCGCTCATAGCCGGGCGCGCCGATCCTGCACAAGTTTCAGCTAAAATCAAAGCTAAACTTGCATAACCCCACTTCTATATAATTCTTGATTTAACGTTGAACTGCCTTTACTTAAAGACAGTTCAGGCGTATTTCCTTCTTATTTCAGATCACACTGAATATTATATTTTTTCAACATCAGCATTTCTTTTGATGCCATCACTTGATGAATCACATCCTGCTTGGTCATTTGTCTAAATTGACGGTCTAAAGAATCCCGGTTTCGATCCGCTGCTTGATACAGCTGTTCCACGTAATTAGCTACGATTCCGCAGAATTGAACGTGCTGTTGTGAAGTAAAACTGGTTTGCTGAGCATCCAAGCTGTTAAAAAAAATTCTGACGTCCTGCTTATACTGTTCAGAAATTTTCTCCACCGATGTTACATATTGTTCAACACCTGCCAAGGCAATATTTGATGTCGCACACCCCATTAAAAAACAACAAAATAATATTTTTTTCATAATTCAATCAATACTGTTCATCGTTAGAAATATAAATCCAACCTAAGATTATCATAGACTTGAAGTTTCTAGATGCAGATTTTATTCATCAATATGCAAAAAAGATGGCTTGTATTGGCTATAAGCTTGCTCTGTAGGGGCGGGTAATTTACCTGAAGTAACCGTTCCCAGGCGCAAACGAATAATTTCAGGCAAATCTACCCGATAAGAATAAATTGGACTAGCGCATTCCTGACAAAAAACCCGTGCCTTATTTGGGCTATGAAAATATTCTTTTAGAAATTTAATGCCACTGCTAATTTCAAATTTGGATTTTTGCAAAGGACTGTTCCAGCCAAAAATTGAACCTTGAGCCATTTGACAGTCTTTGCAGTAACATATGATGGTTTTTTCAATTTCACCATGATAACGATACTTCACTATTCCACATAAGCATTGACCTTCTAGCATGCTTAACTCCTTTTTATTATCATTGCAAAATCATCATCTGCGATTAGATTCTTAGCTGTCGCTCTTTTTGCATTTCATTAAGGCGAATTTTTAGTTTTGTAGACAACAGTTCATTATTTTTGATCAAGCGCTGTGCATGCAATAAGGACTTAATCGCATTTTCTTCCCAGCCGGACCAATATTCCACTTCCGCACGATAACGCAATACATTAACCGTTCTAAACGGTGACTGCTGATCAATATTTGCAACTTGCTGCATCAAGCGCCAGGCCTGAATATCACGAGAGTTCTTATTAATAAAACGCTGAAGCAAGTTCTGGGCTTGAGTAACCTGTTTTTGACGAATAAATACTTCAGTCAATTTAAAGGCCAAAGCCCGATTTTCGGGCATAATTCGTGCGGCAGACTGAATTGATTTATAGGCTTCATCGGTTTTATTTTGTCCTAAATAAATATCGGTTTGAATGAGTACCAACAAATTATTTAGGCGCTGCTGTGCCTTTGCCTGATCCAAAACTTGCTGAGCTAAAACATAGTCGCCTTGTTTGAGATAAAAAGCCGATAAAGCCAACTGCCCTGCAAAATTTTTACGATTGGCCAGAATCTGTAATTGCTGTTCAGTGGCCTGATTGGAAATTACCCGACTGTACCATTTCAGTATTTCAAAATCCTCATCATGCAAACTTGATTTGACTCTAGGAAACTGGTTCGCCCTTAAACGTGCTTCACTCATCCGTTCCGTACTTAAGGGATGGGTTAACCAAAAGTCAGGCAAGAAACTGACCTTACTGGTTGATCGATCCATCACTTCAAAAAAGTCAGCCATACTTTGCGGATTATAGCCAGCAGTATACATATACTGCATACCAATCCGGTCAGCTTCACGCTCCTGGTTACGGCTGTAATTCAACTGCTTATCCATTAATGCAGCCTGTGAACCCAACATCACGGCTGTACCCACATCACCATCGGCCTGCGAAGCCACCAATGCTCCCACCAAAAGCCCTGCCAAAGTCAGCAGGCCCTGTCCCTTAAAAGCTTCTTGCGAACGGCTGTAATGACGTTGCGATACATGTGCAACCTCATGCGCCATCACGCCCGCCACTTCATCCATATTTCGAGCAGAAATCACCATTCCTGTATTAATGGCAAATAACCCGCCAGGAACAGCAAAAGCATTGATTTGAGGATCATTGATAATGACCAGCCCTATAGGCTGTCCAAGCTGGGTCTGACTTAAAATATGGGAAAATACACTGACCAATTGATCTTCTAGCCATGGATTTTGCAGCACAGGCATTTGTTTATGAACTTCACGAAATACTTTTTCGCCAATCATTTTTTCTTTTTGTTGGTCAATTAAACCGACACCACTGCCAATTTCGGGAACATTAAACTGGGGCATTGAATTCAGATTCGCACTGTGCGTCGATCCCGCAATTGCGACCAAACCAATACTGCAAGCCAATAAAAACCGTTTCAATGTTATATTCTCAAACTGCTTTTTTTCAATTTATCAGACTATAACATTGAAAATTGGAGGGATTTGCAATGAAGTGTTATTAAATTTTAAGAAAACGAAGCATTCACCACATACGCAGGTGTACGCCCTTCCAGTGCATCGACCACATTACGATAAGCCAGTTCAGCCATTTTTTTACGTGTTTCCGCAGTCGCAGAACCGACATGCGGCAAGGTCACCACATTATCTAAATTAAAAAGTTCAGATTCCTGTAAAGGCTCTTTTAAATAGACATCCAGACCTGCAGCAAATATTTTACCCGCTTTCAAGGTCTCAATAAGTGCTTGCTCATCAATCACAGAACCACGTGCAATATTGACAAACACCGCATGCGACTGCATTTGATCGAACTCATGCTGACCAATCAACGCTTTGGATTCTGTATTTAAGTCAACAGCAACCACAACAAAATCTGACTGCTGTAACAACTCATCCAGACCGCAATATCGAGCATTTAAAGGCTGTGCTAATTCCAGTTTTTCACGACGATTATGATAAAGAATATTCATGTTAAAGCCGTAAAAGCCACGACGCGCGATAGCAGCACCAATATTACCCAGACCAATAATACCTAAGGTTTTAGCAGAAATATCACGGCCGAATTGGGCTTCAGCTGCTGTACGCTTCCATTGTCCTTGCTTGGTCCATTGATCCAAATAAGGAACTTTACGCGCAGCACTCATCAGCAAGGTAAAAGCTAAATCGGCAGTGGTTTCTGTGAGCACATGAGGCGTATTGGATAACCAGATTTTTTTCTGATTTAAATAAGCAAGATCGTAGTTGTCATAACCGACGCTGACACTGGAAATAATTTTAAGTTGTTGTGCAGTCGCCAAATTGCTTTCATTGAGTAGACGCCCTGCCCCAATCATGCCATCAGCATCCTTGACCTGCTCGCGGATCTGCTGGTTAACATCGCCCAATTTTGGATTAATGACTTCAACCTGGTATTGAGCTTGTAACCGTTGCAATATATCTTGATCTAACTGACTAAAAACAACAACTTTCTTCTTCATGTAGCATCCATGTTTTGCTTAGTTTTTTGCATAAATTGCCATAAACGTTTTTTTAATAATGGCTGATCCAGCATCTCTTGCAAACCAGCCAAATGAATAATTTTTGAATGATTAAAATAAGAGAATTGCCCTAATAAAATAATGTTTTTATCTGCACTAATGGCATCTATAAAACCTTGCACATAACTTTCTGCACCGCGGCCGTCCTGGAAATTGATTAAAGGAAATGGCCACTGCAATTCATAGTATTCAGCTTGAAGGGCTTGCTGAATATTATTCCACAGTTGCTGTTGTTCAGCGCTCAGTTCAGTCGCATCAGTCACGATGACACAATGCGGCAAACCAAAAGCCTGCAATTGAAAAGCTGCAATGTGTAGCGCAGGTCGTTCTTCAACAACTTGAGGCACAATTTCAGCTTGAACTTCTTTGACAACCGGCGTTGGCGTTGGTAACGGCTCTGGCTGATCAAGCGTTTTAAGCGGTTCAGCCTTTGGTTCCGGCACGATGAGCGGCTGAGCTTTCGCAACCACAATTTCACTTAGATATTCGGGTGCAGCCTGATCCCGCCAAATGGATGAGGATGGCATATTTTGACACGCAGCATCCTTAGGAACCCAGATATCGATTCCTAATGTTGCCAGTATGTCACGCTGATGCCCTATCATCTTTTTTCATCACCCATTGAATGCTTGGTATTCTAACGAGATTAGTTGCTTTTTGCTGATCTTTTATTAAAGATTAGTTTAATCATCACTCATCTATAATTTTATCGCAGCTGGTTTATACAATCATCAAACTATTTTTTTTCTGCATTTGCTCAACAATTTCATCCGTTTCAAAACCAAAACGCCAGTAGAGTAATTGCAAAACATCCAGTTCATCCTGGGTAATAATACGATCATTCCACAAGCACAGTTCGGCAATACCCAAAATACTTAAACGGTCGCGCAGTAGTAAGCCTGCGATATCATTCAAAATTTCTGCCAGATCAATGGGCTCATCCGAGATCTCGGTATACATTTCTAATTCTTTGGCGGTGAGTACACGCTTGAGAATCTTTTCACGTACATCCAGCTGGTTCAGGCTATTGATTTGCTGCACATGTAACAAGGCATCAATCAGACGCACAATATGCGGCTTAACTTCTTCCAGTGAAGTCGGTGTATGTAATGGAAGAAGATTCAATTCAAATTTCACATATTCAAGCAGCAAGGCATCCAGCAGACCAATTTCACCATCTTCCTGAATAATGCGCGCCAATTTCATTAAAAACTGCCGTGCAATAGTGGCAGGCATTGCGCCAATGTTTTTACACGCATCATAAAAAATGGAGATATGAACCCGACCATCTAAATTGAGCAATGAATCGACAATTGCCCGGCTAACTTCCGCATCCGCAGGAATAAATTCACGGTACTGTCGAATCATTAAAATGGATACCATCACTTCTCGTGAACCGGTTGCCGTTTGCAATGCTCGCTGGATCAGCTCAGGACGCTCTATATTATTTCGGATTTCTGGATTTAAAGGTTTAATCGCATCATTAATGGCAAAGCTAATTGGCGATAAACGCAGTAATGGCAAGGGTTGTGGTGAACTCCACGGTGAATATACCTGACCATTCACTTCATCTAATGATCGGAACAAGCTAAAAAGTGGCTGATTGCGTAATTTTTTTAAATTTTCGAGCTGTAAATCCTGCACCAAACCTGGGTTCAACTCATAAATACGTTGCTCAATACTTGGGTGAATGTTCATCCAGTTTTGCGGACTTAAAGAATTGGCAAAACACATATGCGCAATAGATTCAGCATATTCACTGTGAATTTGCGAGCCTGAATGATGCACATAAACCCTTAATAAAGTTTGCACATTGGCATCGTTTTGAATTAATCGCCTGGTTTTTTGGTCATTTTTAAAGGTCCGTCCACCCAATGAAATATATTTAATAAATCGGGTAATCAAAACACCAAGACTTCCAATCAGCCAGATCACCCCACCCATCGCAACAAAAAAAGTCGCAAATTTATGGGTATGTGCTTGACCGTGCTTGGTAAAACCCAGTTTGGCAATTTTACTGCCCCACTGGCTAAAGGTCGTCAGACTGCTGTAAAGGATTTTCAGACGGGTATTTTCTGCCGTTTCACCCGATAGAATTTTATTAAATTCATGGCTGAGCAAACCATAAAGCTCTAATTCATCTAAGTTTTGCAATGCACCCCAAGTCAAAATAATCACAATATCACGCGGATAAAAACCTGCGGTCAGTGCATTTACGCCCACTTCATTGGGAAGTACATATACGGCCGGAGTCTCAATTAAAAAGGTATCTGCCAATTGTTCAGTAATTTTCAGCGCAACACTTTCTTCAGGAATACTTTCTATTAGGCTTAAGCGACGCGCACCCAACTGTTTTGCCAACGAATGGCCACCGGAACGAAACACATAAAACTCGTACAGGACGGAAATCGTCATTACGCCAAGCAGCAGCACGATGAGATAAGGACTCAAAACATGCCAAAAAATAGACTGGCTATGATCAAAATAAAATACCCACAAGCCGGTGATGGTATTTAAAAAGAATAGTGTGAGTAATACCGCAAGCATACAAACACTTGCAGACCAAACCATATTTTTGTTTTGAATAAAAGAATAACCCGCACTCTTCAATGTGAAGATCCTTTATTACCTTGTATTTGTTCACTCATCATAAATTAAAAAAGCGGGAAATTCCCGCTTTTCATAGAATTAAGAAGAATTTTATTCTTCTTTCACTCCAGTAAGATCAACCGATGCTGCATCAATATTCACATCAATATAACCACCGACGGCTTTTTTTGCAGAATCATTGCGTTTGCGCTCAAGCTCATCTAGATAAGCCGCATCAATTCCGCCCGCTACATACACACCATCAAAAACTGAACAATCAAATTCTTGCAGTGCAGGAACTTTACTGGTACGAACTGCACCTTTCAAATCTTCCAAATCTTGGAAAATCAAACGGTCTGCACCAATAATTTCACGAATTTCTTCAACGCTACGACCCGATGCAATCAGCTCATCTTTCGCAGGCATATCAATACCGTACACGTTTGGATATTTCACCATCGGTGCAGCGGAAGCAAAGAACACTTTCTTCGCACCAGCATCGCGTGCCATTTGAATAATTTCGTTACAGGTTGTACCGCGAACAATCGAGTCATCCACCAGCAAAACATTTTTGCCTTTAAACTCAAGTTCAACCGGGTTCAATTTTTGACGAACTGATTTTTCACGTTGTTGCTGACCCGGCATAATGAAGGTACGTCCGATATAACGGTTCTTCATAAAGCCTTCACGGAATTTAACGCCCAAGATATTGGCAAGCTCTAAAGCTGAAGTACGTGATGTATCTGGAATTGGAATCACCACATCAATATCATGTTCTTCGCCCCACTCACGTGAAATTTTATAGGCAAGTTTTTCACCCATTTTTAAACGTGCTTTATAGACTGAAATGCCATCTATGATTGCATCTGGACGTGCAAAATACACATATTCAAAGATACAAGGACGATATTCAGGATTTTCCGCACATTGCTTGGTAAACATCTCGCCTTCTGAAGTAATGAAAATTGCTTCACCCGGTTCAATATCACGTTCAACCTTAAAGCCCAAAGCAGTAATGGCGACTGATTCAGAAGCAATAATATATTCCATGCCTTGTTCAGTTTCACGCGAACCATAAATCAGTGGACGAATACCGTTTGGATCACGGAAGCCCACCAAACCATGTCCGGTGATCATTGCCACAACGCCATAAGCACCTTTACAGCGCTCATGTACCCGTGTAACCACCTGAAAAATATCTTCCGCAGTTGGATTCAACTTGCCATTTTTTTGCATTTCATGCGCAAAAACGTTTAGAAGCACTTCAGAATCTGAATCGGTATTCATATGACGAAGATCTGTTTTAAACAAATCATCATGAATTTCTTCAGCGTTGGTCAAGTTACCGTTATGCGCCAAGGTAATACCATAAGGCGAGTTCACATAAAACGGCTGTGCTTCTGCACTGCTTGAAGAACCTGCAGTTGGATAACGTACATGACCAATACCGTAATTACCTAGCAGTGCACGCATGTGACGCGTATGAAAGACGTCTCGTACCATACCGTTGTCTTTACGCAGGAACAAACGCCCTTCATGACAAGTTACTATTCCGGCTGCATCCTGACCACGATGCTGTAACATCGTTAATGCATCAAACAACATTTGGTTAACAGGTGATTTACCAGCTATACCAACTACTCCACACATAGCAACCTCGCAAACAAGCTAGGATTAATAAAAAGGATTATTTGTTGATTCATCTGTACGCGTTGCATGCTTTTGCGTTTTATCAGATGATGAGTCGGAAGATGTCGGCGCACCTTCATCGGACTTGATATGATTGAGCGCTCCATTTGCAGCTTCTTTGGAAAGTTGAGCTGCCCACGGTGCATAAGGGATAAGAAGTTGTACAAACTTAGACTGTTTCCAGTGCGGAGAACTTTCCACCCAAGGACCAATGCCTTGCATGGTAATGAGTACAATCATTAAGCCCTTCAAAGAGCCAAAAGCACCACCTGCCAGTCTGTTGAGCGGGCCAAGTTTTAGACTCTTTAATATCTTGTTGAGAAATGCAGTAATAATCCAGGTTAAAACCACCATAACCAATACAATAAATGCAAAAGCTGCAATTTTTTGTACCACCGGATCTCCACTGAGTGAGACCATCGAAGGTGCCAGGATGGTTGCGTATTTTGCACCGATGATCAGTGCAAAAATCCATCCTACCAAGTTCGCAAAGGCTGAAACCAATCCTTGTCGCAAACCGTTGAGCCCTCCAATGAGCAAAATAATCAGTATGAAGATATCCAGTGTATTCATGGTGCATTTAACGCATCAACACAATCTTTAATCAGTGTTGGACCTGTATATATGAGGCCACTATAGATTTGTACAAGGTTTGCACCAGCAGCCTGTTTTGCAACTGCCTGCTCACCTGACAAAATACCGCCGACACCAATCAGGGGAATCTGTCCTTTCAATGCTTTTGAAAATGCTGCAAGACAAGCGGTACTTTTTTCAAAGACTGGCGCACCAGACAGGCCACCCGCTTCATTACCATGCTTGAGATTTTCCACGCCTTCACGTGACAAAGTGGTATTCGTTACAATCAAACCATCAATTTTAAACTGGATCAATTGCTTTGCAATAAATTCGATATCTTCAGTTGTTAAATCTGGAGCAACTTTAAGCACCAAAGGTACATAATGCTGATGTTCTTCAGCCAATTCAAGCTGACGCTTTCTTAAAGTTTGCAACAATTCTGTCAGCGCATCACCGCTTTGCAGGCTACGCAAATTTTTGGTATTCGGTGATGAAATATTTACAGTCACATAAGAGGCGTAGTTATAGACTTTTTCAAGACAGATCAGATAATCATCGACTGCATTTTCAACTGGCGTATCGGCATTTTTACCAATATTAATCCCCAAGATGCCTTTGAATTTTGCAGCTTTGACATTTTCAATGAGTTTGTCTACCCCGTCATTATTAAAACCCATACGGTTAATAATGGCTTTGGCTTCAGGTAAACGGAATAAACGGGGATGTGGATTGCCCGCTTGTGGACGCGGTGTAATGGTTCCAATTTCAATAAAACCAAACCCCAATCCAGCCAGGGCATCAATATAAGCGCCATTTTTGTCTAAGCCGGCAGCTAAACCCACTGGATTAGGGAATTGAATTCCCATACAGGTCACTGGTTTAGCGGCAATGCTTTGACGCATCATGCCCATGCGATGGGCTGATTTCAATAACGATAGTGTCAGCTCATGTGCACGCTCTGGTGCTAAAGAAAACAACAAAGGGCGGGCAAGAGAATACAACATATCTGTAAAAGTCTACTGCTTTTTAAGTCGCCATATTATAGGCATAGCCCATAGAAAACACCATGCTTAGCAGGTCTTTATTTTTACCCCTTATTGCACTGTCGCTGTTAATTTAATCTGACCCGCCTCGGAAATTAATTCTATTTTTTCAAGACTTAGTCCCATTTGAGCGAGTTGGGTTAAAAAATTTGCCAAAATTGCATAATTTTCATGCGCTGCCACAATCTGAATTTGCTCACCTGCCTGCTGTGATGCAACAGACAATCCTTGCTGCTGGGCAACACGTTGCACTTTATCTGCCGCAGTTAACTGCAAATCATCTGCAGGTTTCATGGTTAGCGCATTACTTTGCATCCAGACCATCATGTCTTTTAAATCATTGACCCGATTTTGCTGCTTGTTGGCCGCTGCATGCGTAAACCAGAGTGCTGAGCCAATGGCCGCAACCAGAACAAAAATGCTGGTAAAAATAACCATGTAGCGTTCACGTACAGACAAGCGATCCAAATAATCGGTGATTCTCTCGATGAATTGATCAATCGAGCTTTGCAGTTTTTCTAATGTTTTCATTATTGTATTTTCACCAATCCAATTGCACCGGTGCCATTCGGCTGAATATTGCCTAATTCAACTTTAAAGCCTTGCTGATTAAGCTGCTGCGTTAATGTTTGTAATGCCGCAGCAGAATTGGCTTTCAGTTCCATATTTAAAACTGAAGCATCGTAATTGATACGATTGGCCACAATCTGATTTTGCATTAAAACGGGACCCACTCGACTGAGTAATTGCAAGGCTTGGGTATTGGCACTTTTATTCAAGCGCACATGACTTTCAAACTGGCTTTTTAAATTCTGTTCAGTGACACGGCTACTCTGCCCAAACCAGTATTTATACTGGTCAATCGCTTGTACTGCAGTCTGATCTGCCACTTTTTTATATTTATACCAGCGTGTTGCATCATAAATGAACTGCACCATTAAAGCAGCGAGCAACACAGCCGCACATGCTTTCCAATATCCCGCTACACCGGTGCTGTTTTTTGCTTTCGGCAGGATATTAAAAGGATGAGCTTTGGCTTTTTTTAACACCGGTAATTCATAATGAAAAGATTCAATCTGCTCATGCGTAACCATCGCCTCAAGGCTTTGCATTTGTTCAGCAGTAAAATTGCTGATTTTATAACGCTGGCCTTGCGGCTGATAATCTAAAAATAAGGCTAAATCATCAACCGAATTTCCCAGAAATTCATTTTCACGTACCAATAAACGTCCTGATACATTGGCAATGACGGCTTGTCCCGCTTCAGGAATGGGTAAAATCAGAAAATCAGGCAATAAAGAAATGACTTTAACAGGAATCAAACTCAAGGCATGTTGCAGCATTTCAACTGTGCTATTTGCGACACCCAAAATGAACAAATGATCCGGATTTTGAAAATGATGCAATACCTTCATTGAATCTATGGGTAAAACCACAAATTCTTCTAATAGATATTTAACCCCGTCCACACCCAATTTTTTATATTGTGATTTGGCTAAAGTCTGCTGCACCATCTGCACATCACGGCTTGGAAAAAACGCGACCGCTTCTTCCCCATGATAACCTTGCGTCTCTTGAATCAAATGCTCGAGACTGGAAGCCTGATACCAGCTCTCTCCAGTCGACCATTGCCAAACCCCATTGGCTTCAGGCATCCATAAATACAACATTAATGTTTTTCTGCCGTTTTAATTAATATTTTATGTGTTTGGAATAAAACTTTTTAACTGTGTTGATAATCCGGCTGCAATGACTGCTTGCTCATATATGCGTGCTTCAGCCAGAGCATAAGGATGGAATGATTCAGACGTCAATAATGATGAAATATGCGCCACCACATTCATATGACACACCACCACAATCGACTCATAAGGTAACTGGGACAACCATTCAACTGCAGATTTCGCATCATCTTCAGGTTTAATCTTATTACACACCAGCACAGGTACATCATTAAAATAATGTTGCAGATGCGCCAAAGTTTCTTGTGCACGCAATAAAGGACTCACCACAAATACATCGGGCTTAATCATGTCCTTTAAATATTCTGCGGTGTGTTGCGCCTGCTTATGCCCTCGCCTGGTTAATGGACGTTTGTCATCATTTCCATTGACCGCTGCAGAGGCTTCACCATGACGGACTAAAGTAAGTTGCATAAAATTTCCTTATTCTCAATATGCAGCAATTATAACCCAGCTTTATTACAGCGCTTATTCATTCAAATATTTTAAAATTATACTTCATGATGGGGCAAAACGAATTCCACATCACTGCGATGTCCATTTTTCATCAGTGAAAGTGCAATACTTAAAGGCGGCGCACCTTCAAAAATAACATCATATAGGGCACTGGTAATAGGCATATAAACATCCAGTTCTTCTGAACGGCTGCGTACCTGAACAATGGTATTGATCCCTTCTGCCGTTTGACCCAATTCTTTAGTCGCCTGCTCCAAGCTCTTACCTGAACCCAAAGCAAAACCGACTTGGTAGTTCCGGCTCAGTGGACTACTACAAGTGGCAAATAAATCACCCACCCCAGATAAACCCAGGAAGGTCAGCGGATTTGCACCCAATTTCACTGCAAAACGGCTCATTTCGGCCAATGCACGGGTTAAAATCATACTCTTGGTATTTTCACCCACTTTATAAGCGGCTGCCATGCCCATGGCGACAGCATAGATATTTTTTAACGCCCCGCCCAGTTCTACCCCATGTACATCATCACTGCCAAATACACGGAATAATGCGCTGTGCAAGGCTTGTTGCACTGCATAACGCACCAGTTCAGACTGACTTGCAATCACGGTTCCTGCCGGTTGTCCCGCCATAATTTCTTTGGCTAAATTCGGTCCAGAAAGCACACCATAAGGCACTTCGGGTAATTCTTCACGAATAATATCGCTCATAAAACTAAAGGTTTTTGCTTCAATGCCTTTAGTTAAAGAGATGACCGCCTGCGAAGTGATGAAAGGTTGAATTTGTTTGAGCACATCACGAAATGAATGGCTTGGAATCGCCACTAAAATAATGTCACGATTACAAATAGCCGTTTCCAAATCGGTTACTGCTTTTAAACCAGGCTCTAAATTAAAATCGGGTAAATAGCGTTTATTGACATGGGTTTGATTAATTTCTGCTGCGGCAACTTCATCACGAATCCAGATCATGGTATCGCAGCCATTACGCACTGCAGTATTGGCCATTGCAGTACCAAAACTGCCACCACCTAAAACTGTTACGCGTAACGCCGTTTTTTGATCAACTGAAACAGGTTCAACAAGATCTGAAAATTTCAACTCTGACATTCTTTTTATATCTCGACTCAGTATTTAATGACTCAGTATTCAATAAAGTTATTTATTCCAATAACTCACATAATCTTGTGTATTTATTTCTGCACGTGCGGGAATGGCTTTTGCTGCCGTTCCAATATAAATAATTCCAGAAATTAAATCATCCTCTGCCAGGCCTAAAGCCTGTTTAAACAGATTCGATTCAATTACCGCACCGCTGCGCCACATGCTTGAAAAACCCTGAACTTGTAGCGACAACAAAAAGTTTTGTATTGCCGCACCGGTACTTAAAGTTTGTTCAAAATTGGGAACTTTGGGATGTGGCTGAAATTGAGTTAAGGCCAAAACCAAAAGTGGTGCACGAAATGGATGGTTTTTAACACGGTCTAACTGAGCTGGATCGGTTTCACCCAAATCTGCCAAAGCTTTAGACAGCAACTCACCAAAAGCTTCACATTGATCAGCCGGAATAACCACAAAACGGGTGGGCTTTAAACGGTGATGATCAGGTGCCGTCAATGCCGCCTGAAAGGCCTTTTCCAACTGCTCTGCGTTTGGGGCAGGCTCGACCAAATGACCAATCGACTGACGTTGATGAATATTAAAATGAACCATATCTACCGTGGAATCAGTCATTAACTTCTATATCTGTGTACTAAAATATTTCATTAAGATTAGCATATTCTTATTCAGATACTCTAGAGCAATTAGCCGACGCCTTACACTCAATCCCATTCTTGCTTATAAGACACTCACAGATGGACCATATAAAACTGCATATTTTATACAACTCTTTCAAAAAGAGTCCAAAAAGTTATGCTCAAATGCTTTTTATTCTTTTTAAAACGAATCAGGGGAAAAAAATGAATAAAGTTTTTGCGCTCTCTTCCACAGTTGCTGTTGCTCTTGCTTTAACTGCATGTGCTTCCAATCCAACCACATCATTGGCCATTCAAAAACAAAACAACCAGTATGAAGTCACAGGCGTAGGTAAAAGCAATCTCATTTCTAAAAACAATGCGATTACTGCTGCCAACAATACCTGCGGCAAAAAAGCCACTGCGGTCGTGATTGATGAAAAAACTGAATACAACGGTGCTTTAAAAGGCGTTGTGGATGAAAAAACAGGACAAATGATTCAAGCTGCAACCAGTGTATTGGGTACTTTGACAGGAAGTAGTGGCAGCCTCGCTCGTGATGAAGACTATCAAACCGTGCTTACCTTTAGCTGCCGAGCAAACTAAATTCCTAGAAAATAATTCTATTTCATCGTACCCATTATAATAATGATGTTTAGAAAGATGCACAAAAAGCCGCTTAAAATAAGCGGCTTTTTATTTTACATTTTATGGTAATGGCAAATTAACAATAACCTTCCATACGGGTTAATGGCAGTTTTTGACCAATGGCCTTTTCAATTTCTGGAAGATAGAACGCATCATCTTCCGACAAGAAACTAATACTTACACCACGTGCACCCGCGCGACCAGTACGACCGATCCGGTGTACATAATCATCTGACTGTTCAGGCAAAGTAAAGTTTATAACATGTGAAACGCCATCCACATGGATACCACGACCGGCAACATCGGTTGCAATCATAATATTATGTTGACCATTTTTAAATTGATCGAGCATTTTGGTTCGTTTGTCTTGTGCAATTTCACCGGACAACATGACCACCTTATAACCATCTCTTTTTAAATGATCATACAGTTTACGCACCTGGTCACGACGATTGGCAAAAATCATGACTTTTTCAATCGGCTCATCACGCAGAATTTCTTGCAGTAACTTATATTTGTCTGTTTTTGCAACCATGTAAACGCGTTGTTCAACATCTGCATTGGTTTTCTTTTCTGGCTCAATTTCAACAGTGACCGGTTCAAACAGCCATTGTTGCGCCAAGTTTAAAACATCATAACTAAAAGTTGCAGAGAACATCAGCGTTTGACGCTGTTCTTTACGCGGTGAATAACGCACGATTCGTTTAACAGATGGAATGAAGCCCATATCGAGTAAACGGTCTGCTTCATCAATCACTAAAAATTCGATTTGATCCAGCCAAACTTCTTTTTGTTCAACAAAGTCAATTAAACGACCCGGTGTTGCCACAATAATATCGACAAACTGTTTATCTAGCTGGGCTTTTTGCTTATCAAAATCAACACCACCCAATAAGGTAACCACATGCAAATCGGTAAATTTGGTTAAATCTTTAGCATCACTTTCAATTTGTAACGCTAATTCTCTTGTTGGAGCAAGAATTAAGGCGCGTGCTTCGCCACGAAAACGTTGTTCCTTAATCGGATTATTGAGCAAATCATTAATCACACTGACCAGAAAAGCGGCTGTTTTCCCGGTACCCGTCTGAGCACGGCCAATGGCATCATGTCCAGCCAAAGTGAATTTTAAAACCTTTTCCTGAATCGGTGTCATTTCTTTGAAACCTAAAGCATCAATCGCTTGTTTCAGTTTCGGATGTAAATTTAAGGTTTCAAAACCAGATGACATATAAATGTGCTCTAACTTAATAATCAGGATAATTGTAGCCTATTATAAACAAAAACGCCCCAAATTACATTGGGGCGTTCTCATGAATAATCAGGCGATTAGTCTAAAGGTTGTACTTCTTCAGCTTGGAAGCCTTTTTGACCTTTAACTACGCTGAATTCAACACGTTGGCCGTCACGAAGTGAACGGTGACCGTCACCTTGGATAGCGCGGAAATGAACGAATACGTCGTCGCCGCCGTTACGTTGAATAAAGCCGAAGCCTTTAGTGTCGTTGAACCATTTAACTACGCCTTGTTCACGAGCTGTCATAAGTTAATCCTCATTGTATTTAATAGAAGGACCACCCGGTGTTGCAAACAGCAGAGTAAACAAGGATTAAAAATATTTATTATTTCTAAGCTTGTAATCATTCTGTATTACTATTAACAAAATCCCGGTTACATCCATTTCAATATCCAACTTTAAGACAAATTTTACTGTGTCATTAATTTGAATACGCGACGAGCTTATCATGGGTTTATGACAATTCATACTGTTTTTTTTGAATAATTTACCTTTTGATCGAGTTTTATTTTACTAATTATTTCTCTATTTTATATCGGTAGTTTTTATGTTGAGATTATATAATTTCATTTAGATTTGGCATCGAATTTGCTAATATCTCACAAAGTTTTTTCTGAAATTTAATGTGATGAATGATCTAGCCAATCCAGCAATTATCATAGATGCGATGGGTAAACCCTGCCCCATGCCATTATTGATGCTTAAGCGAGCGATCAAGAATAAATCAGATCATCTATTTTTATTGAAATCGTCAGATCCACATAGTCAGCAAGATGTAACTCGCTATTGCCAAATGCATCAATTGAAATGCAATATGACAAAAATAACTGACGCTGAATATCACTACTTAATTGAATCTTAATTATTTTCAATTAAACTAGTACTTTTCAAATTTGCATAAAAAATTACATTTCTCTACCCAATATTCCTTATTTCAGGAAAATATTGGATTAAGATAAAATTTAAGTGGTTATGTCATCCATTCTGAAGGAGAACACATGAGTGACAGCAGCAATCAATTGATGCCCCTGTCATTATCGGCGCCAGGGGTAAATCTCGGTGCTTATATCAGTACTGTCAATCAGATTCCTATTTTAACGGCTGAACAAGAAAAAGAGTTAGCCGAGCGCTATTATTACGACCAAGACTTAGACGCGGCTAAAATGCTGGTCATGTCTCATTTGCGTTTTGTGGTTCATATTGCACGCAGTTATGCAGGCTATGGTTTGCCACAGGGCGACCTGATTCAAGAAGGTAACTTGGGTCTAATGAAAGCGGTTAAACGTTTTGACCCGAATATGGGTGTGCGTTTGGTTTCTTTTGCCGTGCATTGGATTAAAGCTGAAATTCATGAATATGTAATTCGTAACTGGCGTATTGTTAAAATTGCGACGACTAAAGCGCAACGCAAACTCTTTTTCAACTTACGTAGCTTAAAAAAATCGAGTAAAAAGTTAACACTCGAAGAAGCAAAATCGATTGCCAATGAATTGAATGTAACACCAGAACAAGTCTTGGAAATGGAAGGCCGTTTAACAGCTTATGATGCAGCATTTGAAGCTCAGGGTGATGACGATGATGAAGGTTCCACTCATGTCGCACCGGCTTTATATTTAGAAGACAATCGTTACGACCCTGCACGTTTAGCCGAAGAAGAAGACTACGAGCAACAAAGTACGTCTGCCTTGCATAGTGCCATGGGTCAGCTCGATGATCGTTCGCGTAACATTCTGCAGCGCCGTTGGCTAGATGATGAAAAATCAACGCTGCATGAATTGGCGGCTGAATATAATGTGTCTGCGGAACGTATTCGTCAGCTAGAAAAAAATGCCATGGAAAAAATCAAAGTTGCAATGTCTTCTAATTAAGCTATTGGACTTATTTTATTCATTTTTAAAGAAAGGGCTGCGTGCCCTTTTTTTATATTTAGACCTTTGTATTGTTGCTTTTTGCCTTTCGTATAAACCCTAATTTATGCTAAGTTAAGCGCAAATTTACTCAGGTGATCATTGCTTATGTGGATTGCAATTTCAGCCCTTAATCTGGCATTTGCGGTCATGCTGGGTGCATTTGGCGCACATGGCTTAAAAGCACGTGCAAGCGAAGCACAATTGGCTTGGTGGCATACAGCAACTGATTATTTTTTCTATCATGCCCTTGGACTTTTGGCACTCGCCATTCTAAGCAAAGTTATTCCCCAACTGCCTATTAAAACCAGTTTTATCCTGATTCAAGTCGGTATTTTATTTTTCTGTGGCTCACTCTACCTAATGGCCTTAGGTTTACCGCGTGTGTTGGGTGCAATCACGCCAATTGGTGGCGCTTTAATGATTGCTGGCTGGCTGGTACTGGCATGGAATGCTTTAAAATACGCAAGATAATTAATCAAGATAATTAAGCAACAGGGAGAAATGACCATGCATATCTATTTAAATGGCGAAGCAAAAAATACCTCATGCACTAATTTATTAGAATTGATTCAAGAATTGGCCTTGGAAGGCAAACGCTTTGCTGTAGAACAGAATGAAATGATCATTTCCAAAAGCAAATTGGCACACACCCCGATTTGCGCTGACGATCATATTGAAATTATTCATGCCGTCGGTGGCGGCTAATTCGGAGCTCCCATGGAAGATACCCCGCTTATAATTGGTTCTCGTACCTTTAATTCACGCTTATTGGTCGGTACAGGTAAATATAAAGATTTAACTGAAACTGATTTAGCCATTCAAGCCAGTGGTGCAGAGATTGTCACGGTCGCAATTCGTCGTGTAAATATTGGACAGCACCCTGACCAGCCAAATTTGCTTTCTGTTGTGCCCCCTGAAAAGTACACCATTCTGCCGAATACCGCAGGTTGTTTTGATGCCAACAGTGCTATTCGTACCTGTATGCTCGCCCGCGAACTGCTGGATGGTCATAACCTGGTGAAACTGGAAGTATTGGGTGATGAAAAAACCCTTTATCCGAATATTACCGAAACTTTAAAAGCTGCCCGCACCTTAATTGACGATGGCTTTGAAATTATGGTCTACACCTCGGATGATCCGATTGTAGCGCAAGAATTAGAAAGCATGGGCTGTGTTGCAATTATGCCTTTAGGCAGCCTGATTGGCTCCGGTTTAGGCATCTTGAATCCGCATACCATTTCTATCATTAAGGAAAATGCCAGAGTTCCTGTCTTGGTCGATGCCGGTGTAGGTACAGCGAGTGATGCTGCCATTGCCATGGAACTCGGCTGTGACGGCGTACTGATGAATACCGCGATTGCGGCTGCGCAAAACCCGATTTTAATGGCATCTGCAATGAAAAAAGCCGTAGAAGCCGGCCGTGAAGCCTTTTTAGCGGGTCGTATGCCACGTAAACGCATGGCAAATGCCAGCTCGCCTGAAACGGGTTATTTCTTTAAATAAAGTTTAAGCATTAAAAAGGACTCAAAAGAGCACTGCTGTCCCACAATTTTTACAAGAGGAAGCTCATTTAAGCTTCTCTTGTTTGATGGGGACTTTATCGGGTGAAAATAACGCTTTTAAGGTTTTTATTTCAAATAAATTCACTTGAATTATTCTGAGTAAGCGCTGAACTGTCCAGCCTTTTCTCCCTAAATGTTGAGCGAAACTTACCAGTAAATAGGCGATCATCGCAATCCAGATTTGCGTCTGAATGGCGTTCTTGCTTCGACCTAAGAAGGCTTTTAATTTCAGGTTCTGTTTAATCGCTTTAAAGAACAATTCAACTTTCCAGCGGTCTTTGTAAATCGCTGCAATGGTAGAGGCCGCTAAATGAAAGTTATTGCTGAGAAAGCTGAAGTGCTTGCCACTTTGCTGATCTCTATACTCAATTCTTCTTAATATGGGGGCTTTTCTTTTTAGG
>NZ_SJNZ01000032.1 GCF_004331155.1 Acinetobacter terrestris
CAGGTGAATATTGTTTAGTGCCTGCTAAGGTGCCAGTCTTTGCTTTATTATTCCAATTTGAAAGAGTTTGCATTGAAATGCCAAGTTGTCTGGCTGTTTCCGATACATTGCCTTGATTGGCTTCAATCAATTTTATTGCTTCAACTTTAAATTCTGCGGTGTAAGTCTTCTGTTTCTTGCTCATGGTAAACTCCTGATGAGTGTCTATAGTTTACCAAGTTAAAACCTCCTGTTTTCTCAGCACACATCAAATAGCTTATGGCTTATTTAAGGATACCTAGCAACAAGAAGAATCTTGTTCAATCATTTAAGCTGAACAATCGCCTGGATTATCGTACAACCCTGTTCAGAAGATAAGCTAAGTTCCGCCCCTATGCGTTCTAAGCGCATTTTCATGCTGCGCATCCCAATACTTAATCCCTGTTGCGCCACGCAATCCGTATCAAAACCCACACCATCATCTTGTATGGTTAAAATTAACTGATTTTCCAAAAGATAAGTCATCGATACTTTTACATTTTTTGCCTGACTGTGTTTAATCACATTGGTCAAGCTTTCCTCTAACACGCGAATCAAGGTCAAACACTGTAGCGCTGTGGGTACGGCCTGCCATTCCCGCGGAAAAGCCCATTTAGAATGAATATCTAATTCATCCATCAACTGGCTAAAACGGTGTCTGACCGGTGCCACCCACATAACAGGACTGACGGGAATTTTATTATCCGCAGATGAGCCGCTATCAATAATTTGCCTTAAATCATCTCTTAATAATTTGAGCATCGATAAAAATTGCTGATTCGGAATATCATGTGCACTTTGATCCACTAAAATCATGGAACGCACCAGTGATGCGCCCAAACCATCATGTAAATCATGGGATAGATGTATTCTTTCCTGCAAGCGGACATTTTCAAGCTCTAACTGATGTTTTTCATTCAGGCTTGAACTTAAGTCTTCACCAGCCTGTTTAACTTTAACTTCTAATGCTGAATTAAAGGTTTCTACTTTTTTTACATTTCTTGCCAATCTCGTGCCCAATATGACCACCACAAAAAAGGTAATAACCGGTCCGGTATAGGGAGATAATGGCCGTGCATCAGATATGGATTCCGACAATAACAATAAAATATCGAGTACAGCAAAGCTGAAAATTCCGCTTAGGCAAATCGCTAAAAAAATATAATCTGATCGTCGAGATTTAATGGCCCGATAGCTAATATATAAATAGGTGAGGAAAAATAAGCCCACATAGATTAAAAATATTAATGGAAAGACCAAATAAATAGAGTGTTGAGGCGTAAGAAAAATACCCGCGATGACAAGTCCGGTCACAAAATAAATCGAAGCTTCAATTTTGGCTAAATGGGTTTCAATAAATCGAAGTAAATATATACAGAAACTCAGGATATACAGGACAAAGAAAGCCAAATTTGCTTGGGTTGCCATTAAACTGGTTGGATATGGAAATGTTTCTGTTGCCAGCACATTGGAAATAAACAACACCCACAACAATGAACTTAATGCGAACCATCCAAAGGTGGTTTCTTTGCGTCTTAATGACCAGATCACAAGACAGATGATGCCAAAAGTGACCGATAAAATAAGGTTTATTTGAAATAAAGTTCTACGGTTCCAAATTTTGCTTTGATGGATTTCATAATTGCTTTGCACATTGTTAAAGGAGATATTACCAAGCCCTGGAGATTGAAAAGCAAAACCATTCACATAAATCAAGATTTCATTTTGATCAGATCTTAATCCCGATACGGGTAAAATCCAGTAACGTGGCATATTCCAACTTTTAGACAACGGTTCCTGTAAATTTTGATCCCGCCAGAGTAAATCCCCATTTAAAAAAACCGCACCCGCTGAATTAATATAATCAATTGAAACAGCAATCGGCTCTGCTAACCTGGCATTATTTTCACATGACCAGTTCCATTCAATCTTATACCAGACACCACCATTATAATTTTTCCAGTGATCGGTCCATTTATCTGGCAATTGTACCGGTTGCCAGCCTTGCTTGGGCAAAACGGTCTGTGAAGGCGTTTTCACCGCAGAAACAGAATTGATATATACAGAACATTGCTCATTAATACTTTGATTTATTTCTGCATAAGTAATGCGGCTGAATAAACTCAGCAAAAATATGCAAAATAAATGCAGTATGCAGTGCTTCATAAAATCCCTAAGGATCGTGCCGCACTGACCGCTTTGGTTCGTTTTGTCACCGCCAATTTTCGGTAAATATGTTTAATATGACTTTCAACCGTATATTTAGAGACAAATAACTGTTCTGCTATTTCTTTATTACTCATTCCTTGGGCGACCAAGTCTAAAATTTCTGTTTCACGATTGGTCAAAAGTGCCGCTTCAGACTCTAATGATCTATCCTCATTTGAGCCTGTAATCACGGAAGCTGAAATCTGCTTTAAAATTTCTTGTGCAATAAAAGGATCAATGGGTGCGCCGCCGCGCAAAATGCTGCGAATGGATAAGCGCACTTCCGCATCATCCCGTTCTTTCAAGACATAACCTGTAGCGCCCGCTTTAATCGCTGCAAATAGACTTGCTTGCGTACTCCACGCTGAAATGACCAGAATTAAGACACTGCTATCGAGACTACGCAGCTTTTCTATCAGTTCTATCCCGTTGCCATCCGGAAGTCCGAGATCGACCAATGCCAGGGAAATTGGTTGTTGTTCTATTTGCAGGAAGGCCTGTTTTAGATTTTTGGCAAAAATGAGCACATCATTGTCATAGCCCAATTCGGTCAATATATTTTTTAATCGCTCACAAATGAGATCTTCATCTTTAACAATCAAGACTGGTACAGGTAAAATCGTTTCTATTCCCGACACACACTACCCCTTTTTTTTATTGGCCCAATTTAAGGGAAAAACCATTAAAAAACATCCCTAAAACCAAGTAATTTGATAACTTTTATATTAATAATTAAAATTCTATTTGAGTACTTTAAGACTTATTCTCTTAATTTAACACGATAAAATAAAAATGCTCATGATTCAATGCATGATTAATACTTGATCAATAAATTAAATCACTTTAATAAAATTCAGTTTGTATGATTGGCGAAGTTAAAGAAAAATTGATTGAGATAAAAAGAAACAGCTGATCTCGCTGTTTCTTTTTGCAGTTTTGATTATTCAGCTATATTGTTTTTTCAAATATTTCACAATATCCGCTGACTCAAACATTTTCACTCCAGTATTCGGGTCGACCAAATAAGGAACCTGGATATCACGCCCCATAAGCTCAACCACTCTTTCGCGCTTGCCTCCTTTTAGAGCTTGATATTTTCCTGGCTTGAGGCGTAAAGCTGCTGGCCCCATATCTTGCCAGCGCTCTTTAGGGACATTATGGAATATGAATGGAAGCTCCAGTTCAGTTAATACCCCACGTACAACGCGTGTAAATGGACTCGCTTCAAAACCCCATAATTCTAAAAGTTGTGCTGGTGCTTCACGATCCGTAATTTTTTTATTAATCCAGACCCCACGTGCGCCATTAATCATAGTTCCAGCAAAGGCAGCCACAGGAATTTTGGGATACTGGGCAAATTTTTTCGGTGTTTTTCCAGTTTTGCCATAATGTTTAAATAAATAATGGATGATCTCTTGTGACTCATACATTTGAGTACCCGAGTTTTCATCAATAAAAAATGGAAACTGTTTTTTTCCACCTTTTTCTTTGACAATTTTTCGGTACTTCTGTCCACCTTTTGGACAAGGATAAACTTCATAATCCAAATTCAACAAAGTCATGACTTCACGTACACGACGGCAAAATGGCGAACCTTCAAACTCGTAAAGTTTGAGTGATTTTTCCGGCTGTTTCGGAAATGCAGTACCACTGACTCCGCGTCCACCTTCAGTCAAAGCTGAAGCTAAAGCCTGTACAACTTTAATTTGATGATTCACCATTTTTATCCTTATGCAATTGTCGTTATAAATCGACTAGTTTTTCTTTTGCGACCACAATGCCATTGTTATCTGCGTAGATATAATCGCCAGAATTGATAGTTACCCCACCAAAATACAAAGTTAAATCAACCTCGCCTATGCCTTTGCGATTACTTTTTTGTGGAATTGCAGCCAATGCATGCACGCCCAGATCCAATTCGGTAATTGCATCTACATCGCGTACACAGCCGTAGATAACCACACCATTCCAATGGTTCTTAACCGCTGACTCTGCAATCATATCGCCCATCAAGGCACAGCGCATTGAAGCCCCGCCATCTACCACCAGCACTTTACCGGTACCATCAGTCGCCAGAAGCTCTTTTACCCGGGAATTATCTTCAAAGCATTTAACCGTCACGACCTGACCCGCAAAACTTTTACGCGCACCATAGCTTTTAAAAAATTTACCATCCATGGATGGTGTCACCACTTGAATGTCTTTCTCTGGATTGTCATCAAGTAAATCGCAAGTTACAAATGCTGCATTAGACACTTTTCAGCTCCCTCATTTAGAATTTTGTATGCGTAAATTATCATAAATTTCAAAATTTTCAGTTTGAGTTTGCGCTGCCTCGACCATAGTATGAGCTACTTGCGCTGCTGTCACTGGCTTATATTTGAATGAGTCGGGAACCAAATGCGAGAATTTCTGATAGAGCTTTTGACTCAGGTCTTCCAGACTTCGTTGTTCTGGACGCTCCCCTAACAGTAATGAGGGCCGCAGTATTGACACACATTGCAGATTTAAACTCTGGATATGCTTTTCCAGTTCACCTTTCACTCTGTTATAGAAAAAATTTGAGTGGATATTTGCTCCCATCGCGCTGATCAGTAAATAATGTGTATCAGTCGATTCAAACAAGTCGGCAAAATGTACATTAATTTCATAATCAATATCATGAAATTTTTGCTTGGATCCGGCTTTCTTCAGCGTTGTCCCTAAACAGCTGAATGCATGGCTATATCCATTCACATCTTCATCATTGAGTAACAGAAAATCATCCAGGATGAATTGCTGTACTTTTTCTAGGCGTTTGAGTGCAGAATCTTCATGACGGACAACTGCGGTAATTTTCTGGCAACTTTCTGTACGATTAAGTTGGTTTAGTAGCTCACGACCTACTAAACCCGTTGCTCCAATCACAATTGCACTTTTAATTGATTTAGTCATTTTTTAAGCAATCTCTTTAAGTTATTACTAATCTAACGGTTTCTTTAGAATTTTTATGCATCTAAAATGTTGTCAAAGCAAGTCAAGACTTGACTTAGCCTCATAGTTTAATCACAATATGGCACTTGTTTACGGGCTGGTGATAATTCTTCTGATGAAGGTTTTCAGTTGCAATTTCAGCCCGCCCAGACCAATCTAATTCAAGGAGTGCACGAGTGGCAAACTCTGCTCAAGCTAAAAAACGTGCTCGTCAAAACGTTAAAGCACGCAAACACAACGCTAGCTTACGTTCTATGGTTCGTACTTATCTTAAACGTACAATAGCTGCAATCGCTGCTGGTGATTATGCTGCTGCTTCAGAAGCATATAAAACTGCGGTACCTGTAATTGACCGTATGGCTGATAAAGGCATCATCCATAAAAACAAAGCTGCTCGTCATAAGAGCCGTTTGAATGCACAAGTTAAAGCTTTAGCTAACTAATTTGTTGTATTGAAAAAAGCCCGTTAAGGGCTTTTTTTACGCCTGAAATTTATCACTCATAAGTAAAATATATAATTTTTTGCCCTTCAGACAATTTAGCGGATGAAGATTAAATGGTAGTGAGTTGAAAGCTTATGATGAAAAGCTGCTTAAACCACTTATATAACAATTATAGAATGAATAAATAATTCTAATCCTACTCGTATAGTTGAATTTATGGGTACTTTTTATCGTTTAAGCTGCTCTGTTTACCTAAAGCAATACATGTTTATTTTCCGATCAACTCTTGTAGATGATTAGTTAACAATCAAATGAATTCTAAGAATATTCCATAAAATACTATGTGTTCTAACTGCATGTTCTAACTGCCTCACAATTATCTTTAGATACTAATATTAGATAGAAATTAATTGGAGAAAAGCCATGTTAAGAAAAATTATTCTAGCCACAAGTATAGTCTCTTCTTTAGCGTTGGTGGGCTGTAACACATCCATGCCAAATCCATCTACCGATCGAAATTTAGCTCAATTGCAAAATAGAAATTGGGTCTTAACGGAAATCAATCAAGTCGTTTATAAAGCTGACCCGGCCCAGTCTGCTGTTCCCACCATAAAGTTTGATAGCAGTGAAGTAAGCGGCACCGATGGCTGCAACCAATTCATGGGCGGTTATGCCGTTATGGGAACTCAGATTAAATTTGCAAATCTAAAAGCAGTAGAAAATAACGTGTGTTCAACTACGACCGATTTGCCTCAAAAGTTTTCCCAGGCATTAAGTCAGGTGGTTAGCTATGACGCTAGCAGGACAGAATTAAAGTTACTCGATAGCAATGATAGAGTAGTGGTTAAGTTTAAAAATCATAGATAGATATAAATTAGCCCTCATTTGAGGGCTTTTTATTTATTAAAGAGGGATTTTTTATTTATTAAAATAGTTTTAGCTAAGCAATAAAGCATCAATAACAAGTCTGAATATTTGGATTAACCATTTATCCTTTTCAGGATCACAATAAAAAAATACTGAATAATTTTTTCATTGGGCATATATTTATTTTCTATAAAACAGAAATAGGGAGAATATTTATTTATATGAAATATGGCTATTTATAACTTTAAGTTTAGAAAGTTCACTTAATATATTCACTTCAATTTAGCTTCTATTAATAATACAGCTCAGATATTTAAAATTGCGGAAAAAATAGATGGGTCATTTTCAAATGTAGAACTATTAAAATATAAAACTATATAAATAGACTTTTGAGGTGAGTTAAATTTTGATTGTTAGAATTGACTGTCTTATTTTTCTAATTTTTGAAATTCCCGAATCGAAAGTTCATTGATCTGACCGCGCCAAATCCATTTGAGTTTCGACTCTAGAAACTTATCGCCTTCAAACCAGACAAACAGCCCTTCCATCATTTTTGGCCAATCCTCTCGAGTGATGCTATGACGCCCAGAAATCACCGCAATGATTGCCGCTAAAATCGTATCGTGGCTTACCGCCAGACTTAAACCAAAATGATCTTGCGGATGAGTGTTATAAATAAGCTCTAGCACATCGACCACGCCCGTAATCGGATGTTTCATTCCCGGCAAGGCATTATTAACAAAACTATTGATAAAGCCTAAAGCGCCCTGTTTTCTAAAATATGGACCTGCCTGTTTGATATCCAGTACAAAACTTCCCGGCTCAACCAGCAAGCCTTGCTCGACGATTTCAATACAATGGGTATTTTGGGCAAGCGTACTGGAATCTGCACCCTGAATCATTAAAGCTGCCGTATCGACACAGCGTTGAATTGGGCTTGAAATACAGTGCTGAATACTTCGGTCTGTATTCTCAATTAAATAGGTACCCCAAGCCTGTGCCAAGTCACGACCTTGTGAGGTTAACTGTAAATCGTAGCCAGCCAACCCCTGCCCAGCCACAACTTCTCGAATAGAGTGGCGAGTAAATAAAGTTACAGGTGTTTTTGCATCGGGCAATAAATCAATTGCCTTCAGCATGCTTGCAGGGAGTAGGTCTAACGCCATGATCCAGCCAAAAATTAAACATGGTTCGGCACACTATAGCATGTTAGAACATCAGCTCAATGCATGTTCGCCATAAGTCCTAGAGCCTGGAATGCTAATTTTTTCATTTCGATATTCTTAAACGCAATAAAGCCACCGTTCAACAAATTATCTCGCTGATTGTATAAAAATGGTCGCCCCTGCAAATCAACCAAGCCACCGCCAATACGTTCAATCAGACATTGACCTGCGCTGGTATCCCATTCACTGGTTGGATGGAAACGTGGGTAAATATCGACTTTCCCTTCAAGCATCATGCAAAACTTATAGGCACTGCCCGCTTTAAACTCTACAACTTCAACCTGCTGTTTTAAGATATCCAGGTATTCAGCGTATTTAGACCTGCCTTGACTACTTTGACTTAAACCCACTTGAATTGCTGTGCAAGGTTCATCTTCCACATATTCCAGCCATTGCCCGGTGCGAGTCTCAAATTTCAACGGGACGCCCTGCTTCGGGCAAATATAGAGCGTCTGCTCGGCCGGAATGGCCAATATTGCAAAAGTGGTATGTGCGCCCTCAACCAGACTTAGGTTAATGGTAAATTCAGGCCGTTTATGCAGAAACTCTTTGGTTCCATCTAAAGGGTCCAGCAACCAGAATTTTTGCCATTGCTTGCGCCCGGTATGGTCACCTTCTTCTGACAATAAAGCGATCTGTGGAAAACTTTTTTGTAATGATGTGCTGATAAAATCATTGACCCGATAATCGGCTTGGGTCACAGGAGAATTATCAGTTTTCTGCTCGACATCAAAAGCTCCACCTGCACAATAGGCCTGATATTCCACTCGCAAAATTTCACATGCCTGTGTCACAATGGGTACAAGCTGTAAAATCAAAGCATCTTGTGGTGCTGTTGTTATTTTAAACATAGATTACCTGTATATGCCGAATTACTCAGAAAAACCAACCATCATCTTTGACATGGATGGCACGCTCCTTGACCTTGCTTATGATGATTTCATCTGGAATCATCAACTTCCGATTCGATATGCGGCCACGCATGGCTGCACGCTCGAACAAAGCACTGAATCGCTATTTCAGTTCTATCAGCAACATAATCATACCCTAAATTGGTACTCAACCCGGTTCTGGAGCGCAAAAGTTGGTGTCGATACATTGGCACTGCAACACGAATTTAAACATAAAGTTGCGCTGCGTGCAGGCTGCTTAGCGCTGCTCAATTATCTAAAAAGTAATGGCTACCCATGCTGGATTGCCACCAATGCAGACTGCGAAGGCTTAAAGTTTAAACTGGAACAAACTCAGCTGGCTGATTATTTTGATGTGATTATCAGCAGTGAAACTATCGGTTATGCCAAAGAGTCGATCGAATTCTGGCAAACACTACAAGCACTCCACCCATTCCCAATCAATCAAGCCTATTTTATTGATGACACAGAAAAAGTACTCAATAGTGCAAAAAAATTTGGTATTGGCAATTTAATTACCATTGCCCAGCCCTCATCTAAAGGAAAGATACGGACTGAAAGTCCTTATCCTATTTTACAAGACTTGACCAATTTAATGGTCATGTTAGAACAAGCTGAGGATCTGAAAAAATATGCCTAATCCTTCTCAACAAAATACTGTTGAAAGCATGCGTGTTGATAAATGGCTGTGGGCGGCACGTTTTTTTAAAACACGTTCCATATCTAAAGCTGCCATTGAAGGCGGAAAAGTCCACCATAATGGTGAACGCGTCAAAGTTTCCAAAGAAGTTCGTGTTGGAATGGAACTGACCATTCAGCAAGGTTTTGATCGAAAAACCATTCTGATCAAAGCACTGTCAGCAAACCGTGGGGCAGCTCCCATTGCACAGCAACTGTATGAAGAAACAGAAGTCAGTGTTGCACGACGAGAGTTGCTTACAACACAAAGAAAGTTGCATAATCTAGCCCGACCTGAACATCGGCCAAGTAAAAAAGATCGCCGACAAATCAGTAAATTTAAACAAGATAATGATCAACAGTTTGGCCAAGACTGGTCTTACAGCGATTAGGGTCTATTGACTCTTCGTCTATGTTTGCGACGACGCATATTTTTTAGCTGATATGAGGCGTGGAGCAGGAAATTTAGTCATTCTAAATGACTGCTTCGCAACGATATAGCAGCAAAAAATATGCTCGTCCTGTAAGGCTGTGGCTAAAATTATCTCAGATTTCGTTATGAAACTTAAAAATAGTCTCGCTATTCTCTTCGTCTCATGCCTCATCTGCTCAATTTTAGCCTACAGCGCAAGCCATTTATGAAATGTCAACAGACCCCATTTAAGCGTCATATTCTGTCGTACTCGACCGGATTGATATAGAACATAAAGAATGAATCTGTCACTATACTTGGGTGGAACACGTTTTAAAGTAACTCATCCACTTAAGTTAATATTTTTGTGACATCGTTTTGAGGTTGTGAGATGGATGATAATAAAAGTAAGGCGCTAAATGCTGCCCTAAGCCAAATTGAAAAACAGTTTGGTAAAAATACAGTAATGCGTCTTGGTGATAACACCGTACTGGCTGTTGAAGCGGTGTCTACAGGTTCTTTAACACTAGACATTGCACTCGGTATTGGCGGCTTACCAAAAGGTCGTATCGTGGAAATCTACGGGCCTGAATCTTCAGGTAAAACCACGATGACTTTGCAAGCAATTGCACAATGTCAAAAAGCCGGTGGTACCTGTGCCTTTATCGATGCCGAACATGCGCTTGATCCTCAATATGCACGCAAGCTGGGTGTAGACCTCGACAACCTGTTGGTTTCTCAGCCAGACAATGGTGAACAGGCACTTGAAATTGCCGACATGCTGGTTCGTTCTGGTGCGGTTGACATGATCGTTGTCGATTCCGTAGCTGCATTGACCCCTCGCGCAGAAATTGAAGGCGAAATGGGCGACTCACACATGGGCTTACAGGCACGTTTGATGAGCCAGGCATTACGTAAAATTACCGGTAATGCAAAACGCTCTAACTGCATGGTCATCTTCATTAACCAGATTCGTATGAAAATTGGTGTAATGTTCGGTAGCCCTGAAACCACAACCGGTGGTAATGCACTTAAATTCTACGCTTCTATACGTCTGGATATCCGTCGTATTGGTCAAGTGAAAGAAGGCGATGAAATTGTCGGTTCTGAAACACGTGTTAAAGTCGTGAAGAACAAAATGGCACCTCCGTTCAGAGAAGCATTATTCCAGATTTTGTATGGTAAAGGCGTGAATCAGCTGGGTGAACTGGTTGATCTTGCAGTTGCGCAAGAGCTGGTTCAAAAAGCAGGTGCGTGGTATTCATATCAAGGTAATAAAATTGGTCAGGGTAAAAACAATGTTATCCGCCATTTAGAGGAAAACCCTCAAATTGCACAGGAACTTGATCGTCTTATTCGTGAAAAGCTGTTAACACCTGTAACCAAACCAATTGAAGAGAAAGACGAAGAAGAGCCAGACTTGCTAGATGCTTAAATAGCATGATGTTAAAGTCGAATTTTTCAAGTTAAACTGTAAAACGCCCTACGGGGCGTTTTTTATTTGATGTGATCGATACACAATATGAGTAATCCAAAATTTCCCAAAATGCTTGACTATGCAGCCATCAAACAACAATTTGATGACTCATCGACAGAATCAACATCAGAATCATTCTCCGCTCCCATAGAATCAAATGCATTACACTTTGAAGATGATCCCCAGCCCAAGCCAAAAGGCCTGACAGGCTCTCGTTTACGTTCTTATGCATTTGCAGTACTGACACGCAGAGAATACTCAAAAGCCGACCTGATTGAAAAGCTTGCGCTATATGCCATGGATCGTGATGAGGTTTTAAAGCTGGTTGATGAGCTGGCAAGAGAAAACTATCAAAGTGACCAACGTGTCGCAGAAATCATGCTATCTAGTCAAAAACGTAAAGGCAAAGGTCCCAACCGGATTAAGCTGGCGTTAAAATCAAAAAAAATTGATGCGAGCTTAATTCAGGAAGAATTAAAAGAAACCGATTGGAATGAACAGGCGTATCAACTGAAAGTAAAAAAATATGGCGCAAAAGTAGAAAAAGAGCCAAAACTAAAAGCCAAGCAAATTCGCTTCTTGATGTATCGGGGTTTTGAAATGGATGCGATTATTAAGGCAATTACAAGAAAAGAAGATGAGTTTTAAAAGAAGGATAAGATAAGAATTATTATTTTAGAAACTGGTGGCAACCCCACTAGCAAAACTTCGGCACATCATAGTTCTGTTACCGTTGCTACCTTCCGGTCCTGGCGGGGTTCACAGAGTACAATTGCGAAGCCACCAGCGGGGCTACCATTGCAAGATCAGAGTATAGAGATTTTTATTTAACTTGCAAGCCTTCAAATCAATTTTCGAGCCACATCGCTTTTATTTGATTATTAAAAAAACGATATTGATTAAAAACAGCATTTTTGTATATTTTTTATCAAGACTATCAATTACTTTAAACCTACCACAAGTTTGTAAATGCATATTGCATTTCATGGCATGGACGTTTTTAATGTGGTCAGATCTTTTAAACAGGTGCATTCTAAATGTCGCAAATTTTGAATATGCCTAAGAATACGAAATGGATGTTTTTATGATGCTCAAACAGCATGCTTTATGTGTACTCGCCTTACTTAGCTCAGCTTCACTTTATGCCAACATTCCAATTGAATCTCGTGGTTTAAGTCAAACCAGCATCGAACCCAGTGCAAATAATGTCGCAATCGATTCAGGTGCCACCACTGCCAATGTACCGACCAATCTAAATTGGCAAATCATGCAGAAAAATCAGCAATTAGAAAATGATGTTCGTGCGCTGCGTGGCAAAATTGAAGAACAAGACAATGAAATTGAAAAGCTTAAACATGAACTCACCAATCGCTATACTGACCTGGATCAACGCCTAGAACTGTTGCAGCAAAAAGTGGATCCGGAAAGCGCAGCGCCAGAGGAGGATAACCAACTGGATACTTCTCCCAGCACCGTAAATACCCCAACTCCAGTAGTAGCGGCCAAGCCAGCCAATACTCAGCCAGCAGCTGTCACGACTCAAGCGAATGCAACAAATACTCAATCCGCCTCTTCGGCTGATCTGGACAAAGCCGCTTATACCGTTGCTTTAGATGCCTACAAACAAGGTGGTGCAAAGAAAGCCATTGCACCGATGAAAAACTTTATCAAAAATAATCCCAACAGTGTTTATATCAGTAATGCTTATTTCTGGTTGGCAGAATTCAATTTAGCCATTGAACCCACCAACTACACTGAAGCGAAAAAGAATTATAATATTGTGATCAATCAATATCCGAATTCAGCTAAAGCAGCTCGAGCGCTCTACCAGCTTCACAGTATCGCCAAAGATGTAGACCACAATACAACGCTCGCCAACCAACTTAAAAGCAAACTCGTCAAAGACTATCCAAAGTCTGAAGAAGCGGGCTATTTCAAGAAATAAAAATACAAAAAAAGACACCATAGAAGGTGTCTTTTTTATGCAGCAGCATATTCAATTAACGAACAATACCACGCTTGGATTGTTCTAAAGAATCAATCAGCAACTGAACCTCTGGAACTTCAGGAAGAATTTCCGCACGAATCTGTTGAATCGCCTGTTCAGTGGTTAAACCCGCTTTGTAAATCAATTTAAATGCTTGGCGTAATCCATGGATAACATCCTTAGACCAGCCTTTACGACGCATGCCTTCTACATTCATCGCGAAAGCATGTGCCGGATTACCTGAAACCATCACATAAGCAGGTACATCTTTTAAAATTAAAGAAGCCCCGCCAATCATGCTAAAAGAATCAATTTTACAGAATTGATGAATCCCTGAGTTTCCACCCACCACTACATAGTCACCGACATGAACATGTCCAGCAACACCAGCATTATTGGCAAAAATATTATGGTCACCCACTACACAGTCATGTGCAATATGAGTATTCACCATTAATAAATTATGGCTGCCAATTTTAGTGATGCCCTGATCTTGGGTCGTACCACGATGTAAACTACAATGTTCACGAATCGAGTTATGATCGCCAATTTCAAGCCAGGTTTCTTCGCCAGCATATTTTAAATCCTGACATACTTCACCCACACTCGCGAACTGGAATATTTCGTTGTTTTTCCCAATGCGAGTATAGCCACCAACAACTACATGTGAATGTAGCTTGGTGCCTTCACCAATGCTGACCTGTGGCCCAATAATACAATAAGGACCAATTTGTACATCTGAAGCAATAACTGCAGATGAGTCAATAATGGCGGTTGGGTGAATTAAATCGTTATTACTCATGCCTGCTCTATTTTCTGATGCGAAACCATAATTTCCGCGGTAGTTGCTACAACGCCATCAACAGTGGCTATACAATTATATTTGTAAATCCCACGTTTGTGCATAACCAGCTCAGATTTTAAAACGAGCTGGTCACCAGGAACAACTTGTTTTTTAAAGCGGACTTTTTCTGCACCCGCAAAAAGAAACAAAGAACCTTCACTTGGCTTTTCATTATTCATGATAAAACCAAGTATACCAGAGACTTGAGCTAATGCCTCAACAATCAGTACCCCAGGCATAATTGGATAACCCGGGAAATGTCCCTGTAAAAACTCTTCATTGATCGAAACATTTTTATAAGCAACGATACCATTTTCGGTCACATCAACGACTCGATCGACCAATAAAAATGGATAGCGGTGAGGTAAATATTCACGAATTTGTTGAATGTGCATTGGCAATTCAGGCTTCGTAAATGCAGGAGTATTCGACTCAGTCATCATATTCTATTTACGCTTAAAAGTTGATTCAAGGGACTCTATTTGAGCCTGTATATGATCAAGCCGTTTCACCAATTGGGTCAATGGCACATCTGCTAATTGTTTAAAGCGTACAGCAGCGCGTTTCCAGTGCAAACTTTCCAGCATTGGTGTACCAGAAGAATAACTTCCTGCTTCAGAAATATTTTTTGTGACCATTGACATGCCGGTAATTGTGACATTATCCGTAATATTAATGTGTCCTACTACCCCTACTGCACCTGCAAATACACAGTTTTTGCCAATAGTTGTACTACCTGCAATCCCGCATTTTGCTGCAAGTGCTGTATTGGCACCAATCTTGACGTTATGCGCAATTTGCACAAGGTTATCAATAATCACACCATCTTCTAAAATTGTGTCGTCTAATGCACCACGATCAATACTGCAATTTGATCCGATTCGGACGTCATTCCCAATTTTAACTGAGCCTAATTGTGCAATACGATTCCATTTGCCTTGATAAGGTGCAAAGCCGAAACCTTCCCCACCAATCACCGTATTGGCATGAATACGTACTCGATCGCCTACTTTAGTTTCACCCGTTAAAGTGACGTGCGAATCAATAAAACATTGTTTGCCAATTTCTACATCATCGTCGATTTTAACCTGGGACTGAATGACGGTTTCATCACCCACCACACAGTTCTCGCCAATAACCACGTAATGCCCAATATAAGCACTGTCGGAAATAATGGCAGAAGGATGAATTTGAGCTGTACTTTCGATGCCCTGTTGGGTATGTTTTTTCTCGAACACATGGGTCAAAATTGCGAAAGCAAGATAAGGATTATCAACCACAATAAAATTATTATGTGTATCTAACTGTGATTTTAAAGCTGCAGTAACAATTAATGCACCTGCCTTTGAGGCACGTGCATGATCTAAATATTTTTCAGCATTTACAAATGCAATATGTTTGGCTTGAGCGACATCTAAGCTTGCCAATCCTTCTAGGGTTAAATCAGATTGACCGACATACTCGCCTTGTACAAGGCGAGCAAGATCTTCTAAGCGAAATTGTCTAGGATTCATTGATTACTTAATAACATTGACCTTTTGAATCATTTTATCAGTTAAATCATATTTAGGGTCATAGGCAAGCGCTGAATTTTTATTTAAAACAACATCCAGGTTATTTTCTTTACGCAATTGTTCAGCAGCTTGTTTCACACGTGCATCAAAAACACTGCGAACTTGTTGAATCGAGCTTTGGACGCTGCTCTGAACAGATTGTTGCAATTGATTCAATTCTTGGAACTTGGCTTGATATTGTGCTGAAAGCTTTTGCTTTTCTGCCTCGGTAAATTTGGTATTGGATTGTGCACGTTGCTGTAATGCTTCGAGCTCTTTAGACAACTGCTCAATTTTAGTGGTTTGCGGCTGAATTTTTTGCTGTACAGCCGTGTTTTGCTGTTTTAAATAGCTGCTATTTTCTACAAGACGTTCTAAATCAATTACCCCATAACCGGCAGCCTGTGTCAAAGACGTCATGCTTGCCAAAGCGATACCCATCGCTATCATCATTTTTTGCATCATTTTCTCTTTAAGTTTGGTTGTACCAATACACACATAATGTATTGACACAACCTGAATTATTCTTAGGCCATCTTAGAAAGTACGGCCAATTTCAAACTGGATATTTTTAGTTTCATCACCCGGTTTATCATTTAATGGGTATGCATAGCTGAGTGAAAGTGGACCAATCATGGTGATCCAGGTAAAGCCAACGCCAACGCTATAACGGAAGTTTTCTGCATCAAAGCCAAAATTGTCTTCACAATATTGTTTAGCATCCACACCAGCATTGCCATTCAAATACAAGCTTCCACTAGGAACACTGCATTGTGTATCAAAAACTTGTGCACCTTCAGCAAAGACTACTGGTCGAACCTGACGTGTCCAGTCACCCTTAAATGGTAACGGTAAAGCGAGTTCCGCACCAAATTGTACTAGAGCATTACCACCCACTTCTTCTTTGTCCTGATCTTCGTTTCTTGACTCATTATACGTTACCCCGGGATATTTCGGCCCCAAGGTACTGTTGTCATAACCACGAACTGAACCGAAACCACCTGCATAGAAGTTTTTATAGAATGGAAGGTCATTACCATAACCTAACTTACCATAACCACGCAGTACGAAGTCATACGGCAGTGGCAAGAATGCTTGTGCATCATAGGTTAATTTTTGGTATTCAACATCACTACCCGGTAATGCAATTTCACCATTCACACGATGCGACATACCATTGGTAGGGAATACCGGACGGTTTAAGGTGTTGTATGACCATCCTAAATTCAGGTTATAAGTTAAAAATTCACCTTTAAACTCATTATCAAAATCTACCTGTTCTCCATCACAAGAATATCCTGTAACTTTGGTTGGATTAGCTGGGTCTTCATATAAAGCCACTTGCTGCCCTACGCAAACATCTTCAGCACGACCTGTAGCCTTACCACCATTGGCTAACAAGTAATCTCGAACATAGGTCGAAACATATGGACCCGTTGTTACGTTAGTCTGGTCAATATTTAGACCCGCACTGACACTTTGGTTTTCATCAATTGGATAACCAAATGTAATACCACCACCAAAACTATCCGTTACATAGTTGTTAACGTTATAGTCATCATCCAGCTTGGTTTTACGATAGTACATGTTATAACCGCGACGCACACCATCAATGGTGAAGTATGGGTCAGTCACACTTAAATTATAATAATCTTGCGTCTCTGAACGGGATAAATCAATCGAAACACTGTTACCTGTACCCAAGAAGTTGGTTTGACTTAAACCTGCCTGGAAAGTTACACCACCACTTTGCGAGAAACCGACAGCCAGCGTACTTGTACCCGAATGCTGTTCTTCAACATTAACATTCAAATCTACCTGATCCGGCACATTTGGAATACGGGCGGGTTTAATATCTACAGTTTTAAAGAAACCGGTACGCTCTAAACGGACTTTAGACAAGTCAATTTTTTCATTGCTGGCTAATGCACCTTCCATTTGACGCATTTCACGACGCAATACTTCATCCGCAGTTTTGGTATTACCGGTGAAATTAATACGACGCACCGTCACTTGTTGACCTGGATTAATATAATAATTCAGGTTAACCAGTTTGGTTTCTTCATTAATTTCAGGAACCATATTTACTTCAGCATAGTAATAACCCGCATTACCATATTTACGAAGTAAAAGTTGTTTCACTGCATTTACTTTTTCTTGAGAATAAGTCTCGCCATCTTTATAAATTTGCAGTGCTTTCAATTCTTCTGTTTTATAAAGCGCATCACCCAGGAACTTTGTTTCACCAAATTTGAACTGTTCACCTTCTTCTACAGAGACTTCAACAAAGATATTCTTTTTATCTTCACTCAAGTTCAAACTTGAGTTCGTAATATTAAAGTTGATATAACCTTTGTTTAAATACAATGCACGTAAAGCTTCCAGACTGGCCGCCATTTTTTCTCGTGCATAACGATCGTTACGAGTAACAATTGAACTCCAGCTACTTTCTTTAACCGCAAAAGCTTGCTTGATTTCACTTTCTTTAAAAACAGTATTGCCAATAATATTGATATCAACAACTTTAGCTGCTTTGCCTTCCACAAACTCAATGGTCAGATCGACACGGTTATTGGGTCTAGCCACTGTTTTAACACTGACATCAGCATCATAACGGCCTTGCTGCATATATTGTTGTTCAAGTTCGGTTTCAATGGTTTGCAGTGCAGATTTTTTCAAAACCTCGCCTTCTGCAATGCCCATTTTTTTCAGACCATCTTCAAGGGCTTCTTTAGGAATCAGTTTATTCCCTTTAAACTCCACCTTAGAAATCAGTGGACGTTCAACCACGGTAAAAATGAGCGTGTCCGCTTCTCTTGATGCCTTAATATCATCAAACAGTCCAGTGGCATACAAAGCACGAATCGAATTTGCAATAGTCGTATCATCGACACGATCGCCAGCATTGACAGGTAACATCCCATAGACATTTGTTGGCGTTAAACGAACAAGCCCGTCAATTTTAATATCGCGGACAATGAATTCATCTGCTGCATATACTTGTTGTACTGCTGCCATTGCACTAATAAGCGCCAAAGGCATAAATAAATGTGTGTGCTGCATGCCAGTCTTTTCCGATGTTAATTTATTTCGTATCTACGTTGTTATAAACGCATGAAGTCATTGAATAATGCAAGGAGCATCATGCTACCGAGCAGTACCATACCAATTTTTAAACCAACCAATTGTATTTGTTCAGAAACAGGTTTACCACGAATCAGCTCAATAAAATAGTAAACTAAATGTCCACCATCCAGCATAGGAATTGGTAATAAATTTAAAATACCTAGACTTACGCTCATTAAAGCCATAAAAGAGATAAAGGTCTGCCAACCCATTTCCGCACTTTGCCCTGCCACTTTGGCAATGGTGATTGGGCCGGATAAATTATCCAGGCCAATTAAACCACGAAACATTTTGACGATCGAGTTCAAAATCATACCTGAAATTTGACCCGTTTTATCAACCGCCATTACAAATGCTTCAGTCGGACTATATTGAATCACTTGTTTATAATCTGCAGGAATGTTTATTTTTCCAGGAATATTCTGTACACCAAGCACACCTGAAACATTACCCATGCTGTCACGTTTAGCTTGTGGCATCACTTCCAAATGTAGCAACTGGTTTTGACGCAAGATATCTATTTTCAACAATTTTTCTGGTGAAGCCTGCACGACCTGAACAACATCGAACCAGTCATTCATTTTTACGCCATCAATCGCAATAATTTTATCACCTTCTTTCATCCCTTGGCGAATTGCTGCACCATCTTCACTGAGTTTAGCGGCAACGGCAGGAATGTGTGGGCGATACGGCATAAAGCCTAAACTATCTAATGCAGACTGATTT
Source organism: Acinetobacter terrestris (assembly GCF_004331155.1). Classification (GTDB taxonomy): domain Bacteria; phylum Pseudomonadota; class Gammaproteobacteria; order Pseudomonadales; family Moraxellaceae; genus Acinetobacter; species Acinetobacter terrestris. The sequence goes on from NZ_SJNZ01000032.1 coordinate 19,450, forward strand.
TGATTTTTTAAGAAATCTTGAATGGGTAACTGAAAGGTTTTAACCTGTCCTGCACGATCTGCCTGAATTTCGATTGAACCTGTTTCACCGACACGGTCGACCAAAGCAAAATTCAACTTTTCCCAAGTTGGGGTTGCAGTACCATCCACGTTGGTAATTTTGTCACCCACCTGCATTTGAACAGTTGCAGCGGGTGTATTTGGTAACACTTTACCAACACGAGTATTCAGTTGTTCTTGTGATGGGATAAATAAAATCCAGAATAACACCACAGCAAAAGCTAAATTAATCAACGGACCTGCAGCAACAATCGCAATTCGCTTCCAAGGATGCTGGCGATTAAATGCTTTGGGTAAATCTTCTTCCGCAACACTACCTTCGCGTTCGTCCAGCATTTTCACATAGCCACCCAAAGGCAATGCAGAAAGTTGATATTGAATGCCAGACTTCTTAGACGTCCATTTGAGTAATGTCGGTCCAAACCCAATCGAATAAACTAAAACTTTCACACCCAGTTTACGCGCAACAATATAATGTCCAAACTCATGAATCGCGATGAGCGGTCCAAGTAAAAGAATGGCTGCCACAACAATAAACAAGGCACTCATAATTTAGTTTCCTTTACTGATGACAATTTGCTGTGCCACAGAACGAGCTGCTCGGTCAGCTTGCAAGATAAGATCGATCGATTCTGCAGCTCCACTTTCAACCTGGTTCAAAGTTTGTTCAACCACTTGAGGAATTTCAGTAAAGCCAATGCTATTTTTTAAGAATGCTGCAACAGCAATCTCATTTGCGGCATTTAAAATTGCAGGTGCCAAACCACCACTTTGCATCGCCTGTCGAGCCAGTTTTAATGCGGGGAAACGTGTTGTATCTGGTTCTTGAAAATCTAACTGTTGATTCATAAACAGATCAAGGGCAGGAACATGAGTCTGAATCCGCTCAGGCCATGCTAGCGCATGTGCAATTGGGGTACACATATCCGGATTACCCATTTGTGCCAAAGTCGAACCATCCACGTATTGAACCATAGAATGAATAATACTCTGTGGATGTACCACCACTGTTACAAACTGTTCTGAAATTGCAAAGAGATGACAGGCCTCAATTAATTCCAAGCCTTTATTCATTAAAGTCGCAGAATCTACAGAGATTTTTTGCCCCATAGACCAATTCGGATGCTTACATGCTTGTGCAGGCGTCACATTTTGTAATTGTTCAAGACTATGGTTTAAAAATGGACCGCCAGAGGCAGTGAGCAAAATACGCGACACACCTTGTTTGGGCTGACCATTTCGTTCAGTTTGGAAATAATTCTGAGGCAAGCATTGAAAGATTGCATTATGTTCAGAATCCACTGGAAGCAATTCCGCCTGATAATCACGGGCAGCCTGCATCATCAGGTCACCAGACATCACTAGTGCTTCTTTATTGGCAAGCAGAACACGTTTACCTGCTTTAACCGCCGCCAATGTAGGCAATAAACCTGCCGCGCCGACAATGGCCGCCATGACCACATCAACATCAGCATGTTCAGCAACCGCAATTAAACCGGCTTCATCGCTCAGAATTTCAATATCGTTAAGATTTTTATTTTGAAGATGTTGTTTTAGTTCATCAACTTTATTTGATGGCACTACCGCAATTTTCGGTCGATACTGTTTGCATATTTCAACAAGTTCCACAATTCGGCTATGTGCCGTGACTGCGAATACAGAATATTTTTCAGGATGTTGTTGCAGAATTTTTAAGGTACTTTGACCAATCGAACCCGTTACACCTAATATACAAACAGATTGTGACATCTATAAATCTACACCAATAAGTTTTAAAACATACATGCCTGCAGCAAAAATTGGAGCAGCAGCAAGCAATGAATCAATACGGTCAAGCACCCCGCCATGTCCTGGCAGAATACAACCTGAATCTTTAATTCCTGCACGACGTTTGATCATGGACTCGAACAAATCACCCAATACAGAACTGAATACTGTGACTACAGATAAAATTAAAAACAGAATATGCTGAGCTAAAGTTAAATCTAAATAAACCACTTCAACCGCGACCACAATAATCATTGCAGTAACGATACCGCCATATAAACCTTCAACCGATTTATTGGGACTGACATCGGGTGCAAGTTTTCTCTTACCCAGTTTACGCCCGACAAAATAAGCCCCACTGTCTGCGCCCCATACCAATAAAAACAGGTACATGAGCCACCATGGTGAACTATTCCAAACCGAGAAAATTGCGGTAACCGCAGCAGAAATTAAAATAAATCCGATCACATTTAGGCTTTGATTATACCATCCATCATAACCTGGATATGATTTAACCCAAAAGATACTTAAAATCCAAGTAAAAATGGACGCTGCCCAAAGCAATAGAGCGATATCATTAAAATATAATGCCAAAGTTGCCAAGGCTGCTGTCGCTAATCCATAACCCCAAGCAAATGGTTTCACCAGATTTTTATTTTTTCTTGGCATAAGTTTAAACCACTCATACCCTGCGACCCCTGCGGCAACAATCATCAGCACAAACATTGGATACTGAGACTGTGTAGCAAACATACAACTGAGTACGACTGCCACCAATACCAATGCGGTTATAATCCGCTCTAACATTTATTAATTCTCGATTTTCTCTTGTTGGATTTGCTCTGAAGTTTTACCAAAACGACGTTCACGACCAGCAAAGACGGCTAACGCATCATCGAATTCTTCAACAGTAAATTCAGGCCATAAGGTTTGGGTGAAATACAGCTCAGCATAAGCGGCTTGCCAAAGTAAAAAATTCGACAAACGATAATCACCACCGGTGCGAATCAGCAAATCTGCCGCAGGTAAATCCGCCATACTGACATGTTGCCCAAACAACTCAACATTTATATCTTCAACTGCGACTTTTTTTGCCAGAACATCCGCTGCAATTTGTTTTGCAGCCTGCGCCATATCCCACATGCCACCGTAACTGACCGCGATGGTCAAAGTCATGCTGTCGAACTTAGCAGTCCTTTGTTCAGCATGCAACATTAACTCACGTAAATGCGCAGACAAACGAGAACGATCACCAATAAAACGTAAGGCAATATTGAATTTTTCCATTCGAGGCAGTTGCTCCTGGATTGTTTCTTCCAACAATGCCATGAGTAAATCCACCTCAAATTGGGGACGATTCCAGTTTTCGCTAGAAAATGCAAAAACGGTTAACGCTTGAATTTGTTTTTTTCTACAGTGCTCAACAATCGGATCCAGGACATTTTTCCCTTCACGGTGTCCCGCACCCTTTTGCATTTGCATTTTTTTTGCAAAACGATTGTTGCCATCCATAATGATGGCAACATGTTTTGGAAGAGGTAAACTGTCTTCTGAAACGGTCATTAAATCTTAGACCTTCATCAATTCAGCTTCTTTCGCAGCAAGGCGTTTGTCCACTTCAGCAACAAATTTGTCGGTGATTTTCTGGATATCATCAGATGCACGACGGTCGTCATCTTCAGAAATTTCTTTTTCTTTCAACAATGCTTTGATATCGCCCAATACATCACGACGAATGTTACGGATCGCAACTTTGGCATTTTCAGCTTCAGTACGTGCAACTTTCTGCATGTCACGACGTGTTTCTTCAGTCAGTGCAGGCATTGGCACACGAATAGCATCTGCAGTAATCGGGTTTAAACCCAAACCTGCTTCACGAATCGCTTTATCAATTGCTGAAACCATTGTACGTTCAAATGGCTGTACGACAAGGGTACGAGAGTCTTCAAGACCCACGTTTGCCACTTGGTTTAAAGGCACATCAGAGCCATAGTAAGGAACCATCACACCATTCAAGATTGATGGATGCGCGCGGCCAGTACGAACTTTAGCGAAACCATGTTCTAAAGACTCTAAAGTCTTGTTCATGCGATCTTCACTGTCTTTTTTAAGATCGTTAATCATATGATCTTCCTTACTTAATTCTAAGAGATGTAATTACTAAATAGCGGGTAGTATAAAGAGCTTTCAGGCTCACGTCATTAATTGGTAACGTGAGTCCCTTCTTTTTCACCCATCACCACGGATAACAATGAACCCGACTTATTCATATCGAATACTTGTAATGGCACATTATGATCACGGCACAAGCAGATCGCAGTTAAATCCATGATACCTAACTTTTCATCTAACACTTGGTCAAATGTAAGTGTTTCATATTTTACTGCATCGTCATATTTGCTTGGATCTTTATTATATACGCCGTCTACTTTAGTGGCTTTCAAGATCAGGTTGGCTTCAATTTCAATACCACGCAAGCAAGCTGCTGTATCTGTGGTAAAGAATGGATTACCTGTACCCGCAACGAATACACATACTTCGCCTTGCGTTAAATGACGGATTGCATCACGGCTTGAATACGCTTCAACCACGGCACCAATCGGTAAAGCAGACATTAAACGGGTTTTAATATTGCGACGCACCAAAGCATCGCGTAATGCCAAACCGTTCATTACAGTAGCAAGCATACCCATCTGGTCACCAGTTACACGGCCAACCAAACCATCTTTTTGCAATTGGCTGCCGCGGTACAAGTTACCACCGCCAACCACGATACCGACTTGCACGCCCAAACCCACCAAGTGAGCAATCGCTAAAGACATTTGATCAAGTACTTGTGCATCAATCCCCATGTCTTTATTTCCAGCAAGTGCTTCACCAGAAAGTTTAAGCAAAATGCGTTCATAACGAGGCTTTTTTGAATCCAACATCAGGAAATCTCCGAATCTTCCAATATCTAAAATTTTATTCGTATACTTTTATGACAGATCAAGCAGACTTAACTCGAATTAACTTTGCATATAAATCATATTCATCTGCATCGGTAATTTCGACTTCAAGCAAATCACCTGCTTTAATTTGACTCTTATCAATGTCTTCAACAAAAACATTGCCATCAATTTCAGGTGCATCTGCATAAGAACGCGCCACAGCCACCGGGAATTCCTCTTCCAGATCATCTACCAGTACCGTCATGGTTTGACCAATACGTTTTTGTAGCTTAGCTGCAGAAATTTCTTGCTGTACTTGCATGAAACGTTCGTAACGGTCTTGTTTGATTTCTTCAGGCACATGATCTGGCAAATCATTCGCTGTCGCACCTTCTACAGGTGAATAGGTAAAGCAACCTACACGATCAAGCTGTGCTTCTTTGAGCCACTCAAGCAGAATCTGGAAATCTTCTTCAGTTTCACCAGGAAAACCCACCACGAATGTTGAACGGATGACCAATTCAGGGCATTTTTCGCGCCAAAGTTTAAGGCGTTCAAGTGTATTTTCACTATGTGCTGGTCGTTTCATCAATTTTAAGATGCGCGGACTGGCATGCTGAAAAGGAATGTCTAGATATGGCAAGATTTTACCTTGCGCCATCAAGTCAATTACAGCATCGACATGCGGATATGGATAAACGTAATGCAAACGCACCCAAATACCGAGTTGGCCTAGAGCTTCACACATGTCGAAGAATTTGGTTTTAACCGGCTGACCGTTCCAGAAATCAAGTTTGTACTTGGTGTCTAAACCATAAGCAGAGGTATCTTGAGAAATCACCAGAACTTCTTTTACACCGGCATTTTTCAATGCTTGCGCTTCACTTAAAACCGAACCGACAGGACGAGAAACCAGATCACCCCGCATGCTTGGAATAATACAGAATGTACAACGATGGTTGCAGCCTTCCGATATTTTCAAGTAAGCATAATGTTTAGGGGTCAAACGAATGCCTTGTTCAGGAACAAGGTCAATATATGGGTTATGTTTTGGTGGTTCAGGTACGTACTGATGTACGGCCTCCATCACTTCTTGATATGCCGCGGCACCGGTCACTTTAAGGACACTGGGGTGCATTTTACGAATTTTGTCTTCATCTTTACCCAAACAGCCAGTCACAATGACACGACCATTTGCGCTTATCGCTTCGCCAATGGCATCTAACGATTCTTGTACTGCAGATTCAATAAAACCACAGGTATTAACAACAACCAAATCAGCACCATCATAATCTGATGCTACATCATAACCTTCAGTCTTCAACTGAGTTAAAATTCGTTCGGAATCTACCAATGCCTTAGGACAACCTAAAGAAACAAAACCGACTTTGGGGGATTTCATGAATCTGCACTCCACTATAATGCGCGTATTGTATGTCTTTTCCGATCATAAAAATAGGTAGAAAGCCGACTCTTTGCATAACGCACCAAAATACGCCCAATTTTTTACTAAATATTTTACATGCACCATTTTGGTTCACTAATATTTTTATTTCCTTTACTATGCTAGATAAATTCTGCATTCAAACAACAAAAAGCACACTTTTATGGCGTCAGAATTTTTATTCATATATATGCTCAAAGTTGGCGTGCATTTTGCTTTATTTCGACAACGTTTAACTCGTTGAATGTCCCATAACAGGGAGAAATGACAAGAAGTGCAGATGCCATTGCGCTATTTTAATACAGGATGCTTTCGCTAATGGATCAACCCACCGGGATCGACTACCGCCTTTTAGTGGATAACTTAACCACCGCCATTTTACTGGTCGATAGCCAGCTGAATATTTTTTATTTAAATTCTTCTTGTGAATCTTTGTTTGACATCAGTTTGCTGCGTGCTTCAGGTCAACCTGTCTTAAATTTGCTGCATATGCCGGATGATGAGTTTAATACCGAAGAAGCGCTATTGAATACCATCGCCACAGGCCAACCCTATACCCGCCGTGAAGCCACTATTAGTGTCAACTTTAAAGATATGCATGTGGATTATACGGTTTCACAAATAAACGCCCAAAAACCCTATCACCCGCTTCTACTGATAGAATTGAATCCGATTGACCGGATGTTAAAAATCTCTAAAGAAGAAAACCTGATTCAACAGCACCAGGTTGCACGGCAACTGATTCGTGGTGTGGCACATGAAATTAAAAATCCCTTAGGTGGCATTCGCGGTGCTACCCAATTATTGGCACGCAGTTTAAATGATCCTCAATATTCAGAATTCACCGATATTATTATTAGTGAAGTCGATCGCTTGCGTAACCTAGCCGATACCATGCTGGGTTCGCGTCAATTACCTAGCTATGAATTGGTCAATGTACATGAGCCACTCGAACGTGTCCGTTCACTCATTACCAATCAGACCAAAAAGAAAATCAAAATTACCCGTGACTATGACTTGTCTTTACCTGATGTCATGGCCGACCGCGACCAACTGATTCAGGTCATGCTCAACATTAGTGTAAATGCAGTACAAGCCATGATGGAAAATAAGGAATTCTTCGTTGACCATCAGCCCGAACTTATCTTGCGAACACGCATTCAGCGGCTTGTCACCATTAATGGTGTTTTAAAGCGCTCTGCTGTTCGGATTGATATTGAAGATAATGGCCCGGGCGTACCGGAAGAAATTTTAGAATCGGTGTTTTACCCTCTGGTCACAGGACGTGCCAAGGGCACAGGGCTCGGTTTGAGCATTGCACAGAATATTATGCATCAACATAGTGGAATGATTGAATGCCAGTCAGTTCCAGGAAAAACAGTCTTTAGCTTATATTTACCTTGGGAGTTTAACCATGTCGCGAAATAAAATATGGGTCATTGATGATGATCGCGCCATGCGCTGGGTCTTGGAAAAAACATTCAAAGAAGAAGGTTTTGACGTTACCAGTTTTGAAGAAGCACAATCTGCGCTCGATCAACTCAGTATAGATGCACCTGATGTGATTTTGACCGATATTCGCATGCCGGGAATTGATGGTCTGACCTTCTTGGGCAAAGTCAAAACCAGTCACCCTGACCTACCCGTCATTATTATGACAGCACATTCGGACTTGGAATCTGCGGTATCCAGCTATCAAACCGGTGCTTTTGAATATTTGCCAAAACCCTTTGATATTGATGAAGCATTAGCATTGGTCAATCGCGCAATTTTGCACATTGCCAAGTTACAACAACAAGAATCGGCTAAAACAGCTCCACCTATTCAAACGACTGAAATTATTGGTGAATCACCTGCCATGCAGGAAGTTTTCCGTGCGATTGGCCGTTTGTCACAGTCGCATATCACTGTACTGATTAATGGTGAATCTGGCACAGGTAAAGAACTGGTTGCGCATGCCCTGCATCGCCATTCGCCACGTAGTAGCAAGCCTTTTATTGCCTTAAATATGGCAGCCATTCCAAAAGACCTGATTGAAACTGAACTTTTCGGTCACGAGAAAGGTGCATTTACCGGTGCCAATTCGCAACGTCAAGGCCGTTTTGAACAGGCCAATGGCGGCACCCTGTTTTTAGATGAAATTGGGGACATGCCATTTGAAACGCAAACACGTTTACTGCGTGTTTTGGCAGATGGTGAGTTCTATCGTGTGGGTGGTCACATCCCGGTCAAAGTGGATGTGCGCATTGTGGCAGCAACCCACCAAGACTTGGAAAAACGGGTTCATGATGGTCGCTTCCGCGAAGACTTATATCACCGCCTGAACGTGATCCGTATTCACATTCCAAAACTGGCGCATCGCAGTGAAGACATTCCAATGTTGGCGCAGCATTTCTTGGCACGTGCAGGTAAAGAATTAGGGGTGAGTCCTAAAATCTTGCGTCCAGAAACCCAAGAGTATATGCAACAACTGCCGTGGCAAGGCAACGTCCGTCAGTTAGAAAATACTTGTCGCTGGCTAACAGTGATGATCACGGGTCGTGAAGTTTATCCTGAAGATTTACCATCTGAATTGAAACAGATTCCAATTCAACGCTCAGGTGATGAAGTACAACCTCCGGGTACTTTTGATCGTGTTTCGCTGCATCATTGGGATGAATTATTGGCTCAATGGGCGATTCAAAAGCTTAAAAACGGCGAAATGAAAATTCTCGATATTGCCACACCCATGTTTGAGCGCACTTTAATTACTGCCGCTTTACAGCAAACCCGTGGTCGTAAACGTCATGCCGCTGAATTGCTCGGTTGGGGCCGTAATACGCTGACTCGCAAGCTTAAAGAATTGGGTATGGACACGGTAGATGATGATGTCGAAGAAGAAGTCATCGAAAACTAAACTTTTTCTACTCATCTAAAAATAAAGCTATTTCGGGATAATGCCAGTCAGTTAAAAAATTGATTGGCATTTTCTTTTTATACTCCCCTATGTTCACTCGATACACAGAAACGTCATTCGCAACCTGCGTGTTTTTTTTAAATTATTGTTTTTGCAGTAAAGTATTACAATGCAGAAAGTGAACAGGTTTTGCGAATGACAAAATGTTACTGGTCCTTTTGGCAAATGAGAAACACGGTTTCGCAAGGAACCAACGAGCTCCAATAATTGGATTAAAAAAGATAAGACTACGTCGTAAATAACCAAAAAGTTAAAGAATTTATTTTAAAATTTCTTAACTGTCTCGTATTACTCCTTCGGGAGCTTTTTTATTTCATTCTATTTATGCAGTAAAACCTACATAACGAGAATATCCTTGTATACCCAAGTCGGACTTTAAAATCAAATAATTGGGATAAGTTGATTGCGTGATTTCTGTGAACATATTCACCTGATCATCATGCGCATGCAGATCATCCACTGAACGCGGCATGGTTTGTTCAAATTCATCGGTCATATATTCAAAACCGATATCCATGGCAATAAATAAGGTATGTTCACAGGGCTGCACATACTGCTCTTTCGCCCAATTAATGACGTCTTGTTGACAATGTGGACATTGAATGTTGTCCGTTGCCTGAATGGATAATGGAATAAGTTGATAGGCCATATAAAAATAAGTCAGTTTGCTATACGCCCATTTTAGCAAATTATTCAGCCGACTTTATTTTTTCCAATCAAGATTTGCCATAAAAAAAAGGGAACCTACAGATCACTGCTGTCCCACAATTTTTACAAGAGGAAGCTCATTTAAGCTTCTCTTGTTTGATGGGGACTTTATCGGGTGAAAATAACGCTTTTAAGGTTTTTATTTCAAATAAATTCACTTGAATTATTCTGAGTAAGC
>NZ_SJNZ01000033.1 GCF_004331155.1 Acinetobacter terrestris
TTTGCTTTATTATTCCAATTTGAAAGAGTTTGCATTGAAATGCCAAGTTGTCTGGCTGTTTCCGATACATTGCCTTGATTGGCTTCAATCAATTTTATTGCTTCAACTTTAAATTCTGCGGTGTAAGTCTTCTGTTTCTTGCTCATGGTAAACTCCTGATGAGTGTCTATAGTTTACCAAGTTAAAACCTCCTGTTTTCTCAGCACACATCACCCTTGTTATTGTTTAAAATTAGGTGGACAACCATTTACTGACATATGAGGTCGTTCATGATTATAAAAGTACTGCCATAAGGTTGTACAGTCTTGAACCTCACTAAGCTCTCTAAATAAATATTGGTTTAGGCATTCGTATCGAACTGTGCGATTAAATCGTTCAACATAGGCATTTTGTTGAGGGTTACCTGGCTGAGTGAAGATATGCTCAATATCATGTTGATCACACCATTCTTTCATTAAATCGCTTATATATTCAGGCCCATTGTCGGATCGAATATGTTTAGGTTTGCCTCGCCATTCAATTAATTGGTTAAGCCCCCGCAGAACACGTTCAGCCGGTAATGAGAAATCAACAAGGATATCTAACGATTCTCGATTGTAATCATCAATGACGTTATGCACACGGTAGCTACGCCCATCACTGAGTTGATCATGCATAAAATCCATTGACCATGACTCATTCTTAGCTGTTGGTACTGCAAGGGTTTCTGGTTGTTCTCGCTTAATTCGTTTGTTGGGTTTAATCCTTAAGTTAAGTTCAAGCTCTTTGTAGATCCGATATATGCGTTTGTGATTCCATCCATAACCTTTTACATTGCGCAAATACAGATAGCAGAGTTTAAAACCCCACGTTTTATTTTCATTTGATAACTTAATCAACCACTCAGCGATTTGAACATTTTCCTCTTTCAAAAGGGCCTTATAGCGATAACAGGTTTGGCTAACATTAAAAATTAAACAGGCCATGCTGATAGAAATCTTAAACTGCTCAGCAGCCTGCTGTGCAAGAGACTTCCGCTGAACTGGCCTTAAAACTTTTTTGAAAGAGCATCTTGTAAAATGTCAGATTTAAGCCGCTCATCAGCATACATACGTTTTAAACGGGCATTTTCAGCCTCTAATTCTTTAAGCCTAGTCATCATGGAAAGATCCATTCCGCCATATTTAGACTTCCACTTATAGAAAGTTGCGGTGCTCATTCCATGCTCACGGCAAAGGTTTGGAACAGGTGTTCCTGCTTCAGCTTGTTTCAAAATACTCATAATTAAGCTGTCTGAATATTTAGATATTTTCATAGAAAATCTCCTTAAATCAAGGGTATTCGATTTTCTACTTTTAAGTCCAATTATTTGCGGGGGGCATTACCACTGGAATTCGGTTTTAAATATTATTGTTGTCGCCATTGTTGTGGGGTAAAGCCACTCCATTGTTTAAAGGCACGTTGGAAAGCACTTTGTTCAGAATAGCTCAGCAATAAAGCAATTTCTTGCAGGCTTAAATGCGGATCTTTTAAATATTGTTCTGCCAACAGATGCCGAACTTCTTGCATGCGCTGTTGATAGGTTGTGCCTTGTTGTTGTAAATGGCGCTGTAGCTGGCGTACCGACATGTTTAATTGCTGCGCGATAGGTTCGATTTGATACTGGTTTTTTTGCAAGCCGGTTAAAATTGCCTGTTGTAGACGCTGGTCCAGTTGGGTGGAATTCGGAAGTTTATTTAACAGTGCTTGAGCTTGCTGCATCAGCAAATGTTGCAAGGTCTGATCACCTTGGTGAAAAGGTTTGGCAAGCTCATAAACAGGGATAATAATTTGGGAAACCGGCTGTGAAAAGCGAACTTTGCAACGGAAATATTGCTCATAGATCGCGATGTTTTTTGGTGCCGGATGAATAAAATGAACTTCATGTATGTGAATGTCATCCAAGGCCATGAAGCATTTCAGGAATTGTAACATCAAGGCGATAGAAAGTTCGTGAGTGACCTGGGTGGTGAGATGATAGGGAATATCTCCCCAACCAATGGCTAAATAATTATCCAGCATATTGACCTGCAGGGGACTGCCATCATAAATTAAGCGATGAAAATCATGATAACGTTGTAAGGCTTCCCCTAAGGTATTACAGGACAATGCAATATAAGCAATGATACCGAGATGTTTGGGTTGTACAAATTCGGCAACCTCAAGTCCAAAGGCAGGAATTTGACAATGTTGCTGCATCTCTGTCAGTAAGTCACGCCAAAGACAGAAGTCAACGCGTTCTAGGTTTTGGATCTGTTTCAGTTTTTCAGAAATAGTTAAACCTTTAGCTTGGCTATAGGCATAAAGCAAATGTCCAAGTCCACCGTAAACGGAGCCCGTGTAATCTTTAAATTGCTGCATATTGATCTTTTTATTATCGTAATTTATCAATGAAATTTTATGTTATGTTCAATATTTAGCATAGTTCATTGTCTATATTCAATACACCTGAGTTCGATCTAAAAAAGAGTAGAAAAAAAGCCTTAGTATTTGTAACGTATTGGTTCTCAAGACAAAACATTAAAACACAAGGCTTTCTATGGATCATATTACCGAATTATTTTGTATTTTGGATGATTTTTGCAAAATCTTTGATGAATCCTTAGAGAAATCTCTTATTGCCCACCAAAATCAGCAAACTCAAAAATCTGCTTTGAGCCTTTCTGAAGTCATGACAATCGTCATTCTTTTTCATCAATCGGGCTTCCGTTTCTTTAAATATTTTTATTGCCAAATGATCATTCCTTTTTGGAAATCAGCCTTTCCAAAACTTCTGAGCTACAACCGCTTTATTGAAATCATGCCTCGGTGTTTGCAAGCTTTGAGCAGTTTCTTCCATCAAGTAAAAGGTAAAGACACTGGTATTAGTATTATTGATTCTACTAAATTAGTGGTTTGTCATAATCTTAGAATTAAAAGACATCGTGTTTTCAAAGATTTAGCAAATCGTGGAAAAAGTAGTACAGGATGGTTCTATGGGTTTAAATTACATCTTGTTATCAATAATTTAGGTGAAATCATAAATCTGAAAGTGACTTCAGGAAATGTCCATGATGTCTCCGTTCTTGAGGCAATTACCTTAGAATTGAAAGGTGTATTATTAGGTGATAAAGGCTATTTGAGTAAAGCTAAGACAGAAATTTTAGCTGCTAGAGGACTAAAATTATTGACTCCTGTTCGTAAATCGATGAAGAATGCCAAACCAAAAACACAGCAAGAAAAAGAGTTATTATCAAGGCGTGGTTTGATTGAAACAGTGAATGATCAGTTGAAGAATTAACATCAGATAGAACACACACGTCATAGATCGATCAATAATTTTATGGTGAATGTTATGGCGGGTGTAGTGGCTTACTGTTTAAATCCCCATAAGCCAACCTTTAAAAATTTGTTAAATGGCTGAGGAATCCCTTCGAACTCAGGTTATATTCAATACAATTGACGGGGAAGTGATATGTGGAAGGGATTTTTGGTTGGACTGGTTGTGGCCAATGGCTTTGAATGGATTGCCCATAAATATATTTTGCATGGTACCCATCGAAGTGGAAAGCCGCGTTATAGCCCTGTACCTGACAGCATGAAATCGCATTGGGAACACCACCGTGAAGTGCGAAAAACGGATTTTTATGATCATGGCTATGTCGAAGGCATTTCCAATTGGCGCACTAAAAATGAAATCATTTCTCTGGCTGTGGTAGCCACGAGCACCAGTTTAATGTTTTATCCTGTCTCGAAAGGTATGGCAGCAGCTGCAGTTTATAGTGCCTGTAATTATTACTATATTCATCGCCGTGCCCACTTAGAGCCGGACTGGGCAATGAAAAAAATTCCCTGGCATTATGATCATCATATGAATTCCAATCAAGATGCCAACTGGTGTGTGACCAAACCCTGGTTTGATTATGTGCTCGGAACCCGAGTGATTTCGTCAAAAGATTTACAAGAACAGAATCCACTGGGCATGGTATTGCCTGCAGCTGTGTCAAAGATATTGAATTTTGTCGCAGCCACTTACTTTCCTGCAAAATGGGTAGAAAAAGTGCTTCCATGATCGGTTGAGAGATAAAGAATTTAGCGTTTAGGGTTTTAAATTTTCATGAGTTTGAGCTAATTTTTTGATTTTAAATGGACTATAGATCGTCACTTTTTAAGTCATGTCGTAAATTGTCAATGTTTTTGGCATTGATGGTCAATATTCCAATGCTTTTTTAACCTATATTTGCCGCATGCTTAAGTTGTAACAAAATCTGACTTAAGCAGTGGATATATCTTTTGTTGTACCTTACAAGAAACCACGCGCTGTAGTTTTCTTGGTTTATAGGGAGTCTCTAAGACTCCCTTTTTTTATCTCTAATTTTTATCATGATCTTATCAAAATAAAAAAAGAGTGTTTTAAAAACACTCTTTTTATAACAACGTGCTAAATATAACAACGCATTAAGGTTTTAGAGACGCATTTCAATGCCTTGTGCAGCTAAATATTGTTTTGCTTCAAGAATAGTATGTTGACCAAAGTGGAAAATAGAGGCGGCCAAGACAGCATCTGCCCCGCCTTGTAAAATACCATCTGCTAAATGTTGTAAACAGCCAACACCACCGGAAGCAATGGTCGGAATGTTTACACGATTATTGATTTGACGCATTAATTTGAGGTCATAACCGGATTTGGTGCCATCAGCATCCATCGAGGTAATCAGCAGTTCGCCAGCACCATATTCGGCCATTTTTACTGACCATTCAATGGCATCAATACCCGTCGGTTTACGGCCGCCATGGGTGAAAATTTCCCATTTATTGTCAGCAGTTTTTTTCGCATCAATGGCAACCACAATACATTGTGCGCCAAAGCGTTGCGATGCTTCTTGTACAAATTCAGGATTGAATACCGCAGCCGAGTTAATGCTGACTTTATCTGCACCGGCATTCAGTAATGAGCGGATATCTTCAACTTTACGTACACCGCCGCCTACGGTTAATGGAACGAATACACTTTCTGCCATACGTTCAACCGTACGGTATGTGGTGTCACGGCCGCTTGATGTTGCAGTAATGTCCAGGAAGGTAATTTCATCGGCACCTTGTTCGTTATAGCGACGTGCAACTTCAACCGGGTCGCCTGCATCACGGATATCAAGGAATTGCACACCTTTCACCACTCGACCATTATCTACGTCAAGGCAAGGAATAATACGTTTAGCAAGCATAATTTTTTCCAAAAATAACAGCCGATTATGAAACTTCGCCACGAAGGTGCTACACCTTGGTAGTTGGAGCAGGTATTCTATCAAAATTATGTAAGTTTTTTTGCAGGTTTTCTATGTCGGTTTATACCCCTTTGACTTTACAGGAAGTTCAGGCTTTTGCAGCACCTTATGGATTAGAGGTGATTGACCTGATTCCGATTCAAGGAGGTATTCAGAATACCAACTATTTTTTAGTCTGTGAAAATGCCACGCAGTATGTACTGACTATATTTGAAGAGATGGATGAGCAGGGTGCAGGAGAACTGGTTCCGGTACTCGAGCATTTAGGTAAATCTGGCTTAGCGGTGCCAGTGCCCTTAAATTATGAGGGTAAAGCGATTCATAGCTTAAAAAACAAGCCTGCTCAAATTGCGCCACGCATGCTGGGCAAACACCCGATGCCATCAACGGTGGAACAGGCACAAGCCATTGCCGTTGCGCAGGCAAAAATGCATATCGCATTGCAAGATTTTCCATTGGAACGTGCAGAATATCGTAATCATGACTATTGGTTACAAGTCGCTAAAGAATTAAAACCGACTTTAAATCCTGCCGATGCTATTTTATTGAGTGAAGTGCTGGGGCTTTATGAGGCCTTAACTGCGGTCTATCCCAACCGTCCGAAGGGCTTTATTCATTCAGACTTATTTCGTGACAATACCTTGTTTGAAGGTAATCAATTAAAAGGTATTCTAGATTTTTACGAACTGAATAAAGATGAACTTCTGTTTGATATCGCCATTACTTTAAATGACTTCTGTACCGAATATCCGGAGGTGCATTTAAATGAAGTGAAGGCACAGGCGTTCCTAGAAGCCTATGAAACTGTGCGCCCATTAACTACTGATGAAAAAGCCTGTTTAGAGATTTATCTGGCTATGGCAGCGGCTCGGTTTTGGCTGATGCGTTTGCAAGTGGCACAAAAAAATGCACAGCAGGGGCGTACTGGAGATGATATTTTGCAGAAAAATCCGCAAGAGATGCGTAATATGCTGATAGAAAGACTAAAATTTGTCACTGCTTAAAAATAGGAAATAGAAATGCGCGATCAGGGGCGATTAGTCGAATGGTTTGATGACAAAGGCTATGGTTTTATTCAACCGAACGATGCCTCGAAAGATCGCGTGTTTTTACACATTAAGGATTTTGCCCGTCAAGGTCCGCGCCCGATTGTCGGCTGCGCACTGGAATATACGGTCTTGCTGGATGGGGACGGGCGTTTCCGTGCGCAGCAGGTGATGTACCTCAAGGCATCACAAACACAAAAAATATTGCCCAAACCGAAAAATGTAAAGGGACAGCAGCAAAAATTAAAACCGATGCAAATCGCCTGTATTGCTTATATTTTGGCTTTGGCTGTTTTCACCCTTCTGGGAATGTTAAGTGGAATGGTGCTGTTATTTATCAGCATTGTGAATGCCCTGTCTTACTGGCTGTATGCGCAAGATAAAGAGGCGGCTCTACTGGGCAATCGCCGTATACCTGAACAGAGTTTGCATATTTTATCCTTTCTTGGGGGCTGGCCTACCGCATGGCTGGCACAAGAAAGACTGCGTCATAAAACACAAAAACAACCCTTTAGAAAGATTTATTTTTGTACCATAGCCTTAAACATTCTTTTGATTTTATGGCTAATTTCTCCTTTAAATTTCATTAAATTTTAAAGCAGAACAATTCCTTTAAAAGGTATAACAATGAATTATTCTATAGATAAAGACTCCAATCGTACTCTGACTTTAATTTTGTATGTTCTTTATATTATTGCTATTTTTTCAGGTGGCTTACTGGCGGTTATTGCATTAATCATTAACTACGTCAAGCGCAGCGATGTACGCGGCTCTATTTTTGAAAGCCATTTTACCTGGCAAATTCGTACCTTCTGGTGGTATTTATTCTGGAATATTGTTGCTTTTATTCCGTTCTTTTTCTTGTTTTTTACCGGTGAAAATACTGACCTGTTCGCGGGTGTGGCACTGATTGCCACCACATTCTGCTTGAGTGTCATTGGTCTTTCCTGGATCTGGATTGTCTATCGTGCTATTCGCGGCATTATGCGTTTGAATGATAATCAACCGATGTATCAATAACTCAATTTATTCCTCATATTGAAGGCGGCGTTATGCCGCTTTTTTTGAAAGAGTATCGTTCTAAAAATTGGTAAGTTAGCTTCTCCTTACAGAGCAATGTTCTTCTTTTTCTAGAAGGGAGGAGAAGCTTATATCCAGAGATGATCACGTGAGCCATTTCCTCTCCCTCGGGGAGAGGGTTAGGGAAAAGGCTAGGAAGAGAAAAATTAAGCTCTTAAGGATTTACTTCCTTATTCTTCCTTAAAAACCTCGGTTTCCATTCACTTGCAATCACACCTAACACCACCAATGCGCCTCCTAAAATAGCAACTAAAGCTAAGCGTTCACCAGCCATACGGCCGATCAGTGCTGCCCAAACCGGTTCACCTGAATAAATGATTGCTGCTTGAGAGGGATCAACTTCACGCTGCGCCCAGTTCATCACCAGTTGAATGGCTGCACTGGCCAAGCCCAGTCCACAGAGAATGATCATTAGGGGCCAAGAGAACACAGGGTTCCATACTTCGCCAGCTATTGGCATCATGCAAAAGGCAAAAACAGACGCAAAACCGAGTTGAATCACGGTGACACGGCGAACATTGACTTTACCGGCAAATAAACTAATCAGAATAATTTCAAGGGCAATCGCGATTGAACCGAGAAGGGTAATAATCTGCCCGAAGTTCAGCTGGATTTGACCGAAACCGTTACCCGTTAAAAATACCAAACCTAAAAATGCTAAGACTGCACCGCACCACGTCATAATCTGTGGGGTTTTGCGGAATAACAGCCACAATAAAATGGGTACTAAAGGCACATACAGTGCGGTTAAAAAGGCCGATTCACTGCTGCTAATGATTTTGAGTCCAATGGTTTGTGTGCCATAGCCAATCGCAATCACCAAGCCAATCAACGCACCGGCAGCAATTTCTTTTAGATTGATTCCGCTTAAATCTTTCCAGGAAAAAAGACAGACAAATAACATCGCTGCGGCAAAACGGCAGCCGACAAAAAACATCGGGCTGGCAAAATTTAAACCGTATTGCACGGTCAGGAATGATCCGCCCCATATCATGGTAATCAGAATTAAGGCAAGTTGCGGGGCTTTGCTTTTAAACCCGGAAGGAGCGTTTGACATGTCTATACAGCGAAGAAATTGATTGAAATAAAAAAGAGGTCCGAAGACCTCTTAAGGACGAATCAATATTTAGATGGATTGATCATCCCAAAGTGATTGCGCTTCACGAAGATTTAATGTGCCTTCGTAAATTGCACGACCGGTAATCGCACCTAAAATGCCCGGCTGGCCTTTTAAGTTGCGAACGTCGTCAAGATTGGTTACACCACCAGACGCGATCACCGGCAAACCTGAATAAGTCGCCAAGTTGACAGTCTGTTCGATGTTGACACCTTGCATCATGCCATCACGGGCAATGTCGGTATAAACAATGCTGGATACACCGGCATCGGCAAAGCGTTTTGCCAGATCAGTCGCTTTAATGTCAGTGATATTTGCCCAGCCATCGGTAGCCACCATGCCATTCATGGCATCGATACCGACAATGATGTGACCGGCGAATTTTCTGCAGGCTTCTTCAACAAATTCAGGATTTTGAACTGCTTTAGTCCCGATAATCACAAAAGATACGCCAGCTTGTAGGTAATGCTCGATTGTTTCCAGCGAACGAATGCCACCGCCAATCTGGATCGGTAAATCCGGCTGAGATCTAGCAATGGCTTCAACCACTGGCTTATGGATGGGCGTACCGGCAAAAGCACCGTTTAAATCAACCAAATGTAAGCGGCGTGCGCCTTCATTTACCCAATGCTGTGCAGTTGCAACTGGATCGTCAGAAAATACGGTATCGTCTTCCATACGGCCTTGTTTTAAACGGACACATTTGCCATCTTTCAGGTCAATTGCAGGGATGATCAGCATGCTTTCGCTCCTTGCCTAATCTCGTTAAAGTTATTGTTTGTCATCTTAGCAAAGTATTTCTAAATCTCTAAGCATCAGTTTCAGCTTTTGTTTTGTTCGGGCGTAGACGTAATTTCAATGAGGTGTTGGGAATATGTTCAGGAAGCAAGCCCAGACGATGCAATTCTTCAAACACTAGGACCGGTGCATAAGCATCGGCCGCCGCATATTGAATTTGGGCTGGAGTCAGTGTTTTACGTGCCCAGTTGGAGGTACTGATTTTTTTACTTTTGGGAAAATTCACCTGAAATAAAAGTGCCATGGCATTTTTCAGCCCCATAGGATTGGGGTAACCAAAGGCAGAAAAGCATTTAGACAGTTCAATCACGCTATTCAGCTCAATGCCTTTTTTACGAAAAAGATGTGCATCATTCTTTAGACCAAAGCCGACTTTAATCTGATCCCGACTTTCAAAAACTGGCTTTAGAAATTCTAGTATTTCAGGGTTAATTTGAAATAAATAGGCTGCGTCATGACTGGCCAATTGGATCAGATGCGGCCCGGTTGATACTTCCCCCTTGGCAAAGGTCGGTTTGGATTCGGTATCAAAACCGAGCAAGGCACAGCTTTTTAATTCTTGTTCAAGGACAAGACATTGTTCAATGTTATGAATGAGATGAATCTGTTGCATGGGAAGATTCTGAAATACAGGCAATGCCTGAATTTGTTCTTTGCTGGGTAGCGTTTGAAGCAGAGACTCTTCCATGATAATCAGTACAGTGATTTATTTTAAATTCAGCTTAATCGCTTTTCAGATTTTAGGCAAAAATAAAGCCCATTGATCATGGGCTTTATCCAGGATTTAAAAGCATCAATCCACGTGATGGATACTTTGTTCCATCTGCGCCTGTTGAGCGCGAGTCACATAATCTTGATAAGCCGGAAGTGCAATCGCAGCTAAAATAGCTAAAGGGAAAATTAAAATATAAATCCAGGCCAACACTTTTTCCCAGCCTTTGGTGTTACGTCGAGGGCCATATTGGTTGCTTCTGTCATCACCTTTGGCAAAAATCAGGTACAGCATAAAAACAAGATTGATTCCAGGAACCAGGATTAAAAGGGATAACCAGCCGATGTGATTGCGGTCATGCAGACGGCGAATGGTAAAAACAAAGCTAAAATATAATAGGACGATGTAAGCGACTCCGATCAGAACCGTTGCCAGCATGGAAGAGCCAGTCATGGTGGTGGGATCAGCAAGCAAGCCCGGTGAAAAAGCCGCAATAATCCCGATAATGATCAGGATAGAAAAACTCATTAGCATGTTCCAGCCTAGATAAGACAGGCGACCAAAACGTCCACTTGGACTTAAGGCGGATTCACTGGTTTGATATTTTTGATTCATTTTTTATACCCTATAATTTTAATTATTGTTTAAATATAATGATTTGCATAAATATCATAACAATTAAAATCTATAAAAAATAGTCAAATTTATATAAACCAAGCAATTTCAGCCCATAAAAAAGCCCAACCAGAGTTGAGCTTTTAAAAGATCTGAAAATGGAGGCTTAGATTTTCCATTCCACAAAGTTTTTCAACAGTTGCAAACCGGCGGTATGGCTTTTTTCCGGGTGAAACTGTGTTGCAAATAGATTTTCTTTATGCAGCGCGGTACAGAACTCTAAAGCATAGTCACAGGTTGCAGCGACCAGAGCCGTATCTTTCGGTTCAACATAGAAGCTATGCACGAAGTAGAAACGCGCATCCTGTTCAATGTCTTTCCACATTGGATGGCTTGGGTCTGCCTGATGTACCTGGTTCCAGCCCATATGCGGCACTTTTAAACCCGCCATTTCTGGGAAATGCTTTACTTCACCTGCAAAAATACCCAGCGCATCTGCACCGCCATTTTCTTCAGAGCGCTGCATCAACGCTTGCATACCGACACAGATCGCAAGAACTGGCTTGTTAAATACGGCATTGCGTACCACTTCATCAATACCTGCTTCATGCATGCCTTGCATACAGTCACGCATTGCGCCTACACCGGGAAATACAATTTTATCGGCCTGGGCAATCAGTTTGGGATCATTGGTCACATCTACAGTTGCGCCGACATGCTCTAAGGCTTTGGCTGCAGAGTGTAAATTTCCCATGCCATAGTCAAGAAGGGCAATACGGGTCATTACAAAGTCCCTTTGGTTGAAGCAACAGTGTTTTCTGCACGTGGATCAATTTCACAGGCCATACGCAGTGCGCGTGCAAAAGCTTTAAATGTACATTCGATTTGGTGGTGGCTATTTTTACCTTTCAGGTTATCAATGTGCAGCGTCATTAACGCGTGATTCACAAAACCTTGAAAAAATTCAGAGAATAGATCAACATCAAAGGTACCAATACGGGCGCGAGTGAATGGAATATCCATCCACAAGCCAGGACGACCAGATAAATCGACCACGACACGGCTTAAAGCTTCATCCAGTGGTGCATAAAAATGACCATAACGGCGTAAGCCTTTTTTATCACCCAATGCCTGGGCGAAAGCCTGACCGAGCGTGATACCACAGTCTTCCACAGTATGATGGTCATCGATATCCAGATCACCATCACAGTGAATGTCGATATCGAATAAGCCATGGCGCTTGATTTGATCAATCATATGATCTAAAAATGGAACACCTGTGTTGAGAGTGCCTTGACCTGTACCATCAAGATTCACCCGAACTCGAATTTTGGTTTCGTTAGTGTTTCTTACCACTTCACTGATACGTTGCGTCATAGACACGTTCCTCAAAAACGTCAAAAATGATGATATAAAATTTTTCGCGATGACGAAATCATCGCATATTAGATTGCTCAGGAGGGTTAATCAATGCCTATAACCGTACATGCTTATACTTCACTAGAAAATGACGAAGTGCGCAGCCAGCTTGAGCGACTGTATGACACCAGCCCGGAATTTGGAGATGGGCAGGATGCCATTGAACAACTAGAGCAAAACTTGGCTCAGTATACCTTAGTTTACACAGCAGAATTTAATACTAAGTTGATTGGGGCGATTTGGTGCACGGGACAAGGGGAAAGTCGGGTTCTGGAAAATGTTGTGGTTCACCCTGCCAACCGTGGACGCGGCGTTGCGGAAAGGCTGGTGAGTGAAGTCTGCCGAATGGAAGAAGACAAAGGCGTGAAGACGTTTGAACCGGGCTGTGGGGCCATTCACCGTTGTCTGGCGCATTTAGAAAAAATTTAAGCTTGAATACGTTATAAAAAAGCAGCCATCGCGCTGTTTTTTTATGCCTTGAAATAATACTGGGTTAAATAATGAATTGAGTTTTAAATAAAAAATAAGCAAATAACATGATATTTGCTGTAAAAATAAACGGTTGTTTCAAAAAGCATAAAACCTGCTTGACTGAAAAACACTTAAATTGTTTAATACGCGACATCGGCGTGATAGCTCAGTAGGTAGAGCAACGGATTGAAAATCCGTGTGTCCCCAGTTCGATCCTGGGTCTCGCCACCATATTCAAAATCTATTCCAAGATTTCAATCCCTGATCCCATCAGGGATTTTTTTTGGGCAAAAAATATTCGATCAAATAAAAATGTGGTGAATTATATTGACTATTGATGACAGATACGGCTTAATACACCGCATCGGCGTGATAGCTCAGTAGGTAGAGCAACGGATTGAAAATCCGTGTGTCCCCAGTTCGATCCTGGGTCTCGCCACCATATTTGAAAAAAACCTCAAACAATGTTTGAGGTTTTTTTTTGTCAGCGTTTTTTGGGGCTGAACTTTTTTCGTATAAAATAACCGCAATAACAATTCGAGAATAAAAAAATGAAAAGAATTGGATGTTCAATATTAACTTTAATCTTTGTGCTGCTGACTGCCTGTGGCGGTAGTGGAAGCGGCGACAACTTTAACTCTTCTTTTGAAAAAACGTTCACCTTCGGCTCACAAACCTATGTTTGCCGCAGTGAAAGGGCAGCCAATGCTTGTGGCGGTGCGAGTCAGGATTGTTCCGCATGTGACTTAGAGTCTGCATCTTCAGTGATTACGCAGGTCTGTGCCCAGCCGGTAGCGAATAGGCATAGAGTAACAACCGATGGCTGCGTGTTAAGGCTCACCAATGATACCCAGACCGGTATTTGTACCTCAGAAGGGTTGAGATTGCTTCCAGGTACGAATTTGACTCGGCAGCAAGTCAGTGCAGGGACATTGTTTTCCAGTGGAAGTTTAACTGTCAATGCTGGCAATTTTACTGAAACCATCAGCTGTAATTAATCGGCATGAAATTTTTCATGCCGTTCCTTAGCGGCATTCTCTGTTTTGGATTGGGTTATTTTGTTGCCCAGTCCAAGCCTGAATCTGTACTACCTGTTCCTGAACCACATCAGGATATTGCTGTGGAAAATTTTATTCAGCGGATCCAGCAAAAAGCCCAGACTCAGCCTGAAAATAGCCTTGCATTGCAACAGCAGCTAAAAAACCAGAAAGCACAGGTTAATTCGGTTATAGATAGCGCGACCACTGAACAGGTCAACAAATATCTGGAACAATCCTTTCCGGGCTATGACTTATCCAGTATTCAAAATAAGCACACATTTGCCAAACGTCTGGTCAGTGAATTTGTTGATGCAAAAAATGATCCGAATGAAGTTTTGGCAGGAAAAGCCACGGTGACGACCCAGCAGCAATATGCAGCAAATAGTGTATTGCCGAGGCAGATTTATGCCGGACAGCAGTTATTTGCCCATTTTGATACTTTGGGAAGAGTCCCTAATAACGAGCAGGTTTTTATCCGCTGGAGCAACCGCACTACAGGTGAAATGTTGTTTTTTATGCCACAGCGGATCAGTGGCAATCGGGAGCAGAACTGGGTCAGTCTTAATCCACTGAAAGGCTGGAAAGCCGGGACGTATGATGTTAAGTATTACCAGTTGAATGATCAGCTCAATCCGATAGCCCAGACCAGTTTTGAAATTGAACAGGTGATTGATTAAATTAAGGAATATTTTGGAAATAATTCAATGAAAGACCTCTTTTCCAAGCATAGTCTTCGCTATAAACAAGCCCGCCCAGATTATTCCATTCAAATTGTGAAAGAAATTTTAAAGCATGTGCCGGAGCGGAATTTCGCATGGGATTGTGGAGCAGGGTCTGGACAATTTACCCAGTTATTGGCCCCATATTTCAATTATGTGGTGGCAACCGATATCAGTGAAGCACAGTTGCAGCAAGCGCCTTATTTTGAAAATGTCAGCTATCAGGTGCAGGCAGCCGAGCAGAGCAATCTTCCTGCGCAATCTGTTGACTTGGTTACGGTGGCTCAAGCCATTCACTGGTTTGACTTTGACGCCTTCTATAAAGAAGTTAAACGGGTGCTTAAACCGCAAGGGGTGTTTGTAGCCATTGGTTATGGCTTAATTGAGATACAGGATGCTGCGATTAACAGTTTGGTTCAACAGCTGTACTTTGAAACCTTAAACGGCTATTGGGATGCTGAGCGCCGTTATATTGATGAGCTGTATCAAAGCATTCCATTTCCTTTTAATGAACAGGCTGTACCAGAGATGCATTTGCAATATCAATGGTCTTCGCAGCAACTGTTGAGCTATTTAAAAACATGGTCAGCACTCACGCATTATCAGGAAAAAAACCATCATGACCCGCTGCAGCTTATTTCAAACGCTTTACACGCTGTACCAGAAAATTTAGATGTAACATTTCCTGTCCTGCTACGTGTAGGAATGGTTTAAAAATAAAAAATTAAGCGGCAGGATTGTTGGGCAGTTTTTTGTGGCCAAGCTAGAGCTAAAAAGATGATTTCTGGAAAATTAGCATCATAAAAATTAAAATTTTTAATATAAAATTCATGTATATAAAGATGCCAAATCAAATGATTGTTGAATAAAAATTAAGATGCGACTCAGACCACTTATCTGGGCGAAGGCTACCAAATACAGGGTTTATTATACAATTTTGGGTGTCGACGGTTGTTTGTTTACTTCAATTCATTGTTGAGTAGAACTGCCATGAATCTCCTAAAAAATTTGTCCTGCGCAATTGTAGCGATTGCCGGAAGTTTTTCCATTTGCTCTACTTTTGCTGATATAGCCGATGCCCCTGGATTAAGTCCGTTAACGGAATCCGAGTTAAGAGCTAAAACCACACCAGTCATTCAATATAAATGGAACCCGCAACAAGAGAGGGCTTTGCAGCATCGAATTATGCAGATCCAGATGGATACTCAAAACTTTGTGGTTAACCCCACTATTGTAGCGACCATAGATCTTGTGCCTGATGGACCCATGCCAGATATAAACAGCTTGCCATTGGAACAGCAGCAATATGTTTTAGCCATTGCCCAAGGTTTGCAATCACCTGATCCAAGAGAAGGTTTGTATGTTCTGCTTGAACGTTTTGGTATAGACCGTAGCGCAACCAATGTACAAATCGCTCGGGAGCAAATTTCATTGGGTACGTTGGAAAATACTTCGCAAAATGAAGCAATCAGACAGTTGCAACAACAGCAAAGACCGATACCAAATAATGGTATTCGCTAGTTGGGCAGTATTCAGATAAAAATATTTTTGGCTATAACTAAAAAAGGATGCTCACAAATGGCATCCTTTTTTTACGGCTAAAATGCGTTAGCGCAAATTAAGCAGCAGATTTTTTAAACCAAGAGAAGAATGATTTTTTCTCAGCTTTTACTTCAGCTTTAGCGGCATCGGCTTTTTCAGTAGTTGCTTCTTTTACATCAGCTGCTTTTTCAACAGTTGCGTCTTTTGCTTCAGTTGCTTGAGCAACAGTTGCATCTTTCACTTCGGCAGTTTTTTCTACAACAGCATCTTTTGCTTCAGTTGCTTTAGCAACAGTCACGTCTTTAGCTGCAACAGTTTTAGCGACAACTGCATCTTTAGCAGCTACAGTTTTTTCAGCAGCAGCGTCTTTTACTTGAGCAGTTTTAGCAACAGTTGCATCTTTGGCAGCTACAGTTTTAGCGACAGTCGCATCTTTCACGTCAGCAGTTTTTGCTACAGCCGCGTTTTTAGCCGCTACAGTTTTTTGAGCAGCAGTTTTAGAAACAGCAGCAGTTTTTTCTTTAGTCGCAACAGCTGTGTTTTTAACAGCAGTCGCAGTTTTAGCAGCATCTGCTTTTACTTGTGCTTTTGCAGCAGCAACTTTAGCAGCTGGAGTAGTTTCTACAGCAGTTACAGCCATAGCAGAGGTAGTTGCTGCAACTAAAGCGATAGCCAAAGTAGTTTTAATAGTATTCATGATGATTACTCAATTGTGAGAATAAAGAGAGATTTTGTACTTTTTATTTTAACGCTTGAGATACTAAATTTTTAAAAGTGAATAGCTTAGCTTGGCTTGGTTGTTTGAATATTCAACTAAATTTACACAGAAATAACAGGATGTTGCGGACAGTTACATAAGGTATGATCTGTAGATTATAAGAAATATATTTATTAGGGGGAAGCTATGGGTGAAAAGTTCGAATTCAATGTTAATGAATCATTGGAGGTCATTAATAATATTCTCCAGATGGCTGAAAATTTAAAAGAGCAGAATAATTTTGTAGGAGAGTTAGCAAAACAACTGTCGGCATTAGGATTTGAAATTAATAAAGAAACTTTCATTAATTATTTGAATGAGAAATTAATCACGTGCAGAAATTTTAAAGGATTGGAATTAGTAAGAGCATGGGATGGGGGATTCCAAAATTTCACTGATGAAGACAATACTTATCGATTACATAGGTTAGCTCTTTATTTAGTAATTTACGTTAGAGAAATAACTTTTCGAAATAATTATCGAATGGATCAGGGAAGTAATTTTTATTTTCTAAATGAATTGGTACGTGATAATAGGCATGAATTTATAGAAAGGTCGAAATGGTGTGTAGATTTATTTGATGATCTGCCTACTTTAATCATGCAAGAGGAGTTTCATTCTGAACATGCGATAGCTTTATCAAGTGCTATTCAAAGTGCGGATATATCGAAGGTTGAAGAATTCATTCGTACTAGAGATGAAACAGTTTCTAAAATTGATACTTGGAATAGTGAATTTGAAGCTAAAAAGGCTGCTGTAGAAATTCTTAAAGATAAACTTGATACTTATGAAACAGGCTTTAACTTTGTAGGCTTATATCAAGGATTTAGTGCTTTAAAAAAGGAAAAAGTAGACTTAGTACCTTCTCTTGAAAAAAGATTTACAGGGCTTGCAGCAGGTATCGTAATTATTCCAATTTTAGAGTTAATTTGGGTTTTATTTAATTATAAATCTCTTAATACAAATTTAGGTATTTTAGGATTCATAGCATTACCCACTATCTCTATCATTATTATTTTATTTTTTACGAGTTTCTCTCATTGATTTAAAATCCCTTAAATCTCAGATAATGCAATTAGAATTGAGAATGACTTTATGTCAATTTATTCAAAGTTATGCGGAAAAATCAAAAGAATTAAAAGAGCATAATAAAGAAGGTTTTGAAAAGTTTGAGAGCCTAATATTTTCTTCTATTGTCTCATCGGATGACAGGATACCGTCGACATTTGATGGAATGGAGCAACTATCTTCTTTATTAAAAAACTTTAAATCTTAATCTCTTAATAATAAAAATCCCCGCATAAAGCGAGGATTTTTTATATCTCAGTGTTTAATTAAACACGTTCGATGATTGTTGCAATACCTTGACCTAAACCGATACACATGGTCGCAAGACCAATTTGCGTATCTTGTTGCTCCATTACGTTTAGAAGCGTCGTTGTGATACGCGCACCAGAACAACCCAATGGGTGACCCAGTGCAATCGCGCCACCGTTCAAGTTCACACGGTCTTGTTGGTCATAAATGCCTAAGCCTTTAAGAACCGACAAACCTTGTGCAGCAAACGCTTCGTTCAACTCAAAAGTTTGAATATCAGAAATTGACAAGCCAGCACGTTTAAGCGCTTTTTGCGTAGCTGGAACTGGACCGTAACCCATGATTGCTGCATCACAGCCTGCAACCGCCATAGAGCGAATCACAGCACGTGGCTTAAGACCTAATGCTTGAGCACGTTCAGCAGACATCAGTAGCATTGCAGAAGCACCGTCAGACAAGGCTGAAGATGTAGCTGCAGTTACTGTACCGCCTTTCGGGTCAAATGCTGGACGTAAAGCACGGAAGGCTTCAAGGTTAGCATCTGGACGAATCACTTCGTCTACGTCGCATAGGATTTTGAAACCGTTTGCGTCGTGACCTTCAACACCAATAATTTCGTTTTTGAAACGACCTTCTTGTGTTGCAGCCCAAGCGCGGCGATGTGATTCCACACCAAACGCATCTTGTTCTTCACGCGTAATGCCGTTCATACGACCTAACATTTCAGCGGTTAAGCCCATCATGTTAGACGCTTTAGCATAATGCTTAGATGCTTCTGGGTTTAGGTCGATGCCGTGCATCATGCCTACGTGACCCATGTGCTCTACACCACCAATGATGAAGATATCACCTTGGTTGGTTGCAATTTGCGCTGCAGCAGTATGAATAGACTGCATAGATGAACCACAAAGACGGTTTACAGTTTGACCTGCAACAGTTTTTGGCAGGTCAGCAAGCAATGCGATGTTACGCGCAATGTTCATGCCCTGTTCTAGGGTCTGGTTTACACAGCCCCAGATCACGTCTTCAACTTCGTTTACATCAAACTGGTTACGAGCAACCAATGCGCGCACTAATTCAGCAGACAAGCTGTCAGCACGTACATTGCGGAACATACCGTTTTTGGTTTTACCCATTGCTGAACGTACGCCATCAACGATGACAACGTCACGTGGATTTAAAATAGCCATTCACGTTGCTCCTTAACCGTAGAATTTTTTGTTGTTAGCAGCCATGTCACGCAACATTTGTGGCGCTTCATAAGCTTTACCTAAGTGTGCATATTTGTCGCAAAGCGCAACGTATTCAGCAACACCTGTTTGGTCGATGTAACGTGCTGGACCGCCACGGAATGGAGGGAAACCTACACCCATGATCATCGCCATGTCTGCTTCTGATGCAGTCGCGACAATGTTGTCTTCTAAGCAACGGACAGTTTCGTTACAGAAAGCCAGCATCATACGGTCAATGATTTCTTGCGCATCAAATTCACGTTTTTCGCCAGTCACTACAGATGCAATCAATTCATACGCTGTAGGATCAACTTTTTTCGCTTTTTTGCCTTTACGGTCTAACTCGTATTTGTAGAAACCAACATCGTTCTTTTGACCCAGACGTTTGTTTTCATACATGGTTTGAATCGAACCTTTGAAGTCCGGTTTCATACGGTCAGGGAAGCCTTCAGCCATGACTTCTGCACCGTGAACGCCCGTGTCGATACCGACAACGTCCATCAAGTAAGCAGGGCCCATCGGCCAGCCGAAGCGTTCCATTACTTTATCGATTTGCTGGAAGTCAGCACCATCTTTAAGCAATAGGTCAAACGCACCAAAGTAAGGGAACAATACGCGGTTCACAAGGAAGCCCGGGCAGTCGTTGACAACGATTGGCGTTTTACCCATTTTCTGAGCAAGAACCACAGTCGTTGCAATTGCCTCAGCAGATGTTTTCTCACCACGGATCACTTCAACCAAAGGCATCATGTGAACTGGGTTAAAAAAATGCATACCCACGAAGTTTTCAGGACGTTGCAGGCTTTCTGCCAAACGCGTGATTGAAATCGTAGATGTGTTAGATGCAATGATGGTGTTTTCACGTACTGATTTTTCAGTGTCCGCAAGAACCGCAGCTTTGATCTTAGGATTTTCTGTTACCGCTTCAATCACGATGTCCACTTCTTTAAACTCTTCCAAGCTTAAAGTCGGGCGGATGCGAGCAAGGGTTTCACCCATTTTCGCAGGGGTCATTTTTTTGCGTTCAACTTGTTTGGTCAACAATTTGTTCGCTTCAGACATACCCAACGCCAATTGCGGGTTACCAATGTCTTTCATGATGATTGGTGTGCCTTTGCTTGCCGCTTGGTAAGCAATACCGCCACCCATGATCCCTGCGCCTAGAACAGCCGCCTGGTTTACAGGGTGTGCACCTTTTTCATGTTTCTTCGAAGTTTTCTTCACCAGCTGGTCATTGAGGAATAAACCAATCAATGCACCCGCTTGTGGCGTTACCGCAGCTTTCGCGAAACCTTCAGCTTCAACTTTCAATGCTTCGTTACGTGGAAGGCTTGCACCTGCTTGTAAAGAATCAAGAAGAAGTTTAGGCGCAGGGTATTGAGCAGGGTTTGCTTTCGCCAGAACCACGCCTTTAGATGAGTTAAACGCCATCATCTGTTCGATTGGACTGAGTTTAACCGGATCCAGTTTTTCCTGACGTTTTGCTTTCCAGTCAAGGCGACCAGCAATCGCTTGTTTCACCAGGTCAATTGCAGCGGCTTGAAGTTTGTCAGCAGCAACCACCGCATCAACCGCACCGTCTTTCAGTGCAGCATCAGGGCGTTTAGGATTAGCCATCGCCATCCATTCAACTGCATTGTCGATACCAATCACACGGCTTAAACGAACTGTACCACCGAAGCCCGGGAAGATACCCAGTTTGATTTCAGGCAGACCGACTTGAGCTGCTTCTGACATGACACGGTAGTCACATACCAGACACATCTCAAAACCACCGCCCAATGCCATACCATTGATTGCAGCAACTTTAGGAATGTCTAAATCTTCAAAGCTGTTGAAAATTTCGTGAACAGGCATTGCCCAATCCACAATTGCTTTTTCGCCTTGAGCAAAGTTATCACCAAATTCAGTGATGTCTGCACCTACGATAAATGTTGATTTACCAGAGGTAACGATTAAACCTTTAACGTCGCTATTTGCTTTAACAGCGTCAATTGCAGCTTTAAAGTCTTCAATCGTTGCACGGTTAAATTTGTTGACCGACTCACCT
Organism: Acinetobacter terrestris; assembly: GCF_004331155.1. Taxonomy (GTDB): domain Bacteria; phylum Pseudomonadota; class Gammaproteobacteria; order Pseudomonadales; family Moraxellaceae; genus Acinetobacter; species Acinetobacter terrestris. The sequence goes on from NZ_SJNZ01000033.1 coordinate 21,198, forward strand.
TGTAAGTCAAAGCGGAATTCTGCAATTCCGTCCGAAAGCATTTGGACGGTAATGGCATTGCCAGCGTGGATCATGCCTGATCTCCTTTATTTTGGAGGACTTATTAAGTTGATGTTCTGAAGCATGTACGCATTTCCCGCGCACATCGAGCTTCGCTAATCTTACGATAACTATATCCAAAAAGAACATAACAAGTTGTATCAAGCCGTGACGCAAGGGTCATCAAATTTTTTTCAACAAACCCTTGTGATGGACAGCTTTACTTTTACTGTACTTTGTAAAAATGTGATGAACTTTTTGTTTAAATTAAGATTTTTTAATCATTTCGTGGTTATTTATATCGGGGGTAAGTTGCGGATTTCAAGTTTTTTATTGGCTTGTTTTGGTCAAAAAAGTCAATTGAGCCAAATTTTTAATTCAGTGAAGTCGTCATTGTCGCAAAATTTTAAGCTGAAGATAGCAAATCGGCAGCTTTGAGGCGTATTTCATTTGAATAAAAATGAACGCATTTGCAGTCCAATACGTTGCCGAATGTTTGCTGCAACGATGATGATTGAGGTGATTGTCTGGAGGATGATTGAGCTAATTGTTTAGCTGATTATTTAAAGAATTATTCGGGCTGAATCATTAACTGGCCAGCATCAACATTCACGGTGAGCTGCGCTTTTTCCGGATAATTTAAAAAGTAAATCGCCAGAATCGGTTCCAGTTCGGTTCGCATCCTGCGCGCCAAATGGCGTGCGCCAAAACGGATATCATGATTTTTGTAGAAGTGAGCTTTGGCTGCATCAGTTAAAACCACAGTACGCTTTTGATGCTGTAGCCGCTGATTGAGTTTTTCCAGTTCAATCTCGACCAGCTTCGGCAAGGCATTTTCCTGAACCGCCTGATAATGCAAGGTGCGATCAATCCGGTTTAAAAATTCAGGATCGAATTTTTTAAACATTACTTTTTCAATAATGGTTTTGGTCGGTATTTTTTTAAGGCAAATATCCTGCATTTTTTTCGGCAAGAAATTCAGTTTATCCAGATATTGCTGCGCGGCTTGTGCACCGACATTACTGGTCATAAAGATCATGCAGTTACGAAAATCAATGGTCTTGGTACCTGAGGTTAAAGTCAGTTTTCCGGTATCCAGTACATTCATTAAACTGCGAATCACTTCTATGGAGGCTTTTTCCAGCTCATCAAACAGCACAATGCCCGGACGGGTATGTGAACCTGCAATAGCGGTTTCATCAAACAGGCTATGGCCTTCTTTGGAACCGACATAGCCGGGAGGTGCGCCAGTAATGGCTGCGGCATAATGCTCTTGCGCCAAGGTGTTCATATCAATACGGCAAAAAGCATCAGGACGTGCATAAATCGCCTCACTAATTAAGCGCACAGTTTCAGTTTTGCCGACCCCGGTTGGACCCAGCATTAAAGTCACAGATAAAGGGCGTTCAGGACTGGAAAAGTCGGCTTTGACCACATGCAACATTTTTTCGATTTCTTGCAGTGCCGCATCCTGTCCAATAATTCGGTCATGCAGGAGTTGCATCACCTGTTTGGGTTCAAAATGAAAACGAGGTTTGCCAATCAGTTTATCTTTTTCAGATGTGCTATGCGTTGCAGTTACAGGCTTAACGATATGCATGGCATGATTGTGGGTCGTCATTCAGTTTGATCCAAATTTTTCAGATGGCTTGAGCATAGCAAAATAAGCCAGATTTACTTATAGCTTTTAGCAATCAGGTGATTGCTGGAACTTTGCATGATTACGGGAAAAATACCGAATTGGCTTGAAAATGGCGTGAAAACCATCACATCATGTAGCAGAGCAGACATCATTGTGAATAAGGCTGAATGTGAACGAAAACGCACGTGAAAATATAGAAAAGATTTTAGCCAATATGACGACTTTGCCCGGTGTTTACCGGATGTTGGGCAAAGACGGCGAATTACTGTATGTCGGTAAAGCCAAAAATCTAAAAAACCGCGTGTCGAGCTACTTCGTTAAAACCATCGAGCATCCGAAAACACAGGCTTTGGTGGCACGTATTTATGATATTGAAACGCTAATTGTCCGTTCCGAAACCGAAGCCTTATTGCTTGAACAAAACCTGATTAAATTGCATCGTCCGCCGTACAACATCATGCTGCGCGATGATAAATCTTACGTCTATATCTTTGTTTCCAGTGACAAGCCTTATCCACGCATTGCCAGTGGTCGAGGCAAAGGCAAGCATCAGGTCGGCAAGTTCTTTGGACCGTACCCGAGTGCCTATAATGCCCGTGATACCCTGGTGGTGCTGCAAAAACTGTTTAACGTGCGCCAGTGTGAAAACAGCTATTTCTCGCAGCGTAAACGCCCGTGTTTGCAGTACCAAATCAAGCGCTGTACCGCGCCCTGCGTGGGTTTGATTTCACCTGAAGATTATCAAGAAGATGTCAATAACTCGATCCGTTTTTTACAAGGCGATACCAAAGAGCTGAATCAGGAACTGATTGCCAAAATGGAAGCGGCAGCTGAAGCCTTGGAATTTGAAAAGGCGGTGTTTTACCGTGACCGGATGGCGCTGCTGCGGGATGTGCAATCGCAACAAGCGATTTACAAAGTCAAAGGTGAAGCCGATATTCTGGCGATTGCCTATCATGCAGGCGTGACCTGTGTGCAGATTATGCATGTACGCAATGGCAAAATGCTCGGTGGTAAAAGCTATTTCCCGGATATGCTGGGTGATGATTTGGGACAAATGCTGTCGGACTTTATGGCAAACTTTTATTTTCAGGTCGCAGATGAAGTACCTGCCGAGCTGATCATTAATACCGAATTACCCGATCAAAAAGAATTGGAACAGGCGCTGCAACAGGAATTTGGCAAGAAAGTAAAGATTAAGCACGCTGTCCGGGAAACCCGTGCCGAGTGGTTAGAGTTGGCCAATATGAATGTGCAACATGCCATTAAAGGGCAGTTGGCCAATCATTTTGAATTGAATGAACGATTCCATCAGTTAGAAAGTGTGGTGGGTCGTCCGATTGACCGGATTGAATGTTTTGATATCTCGCATACCATGGGTGAAGCCACCATTGCTTCATGTGTGGTGTTCGATTCGGGCGGTGCGCGGAAACGTGATTATCGCCAGTTTTCCATTGAAGATATTACCGGCGGTGATGACTATGCGGCC
>NZ_SJNZ01000034.1 GCF_004331155.1 Acinetobacter terrestris
ATCCTGTCGCACGACGGGTTTAATAAGCTGATGAAATACGGTATTCTGATGTGACAAAACCTGAATCCTGGTCGTTAAAGTGTTTGTTTGCACTCATATTTTAACGATTTGGACTCAGGTTTTTTATTTAAATCAAACTATGGGACAGCAGTGAGCCTAAGGCTCCTTTTTTTAATTTACTTATTTTAATTTATTTAAAGAGAGCGCGAGATTAATTCTTTCATAATCTCATTGGTACCTGCATAAATCCGGTTGGCACGGTTATCGATATAAGCCCGTGCAATCGGGTATTCCATCATGTAGCCATAGCCACCATGCAATTGCAGGCATTCATCGACAACTTTAGAGAACATCTCGGAAATTTTGTACTTCGCAGCAGCCGCAGCATCTATTCCAAGTTTTTCTTCAAGCTGTAATTGCATGCAGCGGTCTAAATAAGCACGACAGAAATCTATTTCGGTACGTAATTCGGCAAGTTTAAAATGCGTATTTTGAAAAGCGCTGATCGGTTTGCCAAAGGCTTGACGCTGTTTGGTATATTGCACAGTATGAGCGAAAGCGGCTTCTGCACCGGCTTGGCAGATAATAGCAACCAACATGCGTTCCCAAGCCAATTCTTTCATCAGCATCATAAAACCCATGCCTTGCATGCCAAGCAAATTTTCTTTAGGTACACGGACATTATCGAAGAACAATTCACAGGTATCTTGTCCTTTCATGCCAATCTTGTTGAGTGGCTTGCCTTTGCTAAAACCTGCCCGATCGGCTTCAACCATGAGTAAGGATAAATTGGCAGAGCCTTTATCTTCACTGCCCGTTTTGCAGACCACAATGGCCATATCGCATAAATAGCCATTGGTAATAAAGATTTTCGAGCCATTAATCACATAGTCATCACCTTCCAAAACGGCAGTCGTTCGTACTGCTTGCAGGTCTGATCCTGTACCGGGTTCAGTCATGGCAATTGCGGTAACGACTTCCCCGGTCGCCATTTTCGGTAACCATTGCTGTTTTTGTTGTTCATTACCGAAATTATTAAGGTAGTTCGCCACAATATCCGAGTGTAGGGAAAATCCGGTGGATGAATCCATGGCATAGGCCTGTTCCTCAATCAGAATCATGCTGTAAAGACGGTCTACACCCGAACCGCCATATTGTTCTGGCATGGTTGCGCAGAGCAGTCCCATAGCACCAGCTTTATTCCATAACTCACGGTCAACATGCTGTTGCTGCTCATATTTTTCTATATTGGGGGCCACTTCTTTTTCATAAAACTTGCGCACGGTCTCACGAAATGCTTCATGCTCTGCTGTAAATAGATTACGCGCTAGCATATTGGCTATGGGGCGGATTGCAGCTGATTGCATTTTTATTCTGTCCATTTTCAGAGTTATTGTTGTATAGAAAGTAAAAGATCTATCAGCACGCGACAATGTGCTGAATGCTCAAATATTTAGAGTAAATGATGAATTTGGTCAATTGCAGGAAATGGCTCGAAACATGCGGCACTGATAGGGTAAACTAGCAAAAATTTAACACTATTGGGGAATGCTGTGAGTGAAGAAATGAGCTTGGAAGAACGCAAAGTAATTTATCGTGCCCGTCGCGGCCTAAAAGAAATAGATGTGTACTTTGATCCCTACGTAAAAAATTATTATTTAAAAGCTGATACTGCGGAAAAACAAGTGTTTGCAGAATTAGTGGCACAAGAAGATCCAGATTTACTCGATTGGTTTATGGAAGTGTCTGAACCGCCACGTCCTGAAATGAAAGATCTGATTGTTAAGCTGAAACATTACGTCCATGGCTAACCGGTCTTTTCAGCTGAAACGCAGCCGCTTGGCCTTCGTGTTTCAGTTGATCATTTTTACCCTGCTGATTGTGCTTTTGCAACAGCTTCTGTCGCCATGGTTATGGCTACTTTGCATTTTGCTGGGCGTGATGGCTTATGCCTATGGTCTAAAAGTACCGCAACCGCTGTGTTTTGAACATTTGGATGCGCGAGAGTGGTCACTCTCAAGTGCCAAATCTGAGCAGATTAAACGCGTTTCGATTAGTCATATTATTGATCATCAACTTTATATTGTGGTTTATTTCCAGCATTTTCAGGAGAAACCACTGCTGATCTGGGTCGATCAACTGCCACTGCAGCAGTGGAAGAACTTAAAGAAACTAGCGAAACTGATCTGATTGTTAGACAATCGTATGTTTGAATATTTAATTAAAATAATATTAATCAATATTTTATATATTTAAAACTGATCTTTGTAAGACAGAGTGAATACAAAATGGCGAAATATTGCAATTGTCAGACAATTTATCCCGTTAATTATTTACGCTAAATGTACATTAAATCTACCAACAGCAAATGAGGAAACATGATGATGATTCCAACTTGGATGTTTCTGGTGATAGCGATTGTTTTGGCAATTGTTATTGGACGACTAGGAACAGTGCTGAAGGATCAATTTGCACAACATGAAAGCCGTTAGGCTTTGACCCCTTGATAAGTAGCATGTGTCGAACCGTCGCAATGCTACTTTTTTTTGCCCAAAAATTATAACTTCATTCAATCCAGTCAATTTTCCAGACTTCATTTCATGGCAAAGTAGCTGATCTGATTAGAGTAAATACTCTTTTATTCAGATTTCGCATCTGATATGTTTAGTTGCTATGGACATAAACACAATTATAGAGGACAGGAAAATGTCGAGAGTCCAAAAAATATGCCAGGGTATGGCAGTTATTGCAGTTGCAAGTTCTTTATTATCAGGTTGTTCTCAAGTGGTTAAAACAGGCGCCAATGTCGCACTGGGTTTTAGTGAGAAACACATTGTACCGCCTATTTTAGCAATGGATGATGCTGATATGGCGTGTAATTCGGGGAATGCATTAACCCCCGCCATTATGTCAACCAAGGATATGGGTGCAGATCCAACCCGTATTGCTGTTCTTTTATATGCTTCATCTGGAATTTGTGCTGAAAATCAGGCGCTCGAATCAGAGTTGCGTTATTTACGTGCCTCTAAAGCGGGTCAAATTTCAGAAGCCCAAGACGCCCGTATAGAACAAAAACGCTGGGCGGCGATTGCTGCACAGCGCCAATATGCAGGGTATCAGCTGCTTGAAAATCGTTGGGCGACAAAATATAACAAGAAACTGGGCGAAGGTTGCCCGAAAATGAAAAGTGATCTGGATCAAACCGTCTATTTGATGGGGATGATTAGTGGTTTGCAAGCCATGACCAATGATATTAATTCTGGCGGCGCAATCAATGTGCCAAAAGATATTGCGGCAGTGGTTGAACGTGGCATGACCTGTTTAGACAATGCTAAATTCTGGGGTGCACCAAATGCAGCCCGTGCTGTAATTTGGACGCTATTGCCGGGGGCTGGAGATGGCAAACCTGATCCTTATCAAACCTTAAAAGAATCAGTGCAATTGGGTGAGCAAAAAGGGGTGCGCTTGTCACATGCCTTATATGCCGTTGCTGCGCAAGCCAGTGGTGATGATGCCAAAATTCGTGACGCACTAAAAACATTTGCGGCTTCACGTTCAGAAGAAAAACCTGTGAATCCACAGTTTAAGCTGATCGATAGTATGTCGCAGAATATGGTGCAGGGCATTTCAGACCGTTACTGGACCGAACATACCGGTATCCGTACCAGCGATGATGGTATGCAGCGCTTCTGGGATGATCAAGAGAACACCGCAGAACTCGATGATTTATTTAATGAAGATGTCACTGCTCAATCCTAAGTTTAGTCCAGTTAAAAGAGTATTTTAATTGGCGAATGGATGGTTTTAATCTTTGATCAGTCATTTTTAAAATAGAGGGCATGCCAATGAAAGACCAATTTCTCATGCGGAAAGTTGTTTTTATTGCAATTGTGGTGTCTTTTTCGGCATGCCTTCAAGTTTTTGCAGATTCATTTATTTATTGGCAAGCAGGCTTATTTCAAGAATTTTGGCGGTTATGGACCGGACATTGGGTACATGTAGGATGGATTCATTATGCGCTGAACATGCTGGCTTTTGCCTGTTTACCTTTTATTTTCCCCCGGGTTAAAGTTTGGCACTTTGCTGCTTTGCTTGTTCTGCTGCCATTATTTATTAGCCTGTGTTTTTACTATTTTTTCCCGGATATTGAAGCCTATGCAGGATTATCTGGGGTCTTGCACGGTGCTTATGTCGCGGTTGCATGCGTACATTTGTTATATAAGAAAGAGCGTAATTTCGCGGCATTTGTGCTGTTGCTTATTCTGGCCAAATTGATTTGGGAAAATACCATTGGTAGTGTAGGGACAGCTGAACTCATTGGCAGTCCAGTGTTGGTGGAAGCACATTTATTGGGAGTGATTGGCGGAGTCGTTATCGCAATGCTCTATATATTATGGGATTATTTCTTTGAATGGGAATGAGATTGACATTTAAAACATAAAAGAAAATGTATATTGTCATTTTCATTAATACAGAATTAATGCAAATTTGTTCATAACAATAAAGAGATTGAATAGAGAAAGGATATTTTCTATTCGAAAAGGAAAATGGGTATTGCTGAACCTGTTGCAATGACCAAAATAAAAAATAGGAATGCACATGCAAAATGATGAAAATAATAGATCAGGATTAGGTCTGTTACGTTATATATGGACAGAGTGGATTTCGGCTTTTGTCATTCTATTATTACTTTTGCTCACGCTCATCATCGGTACTGGTGAGATGATTCATGGTCAGTTGTTACGCATGGGTGAACGTCTGTATGGTGATCCGGCCACTGGCATGCAATATTCATTTCTACGTGCTGAGCCGAGTTCTCCCACCTGTGAACGTAATGTCAATGTTGATAACAAGGTCCAGCAGCAGATGAAAGCGGATGCAGCCGATGAATATGCTGATTTTTTCGGTGTACGTTCAGAGGCTGACGTTCGTGCTGCGATATTACAGGCTCAACAGGTTTGTGAAGAGTCTTATCAGTTTTATGATAAAGCGGTTGCCCATACTCAGGCTCATCCGAGTATTCGCGCATATCGTACTTTTGAAACATCTTTCTTTGGCGTATTCAAGTTCGGTACTGAAAACCGTGCCTTGTTACTGGTCATCATGGTGGTATTCGCAGCGATCAGTACCACGCTGAAAACCCATCATATCGGTTTGCGTAGTCCTGCAACGCGTATCGACTTTAAAGTTTATTCGATAGTCATGCTGGTCGCTAATGCTTTCCTGGCATTTTCATCTTATAGCCAATATATGTCGATGCTGAATTCTGGCGTCCCGATCGGAGATATGAAGTATATTTACTGGTTGTGGATGATTCTGTTCAGTACCCTGACTTTGATCAGCCTGTATCAGATATTCAGGCAGCCGAAGCCGACACAAGAAGGTGGTAGCTTTGGAATGGCCTTTCTGAGTGTGCCGCTCTATGGCTATATGGCCATCATTACCGGGATTAATTTTACCTTCTTGATGGATTATCCGATGGGCCAAGGGATTTACCTTGGTCAGTTGGTAGAGTTTTCGAGCATTTTCCTGAATCTGGCATTGTTTATCTGGGCCGGTATGTTGCTGAAACAGACCCGTGTTGTGGATATGTTCCTGAATATCCTGCGTCCATGGAATCTAGCACCTGAAACCTTGACCTGGTTGATCTTGGTGGCAGCTGCATTGCCAACCGCCTATACCGGAGCGTCGGGGATTTTTGTGATCGCAGCAGGTGCGATTATCTATAAGGAAGTCTGGAATGCGGGTGGACGCCGTCAGTTTGCTTTGGCAGCAACAGCAATGTCCGGTTCTCTGGGGGTGGTGTTACGTCCATGTCTATTGATTGTGGTGGTTGCTTCGCTGAATAAGGAAGTCACGACCGACTTGCTGTATCAGTATGGTGTGTATGTATTCCTAATCACTTCAACCTTATTTCTGGTCATTTCGCTGTTCCTGGCCGAGACTAAATTCCGTATTGCGGCACCTGGTGTAGCGGCACCTCAATCTGCTCGTGCTTTGGTTGCCATTGTTCCTTATGTGGTGATTTTTATCCTGATCTGGCTGTTCTACAAATACGCATTATCAACCGATCTGAATGAATTTACTGCACCTGTGATGATGCCGGTCATTCTGTTACTGGTTGTGCTTTTTGACAAGTTACGCCACGAACCTGCACCTTTACCACCCGTGGGACATTGGGATGAAACCCTGACTGCCCAACTAAATTCGGGATCAACGCCTGCATTGGCGACTTCGGGTGCGGCAGCAAATGCTGAATACCGTGAAGCAGAGCATAGTACGCAGCAGAGCAAAGAATTGGCAGTAAATCATGGGGTAAAACGTTCTACTTACGGAGAAAGCTTGCGGGAGGTCGGATTCTGGAAATCGCTGCATATTTCTACCAGTGAAACCGTGGGGCATATTGGTGCCTTGGTAATCTTGATGGCGCTTTCTGTCAGCGTGGGCGGTTTACTGGAGCGTATGCAAGTCATGGAGGCTTTCCCGACGGATATCAGCAGCACTATTCTGGTAATTACTTTAATTGTCGGGCTGATGGTCTTCGTGGGCATGATTATGGACCCGTTTGGTGCAGTCATTCTGATTTCTGCTACGGTGGCTCCGGTGGCCTATCAATACGGTATTCATCCGGTCCATTTCTGGATGATTACCCTGATTGGTTTTGAGCTTGGTTATGTCACACCGCCTGTAGCGCTCAACCATCTTCTGGCCCGGCAGTCTATTGGAGATGCCGAGGTAGCCGAAGCTGATGCAGAAGTTCGTCATCTATCCTTCTACTATCGCTATGAACGCTGGATTTTACCCATGATCGTGATGCTACCTGCCATGTTAATCATCGCTTATCTTCCCTATGTGTTTAAGCTGTTTGGCTGGTATCAATAATTTTTAAGCGATAACAAAAAAGCACCTTCGGGTGCTTTTTTGATGGCAGGTTATTTTTACTTATCGTGCTGAGCGTTTTTGTATTAAAGGGCTACACAGCACAATCGCCGTAAGAATCAGTGCAAAACCCATCAAACTGTATTGATCAGGTGTTTCTCGCCAGAACATGAAACCCCAAATGCCGGCAAAGATAATTGCAATATAATTCACCGGTCCAATCTGTCCTGCTGGTGCAAGTTTATAGGCATTCGACATGAAAATCTGGCTGATATTCGCCAGTAAGCCGGCACAAATCAAGAAACCGAGTTCAGTCCATAAGTAGGGACGCCATAGCCAAAACATTGGAACCATGGAAATAAGTGTACCGATCAAGCAGAAATAGAACACGATTTTTTCAGGCGACTCGGTACTGGTCAATGCTCGAACAGTGACGAATGCCATGGCGGCTAAAAAGCTTGCCCCTAGTCCAATCACCGACATTTGATTAAACATGCCAGCATCCGGCTTGGCGACAAAGATCACGCCAATTAAACCAATCGCTGCAGCAAGGAACATGGATTTGGTGATTTTTTCTTTCAGGAATAGCCAGGCAATCAACGGAATAAAAATCGGGGATGAGTAGGTAAATACCATGGCATTAGACAGCTTTAAATGCGCAATGGCATAGAAGAAGCCATACATCGCAATCAGCCCAATGACTGCACGCCAAGTATGCATCCAGATTTTTTCAGTTTTAAAAAATCCTGTCCCTTGCTTAAAAATGAGCGGAAGGAAAATGAATAATCCGACAAAATTCCGGAAAAAGACAATAGTGGGATTGTCGACCGTATGCGATGCATAACGAATACAGACACCCATCAGGGAAAACAGAAAAGCAGAGCAGGTGAGTAAAGCAAGCGCTTGGAATAAGTTGCGATTGCTTGTAACTAGAGGCATGAAAAAAATCAGCTAGAATATTTGCTGATATTTTAGCTGAATCTTTAATGATAAAATTATTGTTTTTGAGCCAGTTGAGCTTCGAGTAATTTGATTTGCTCTTCTTTGAGTGCAACTAAGTCAGCGGCATCTGCATGTTGTGCTTTTAGCAGGGTTTCCTGATCCTTCAATTGCGTTTGAATATCTGCAAGTTTAGCCACTTCTTCTTTGGCTAAGGATTCATTCTCTGGAACAGCGGCTTTCAGAATTTTTTCATCGACCAATTGAAGGGTTTTTTCATCTATCGCAACTTCGGGTTCATCCAGTTTGACTTTAGCAGAAGCCGCAGGTTTTGCCGGCATAGTTAAGCTTGCTGCTTCATGTTCAGGAAGTACTTCATTTGAGGTTGCAAAAAACCATTGATATGCCAAAAAAAGCATAATGATTACAACCAAGCCCCCAGTAATGCCCAATAAAAGTTTTGGGCTATTTCTTTGATCTAACGTCATGTGTTGAACCTGTTTTTATTTTGGCTGACGAGGTTTGAATTGAATGACGCCAACTTCATCCGGTACTTCCGGCATTTGTGGTTCATCAATATGCGTCGGGCGGTTTTCTGTATAACCGCACTCGACACATTCAATCCATTCATCTTCGCCAGAGCTAAGCATGACAACTCTATCTAGCGCTTCACATTTAGGACATTTTGCACCTGCAATGAAACGACGTTTAATAGCCATCCTACTTACCTTCTGATCAATCTAAGACGCCTAGTTTAAGCGTTTTTAGAGGGGTTCGTCCAACCTTGATGACGTAATAACGCATCTATTTTTGGCTCGCGTCCGCGGAAATTGATAAACGCATCAAGTGCTGTATCTTTTCCGCCAACTGCTAGAATAAATTGACGAAATTCTTTTCCGGTCTGAACATTAAAAATTCCTTCCTGTTCGAAACGATCAAAGGCATCACTGGCCAAAACTTCCGCCCATTTATACGAGTAATAACCTGCAGCATAGCCACCGGCAAAAATATGACTAAAACTATGCTGAAAACGGTTATAACTTGCCGTTGGTGCGACCGCATATTTTTGACGAATATCATCCAGGGTGGCTTGAACCTGTTCTGCATTTAAAGCGGAGCTGTGCTTGTGAATCGACAGGTCAAACAAAGCAAATTCAATCTGACGCAAGGTCTGCATACCCGACTGGAAGAAACGGGCATCGAGTAAAGACTTAAGTAAATCTTGTGGAAGATGCTGTTTGCTTTCGATATGTTCACTGAGCAGATCCAGACTGTCGGTGTCCCAAGTCCAGAATTCCATAAACTGACTTGGCAGCTCGACTGCATCCCAATCGACGCCGTGCGTTCCTGCTACCGCAATATGGTCGACTTCAGTCAGCATATGATGCAAGCCATGGCCAAATTCATGGAATAAGGTATTCACTTCATCATGAGTCAGCAGTGCAGCTTGGTCACCGACTGCAGGCGTGAAGTTACAGACCATGTAGCAAATCGGTTTTTGCAAGCCATCTTGGGTTTGCATGCGTGAACGGAAGCCACTCATCCAAGCGCCACCGCGTTTGCCGCTGCGCGCGTACAGGTCAAAGTAGAAACCGCCCACTACCTTGCCTTGATCTTCCAGTTCAAAATAACGTGCATCGGGATGCCAAACCGGAGCTTCACGCTCCACAATATTGATGCCGTAAAGACGGTTCACAATACTGAACAGGCCTTGCAGAATTTTCGGTGCAGGGAAGTAGGGTTTTAATGATTCTTGCGATAAATTGAATTGCTGAACTTTAAGCTTTTCAGAATAGTAGCCGGTATCCCAAGGCTGTAACTCCTGAATTCCGTCTTGAGAAGCAATGGCTTTAAGTTCGGCAATTTCTTGTGTTGCAGGCGCACGGGCATGTTCAGCCAAGTCGACCAGGAATTTATCGACAGTTTCGACATCAGGTGCCATTTTGCTGGCCAGAGAAAGCTCGGCATAATTATTAAAGCCAAGTAACTGTGCCATTTCATGACGCAGGCTTAAAATTTCTTCGATGACTTTTGTATTATCAAATTCTGTATGTTCAGACTGATCGGATGCGCGTGTGGTGTAGGCTTTATACAGCTCCTCGCGTAAGGCACGGTCATCTGCATAGGTCATGATGGCAAGATAAGACGGAATATCTAAAGTGGCCACTGCCTGTTCTAGTTCACGTTGCTGACCATACTGTTTTAATAGCTCGACGCTGCTTTGCGGTAAGCCTTTGAGTTGTTCTTCAGTCAATGGTTTGAAGTAGGCTTGGGTTGCATCAAGCACATGATTGGAGAAATCGGATGAAAGCTGAGATAAACGTGCAGAAATTTCCGCATAACGTGTTTTGGCTTCGCCTTCTAAAGCCACACCTGAAAGTTTAAAGTCACGCAGTGCCAGTTTAATCGCACTTTTGTGTGCAGCAGGAAGCGTATTAAACCGGGGCGCATCATGCACCTGTTGATAAGTTTGATATAACACCGTGTGTTGACCCAGCTGGGTATAGTATTCGCTTAAAGCCGGAAGCAGGGATTGATAGAGTTCGCGGGTTTCTGCATTGTTCATCACCGCATTGAGATGTGACAGCACCCCCCAAGATTCACTCATATTATTTTCAAGGGTATCGACTTGATCCAATACGGCCTGTTGTGCCTGAATATTGTCAGGAACTTCAGTTAAATTTGTTAGAAAGTTCTGTCCTTGTTGAATGGCTTGTTCAATCTGTTGTTTTAAATCTGCAAGTTGAATTTGATCAAATTGGGGAACAGGCAAAGTCGCCTTTTCTAAAGTCATTTCTATACGCCATATCATTTATAAACTTAATAGTAGATGTAGGGCTTAGGCATAAGGAAATCAAGGTCTAGCTTTATTTTAAGTCAGCAAATAGCTATGAATGTCACTAATCAATAAAAAAGCCCTACCGAAGTAGGGCTTAATTTTTAAAAGCTACTCTATTTTAGGTTTCGCATTGGCCTTTTTCTTTTTCGGCTTAGACTTTTTCTTCAATTTATCTTTCTCTTTGGCTTTTAGGTCAGATTTAGCCGCAGGCTTTTTGTCTGACTTTTTAGCAAAAGAATCTGACTTGGTTTTTGGCTTCTTCTTGCGAATCGGCTGTTCACCATCGTCACTGACCACAGCTTTAGCGCGAGGCTTATACACCTCTTCTTGCGCTGTCGTTTTGGCAACACGCGGTGCTCGGCTACGAATCACACGACCGGCATGGGTCATTTGTTGCAACAGTTCAAAGTCAATCTTGCGATCTTCCAGATTCACGGCTGCCACTTTAATTTTGACTTCATCGCCCAGACTAAAGGTTTGACCACGACTTTGGCCGACCAGGCTTTGGCTGGCTTGATCATAAACAAAGAAGTCATCGCCCAATTGGCTGACGTGAATCATGCCATCGACATAGAGGTCTTTGAGGGTGACGAATAAACCAAATTCAGCAACTGCACTGATGATGCCCACGAATTCTTCACCTAAATGCTGCTGCATATAGTGACATTTCAACCAGGTGGTCACAGAACGGGATGCTTCATCCGCACGGCGTTCAGTTTGAGAGAAATGCTCGCCGGCATCATCTAAAGCGGCACCTGAAAGCGCAAAAGGCTTCTGTTTTAAATGCGCTTTGATGGCACGGTGCAACAACAAGTCAGGGTAACGACGAATTGGTGAAGTGAAGTGCGTATACGCATCATAAGCCAAACCAAAATGCCCGGCGTTATTTGCGCCGTAATAGGCCTGCATCATTGAACGTAATAACACCGCATGAATACTTGGCGCATCAATACGGTCTTTGGTCGCATCAATCACCGCCTGGTAGTCTTTTTGGGTCGGCTGTTCAGGGAATGGCAAGCCCAGCAATTTCACATATTCACGCACTTTCTGGATACGTGAAAATTCAGGTGGCTCATGCACACGGTACAACATTGGAATGTCATTTTCCAAGGCATATTCTGCTGCTGCCACATTGGCCAGCAACATACATTCTTCAATCAGTTTATGCGCTTCATTGCGTGAACGTGGCAGAATTTCGTTAATTCCGCCTAACTCATCAAAAGTCATATAGGTTTCGACGGTTTCGAATTCCATCGCATGACGCTGTGAACGTAAACCTTTAAGAATCTGATAAAGCTGGAACAGGGTATTCAATGACTTGTGCACACTGCGGTCGTCAGGAATCGCATCGCTTTCGCCATCAAAATATTGCGCAACCTGAGTATAGGTTAAGCGTGCTTTTGAATGCATCACCGATGGATAGAACTGGAAGCCGGTGACTTTACCTGCGCGGGACAAAGTCAAATCACATACCATACATAGACGGTCTACGTGTGGGTTGAGCGAACATAGCCCATTGGAGAGTGCCTCAGGCAGCATCGGCAAGACAAAGTGCGGGAAATACACAGAGGTACCCCGTTCTTTGGCTTCATCATCCAGAGGATGGTCGTTGCGAACATAATGACTAACGTCGGCAATGGCCACCACAACACGGTAACCGCCACCTGGACGTTTTTCTGCATACACGGCATCGTCGAAGTCGCGCGCATCTTCACCATCAATGGTCACTAAGGCCAAATCACGTAAATCGATACGGCCCTGGAGATCCTGTTCGTTCGGTTCCTTAAAGCTTTCTGCTTCACCAACCACTTCTTCCGGAAACTCATACGGCAAGCCAAATTCTAAAATGGTTTGCGGAATAATGATTTCAGTGTCGGCCTTGTCCGCCATCGATTGTACGATGTGACCTGTAGGTAACTCTTCACGGGTCGGATAGTCATCAATGGCAACACGAACCGAATCACCAACTTTGACTTGGGCATGCTCAATCAGTTCTTTTTCTAAGGTAATCGGCTGATGTGCATTTGGATTGGCAGGTTGAATAAAGTATTCGTTGTCATAAACCGCAACTTTACCAATAATCTGTTTTACACGATGCTGTACAACTTCAGTAATAAAACCCCAAGGTTTACCCTTACGGTCGATAGAAGTCTGACGCACTTTAACGCGGTCACCATTAAAGACCAAACGCAGTTCACGTTCAGGCAATAAAATATCATCATGATCGGAAATTTTTGCTGTACCTAAACCTTTCGAGTTGATGTATACCGTTGCTTCACGAGTCGGTTGGCTGGTTGCGAGCAGGAACTTAAATCCATCTTTCATCAGCTGGCCATCACGTACCATGGCACTTAAACGATGGCTGAGTGCTTCTATACTTCTTTCATCTGCAATATTAAAGTATTCCACTAAATCTGCATGAGATTGTGGTGCTTGTAATTTTTCAATCGTTTCTGAAATAAGAATACGGCTTGGAATAGGATTGTCATAACGTTCGGCTTCAGCCTTGGCTTCAGGATCGACCCAATTTTTCATAATGTCTTTGGCTTCATGTCAGAAGATAGGATTAGCATAAGTCATGCAGCATGATACTGCACGAAAATGATTGCAATATTGTGTTTTCAATTTCAATTTTACAGGGAAGCCGCACATTTCACACGAGCAACGGTCGAAAAAAGCGGGCAAAGGGACGCAATAAAGCTGGAAATCGTTTAAAAAATAGATGATTGATTAAAAATATCGGAATTTTTTGAAATGTGACTTGAAGAAGTAGAGTTTAGTTTGTATTATGGCGGCTCGTTACGGTGAGGTGGCCGAGTGGCTGAAGGTACTCCCCTGCTAAGGGAGCGTGGGTCTTAAAGCCCACCGAGGGTTCGAATCCCTCTCTCACCGCCACGAATAACTTGAAATGCGCTCATAGCTCAGCTGGATAGAGCACTTGGCTACGAACTAAGGGGTCGGGAGTTCGAATCTCTCTGAGCGCACCAATCAAGTTAAACGTAAATGTAACGAATGCTGAAAAGCAACTCAAGTACGCGCTCATAGCTCAGCTGGATAGAGCACTTGGCTACGAACTAAGGGGTCGGGAGTTCGAATCTCTCTGAGCGCACCAACTTGAACACATCGACAGATGTAAAAATGGAAGAAACCGCACATGTTGCGGTTTTTTTGTGTCTGGATTTTATAGCATATAAATAAATTGATTGATAAAAATAAGCTGCAGGTTGCAGAATAAATAAAATCAAGTGCTCGGGTAGAGGAATTAAAAAAGATCAAAACCTCAGGAGAGGGAGATCGTACAGTTTATGACAGTGCCCATATGCTACAGACACTTTTTCAGCATGATTTGGTTGATGAACTTTATCTGATGACTTTCCTGTCCTTCTGGGGGCAGGTAAACGTTTATTTGCTGAGGGTTCAACGGCCATTGCTTTTGAATTAACGGATCACTTGGTTACCTCAAGTGGTGTGGTATTCACTCATTATCAGCGGGCAGGAGAAGTGGAAGCCGGTAGGGGGGCGAATAATAAATGATTCAATTCTTTCTGTCAGTATGAGCATTAAAGTATGTAGACGCAGTACCGCAGGATTAAATTAACCTTTTTGCTTAAAAAATAGATGAAAAATCAAATATCGCCCAATAACTGTCCACTTGATTGTGGATTTGTTAAAAAGCACTTAACAGACAGTTAAAAACGCGTATAATGCACCACATCAAGACGTCGCGCTCATAGCTCAGCTGGATAGAGCACTTGGCTACGAACTAAGGGGTCGGGAGTTCGAATCTCTCTGAGCGCACCAACTTGAACACATCGACAGATGTAAAAATGGAAGAAACCGCTTAATTGCGGTTTTTTTGTGCCTGAACTTTATAGAATTGAAATAATTAAAAATATTAAAACATTATTTCATCTTCTGCTTAATCTTTAATGCCAATACGGTATTGCCACCCAAGGCCGGCAACATGTCGTGATAAGGCATGCTGCGCATCGCCCGCAGCAGAACTGGCGCTTTGTCGTGAATTTTCATGGCACTGGTGACATTTAAGAGCGTGCCGGTGCCTTGAGGAATCAGCTGCATTCCGCCTTTCACAAATTGCAAGTCACCACCGACAGCATCAAACTGATTTTCCAGACTGTTGGGATAGTCAAAACGCAGCTTAAAATCAAATGGAATATTGATCACGCCTAAGCCGACTGAAATTTTATAGTCGGCATCAAAAGTATTGGGATCAATTTTTTTAATTTCGATGCCTTTAATCTGGCGTGGAAAAAGTTCCTGATAAGCAGGAGCACTGAGCCAATGCTGTAACTGTTGCGGGCTTTTGGCAAAATACTGATAGCTACTACTAAAACGCAAGCTTTCCAAACCATGCCGATACGGCACTTTATTGGATGGCAAAATAAAAGAAACCGGTTCTTGGGATTGTTGGCTCAGTGCTGCAATTTTTTGAACCTGGCTTGAGCTTAAGTGGGTTTCTGGTAACGCTCCGGCTTTTAAGGTTTGATAGGTCGCTGTTTTAAAGTGTTGTTGCAAGGCTTCTAATAAAAAAGCGTTGGTGCCAGAAGGAATGCCGAGTTTGGCCTCTGGAATGGCATTTAAAATGGTGCTGAATAAAAAACCTTTGGGATGGTTCAAGTCGCCCCATTGGGTAAGGGTAATTAAGGTTTTATTGCTGCCTAAATCAAACCATTCAATTTTTCCCGCACCGTAAGGAATGGGCGCATCCAGCACAAGGGTAGAAATGCTATTGGCCGTTAAATGATGCTGCATCACCACATTTTCTTTAAAGTTTAAGATGGGAATCGGGGTGGGAATATGGACCTGATATTTCATCTGGGTAATCGCGCCTTGTTGCTCTACGACCTTTGCAGATTTCAATACCGGAAATAGTCCATTGTAGCCGCTATAGTTACTTAAAAGCCGCGCCACATTTTGACTGTTGCTTGGTACAACCACGGCACCGGTATAAAACTTGCCTGTCATACTTTGCGGATTTTTAAAGGTCGGCAAAGTAATGGATTGCGCAGGATGGGCATAAATCAAAATACGGTTTGCGGTCAAATCTGCCAATGGTTGAGCTTTGCCTTGAAATACGCTTAAGCTGCTGGGAATCTGTTCTTTCCATGGAATGATTTTCGCCGAAACTTGCGTGCCAATCAGGCAGCATAGAATCAAGAGGCTGCATCTGTGATTATTGTTTTGCATATCACATCCTGTTTATGCTTTTTATGAGGGTGTGTTGAAGTTTTAATCAATTTTTCAGCAATTGTGAAGCGAACTTATGTAATTTAGGCCGGCAAAACAATAAGGAAAAGCGCGAATCTGGTGTAATATCTAGCGCAATTGTTGTAATAATTTGATGATCAATCATGTCAGAGACCAAGCCGGCGGTAGCGCTACGTTATTCCTTAAACCTGGAAGAATCACAAGATGGTTTTGCCCTTGCGACTTTTGGTAAAAAACAATTAACCCGTTTTATTACCCCACTGGTGAGTATCGGGATCATTGTCTGGGGTTTTTACCTCGGCTTTAATGGCGTGGGCCGCTATTATGTTGCGCTCGGGGCTTTCTTTTTAATTTTACAATTGATTATGCGTTACTGGTTTTTACCAATGATGTTTAAACGTCAATTTGTGAAATACCAGTTTGGCAAAAGTGAACAGGGCATCGAATTATTTCAGGATTATGCAGAAATTTATGCCAATGGCCGTAAGCAGATTTTTAACTACAGCGAAGTACAAAACTTTGCCATAGGTAAACTGACCTATATGATTGAATTGAAAAATCGTACCGTCATTATTGTACCGAAACGCGCTTTTGAGCAGTCTGCAGATCAAACCGTATTTGAAAATACATTCAAAAAGTAAGCCTTGAAATACAGTCAAAGTGAAATAAAAAGGGAAGATCATGAGTACACGTCCATCTAAAATTGTCTGTGTCGGTCGTAGCTATGCAGACCATGCCAAAGAATTGGGAAATGCCATTCCTGATCGTCCAGTTTTATTCATTAAGCCGCCAAGCAGTCTGGTGCGTTTGGAACAAGGCATTTCATGGAACCCGTCATGGGGCAATTGCCACTATGAATGTGAACTCAGCTTACGGATCGACCGTGCTTTAAAGGCAGAAACTGACCCAGCTAAGGCTTTAGAAGCCGTGGGTGCGGTGACTTTAGGTCTGGACTTGACCCTGCGAGATTTACAAGATGACTTGAAAAAGAAAGGTCAGCCTTGGGAACGTGCCAAGGCATATGATGGTTCGTGTGTGTTGGCAGACTGGGTCGAGCTTTCAGAAGTTAAAGACTGGAAAGATGTGCATTACACTTTGCATATTAATGATGAGCTGCGTCAAAAAGGCGATACCGCTTTACTGATTTTTGATATTGCGACTTTACTTGCTGACATCAGCCAAGTGTTTACTTTAGAACCGGGTGATGTGGTGATGACCGGTACACCTGCAGGGGTAGCTGCATTAAAAGCAGGGGATCAACTGACCATGACATTACAAGGTCAAAGCCAGGACTTTGTCTGGAAAACCTTTGTTCAGGCTTAAGCCTCGAATCAAGAAAAAGACTGCTTAGGCGGTCTTTTTTCACTCTTGGCACCTAGTTCTTGTGATAGCTTCTGATGTGTTAAATAAAATAATATTTTCAATGGTTTAGGTTTTTTATTTATTCAGATACCGAGTTGTAAAGTTTGCGGAATTGATCCGGGGTAGAGTGCATCCAGCGCTTAAACATATTAATAAATGCTGAGGCATTGGCATAACCTAAATCCAGGGCAATACTTTCAACCGTTTTTCCTTGTTCTAACATGGACATGGCTTTCATCACTTTTAAGCGTTGTCGCCATTCGTTTAACGACATTCCTAATTCTTTTTGGCTATAACGCGCTAAAGTTCGCTCGGTCATGTTCATGCCTTGCGCGAGTTGTTGCAAAGTACTGTGATCCGAAGGGTGCTGATGTAAATAATCCAGAATTTGCTTTAAGGCTGGATGCTCGGAATGCGGTAGATAACTGCCGACCAGCGGGGCATGATGCAACTGGTCCAGCAAAACATGTAGCAAACGCAAGTGCTCAGGATGGTCCTTCTGTTGTGAATATTGTTTGAGATGCTGCATTAAGGCACAGACCAAAGGAGAGTTCAGGAGAATCCCGGCCTGTTTGGGCAGTCGCCCACACAAACTTTCATGAATATAGAGCGTACCGTGTGAAACATCAGTGCGATTCAAACCACTATGTTTTAAATGTGGCGGCAGCCAGATGCCATAAGGGGGAGGAGTAGTATAATCAATTTGATCAATATTAATTTCCATCACCCCATTAAAGGCATAAATAAATTCACCCCAGGCATGCCCATGTGCAGGATAAATGGATTGTGCTGGCGCATGGCGAAACTGAATCCATAATGGCGCCGTAATCTCGTCATTGTTGATGAGTGTTGCTAAGGGCTGTTCATGCAGTGGTCTTTTTTTCATACGCGCTTGGAATGCCTGAATAAGAAGATCTTTTGTCTGTTTTGAAGTATATATTTTAAATACGACAGGTCTATAGTGAGCCGAGTTTTTCAGACGAGTCAGGATTGTGGGCGAGAGGAAAGGATTAGATGCACGTGCATCGGGCTTGATGGTGATTTTGTGCATTGTTTGGGGATTGCAACAGGTCGTACTTAAACTGGCTGCGGCTGATATTGCTCCGATTATGCAAATTGCAATTCGTTGCGGACTGTCAGCATTATTGGTACTTCCTCTGCTGCAGCTGCAACCCAATACTCATCTTTATTCAAAAGCTTATTTAGTGCCGGGGATTTGGCTGGCTTTTTTATTTTCGGCTGAATTTGTATTCATTGCACAGGCGCTAGAGTTTACTTCAGCTTCACATACCGTGGTTTTACTGTATACGGCGCCTATTTTTGTGGCATTGGGCCTGCACTGGAAATTGCCTTCTGAAAGATTGTCGCGACTTCAATGGTCTGGAATAATAATTGCTTTTGCTGGAATTGTGATGACTTTTATGGGGCGAGAAAAGCAGCTTGATCAAGGTTTGAGTCAAGTTTTGTGGGGTGACTTTCTGGCATTACTGGCTGGCCTCATGTGGGCAATGACCACCATTTCATTGCGCTTGAGTAAATTGAATGAAGCCCATCCCACCCAAACCCTGTTTTACCAGTTAGTGGGAGGTTTTATCTTTCTATTTCCTTTGGCTTTTATACTCGGGCAAACGCAAATTCATTGGACTTATATTGCAATTGGCAGTCTGATTTTTCATACCCTGATCATGTCATTTATGAGTTTAATGCTCTGGTTCTGGTTGTTACGAAATTATTTAGCCAGTCACTTAGGCGTGTTTTCTTTTTTAACGCCATTGTTTGGCATGCTGTTTGGAATTTTATTTTTAAATGAAACCATTGAGCTCAATTTTATTGTTGGAACAATGCTGGTGATGCTTGGAGTGGGAGTGGTCAGTATGCAGGACTGGATTAAAAGAAAATTACAGCATGTTTAACTCAGTCAATTCAGCTACATGCATCGGTTTATCCTCCATCTTGATTTGGGCAAGTCTGGTTGCAGTGGTTAAACTGATTACTGAATCCTTAACGCCTATTTCAGCCATTGCCCTGATTTATAGTTTTAGTGCGATGGCTATTTTGGTGTTGAATGGGCTGCCACGTTTTCAGCACATGTCCAAAGCTTATGTGTGGGGCTGTGGCGCTTTATTCGTGGCATATGAAATTCTATTTCTGGTTTCAATTGCCTTGTCACAAAATCATGATCAGGTGCTGATTATTGCAATGATCAATTATTTGTGGCCGCCGTTAACCATCGTATTTTCAATACTGGCCAGGCAGCTGAATTACCGTTGGCCAATTGTTTTAGGATTTATTGTTTCGGTGCTTGGATTATTGCTGGTGGTTAATCCGGATATTTTGAATCTGAGTCAATTTCTGCACATACTGCAACAAAATCCGATGGCCTATTTTTTTGCATTTTTAGGGGCTTTGCTTTGGCCATGTTATAGCGTACTGACCAAGAAATACGCTCAAGGGCAAAATGCGGTGCCGCTATTTTTCGTGGTAACGGCGGTCGCCTTATGGTGTATTCATTTTATGATGGGTGAAGCCTTTATTTTTCCACAACTGAATATGTGGTTATTGATTGCCGTGACAGGAGCTCTGGTGGGGATTGCCTATAGCAACTGGAATCAGAGTTTGCAGTTTGGCAATATCAAGCTGCTGATTCTCGCGACCTATTTTATGCCTGTTTTGTCCTCTTTTATGTCGATGCTGATTTTGGATGCAACACCCAACTTCACCTTTTGGATTGGGACATGCTTGGTGACTTTCGGGGCAATGATTTGCTGGAAGAACACTGCGGAAATTCAAGTCTGATCCATGTTCCTTCCTCTTTTACGGAGGAAGGAGAGATATTTTTATCTTAGGTAGATTTTTCTCAATATTCAGTGGAGTAAAAGAAATAGAATGCTATTTCTCTTCCAGAATTTTGGATAGGGGAATCGCCAATTTCGCTGAAAGATAGTCATCTGCGTCAATTAATGCAGGCCCCAGTTTTTGCATCCATTCATCGTCAGGGTGAACATTACCCATATCCTGACGCCGTGGAAGTGGATAGGGCAACTGGGTATAGAAACTCCAGAAATCGACTTGAGCCAAATTGCGCGCGAGAACAAACTCGTCATTGTCGGTACGTTTAACCAAGTTCTGTTTTTCCAGCATCAGGACATAAGAAGGCCAGCGCCCAATTTCTTCACGTCCCAAAATGCCCAAAGCTTCTTCATCAGAGACCGTTTCGCCTTTCTGCTGTTTTTTATAAAACAGTTCCAACAAATCCAGCAGCATAATCACCGGATGACGCTTGTGATCTTTGCCTGAATAAAAAGCTGTCAGCGCATAACTGATTTCAACGCCTAATAAGACAATGTTCCAGGATAAGAAAATCCATAACAGGAAAATTGGCACGGCGGCAAAAGCACCATAGACAATTTCATAACTGGTGAAATTGGACATGATGACGCCAAACAGATTCTTTAATAATTCAAAGACTACCGCGCTGAATGTACCTGCAATTAATGCTGCCTTGATGGGCACACTACGGTTGGGAATGGTCCAATTTAAAATGAAAAAGCCCAGAATGGTCAGGGCAAAGGAAATACACCAAAAAATAAATTCGCCATCCAATTCATAGCCGGCAAAATTATTGCTCAGTACATTTAAAGATGCCACGGCAGATGAAATAACAAAGGCGCTACCCAATACAATTGGACCGAGGGAAATAATGGTCCAATAACGCATAAATCCAATAATGCCACCACGCGTTTCCCGGACTCGCCAAATCCGGTTAAATACGGTTTCGATACTGGTCAGCATCATTACCGTGGTGATAAATAAAAATATAATCCCGATGATGGTCAGGTTGCTGGATTTATCGGTAAAGGCATTCAGGGCTTTATCAAAAGCAATTGTGGTTCGGGGCAAAAAATTACTATAAATCAGTTGTTGTAACTGTTGCCTTGCCGGCTCAAGCGCTTTAATGGAAGAAATGATGACCAGGAAAACGGTCAGCATGGGAACCACTGCAAAGAGCGTTGTATAGGTCAATGAGCCTGCCTGTTCACGACAACGATCGGCTTCAAAACGTCTTATGACAAATAAAACAAATTGAAACCAAGTCTCATTATAAAAAGGCAGCTTTTTTAAATACTTTTCTAACATAGCTATAAAGTCTCAATTTTTTTTAATCATCTTTATGAATTTTCATCATCAAGCTTAACCAAAAAATGGGAAAAATACCGTATAGTTTTCTTTTTTAGCTTTGTTAATAAAAATTATGCAGCCTTATGTCCTTGTTTTATATTACAGCAAATATGGTTCAACCAAAGAAATGGCCTATCTAATTGCCAACGGGATTGAATCTACAGGTATGGCGGTAAAAATTCGCACTGTTCCAAATTTATCGACAGTGGTTAAGCAAGCAGAACCGAGTATTCCTGCCGAAGGGGATATTTATTGTAGTTTAGATGATTTGGCGAATTGTGCAGGCTTGGCCTTAGGTTCACCAACCCGTTTTGGCAATATGGCATCTGAAATGAAGTATTTTTGGGATCAGACCACCAGTCTTTGGTTAAATGGCGCTTTGCATCAAAAACCGGCCTGTGTCTTTACTTCATCGGGTTCTATGCATGGCGGGCAGGAAAGTACCTTACTGACCATGCTGCCACCGTTGTTCCATCATGGCATGATGATTATGGGTTTACCGAATGCCAATCCAGCATTATCCAATACCAAATCGGGTGGTACGCCGTATGGTGCCAGCCATGTCAGCGGTCCGCGCCATGATTTAGGCTTAAGCCAAGATGAAAAAGTTTTGTGTGAAGAGCAGGGCAAACGCCTGGGTGATGTAGTTAAAAAGTTACAGGCGAATTGATGATTTTTGAGCGATGTAAGTGAAAACAGTTCACTCATCCAGAGAAAATTTGTAAATCTCTATCCGTGCAAAAAAAAGACCATTCATTTTAGAGTGGTCTTTTTAATTACAGTAAAAATTTAACAGTTGAATCCTTATGCTTTTTCTTTAAAACGATGATTGCACTTTAGGCATTTGTAATCTAAGAACACATTTTTATCGATAATTACACCGGCTTTTTTGCCAAAGATATTACCCAAAATACCCCCAGTGACGCCAACGGCAATGGCTCCCACAAACGTGCCTACAGTTCCACCGAAAATCACGCCTAATGGTCCGGCAACTGCACCAATGGCTGCTCCAGTTGATGCGCCAGTTGCGGCCCCTCCAACTGTTCCTGCTGTTGCACCCGCGGAAGTAAGAAGAATTCCGCTTATTGTCTTGATGTTTTTCTCGTGATCTCGTTTTTCAACTTCCGAAGATCCGCATTTAGGACATTGCATAGATTTTTCCATCAATTATTTATCTTTTAGTTATCTTGAAATGAAGCCGGTTTATGACTTTAAAAAGATAATGGGTCGTTATAATTACAATAATAGTATGTATGTTCTAACACAC
Source organism: Acinetobacter terrestris (assembly GCF_004331155.1). Taxonomy (GTDB): domain Bacteria; phylum Pseudomonadota; class Gammaproteobacteria; order Pseudomonadales; family Moraxellaceae; genus Acinetobacter; species Acinetobacter terrestris. The sequence continues at coordinate 22,695 of NZ_SJNZ01000034.1, forward strand.
CATGTCAGGAACATTTCATACCAACTTGATTCTATCTGAATGAAAGTCATAGAAGTTTATCTGAGTTGTAAACATATCATTTCAATATTTGAGCAAGAATAAGGAAAATAAAATTCCATCATTAATATTTTTAATATATTTTAAAAATAAAAAAGCCAATAAAAAAAGCGCAGGTTTTAAATTGCGCTTATATTAATATTTTTAAAATAAATAAAATGACCTGATGTATTTATCAATAAAGTTTATTTATAAGAATAATATTTGAATCTTAATTGGTTAAGGTATTTTTAAATATAAATAACTTGAATAGAAATAACTTAAAAATAAATCCTTACTCTTATTCAAATCAAAATAGTCGGTGAAGAAAATTTAAATTCAAACAAGAGTAAGGGGGTTATTAATATACTAAAGAATACTTATCCTGAAACAAAGCGGCCGTATTCATCTCTTTTTCTGTCATTGTTATTGCCTCGACCACCTGAACGGCCACGATCGTCATCATCATCACGGCCACGGCCGCCTGAACGGCCGCGGTCATCGTCATCATAACGGCTGCGACTGCGGCCACGATCATCGTCATCATCACGGCCACGGCCTCGACCACCTGAACGGCCGCGGTCATCATCATCATAACGGCTGCGACTACGGCCACGATCATCGTCGTCATCATCACGGCCACGGCCTCGACCGCCTGAACGGCCACGATCGTCGTCGTCATCACGGCCACGGCCTCGACCGCCTGAACGGCCACGATCGTCGTCGTCATCACGGCTACGGCCTCGACCGCCTGAACGGCCACGATCGTCGTCGTCATCACGGCTACGGCCTCGACCGCCTGAACGGCCACGATCGTCATCATCATCACGGCCACGGCCGCCTGAACGGCCGCGGTCATCGTCATCATAACGGCTGCGACTGCGGCCACGATCATCGTCATCATCACGGCCACGGCCTCGACCACCTGAACGGCCGCGGTCATCATCATCATAACGGCTGCGACTACGGCCACGATCATCGTCGTCATCATCACGGCCACGGCCTCGACCGCCTGAACGGCCACGATCGTCGTCGTCATCACGGCCACCGCC
>NZ_SJNZ01000035.1 GCF_004331155.1 Acinetobacter terrestris
GAGACCGAGACCGAGACCGAGACCGAGACCGAGACCGAGACCGAGACCGAGACCGAGACCGAGACCGAGAAAAACTTAACGCTGTCTACACCTCTTCTACCAGAACAAAATCAAATCAGTGATCCCGATTTAATCGAGTTAAATGAGCACGTTATTAATCAATTGCCACAAAGATTAGAAGATGATCAACAGGCAATTCCTGCAATAACAGCTCAAAAAAGTATCGGAAAGGATTCTCCAGAAAGCTTAGAACTGGGCCCATATATTGCGCATATTCATCCTCTTGATGAGGAAAATGCTGCTGCACAGGAGTTATATGTCTTAGACATTTCAGACCTTGCAGAAATTTCTCAACATCTTGATTTGCTCATACATGCTGCAGATGTACAGAACTGGTCACAACGCCCCATTTATCTGGCTGAACAAATCAATTCGCAAGGTTGTTTTATCAAATATTTAGCATTGTTAGGTACAGAGCATCAAGCACAAGCCATTCATTTATCGAATGTATTTTCTGAGCAAAATCAACATTGCATAGCTGCAATTAAAGAAATTTCCTGGCATGATCTGGCAGAACACTTGACTGATTTTGAAGCCTTATTTTATAGCTATACACGAAAAGCAGCCTTAATTTGGAACAATGAAAACTATCTTCCTTTTATCCCTGCCCAGCTTTTCCAAAGACAAAAATTTATTCAATTTAAAGAAAGCCCTGCTGACTTTAAGACACCGCTGCTGTTATTAAAGGAAAGACAAAAAATTCGGGTTATTCATGGAAAGAAACGCTTAAGTCTGTCTCGAACGGAATTGGCTTATCCTTATTTGTTATTAGAGCGTCACCACGGCGTGAGCTGGCAATTAATTCAGAATATTGTTGCCCAGCTAGAATCACCCATCGATTGTTATCAATTATATGAGGCAATTCAAAAGCATATTTCAGATTAAGTTTTATTTTTTTGTAGCTAAAGCTTGCTTTTTAGTCGTCATTTTTACGAGACTATCGAATGATCAGAATTTAAGAGCAAGGATATGCCCCAAAAGAAAATAAGTTTATCAAAACCCCTCTTATTTACACTGTTGTTTGGGATCATGAGCGCCTCAAATGGATCTGAGAGTGCGGAACAAAGCACTGATTCATCCACAAGTTCAGCATTAGCTGAGGATGAAGATAATAATTTGCTTTATCAAATTCCAAACTGGATTGATGCTCTACCGACATTTTTGCCGCAACAGTCGAATGAACCAAGTGTTCCTCCGGCTTTACAAACTGCAGACCGAACTTGGCTAGACCGTAACCAGCTTAAAATTCGGGACTGGGCAGATCATACCTCGCATAAAATTGACAATTGGTTTGGCAAAACTGATCCAGAAAAACCGGCATCTGCGACCTTACGCGTGATTATGGATAATAACTGGAATAAACATGATGGTTATGAAATTAAACCGCGTATTCGCGGTAAAGTAAAACTTCCAACTTTAGAGCGCAAAGTGAGTTTAGTCTTTGGTGATGATTCTTTAGATAATGAACTGGATAATAACGTTGCCATTACCAATGAGAATTTGGGCAATAGCAATGATAAAACTTTAGACCGGCAACGTACCCGTGAAAATAACAGTTCTTTTGCATTTCGTTGGTCAGACTTTTCTAAGCGCCTGCCTTTCGAAACCGATGCAGATTTGGGTCTCCGTTCAGGAGATGATGTGTATCTGCGCCTGAAAGCCTCCAAAGACTGGCAACTGGAAAATGACTTCAGTTTCCATGCTGAACAAATTTATCGCTATGGTGTTGATAGCAAAAATTATTTGAGAACCAATACCGAACTTACCCATGCTCGGCCTAATCAGCCATTTTTATCCAATCAATTCAGCCTGACTTATGCAGATGATCAAGATGATGACTTAAGCTGGGATAACAACCTGTTTAGGCAACATCAATTTTTCCATGAAAATAGCTTTAGTTATGGGCTCTATACCGGTGGTTTTTTAAATAATAATGACTTACGTTTAAATAGCTGGGGTCCCTTTGTTTCTTGGCGCCAACCTTTATGGCGTGAATGGTTCTATGTCCAAGGCAATTTAAATTATATTAACAATCATCGGGATGATCGTAGCCATTTCATTAGTACATCGGTGCGTTTGGAAGCCTTGTTTTAATCTCCTTTATGCATAACTGTTACTTCTCCTCATTTCAATATCTCTCAATGAAAAAAAAACCTCCCGAAGGAGGTTTTTTTGGCTCATGAAAAGCCAGCTTATTTCAACAATAAATTATTAATACGTTTCACGTATTCAGCCGGGTCATCAGGTAAACCCCCTTCTGCAATGACTGCCTGATCGAAGATTACATTGGCCAGATCATCAAACTGAGTCGAGCCTTCCAGTTTTTTTACCAAAGGATGTTCTGGGTTAATTTCCAGAATCGGTTTACTTTCTGGCACAGCCTGACCTGCCTGTTTTAACATACGAATCAGTTGTGGAGAAAGCTCACCTTCACTAGTCACCAAACATGCGGGAGAATCGACCAAACGTGTGGTTACACGCACTTCTTTGGTTTTGGCTTTCAATGAGTCTGACAATTTTTCAACGATTGGTTTGAATTGTTCAGCGGCAGCTTCAAGTGCTTTCTTCTCCTCTGCATCCTGCAAATCGCCTAGGTCTACTGCACCTTTAGCCACGTTTTGCATAGGGATACCATCGAATTCATTGACGAATTCCATCGCCCATTCATCCACACGGTCCGCCATCAATAGCACTTCAATGCCTTTTTTCTTGAACAGTTCCAGTTGTGGTGAGTTTTTTGCAGCACTTAGACTATCGGCAGTCACGTAATAAATGGCTTTTTGCCCTTCTTTCATTCGTGCTTTGTAATCTGCCAATGAAGTTGCAATCTCATCATTGGTCGATGTAGAGAAACGTAATAATTTTAAGATACGTTCACGGTTGCCAAAGTCTTCGCCCAAACCTTCTTTAATCACTGAACCAAATTCAGCATAGAACTGTTTGAATTTCTCTTGGTCTTTTTCATCTTCCGATTTTGCCAAGCTATCCAGCATGGTCAAAATACGGCGGGTATTACCTTCGCGAATGGTTTTAACATCACGACTTTCCTGTAGCAGTTCACGGCTGACATTCAGTGGAAGATCGGCACTATCAACCACACCCTGCACAAAACGCAAATAATTTGGAATCAGGTTATCCGCTTCATCCATAATGAACACGCGTTTTACATACAGCTTGATGCCCGCTTTCGCTTCACGGGTGAAAATATTGTGCGGCGCTTTGCTTGGCACATACAATAATTGGGTATATTCGGTACTACCTTCAACTCGATTGTGTGCCCAAGCCAATGGTGCCTCAAAGTCGTGGCTTAAGTTCTTATAAAACTCAATGTATTGCTCGTCAGTGATCTCATTTTTATTTCGAGTCCAAAGTGCGCTGGCTGAGTTAATCGCTTCCCATTCATCCGTTTTGACCATCTGACCGGCTTTAGCTTCTTCACCTTCAGCCGCTTCTTCTTGCTGCCAGACTTCTTTTTGCATTTCAATTGGTAAGCTAATATGGTCAGAATACTTATTGATGATTTGCTTAACTTTATAAGACTCTAAATAATCCAGTGCATTATCACGTAAATGTAAAATGATATCTGTTCCACGTGAAGTCTTGCTGATTTGTTCAACTTCGAAATCACCTGTGCCGGTACTGATCCAGCGTACGCCATCAGCAGCATCTGCCGCAGCATGGCGGGATTCAACAGTAATTTTTTCGGCAACAATAAAGCCTGAATAGAAACCGACACCAAACTGACCAATCAATTGCGCATCCGCTTTCTGATCACCTGACAGTCTAGACATAAAGTCTTTGGTGCCTGATTTGGCAATGGTACCTAAGTTATCAATGGCTTCTTGTTCAGTTAAACCAATCCCGTTGTCTGAAATGGTGATGGTTTTATTGTCTTTATCGAGACTGACACGAACATGCAGTTCAGGATCATTTTCATAATATTCAGGATGATTGATCCCTTCAAAGCGCAACTTATCACATGCATCCGAAGCATTTGAAATCAGTTCGCGCAAGAAAATTTCCGGATTTGAATACAGTGAATGCGTCACCAAATGTAAAAGTTGCGCTACTTCCGCCTGGAAACTATGTTTTTGTGTACTTTGTTCGCTCATCAGTCGCTCCTTAAATTCATTGAACACTTTTTATTGAATGCTTAATGAATGGAGTGACTTAAGAATTTTTCAATAGCGAGGAATAAATTTTTTCTTAAAAAGGGCCTTGTTTATAAACACGATCCATATACATATCCAGTTTTTGCTGGCGCATCTTATACACTTCGGTTAAACAGCGGCTCGAGTTAACACATTGATCACGTAATTGTAACCACTTCACCTGCTCATCCTGAATAACACCCCGAGTCCCCATAGGCACTAAACGCTTCACAATATTATAAGTGGTTGCCATTTTCACATCGGCATCATTTACCACACGATGCTCACAAATCGCATGTTCTGTTTGTGTTCGGGCATGATCACAATTGAAACTTGCTGCATACGCAGATCCACTGAATAGGCTAAAAAAGACCACACTGTATAAATTGAATAATTTCATGATTTATTTTCTCTTTTTAGCTTATTTTCTATAATCAACTTAAACAAGTTTGGGCTTATTAAATAGTATCAAAGTGCTCAATCTCTGTGATTTCTTGTAAGTTTTTCATTAAAAAACCCCATCTATAAAGATGAGGTTTCTTTATGCTATTTTTTTATTTTAGCCCTAGAATTTGTAGCTATAACCAAGAGTATAAACCCAAGGATTTACTTCAAGGTCACCTAAACTGACTTTAGTACCATCAGCTGTTTTTGCTGTTAATTCAGTTTTCACATCTGCATAACGTACATCTGCAAACACACCCCAGTTTTTAGCATCTGCCGGTTGGAAGTTAAAACCAACTTGCCCTGCAACACCGTATGCGACATCAGCATCCAACTTTTCAGCACCTGTTGCAGTTTTAGTTGTTTGAGATAATTCTTCATCCCAAGGTACAACTACGGTCGCGCCTACACCAATATATGGCGTAAAGCGAGTTGAATTTTTAAAGTTATATTTTGCGGTAATAGTAGGCGGTAAATGTTTGAAAGATGCTGCATTTTCAATTGGTCCAATGTTTACATCATGCTCAAAAGGTAATGCGAGCAATAACTCTACTGAAATGGGTGAATTGTTGAAAAAATATTCAACAGATGGCGTGAAGTTAACTTCATTACTTACTTGTGCTTTCAATGGGGTGACTACACCACCAACCGGAACATTTAAAGTACCGTTGTCATCATTTTGTGGTGCCAATGCAGAAGCGCCTAATTTCACCTGCCAGTCACCTGCCATCGCTGAAGCAGACATCCCCAATAATGCAATAAAAGCAGTTTGCTTTAACATTTTTAATACCCCATGGAAGAATAATAATAGTAAAAATAAAATATTAATTAATAATAAACACGAGACAAATTAATATGCAATAGCGATTAATTAATAATAATTATGTTTATTTTTAAGTAATTGATAATATTAAATATTTATTTTAAATAGACCAACTTGGTTGGTTTTAAAACCAACCAAGTTAATCAGGTTTTATTATTATATTCCGAGTATATTAATCAGATTTATTATATTAAGTATTTAAAAGATCTATTTTAAATACATCTATTAATATTATACATAAAACAAATTCAAACTAAATAAAAATATGCGTTTGAATTAAAGAACCATTGCCGCAATCCATCCAAATACCATTAAAGGAATATTAAAATGGATAAAAGTAGGAACCACGCTGTCTTTCATATGGTCATGCTGACCATCCATGTTTAAACCTGAAGTTGGACCTAAAGTCGAATCCGAGGCTGGAGATCCGGCATCACCCAAAGCGGCTGCAGTACCAATCAAGGCAATGGTTGCGGCAGGACTAAAACCGAACTGGATACATAACGGCACATAGATAATGGCTAAAATTGGCACCGTAGAGAACGATGAACCAATCCCTAAAGTAATTAGTAAACCGACCAGCAACATTAAGAATGCAGCCAAACCCTTACTGTTACCAATCCACTCAACAGATGCGTTGACCAAAGCAGGAACTTGATTGGTGGCTTCAATGACAGATGCAAAACCTTGTGCGGCAATCATGATAAAACCGACCAATGCCATCATTCGCATACCGGTAATAATCACATCGTCCGCTTCTTTCCATTTAAAAATACCCGCGCAGCTTAAAATCGCTACACCCACCAAACCGGCAAGAATCATCGAATCTGAATAAAGCTGTACGCTTAGGGTCGCAATGACTGCAAAAGCGGCCATAAACAAGGTGAATTTTGCGATTTGTGGTTTGGCATTCGCATCGCTAACGACATCGCCCGAAATGCTATGATGACTTGGCTCAAGCTTAACTTCTTTATAAATTCTTGGCTTGCGATAAGTAAAAAACAGTGCAACCAACAACCCCAAAAACATGCCAAAAACGGGAATTGCCATTGCAGATGGAATTTGATCGAAGCTAATTTCAAAACCGTATGGCTTACCAAAGGTATTGATGTTTTGGCCCAGAATATCATTCAGGAAAATGGCGCCAAATCCGACCGGAACCAGCATATAAGTGGCACACAAACCAAAAGTTAATAAACAGGCCACAGCACGGCGGTCTAACTTTAAATGGTTAAAGACACTTAACAAAGGCGGAATCAAAACCGGGATAAAAGCAATATGAACAGGAATCAGGTTTTGCGAAGATACCGCGGCAGCCACAATCGTAAAGAAAATTAGAAATTTAACTTTATTTTGCGATTGAACATTGGCATCTCCTTTTAAGGTGGAAACCAGTTTGTAAGCCAGTAAATCAGGCAAACCGGAGCGGGCCAAAGCAAGCGCAAATGCACCTAAAACGCCATAGGCCAAGGCAATTTTAGCCCCGCCACCTAGACCATTATTAAATGCATCTAGCGTTCCTTGCAGGCCCAGACCGGCCAGCAAACCACCGGTAACAGCACCGATCACCAATGCAAATACCACAGGTACACGAGCTAATGAGAGTCCGAACATGACTCCGATAGCGGCAATAATTGCGAACATAATTAATTGAGGAAAAGATGAAAAGTCGATATTTTATCAGATTCACTCTTTTGAAACTGTAAATTGATTGCTTTTATCCAGCATCAACTTTTTCATTTAAATTCATGCAATTAAATATAAGTAAATAGATTTAAATCTGTTGCAGTGCAAAGCTTCGGATATAATCTGCGACCAATTTGGGTTGGCTTAATATTGCCCAATGGTTGGCATCGACATCGACACGCTGAAAATTTTCAGCCCATTTCGGCATTTCATCAATCAGTTCAGGACTGACAAAATTGTCCTGTTTCAGCACAATCGCCTGGACCGGACAAATTGCAAAACGCTGACGTGGCCGAGTTAAGCATGGCAGAAAATTGGCCCGATACAGCCCGATTCCATGTTTGCCATCTGAAGCGATATGAGGATTTGAAGGCAAGTTTTTTTTGTGCTCTAACTTTTCAAGCACTTTGCCCCATTTTTCAGGACTGAAAAAACTCCAGACTGTCGGTGCCAGCAATGGCAGCTGAAAAACTGCGATATACCAAGACTTGGTGAGCTGCTTAAACAACTTGCTCTTGTGCTGTTTAAACTGATGACGCATCCAAAAGGCGGCGTGGTCTAAACATGGCCCTGAAATCGTACTATAAGATAAAATTCGCGCTTTAAATTTAGCTTCGGTAATCGACTCCCAGGACTGGATAGAACCCCAATCATGCGCTGTCAGGTGAAAAGGCCGATCTTTTAATACCGCATTCACGACACTTTCTAAATCTAAAGATAACTGTGCCAAGCGATAGTCACGAATACGTGCCGGAATAGAGGATTGCCCTGCTCCACGCACATCATAAGTGACAATATAAAAGTCCTGAATCAGCTCCTGAATAACCGGTTCCCATACCTCTTGATTATCCGGATAACCATGCACCAAAACTAAAGCCGGTTTTTCATCACTCCCCCATGTTTTCACATAGAGTCTCTGCTGATCCTGGGTGTTTACCCACTGGGTTTTTGCTTGCATAATCTTTTCTCATTTTTTATTGGCTATTTATATGGATGACTGGGCAACCTGATTAATGCCTCAATTTTAGTTCTGCTCTAGTATGGTCGGAGTAGCCATAAAAATAATTGACCCATATGAGCCTATTAAAAAAACTACAGACAATACCTGCGATTTGCCAATTCATGATCAATCACTATGCACCTTATCGGATGGCAAGCATTAAGATTGAAAGAATGGATCTGGAAAATTATCATATTCGTGTGAAAATGCCTTTAACACGTAAAAGTCAAAATGTGCTTGGAGTACATTTCGGCGGCAGCTGATACTCCATGGTTAATCCATTTTTTATGCTTTTACTGATGCATCATCTCGGATCAAAATATATCGTCTGGGATAAATCGGCAAACATTCATTTTCTCTTGCCAGGACGCAACACTGTCTATGCCGATATTCACTTAGATGCTGCTGAAATCATCCATATTAAACAGCTTAGCGCCAATTACGTTCCGGTACATCGCAAATACACAGTCAATATTTTTGATAATGTGGTATCCGCATTGTAGAGGTTGAAAAAAAGGTCTATAGCCGTAGAAAAAACCCAAAACCCGCCACTCGACATTAAAAAAGCGCTTGTTGATCAAGCGCTTTTATTTAAAATTTTTACGTTAAATTAACGTTTTTTCTGTTCGATGGCAGCTCCGGCACCGCCACCAATTGCTCCCCCAATCGCAGCGCCGGCATTGCCGCCAAACACGCCTTTACCGACAGCAGAACCAATTGCACCGCCTACACCACTATAAGTGGCATTACGGTTAGAACCGCCTTGGGTTTTACTGCCGACTGCTGCGCCTGCACCACCACCGACTGCTGCACCAACGCCACCGCCAACTTTATTACCTACACCGCCACCCACTGCACCACCCAGTGCTGCTGCGCCGATTCGCTGGTCCCTAGTGGACATACTGTCACAACCCGCCAACATAAAAGTGGATAAGGTCGCTACTGCCATTACACTCATTAATTTTTTCATGGGACTTCCTTCTGTTCTCACTTTTCTTAGTCTTAGCTTAAGCCTAATTTGTGGAGAGTAATAAATGCAAAATGTTACCCATTCGCACTGAAATGCTGCATTTTGTAAAAAGTCATGAAATATTTCACAGTTTTTATAAATTAAGTTTATTCATCTTCACTCAGCAGCACAATATCGCGTGTGGTGACACCATTTTCAGTGAGAACTGCATGTGAGGTTTTAGTGCTATCTTCTAGATTCTTCTTCTGATCCAGCTTTAAGGTCCGATGAACAGGCTCTTGTCCTTGTTTGAACTCGACACCTTCTGCATCAATTTTCTTGGTTTGGGAAAGTATTTTTCCGTCTTGCTTTATGGTGGTATTCAATTCAATTTTTGATGTCGGCACAATAACACTGCCTTTTTGAATCACAGGAATAGAAAGCTGCTTTTCAGAAAATTGCGTCTGGTTATCTTCTAAATGGACTTCACGCACAACAATATCTTTGCCTTTATTGGTCACTTCAAAAATTGTGGCATCGACACTGCGCTTAGGTTCTTGCCCTGCAACTCGACGGATCACTTCGGTCTTTAAGATCGGAACAACAGCTTTATCTTCGACCACAATCGTATTTGGCATGGGCGCAGCAATGACAGCAGCAGAAATAGATAAAAGTGAAAGTGCTAAAAGTTGTTGTGTCAGTTTCATCAGTTTGCCCCGTTATGTTTTTAAATATCTAAATAAAATCAAAATTTTTATCTGTTCTGTTTTTAATATAGGAAATTATAGGACTTAAGGAAAGCGTTATTTTTCATTTATTTGAGATAAAAAAAAGCCACCCAAAGGTGGCTTTTTTGTTTAAACCGTCTGATTACAGACCGTTAAACTCATCATTAAATGCTTGGCTTAATGCTTGATCAACATCAGAGAAGTCATTTACAAGCTCATGCTCTGCAGCTTCAGCTTCTTGACGACGACGTTCTAAGTGATACGCAAGACCCGTACCTGCAGGAATCAAACGACCCACAACAACGTTCTCTTTCAGACCGCGTAGATCATCTTCTTTACCTGTTACAGCAGCTTCAGTTAACACACGAGTTGTTTCCTGGAACGATGCAGCAGAGATGAACGAGTCAGTAGAAAGCGATGCTTTAGTAATACCCATCAATTGACGTTCATACTTCGCAGGGAACTTGTTCTGAGCAAGTACAGCTTGATTTTCAGTAACCATGCGGATGTAATCCACTTGTTCGCCTTTAATGAAGCTGGTATCGCCACCATCAGTGATTTCTACTTTACGCAACATTTGACGCACAATAACTTCGATGTGCTTGTCGTTGATTTTTACACCTTGCAGACGATAAACGTCCTGAACTTCGTTCACGATGTAGTTAGTCAACGCCACTTCACCTTTCAGACGTAAGATGTCATGCGGGTTTTGTGGACCGTCAGAAACTGTTTCACCACGGTTTACATGTTCGCCTTCGTACACGTTAATGGTACGCCATTTCGGAATCAACTCTTCGTAAATTTCAGAGCCGTCGTCTGGAGTAATCACTAAACGGTTTTTACCTTTGGTCTCTTTACCGAAGCTTACAACACCTGAAATTTCAGCCAGGATTGCATGTTCTTTCGGTTTACGTGCTTCGAACAAGTCAGCTACACGTGGAAGACCACCGGTAATATCACGGGTACGTGAAGTTTCTTGTGGTACACGACCAATAACGTCACCCACACCGATTGTTTCGCCATCACGGACAGAAAGAATGGTGTTTTGTGGCAAGAAGTAGAACTGTTCGCCACCATCCACTGTGTCTAACACAACAGCAGGACGTAGATCTTTACCTGACGCAGGACGTGAAGTCACTGGCAAGATTTCGATAGTCGACATACCTGTTGCATCATCAGTTTTCGATGTAACAGTTACGCCATCAGCGATTTGGCTGAAACGTACTTTACCTGCAACTTCGGTAACAAGTGGATGCGTATGCGGATCCCAAGTTGCAACGATACCGCCAGCTGCTACAGCTTCGCCATCTTTCAGTACGATTGATGCACCGTATGGGATTTTGTAGCGTTCGCGTTCACGACCTAAGTCATCCGCAATACCGATTTCACCTGAACGAGAAGTCGATACCAAGTGACCTTTGGCATGTTGTACAGTTTTCACGTTATGGAAACGTACAGTACCTTTGTTACGCACTTGAACACTGTTTGCAGCAGAAGTTCGGCTTGCAGCACCACCCACGTGGAATGTACGCATGGTTAACTGGGTACCCGGTTCACCAATTGATTGCGCAGCCATAACACCTACAGACTCACCAGGATTTACCTGATGACCACGTGCAAGGTCACGACCATAACATTTCGCACATACACCGAAAGTAGATTCACAAGAAACTACTGAGCGCACTTTAACTTCGTCGACACCCGCTTCTTCAATGAAGGCAGCAAGTTTTTCGTCAATAAGCGTATTACGTGGAAGAATGACTTCGTCAGAACCAACACGTTTCACATCTTCAGCAACAACACGACCCAATACTCGAGCACCCAGGTTCTCGATGACATCACCACCCTGAATGAATGGAGTCATCACTAGACCGCTTAAAGTACCGCAATCAGGTTCAGTAATCACCAAATCCTGCGCTACGTCTACCAGACGACGAGTCAAGTAACCAGAGTTCGCTGTTTTAAGTGCTGTATCGGCCAAACCTTTACGCGCACCGTGTGTTGAAATGAAGTACTGAAGTACGGTCAAACCTTCACGGAAGTTTGCTTTAATCGGGGTTTCAATGATCGAACCATCGGGTTTCGCCATCAAACCACGCATACCTGCAAGCTGACGAATCTGAGCTGCCGAACCACGGGCACCAGAGTCAGACATCATGTAGATACTGTTGAATGATTTTTGCTTCTCGTCTTCACCCTGTTTGTTTTTAACAGTGGTGAAAGACAAATTGTCCATCATCGCTTTCGCTACTTGGTCATTGGTACGTGCCCAAATATCGACAACCTTGTTATAACGTTCACCGGCAGTTACGAAACCTTGTTCAAACTGCTGTTCGATTTCACGAACTTCAGTTTCTGCTTTTTCGATAATCGTATACTTGGTTGGCGGAATAAGCATATCTTCCATACCAACAGATACACCAGAGCGAGTCGCTTGACGGAAGCCTAGGTACATCAACTGGTCAGCAAAGATAACGGTATCTTTAAGACCCAATTTACGGTAGCAAGAGTTAATTAACTTAGAGATGTTCTTTTTCGTCATCTCAACGTTAATTTGCTGGAAGTCCATACCTTCAGGAACAACTTCCCAAAGTAAGCAACGGCCAGGAGTGGTATCAACAATAATGGTTTGCTGTTCGCGGTTACCATCTTCATCAATGACAGTCTGGTGTACACGTGCTTTTACGCGAGCGTGCAAGTTCACTTGACCGGTAGCCAATGCGCGGTTTACTTCGTCAGTATCCGCAAACACCATGCCTTCACCTTTGGCATTGATTGCATCACGCGTGATGTAATACAAGCCCAAGACAACGTCCTGAGACGGTACGATGATTGGTTCACCGTTCGCTGGAGACAAGATGTTGTTAGTCGACATCATTAACGCACGAGCTTCTAACTGAGCTTCAAGTGTTAATGGAACGTGTACCGCCATTTGGTCACCGTCGAAGTCGGCGTTGAACGCAGCACATACGAGTGGGTGTAGACGGATCGCTTTACCTTCAATCAGGGTCGGTTCAAATGCTTGAAGACCCAAACGGTGAAGTGTTGGCGCACGGTTCAACATCACTGGATGTTGACGAATCACATGAGCAAGAACGTCCCAAACTTCTGGAGTTTCGCGTTCAACCATTTTCTTCGCAGCTTTAATGGTTGTTGCTTGGCCAGACGCCTGTAGTTTCGCAAAGATAAATGGTTTGAATAATTCAAGTGCCATTTTCTTAGGAAGACCACATTGGTGCAAACGTAAAGTCGGACCTACTGTAATAACCGAACGACCTGAATAGTCGACACGTTTACCCAACAAGTTTTGACGGAAACGACCTTGTTTACCTTTGATCATGTCTGCCAAAGATTTAAGAGGACGTTTGTTTGAACCCGTGATTGCGCGACCACGACGACCGTTATCAAGCAATGCATCTACAGACTCTTGCAACATACGTTTTTCGTTACGTACGATGATGTCTGGCGCTGAAAGGTCAAGAAGACGTTTCAAACGGTTGTTACGGTTGATTACACGACGGTAAAGATCGTTCAAGTCAGAAGTCGCAAAACGACCACCTTCAAGCGGAACTAACGGACGAAGATCTGGTGGAAGGACTGGAAGTACAGTCAACACCATCCATTCAGGCTTGTTGTTCGAATCGTTGAACGCTTCCATCAACTTCAAACGTTTAGACGCTTTCTTAAGCTTGGTTTCTGAAGTTGTCTGTGGAATTTCTTCACGAAGACGCGCAATTTCAGCTTCAAGATCGATGTCTTTCAACAAATCCTGAATTGCTTCTGCACCCATTTTCGCGCTGAATTCATCACCGTGTTCTTCTAACGCTGTGAAGTATTCTTCATCGTTAAGAAGTTGGTATTTCTCCATTGGAGTCATACCCGGATCTGTTACAACGTAAGATTCGAAATACAATACACGTTCGATATCACGTAAAGTCATGTCTAAAAGAAGACCGATACGGGATGGTAATGATTTCAAGAACCAGATGTGCGCAACCGGTGAAGCAAGGTCAATATGACCCATACGTTCACGACGAACTTTCGCAGTCGTTACTTCAACGCCACATTTTTCACAAATGACGCCTTTGTATTTCATACGCTTGTATTTACCACACAAGCATTCGTAATCTTTTACTGGACCAAAGATTTTGGCACAGAATAAACCATCACGTTCTGGTTTGAACGTACGATAGTTAATTGTCTCAGGTTTTTTAACTTCACCGTGAGACCATGACTTAATCATTTCTGGTGACGCAAGACCAATGCGGATGCGATCAAACTCTACTGGAGCATGACCGTCTGAATCCGTCTTTTTGCGCATGATATCGAGCAAGTCTTTCAATTTTTTTCTCCGTGTGTCGAGGAGTTTTTCTCCTCCCCGACTGGGTCACAAATATTGTTTTTTAACTGATTTAATCCCCTTCAACGCCCTTTGTTGCGAAGCGAACTTCTCAGGGGGAAAACTCCTCAAAACAAGAGGAGCGAATCCCCCCTTTGATAAAGGGGGTTGGGGGGATTGAATGGTTACTTAGTCACCATTTTTCAGTTCAATGTTGATACCTAAAGAACGGATCTCTTTGGTCAATACGTTGAACGATTCAGGCATGCCCGGATCCATATGATGGTTACCATCGACAATGTTCTTGTAGATGCGAGTACGGCCTTCAACGTCATCCGACTTAACAGTAAGCATTTCTTGAAGCGTATAAGCTGCGCCATATGCTTCAAGCGCCCAGACTTCCATTTCACCGAAACGCTGACCACCGAATTGAGCTTTACCACCCAATGGCTGTTGAGTCACAAGTGAGTAAGAACCTGTAGAACGCGCATGCATCTTGTCATCAACCAAGTGATTCAGTTTCAACATGTACATGTAACCTACAGTTACTGGACGGTCGAAACGTTCACCTGTACGTCCGTCAAACAATACGGTTTGACCAGAACGTGGAATGTCTGCAAGTTCAAGCAACTCTTTGATTTGGCCTTCATCAGCACCATCAAATACAGGCGTTGCAAGTGGAATACCTTTACGCAAGTTTTTAGAAAGCGCCAAGATTTCATCATCAGTCAAGCTATCAAGATCTTCTTGCTCGCCACCAACTTTGTTATAAATCTTGTCTAAGAAGATACGCAGTTCGGCAATAGTACGCTGTTCTTGCAACATCTTGTCGATTTTATCGCCAAGACCTTTTGCAGCCATACCCAAGTGAGTTTCAAGAATCTGACCCACGTTCATACGTGAAGGTACACCCAGTGGGTTCAACACGATATCAACAGGTACACCGTTGGCATCATGCGGCATGTCTTCTACTGGCAAGATGTTAGATACAACACCCTTGTTACCATGACGACCCGCCATTTTATCACCCGGTTGGATGCGACGTTTTACAGCCAAGTAAACTTTAACAACTTTCAATACGCCAGTTGTAAGCTCATCACCTGTAGAAAGTTTGCGTTTTTTCTCTGCAAATTTCTCGTCAATCTCGATGCCTTTCTCTTTCAAGAACACTTGAATTTGAGTTAAGCGTTCAGCAATGCCTTCATCAACAGGTTGAATTTCAAGCAGATCAACAAGCTCTAAACCAGATAACAAATCTTCAGTCAGTTTATCACCGCGTTTAGTTGTACCACCACCGTTCGATTCTTGACCTTTTAACAGGCGAACAATACGTTCACGCGCAGCTTCTTCGAAGATTTTAAACTCTTCTTTCAAGTCTTTGCGGTATGCATCCAATTGCGCTTTTTCAATTGCTTGAGCACGTTCGTCTTTTTCAAGACCGTCACGTGTAAACACTTGAACATCAATTACTGTACCTTTAACACCTGAAGCCACACGTAAAGATGAATCTTTAACGTCAGCCGCTTTTTCACCGAAGATTGCACGTAGCAATTTTTCTTCCGGTGTTAACTGGGTTTCGCCTTTTGGCGTAACTTTACCTACAAGAATATCACCGGCAGTTACTTCAGCACCGATATAAACGATACCTGATTCATCCAGCTTAGACAGTGCAGCTTCACCCACGTTAGGAATATCGGCAGTAATTTCTTCTGCACCTAACTTGGTATCACGAGCAACACATGACAATTCTTGAATATGAATTGAAGTTAAACGGTCTTCTTGAAGAACACGTTCAGATAACAAAATCGAGTCTTCGTAGTTGTAACCGTTCCAGGTCATGAATGCTACGCGCATGTTTTGACCAAGCGCCAATTCACCACCGTCAGTCGATGGACCATCAGCCAATACGTCGTCACGACCCACTTTATCACCAATGTTCACGAGAACTTTTTGGTTAATACAGGTGTTTTGGTTCGAACGGGTATATTTGATCAGGTTGTAGATATCTACACCTGCTTCACCAGCGATCATTTCTTCTTCGTTTACACGAATAACCACACGCGATGCATCAACAAACTCGATACGACCGCCACGTTTTGCAAGAACACATACACCCGAGTCATGCGCTACGTTGGCTTCCATACCGGTACCGACAAGTGGTTTGTCAGCAATCAGCGTAGGTACAGCCTGACGTTGCATGTTTGAACCCATCAACGCACGGTTGGCGTCATCGTGTTCAAGGAATGGAATAAGTGATGCCGCAACCGATACAATCTGCTGAGCAGAAACATCCATATGCGTCACTTTTTCAGGCGGCATACGTACGAAGTCACCTTGATGACGTACTGATACAAATTCTTCTGTTAATTTACCGTTTTTATCCAAACTAGCATCGGCCTGTGCAATGACAGTACCCACTTCTTCAATCGCAGATAAATACTCGATATCCATAGTGACGCTGCCGTCAATCACTTTACGATACGGTGTTTCCAAGAAACCGAAGTTATTACATTTTGCATAAACAGAAAGTGAGTTGATCAAACCAATGTTTGGTCCCTCAGGAGTCTCAATTGGACACACACGACCGTAGTGAGTTTGATGTACGTCACGTACTTCAAAGCCTGCACGTTCACGAGTCAAACCGCCGGGTCCAAGCGCCGATACACGACGTTTGTGTGTAATTTCAGACAATGGATTATTTTGATCCATGAACTGAGACAACTGGCTTGAACCAAAGAATTCTTTGATTGCAGCAGCAACTGGTTTCGCATTGATTAAATCTTGCGGAGACAAGTTGTCTGTTTCAGCCTGAGATAGACGCTCTTTAACAGCACGTTCTACACGAACCAGACCCACACGGAATTGGTTTTCTGTCATTTCACCGACTGAACGTACGCGACGGTTACCCAAGTGATCGATATCGTCGACTTCACCTTTACCGTTACGGATTTCAACAAGTGTCTTAAGAACGTCTGTGATATCTGAATTTGAAAGAATACCTTCAACTTCACGAGACTTCTGATCTGTACCGACTTCGTAAGGACGACCCAAACGACGGTTGAACTTCATGCGGCCTACTGGAGACAAGTCATAACGTTCTGATGAGAAGAACAAGTTGTTGAATAAGTTTTCAGCAGCTTCTTTTGTTGGTGGCTCACCTGGACGCATTACTTTGTAGATTTCTACAAGTGCTTCTTCACGACCTGAAGTCGTATCTGCGCGTAAAGAATCCGCAACAAAAGAACCACGGTCGATGTCATTGGTGAACAAAATATTGAACTGCTTAACGCCGCCTTCTGCAATCTTCACCATGATCTCATGGCTCAATACGGTGTTTGCAGCAATTACGTCGCCATCTTTCAATGGGATGTCTTCAGCAGTAATACGTTCGTACAAGTACTCATCAGGAACAGAAAGCTTGGTTAAACCAGATGCTTCCATTTGACGTACATGACGTGCATTAATACGTTTACCTTGCTCAACAATCGCTTTGCCGTCAGCATCAAGAATGTCGAATTGAGCCATTTCACCGCGCAGGCGTTCAGGCACAAGGTCAATTTGGTAGCTACCCATGTCAAGATAGACAGGGACTTTTTCATAGAACATGTCTAGGACTTGTTCGTTGCTATAACCTAGTGCACGAAGTACCACAGTCGCGAGTAATTTACGACGACGGTCAATACGTACAAAGACAAGGTCTTTTGCATCGAATTCAAAATCTAACCATGAACCACGGTAAGGAATGATACGTGCTGAATAAAGAACTTTACCGCTAGAGTGAGTTTTGCCTTTATCGTGGTCAAAGAATACACCAGGTGAACGATGTAATTGAGACACAATTACACGCTCAGTACCATTGATCACAAAGGTACCGTTTTCGGTCATGAGCGGCATTTCGCCCATGTAAACTTCTTGTTCACGTACGTCTTTAATTGATTTGGTTTCGCGATCTTTAATGATCAAACGAATTTTTACACGCATGGGTGCCGCATAAGTCGAACCACGTAAAATACATTCACGCACATCAAACTCAGGCTTACCAAGACTATACTCAACAAATTCTAAAGCAGCATTGCCAGAATAACTTTCAATAGGAAAAACTGAACGAAATGCGGCTTGGAGACCGATATCTTCGCGGTTTTTTGGAGTTTTGCCATCTTGTAGGAATGTTCTGTACGAGTCGACTTGAATCGAAAGCAAGTACGGAGCATCCATGACGCTAGGCAATTTACCAAAATTCTTACGGATCCGTTTCTTTTCGGTATATGAGTATGCCATCTGGAGTCCTCGGAAAGTAAACTAAGCCCGCCTGCAGAACGAGCCTAGAAGGAATTACACAGGCCGATATGGCCACCACTTTTTACAAATGCTGCAATTTTTAGTGGTATTAAAACGCTTAGCAATATTTTCAAATATGATAAATATTGGTAAGCATTTAATTTTATTGATTTATTATAATAATTGACGGTTTTTACATCAATCAAACAAAAATCGAGCCGATAATTGTAACGCAAAAAGGCTGATGACCCAAGAGCCATCAGCCAAATTTCGGGATCAATTTAAAAATTGATCCCTAGTACCATTACTTAACAGTAATTGTAGCACCAGTAGTTTCAAGCTTAGTTTTAAGTTCAGCAGCTTCTTCTTTAGAAACGCCTTCTTTAAGAATAGCTGGAGCGCTTTCAACCATGTCTTTAGCTTCTTTCAAGCCAAGACCAGTAACTTCACGAACTGCTTTAATTACAGCAACTTTGTTCGCGCCGAAAGAAGTCAATTCAACATTGAATTCTGATTGCTCTTCAGCAGCAGCAGCAGCAGGACCTGCAGCTACAGCAACTGCAGCAGCAGATACGTTGAATTTTTCTTCGAAAGCAGAAATAAGTTCTACAAGTTCAAGAACAGTTTTTTCAGCAACTGCGTTTAGGATTTCTTCGTTTGTTAAAGCCATGAGAGTAACTCCAAATGGGTATTGAATGGTGTGTGAGTAGATTTAAGCTTCTGTTGCTTCGGTTGCTTCTGGAGCTTCATTTTTCTCTTGAAGCGCTGTAAGTAAGCGACCCAATTTCGAAATAGGAGCCTGAAGAACAGAGGCAAGCATAGTAAGCGCTTTTTCTTGGTTCGGAAGATTCGCGATAACGCTAATTTCTTCGCCTTGATAAAGTTTGCCGTCAAATGCAGCAGCTTTAAGTTCAAATGCTTTGTTAGTTTTCGCAAATTCTTCAAACAAACGAGCAGCAGCGCCCATGTCATCTTCAGAAGTCGAGAAAGCTAAGATTGTTGGGCCAACAAGGTTGTCGTTCAAGATATTGAATGGAGTATCTTGAAGAGCGCGTTTAGCTAAAGTATTACGTACAACACGTGTAGCAACACCCAGTTTACGAGCTTCAACACGTAAAGCAGTTAATTGCCCTACAGTTAAACCTTGGTAGTCAGCAACAACAGCAGCAAATGCAGTAGAAGCAATTTCAGTTACTTCAGCTACGATCTGTTTTTTGCCTTCGATAAGAAGAGCCATTGTAAAACCTCCTAACGGTGATTTATGTGCTTACGCGAAGCACACTCCCAATTCGTAAATTCATTGCTGAACTTACACGCGGAGGATGAACAAATCACACCACCGCGTCTACTCGGACTGGACTTTTAAGAAGTGATTTCCGAAGAGATCCCCTCGCCCGAGGTCTTTGACGCTGATAAACAAATATTTATCAATTCAAAGTCTGCCTAAATTATCCCCTCTCCTTATAGGAGAGGGCTAGGGAGAGGTTTAACCCTCTTCCCGACCTTCTTCCAAAGGGAGAAGGAGACTTTTTCAGGGCTTTAAAATTCTGTACTAAGTCGAAACTTATTTAGAAATGTTTGCTACATCAACAACAAGACCAGGACCCATAGTTGAGCTCAAAGTGATCTTTTGGATATAGATACCTTTAGAAGTAGCAGGTTTTGCTTTCTTAAGGTCAGCTACAAGAGCTTCAAGGTTTTGACGGATCGCAGCAGCATCAAAGCCAACTTGACCAATCGCGGCGTGGATAATACCGCCTTTGTCTACACGGTAACGTGCTTGACCAGCTTTAGCGTTTTTAACAGCGTTAGCTACGTCAGGAGTTACAGTACCCACTTTAGGGTTAGGCATTAAGCCACGTGGACCAAGAATCGTACCCAACTTACCAACTACGCGCATTGCATCTGGAGCAGCAATGACTACGTCGAAGTCTAAGTTACCAGCTTGAATGCTTTCAGCAAGATCTTCAAAACCAACGATGTCCGCGCCTTCAGCTTTAGCAGCTTCAGCAGCAGCGCCTTGAGCAAACACAGCAACACGTACAGTTTTACCAGTACCTGCAGGAAGTGTAGTCGCGCCACGAACAACTTGGTCAGATTTACGAGGGTCAACACCAAGATTTACTGATACATCCAAAGATTCTTTGAATTTAACAGCTGGGATAGTGTTAAGAATTTGTACCGCTTCTTCCAAAGTGTAAACTTTGTTCGCTTCAACAGCAGTAGCGATGGCTTTTTGACGTTTAGTTAATTTAGCCATGTCTTATAACTCCACTTCCAAGCCCATAGAACGCGCAGAACCAGCAATGGTACGTACACGTGCGTCTAAATCAGCACCAGTTAAATCTGGTTCTTTAGTAGTCGCAATTTCTTCTAATTGAGCGCGAGTCAACTTACCAACTTTAGTTTTGTTAGGTACAGCTGAACCCTTTTGAATACCAGCAGCTTTCTTAAGAAGAATTGCAGCAGGCGGAGTTTTCATAATGAATGTGAACGACTTATCGTTGTACACAGTAATCACTACAGGAATTGGTAGACCAGCTTCAAGTTTTTGTGTAGCAGCATTGAATTCTTTACAGAATGCCATGATGTTAACACCACGTTGACCTAGTGCAGGACCAATCGGTGGAGATGGATTCGCTTTACCAGCTGGAACTTGCAGCTTGATATAGCCGTCAATCTTCTTAGCCATTTCAAATTACCTCTGGGTGCAAACGCCGATGAAGGCTCCCCAATGATTCTAAGTAACGATAACCGTTACAATAACAATGCCCGATCCATAACAAACCGGGCGTTTTCTAACCAACTTAAATTAGTTCGCTTTTTCGACTTGGCGAAATTCGAGCTCGACTTGAGTTGGTCGATTAAATACATTAATTGTCAACGTTAAACGTGACTTCTCGTACTGAACTTCTTCCACCACGCCTTTAAAGTCGGTGAATGGACCGTCAGTCACGAGTAATTCTTCGCCTGGTTCAAACATCGTCTTAGGACGAGGTGCTTCACCAGTATTGCGTACACGTGCAAGAATCGCATCAGCTTCTTTTTGCGTAATGGGTGCAGGTTTTTCTGCAGTACCACCGATGAAACCGAGTACTTTTGGACATTCTTTAACAATGTGCCAAGTATCATCGTTCATTTCCATTTCAACTAATACATAGCCAGGAAAGAATTTACGCTCTGATTTACGCTTCTTACCATCCTTCATTTCTACGACTTCTTCAGTCGGAACGAGGACTTCACCAAAGCTATCGGCTACAGCGCTACGCTGGATTCGATCATTAAGCGAGCGTAACACTTGTTTTTCATAACCTGAATAGGCATGAATAATGTACCAACGTTTCATAGCTCTCTTACCCGATAATAAACTTCATTAACCAGCCCAAAATGTAATCAAAACACCATAAAACAATGGAAGCGATTACAACAACTGCAAGAACATGCCAAGATGTGGTCACTGTTTCTTGCTTGGTCGGCCAAGTCACACGACGTAACTCAATTCGCGCATCTTTCAATAGACGAACAAAGCCTTTGCCTTGATGGGTGGCGTATAATAAACCTAAAGCCACTACGATACAAGCCAAAATCACAGCAACGCGCACACCGACATTATTCGCAGGTGCCCAATATGCTGGCAAATACTGACCCGCCATGGCTGCACCGACTAATAAAATCAATGCGATAACCCATAGAACTATATCTAAAGGAGACCCAGAATTAACAACTTCAGCAGGATTATTTCTTTGTGGAATTGGCGCTTCGCTTAATGCGTCACGCGATTTATCATTCGACATTTTTGTACTCGTCGTAGGCTTCGCGACTTATTATATGACAATTTAACCAGCATCAAGTTTTTTTTTAAAAAAATGGCAGGCCAGGAGGGACTCGAACCCCCAACATTCGGTTTTGGAGACCGACGCTCTACCAATTGAACTACTGACCTAACATACAAATCGGGAACCAGAGCCCCCGACCTGTAATTTCAACTTTTTATATTATAGAGTTACTTTAGCAACTACACCAGCACCAACTGTACGACCACCTTCACGGATCGCAAAACGTAGACCTGGGTCCATTGCGATTGGGTGAATCAATTCTACTGACATTTCAACGTTGTCACCAGGCATTACCATTTCCACGCCTTCTTGTAATTGGATTGCGCCAGTTACGTCAGTTGTACGGAAATAGAATTGTGGACGGTAACCGTTAAGGAATGGTGTATGACGACCACCCTCTTCTTTAGAAAGTACGTATACTTCTGCGTCGAATTTAGTATGCGGTTTGATTGTACCTGGTTTAGCAAGTACTTGACCACGTTGCACGTC
>NZ_SJNZ01000036.1 GCF_004331155.1 Acinetobacter terrestris
ACAACGTTGATAGGTTGGATGTGGAAGTGCAGTGATGCATGAAGCTGACCAATACTAATTACTCGTGAGGCTTGACTATACAACACCCAAACAGTTGTATGGTTCGATTGAATCGATACAAATACCTTGATTTAGTTAACTAAACGCTAGACAATATCAACTCAAACAGCCCAATCTGTTCAGATTTGGAAAAAGCAACGGCATGAGAAACATCGTTTCGCAAGAAAAGATGCTCATTAAGACCCGAGCAAGTATCCATAAACAGTTGTGCTGGCGACAATAGCAAGAGTGAACCACCTGATCCCTTCCCGAACTCAGAAGTGAAACCTCTTTGCGCTGATGGTAGTGTGGGGTTACCCATGTGAGAGTAAGTCATCGCCAGCTCATTATTCCTAAAATCCCCCTTAGCATACGCTGAGGGGGATTTTTTTATGCTTAGAGTTTTATAAAGGATATTAGATCTACAATCTCTTATTATTTTCAGGCTTGTAGTCTATGAAAGAACTCATGCAAAATATTTAATATAAAAAATATAGGAATATAAAATGAAAGGGCAGGCGCAACTCGAAAAGCAATTAACTGTAGAACAAGCCATACATCTTTTAAATATTTTAAAAATACAATTTGAACAGAATATGTAGCGGCATAAAGCAATGCAGGGGTCGAAAATCCAACATAAGCTGGAAGCAAGCCCGTTAAAATGTGGTCATTGTATGAAATGGAACGTAACTGGTGGTGAACCTGATGTTGTATTTCATGATCATATTACCGATCACTATGTTTTCATGGACTGTAGTATAGAAATTCCTACGGGTCGTAGAAGTTATGTTATGACCGTAAAGCACTAAATTCCCGCAAAGCCCATAAACCTGAAAATTCA
The DNA here is from genome assembly GCF_004331155.1 of Acinetobacter terrestris. GTDB lineage: Bacteria > Pseudomonadota > Gammaproteobacteria > Pseudomonadales > Moraxellaceae > Acinetobacter > Acinetobacter terrestris. The sequence goes on from NZ_SJNZ01000036.1 coordinate 881, forward strand.
GTCTTGGATCTTGCTTCAGTTATGGGAGTCGAATTGTTAACCGAGCATGATTATTATGAACTGCAAACCATAGACTGAATGGATATTAAAACTTCAAGCCGGTTATTTACACCGGATGATATTCGTAAGAAAGGTAGCGCTCTTTTTGCTGATAAACGCTATGGACGAGTTTTTGTTTATCATAATGGAGCGGAATCATATTATGCTTCACGAGGTTTTCGAGCTTTACTTAGGGTCTAAAATATAATAAATAAATATAAATAATATCCTCCTATCCAAAATAGACAGAAGGATGTGGATAAATTTATAAAGCACCCTTTAAAGTGTTGTGATGCTGTTTAACTTGCCGTGCATACTTTTCACCTTGTTTTTTCATCTTGGAACTGGAGTTATAGCCTGTAGGCCCAACATTGTAATAGGCAAGAGCCTTAGGCCAACTTCCTGCTTTATTGTTATAGGTAGCTAAAATATAGGTACCGCAATTAATATTATGATATTCATCACTTAAATCGCCTGGACATGTTTGTTGCCAGTAACGTGGAATCACCTGCGTAAGGCCGACAGCACCTGCAGGTGAAATGGCATAGTTTCTATAACTTGATTCTTGTCGAATCATGGCAGCTAACAGTAATGGATCAACTGCATATTTGTCAGCACTTTGAATAATCATGGGAGATACACGATTTGCCGTATCGGGTGCAACAGCATATGCTTTTTGTATGCCTGTAGATAATTTAGCAGACCGTTTAGCCACTGAACTACCGCTAAAGGATGTACAGCCGGTAAAAGCGAGAGCAGTAATAACGAGAGCCGTTGATTTAAATGAAAAAAAATGAATATTGGATAATCTTGAATTTAAATGAGATAAATGGCGCGTAATCAACAAGGTTAGAAACCCAAAGTAAAATTTTATTGGAGTTATGCTAGTGGTCTGTGTAACGTGAGTCAATAGTCGATGTTTAGTAATATTCAAACGATTTTTGAAGTATTTTGATGGATAGATCATTCAATAATTGAATATTACAAGCTTCAAATTAAAGTGTCCCATTATGTTAATGGGACTCATCGCTTAAAAGTTTTGTTAATTATCCAATTCTTGCAAAATGGCTTGATTAAAGGCAGAAATATCATCTGGGCTTCGCGATGTGATCAATGGCCAATTATTGGTATTGCAACGATGAACTTCCTCATCGACCCAGTTCGCACCGGCATTTTCTAAATCCAATTTTATACTTTTATATGAGGTTAAATTTTTATCTTTAATTCTTTCAGCATTAATTAATACCCAAGGTCCATGACAAATGGCAGCAATCGGTTTGGCGTTATCTGTAAAATGCTGAATAATTTTATGAGCATCTTCATTTAATCGAAGGGTATCACCATTCACAGTTCCTCCAGGAATCACCAAAATATCATAATCCTCTGGAGATACTTTAGATAAAGTGGTTTGTGGAGTATAAGCGGTTGCATGTTCCTTATCACCTTTAACCGTTTGAACATCTTTTTGTTCTTCTGCGGCATGAATGACTTCAATACCTTTTGATTGTAAATATTCAGACGGTTTGATCAGCTCATCTTGTTCTACGCCCACATTTGAAGTAATAAATAAGGCTTTCTTAGTCATTTTAGTGATCCTGAATTACTTATTGAAAGTTCAACCTTAACAAGCTGAACTAATGAAGCTGTACAGATTTTGGCTTATTCTTGTTAAGGTTTGAAAATTTTTGGCAAAAATAAGCCCCATCATCGTGACGGGGCTTATTCATATTAGTTACAAGGTATAACTCCTGTTTTACCTTTATGCATCCTGCTTATATCGTTTATTGTTTTTATTATGGAAACCTCTTGTTTCCTGACTCTTTGATATTAAGACCCATGCCAGTTTTAGCATAGGCGTCAATGAAGGCTTTCTGTGTAAGTAAATGCTGACATGGGGATTAAATAAAAAGGATGAATACAAGAAATTTCAAATTTAAAAATGTTCTTTTTGAAGGCTAGAACATTTTTTAAAATGTAAAAAAATTACAGTCGTTTTTCCATCCAAATTTCACAGGCTTCACTATGACCCGTGTTGCCTTTAGGGTGGCTTAAATACTCAAAGCCTAATTTTTCATAGAGTTTGACTGCTTGCCAAAGTTCTTTGGTCGTTTCTAGGTAACACGATTTAAAACCTTGCTGCAGGGTAAACTCAAAGGCTTTTTCTAGAAGTTGCTTGGCAAACCCTAGACCACGTATTTCTGGTAAAAAATACATTTTTTGAATTTCCAGAATAGTGTGATCGCCTTTTAAAGGAGATAAACCACCACCACCCAAAACTTCACCCTGTTCATTTTCAATCACCCAGTATTGAGTATTAGATTGACTATAAACTGTATATAAGTCATCTAAAACTGGATCTGCTACAGCAAAACCTGATTCAGGAGCAAGTCCAAATTCTTTGGAAACTTCACGAATGATACGTGCAATTTGAGCATTATCTTGTACTTGAATAGGTCTAACTTGATACATAAGCTTAAATAGATAGAAAGAAAAAAGAGATGGATTTTTATAACCTTATAGCCGATAAAAATCCATCACTTGTGAAGTTTTTATGCAGGGGAAATGCATAAAACTTATTTTAATTCACTTGAACTCTTGCCTAATTCACGTCGTGCGATAATCAATTGCTGAATTTGTTGAGTACCTTCAAAAATATCAAGAATTTTTGAGTCACGTGCCCATTTCTCTAATAGTTCATCTTCGTTATAGCCCACGCTTGCAGCAAGTTCTACGCACTTTAAGGTAATTTCATTACATATTCGTCCCGCTTTTGCTTTGGAAATGGAAGCTTCGCGTGAATTTGGCTTTTTATTATCTGCCATCCAGGCTGCTTTCATGGTGAGTAAGCGAGCAGCTTCCCATTCAGCTTCCATACGGTAAATTTGTGCTGCGATATGAGAGCTTTGCAAATAGGGTGTAGTGTAATTCCCATCTAATTGATCTATAAAAATCTCTTTAATTCTTTCTAGAGATGCTTTTGCGCAACCGACCGCCATGGCAGCCACCAAAGGACGGGTATTGTCAAAAGTTTCCATAACCCCAGCAAAACCTTTGGCCACATCAATTTCAGCATGACCTAATAAGTTTTCTGCAGGGACACGACAGTCAATAAAACTGATGACCGCTGTATCAGATGCCTTAATCCCCAGTTTATGTTCAAGGCGTTCTACTTTCATTCCGGAAGTGCCTTTAGGAACGACAAAGGATTTAATTGCAGCCCGTCCGAGTTTTTTATCTAAAGTTGCCCAGACCACAACAGCGTCAGCACGATCACCCGAGGTCACAAATATCTTTTCACCATTTAAGATGTAATCATTGCCATCTTGGGTAGCCGTGGTTCGAATCGCTGCTGAGTCGGAACCACAACCGGATTCAGTAATCGCCATTGCCGCCCATGTGCCCTTAAAGCGTTGCAACTGCTCATCATTGGCAACCGCTGCAATGGCAGAATTTCCTAAACCTTGACGGGGCATGCTGAGTAATAGGCCAGTATCTCCATAGCACATCTCGATTACGCCGAGTACCGTGGACATGTTGACGCCATTTTTATTTCCAGATTCGGTGCTGCCACGTTTTCCAACCGCAGCACCGGCATTGATACCTTCGCCACCATCGTTCATACCATCAATGAGTGAGGCGAACATGTCGAGTTCTTTTGGATAGCTGTGTTCGGCTTTGTCATATTTGCGTGAAATTGGGCGTAATATATTTAAAGCTGATTCATGGGCTTGATCGATCAACATCTTAAACTTTTTAGGATTTTGTAAGTTCATCTGCGTGATTCCTTATTTTTATAGATTAAGCATGTAAACCTGAATGCAAGATCGCTGTAGCACGTAGGTCACGATACCAGCGCTCGACCGGATGTTCCTTGGTAAATCCATGCCCGCCCAGAATTTGCACGCCATCGGTGCCAATTTTCATTGATTTTTCTGCACAGAGCAGGCGTGCTAAATAGGCTTCGCGATGGAAGGATTGACCAACTTCTGCAAGACTTGCAGCGTTTAAAACCAGCATGCGCATGGCATCAATCTCAATTGCCATGTCTGCAATCATAAATGCCACACTTTGGCGGTGTGAAATAGGCTCGCCAAAAGCAGTACGTTCATTGGCATATTGAATACAGTAAGCTTTTACTGCTTCACAAGTTCCCACCGCCATTGCACACCACATTAAGTTACCCAAATCCAAGAAGGCCGTGTAATTAAAGTCATCATCACCTAAAAGTTCGGCAGGGCTATGGTTGAAGTGTAAGGTTACGGTTTCTGCAGCTTTTAAACCCATTGCTGAGCTTTTCTTTGCGGTAATACTGCTATCGCGTTTAACCACAAAAACTTCTGCTGTGCCATTCAGGTCCGCATTGACTAGAAACAGATCGGTAGTTTCACCTAATAGCACTAAAGTTTTTTCGCCATCAATAACATATTGTCCATTGCTCAACATGGCCTTGGTTTTTAATTGAAGGGGATTAAAAGCAGGTGTGGCTTCCTGGATGGCAAATGTAGCCTGGATCTCGGGATCATGTGCGAAGCTTGCTAAATAGGTAGATTGAACTTTTTCAGATCCCCATTGGGTTATCGCATTAATCACGCTAAAGGTTGAAAGTAATCCTGCAGTTAAAGTGAAATCCCCCTTGGCCAAATGTTCTGCAATTAAAATATTGCTCAAAATATTTTTTTCAGTGGCAACACCACCCAATACTTCAGGAAGGGCATAATAGTTAAGACCTATGTCAGCAGCATGTTGCCAAAGCATTACAGGGAATTTTTCATTATTGTCTGCCTCAGCTGCTAAGGGATAAAGCACTTTTGAGGCAAATTGGTCCATCGCATCACAGGTCATTTGCTGTTCTTCGGTCAGACTTAAATCAAACAGCGACTTCTGTTGATTGGGTAAACGTTGTTTGCTGACATGAGCATCGGTTTTAAATGCTTTTTGGGTTTTGCTTAAGGTTTTAAAACCGATTTTTGAACTTTGATATAACGATTTTTCTAGAAATTTACGCAGTTTGAATTGATCAAGAACATCACTACCGGCAATTTTAGTGATCAGTGATAGCCCAAATCCTTGTGCTTTGTTTACCATATTGGTCATTGTTATCGTCCATCGATTTTTAATTCTTTGTATTTTTATGCTGACATGCAAACTTAGAAATGACTATGTCATGACTGACAATTAAAATTGACTTGGATGAACGGTTTAAGGTGAATTTTAAAGTTATTAAATAATTGAATTATATTTATTTTTAATCATTACAAAAGTGGGTCGGAAAGATAAGGTTGACTAGAATGACAATGCGGTCATTCTAGTCAGAATGGATTATAAAAATTTTGCGACCATCTTGCGCACATTGGTTTTTGCATCAATCACGGTCATAAAGGTATATGCACCAATGAATTTACGGCTGATAAACATAAATTCTTTCGGTGGAACGCTGAAATAACGCGATGCCATCGATTTGGATGCACGTTGCATCACACGGCTATGCAATTGGCTCTTTTTCCAATCGTAGCGTTGATTCTCATCCATAACACCTTCAGGCAAGTCAGGATTATTTGCTGTGGTGCTAAACGCTTCTGTGGCGAGTAAAAACACTTTTGCCATATCTGGCTTGATGCTTTGCGGAATTGAATCAAAGAATTCATAGCCGGTCATGGCACGCACCATTTCATCAATATTGTGACGATAACCCGCATGGATTAAATTGCGTGCGACACTCAGCAAGTGCTCATCAAATTGGCGAATGGCCCCAAAATCTAACAGGACAATTTTATCTTGGCTATCTTCAGCATTGCCTAGACGAACCAAATAATTACCAAAATTTGGATCGGTCTGCATTTCACCCCATTCAAAGATCTCACGTACTGCAATCTCGAGTGAAGCTTCACCAATTTGATTGCGACGCTCTTGAGGCAGAGACAGCATGACAGGGCTATTGATTGGCACGCCGCGTTCAAAGGTCATGCACAGAATTTGATCGGTACAGTAATCATCAACAATTTGTGGCACGACGTAACGTGGATCGTCTTTTAAACGCTCGGCGAAACGACGGGTTGTTGCAGCTTCAATACCATAATTGACTTCACGATGCATCATTTCGCGGACTTCATCAAACCACTGATCAAATTCACGGGTTTGCGGGACCATTCGGGTCAATTTGAGCATGTTTTTAAACAGGCTCATATCCGAATCAATCGCGGCTGCTACACCCGGATATTGAATTTTAAGTACAATTTCCAAACCATCTGATTTGCGCGTGGCGCGATGGACTTGTGCTAAAGATGCGGTGCCTAATGGTTCATGATCAATGGTTAAATCATTCAGTTTAGAACCCAATTGTTGTTCTAAATGTTCTTTAATCGCCGGCCATGCAAGCGCGATGGTTTGATTGTTTAAAGTATTCAGCGCTTGAGTAATTTCTTCAGGTAAAAAATGTTCGCCATAAAGCGCCATCATTTGCCCGATTTTAACGATAGAACCTTTTAATTTTCCAATTTCAGAAACAAGATAATCGGCCTGTTCTTTCATGGCTTTTTTACGTTTCTTTTCTTTGTCCGCTTCATTGGAAAACATGGTGGTCGCGCTAGAGGCAGCCCAACGCGTTCCTGCTAGTAATGAAGCTTTAGCGATAGATAAGCGTCGATCCATAGAGGAAGTTTTGAGTTGTTTAAGCTTATCGTTCTGATCTGACATTAAACAAAATCCTTTAATCAGCAAGTCGCAGAATATTCAATTGTAGCGGATATTACCGTGTATTCACGTATTAAAAAAGTTCAACCTGCTGTACAGCACCTTAATATGCTTAATATTTAAATTATTTTTTAATAAAAAGCTTAAGTCTTATAAGGCATGGATATTTTTCAGCCGAGTGAATGTAATGGGTGACTACACTATTTAAGAGTCTTTAAAGGCAGAGGAGTATTGAAAATTGTGGTGTATGTGTATAAACATTTACATACGAAATTGAATCTTAATATCACTCTTCTGCTGCAATACGGTTTTATTGTCTTGAATATGTTTAAAAATCATGGCTTGAACGCTGTCATGTTTAAAACCCAGCGCATAACCTTTTACAATAATAATGCTAGGTAAACTAAAGAACAGATATTTGGCATCATCTTTTGATGGGGTGGTGTAGATCTGGTGTTCAATCAAGGTTTGCTGGAAGAACTGTTTCTCGTTTGCAACCTGGGCTGAATCTGTGTCATTCCAGTAGTTCTGGCGCATTGCCATTAGATTATTGTGTTTGTAGCTCATATCACGAAAAATTGTAAAAATGGATTGAATAGTTATTGGGTCATTTTTTTTAGTTTCAATCTTTGTTTTTGAATCCGGCCTAAAAAAATGCTATATAGAAACTTGATAAAAATTTTTAAAATTATTGGTATTGTTTTTGGGAATTTAAATGAAAAATATTATTCAGCTTTCTATTTTGTGTTGCTTGGGGTTTAGTGTAAATGGCTGGGCCATGGGGTATTCTAAAGATTACGAACCCTGTATGAAGTCCGCACAAAGTCAGATTAAAGAGATTTTCGTGTGTCAAAAAGATGAATCTAAAATACAGAATAAACGAGTAAAACAAAATTATAAGAAAAAACTATCGATTACTCCAAGTTCAGAAAAACAGATGGTAAAAAAAATACAGCAAAATTGGTTAAAGCAAAGAGATCAAGTTTGTGGTCTTGAAAAAAATCAATTTGAGCAAAAAAACACAACTTATAAGGGCTGTCTTTTACAATTGACAATGGTACGTGCAGATATGCTTGAGTACGGATTGAAATAATATTTTTGTGGTGTTTTATCTAGTTGCTTTGAATGAAAGTGCTAATAAAAACCCATAAAACAAGGTATCATAAGGCGCTTTAAAAAAATTGACCTTGGAGACGCCTTAAGTGGATCAACTGACTATTAGCCCTGAACATTTACAGGAAGCCGCTGAAAACCTAAGCACAATTCGTGATTTTATCCGTTTTGGTGTTTCAGCTCTACGTCAATACGATGCACACTTAGGTCAAGGTACAGAAGACTTTTTTGCAGAAAGCTCGGCTTTAGTATTGCAAACATTGGCATTGGATTGGAGCGCAAATCCGGAAATTCTAGATGCGAAATTACTGCCAAGTGAAAAAGCTGAATTTATCAGCTTACTTGAGCGTCGTATCAATGAAAAAATGCCAACTTCATATTTATTGAATCTTGCCTATTTCTGTGACAAACCTTATTACGTTGACGAACGTGTGCTTATTCCACGTTCACCAATTGCAGAATTGATTCAAAACCGTTTCGCGCCATATTGCTTAGATGAAAATCATCAGCCACGTGAAGGTGTCAATAATTTACCGGAAAATCCAAATCCTATAATGCCACGTCGTATTTTGGATATGTGTACCGGTTCAGGTTGTATTGCCATTGCACTCGCTTATGCATTCCCAGAAGCAGAAGTGGATGCGACAGATTTGTCAAAAGATGCGTTAGAAGTGGCTCAGATCAACTGTGAACATCATAACCAACAATTCCAAGTAGCATTGATGGAATCAGATTTGTTCGCAAAAATTCCTGCTGAAAATCAATATGATTTAATCGTGTCAAATCCTCCATATGTTGATGCTGAAGATATGGCTGATTTACCTGCAGAATTTTTGCATGAGCCAGAACTTGCACTTGCTGCAGGTCAGGACGGTTTAGACCTGGTTCGTAAAATGTTAGCGCAAGCTGCGGATTACTTGACGGAAAATGGCTTGATTGTCATTGAAGTGGGTAACTCTGAATGGGCAATGAAACAGAACTTTAATACTGTTGATTTCTATTGGTTAACTTTCCAAAAAGGCGGTTCGGGTATTTTTGCTTTAACAGCAGAGCAATGCCGTAAATACCGTGATTTATTTGTACAATCTGTTCAAGCATAAGGAGTTGTGAACATGGCAGGTAATAGTATTGGACAACTGTTCCGTGTAACGACTTGCGGTGAATCTCATGGCGTTGGCCTGATGGCAATTGTCGATGGTGTGCCGCCTGGGATCGAACTGACTGAAGCAGATTTACAGAAAGATTTAGACCGCCGTAAACCGGGCACTTCTAAATTCGCGACTCAGCGTAAAGAGCCGGATGAAGTCGAAATCATTTCCGGTGTATTTGAGGGTAAAACCACAGGGACATCCATTGGCTTATTGATTCGCAATACCGACCAGAAATCGAAAGATTATGGCAACATTGCCCAGACTTTCCGTCCGGGTCACGCCGATTATACCTATACCCAAAAGTATGGTTTCCGTGATTACCGTGGTGGTGGCCGTTCAAGTGCACGTGAAACTGCAATGCGTGTAGCAGCCGGTGCAATTGCGAAAAAATACCTGGCTGAAAAGTTTGGAATTAATATTCGTGGTCATGTGACTCAAATTGGTACAGAAAAAACTGAAAAATTAGACTGGAATGAAGTTCCAAACAATCCGTTTTTCTGTGGCGATGCAGATGCCGTTCCACGCTTTGAAGCACTCGTGACTTCACTTCGTGAGCAAGGTACAAGCTGTGGTGCGAAGCTGGAAATTCTGGCAGAGAATGTTCCAGTCGGTTGGGGTGAACCCGTTTTTGACCGTCTGGATGCTGATATTGCACATGCCATGATGAGCATCAATGCGGTTAAGGGCGTTGAAATTGGTGATGGTTTTGCGGTTGCAGAACAGTTTGGTCATGAATCGCGTGATGAATTGACGACAGATGGCTTCCTTGCCAATCATGCGGGTGGGATTCTGGGTGGTATTTCAAGTGGTCAAACCATTCGTGTGGCGATTGCACTGAAACCAACTGCAAGTATTACCACTCCGGGTAAAACCATTAATACTGCTCGTGAAGATACGGACGTGTTGACTAAAGGTCGTCATGACCCTTGTGTAGGCGTTCGTGCGACTCCAATTGCTGAAGCGATGTTTGCAATTGTGTTGATGGATCATTTCATGCGTCATCGTGCACAAAATGCGGATGTAGCTGCGCCGTTTGCACCAATTTAAGCTTAAGTGTATGAGTTAGAGTGATGAGCTTTAATGATAAAAAAAACCAGACTTTAAGTCTGGTTTTTTTATGAATAGAATTTTGTTTGATGATGCTTTGTGATAGCTTTTATCAAATTCAATTGCTTAGAAAAATAATGTATCCATTAAAATATAGACGAGCAAATACAGCGGATATAGAGCATTTAGTGATTTTGATCAATCAGGCCTATCGTACCAATACCGGTTCTAGCTGGACCAGTGAACAGAATATTGTTGCTGGAGATCGAATCAGTCATCCGCAGTTATTGGAAAGTTTAAAACAAGATCACTTCTCTTTATTTATTGCTGAGATTTCGGCAAATAAGCAATCTCATGTAGTCGCCTGTATAGGTTTAACCCTTCAGCAAAATACCGTTGAAATAGGAAATTTTTGTGTTAATTTAGATTGGCAAAATCAGGATATTGGAAAGCAGGTTTTAGGATGGGCTGAAAAGAAAGCTTTGGAAATCTTTCCAACATTAACGTGCTATTAAATGTTTGTACTCGATGCCAGAACAGAGCTGATTCAATATTATGAAAGATGTGGCTATTCAAAAACAGCATGTACTGAATCTTATCCGATTCATGCAAATGTAGGGCAACCTTTGATTGATTTGAAATTACAGCATATGACAAAATCGGTAATTAAATAGAGATAAATTAGTTAATGTGGAATTCTTGATGCTTGCCCATTTTTCTTAAAAAATAAAATCTAATTAAGTGCCTGATCTTATCGCTTTAAGAGAGCCAAATCAGAGCGTTGAATTCAAATAAATGTGCAATTTGAATAACTAATTTCAATTCATTTTTACGAGATTTAAATTTTTATAATTCTTTTTTAATCTTAATTATTTGATATACAACTCTATTTTTATTTAAGTGGGATTAATTAACAAATAAATGAATTTAGTGCTCGCGAATGGTACAATAATTGCTCATATTAATATAAGCAATTATTGCAGGAGAGATGTTCTTCTGTGAACACGCCGAAGGAGCAACGACCCCAGAAACTCTCAGGCAAAAGGACTGTAATAATTTCAAAAATCTGGAGAGAAGCATATTCAGTCAATATGCTCACCGAAGGGGATGGTCAGCGTTAAGTTTTTAACGTCATGATCGAAGCTCTCAGGTATCAATGACAGATGGGGCTCAGAAGAAATGTATACATTTCCAGGGAGTGCCGTATGTGTCATATTGTTGTGATCGGATCAGGAATTACCGGTGTTACTTCCGCCTATGAGCTGGCAAAATTGGGCTATAAAGTCACGGTCATGGATAAACATTTGTATCCTGCCATGGAAACCTCATTTGCCAATGGTGGACAAATTTCTGCCTGTAATGCAGAAGTCTGGAATCAAAAAGCCACAGTACTGAAAGGTATTAAGTGGATGTCGAATAAAAATGCACCGCTGTTACTCAATCCTTCATTTGACCTGCATAAATATGGCTGGTTAATGGAATTCCTCGGCAATATTAAAAATTATGAAGCCAATACTCGCGATACTGTAAAAATGGCCCTATTGGCCCGTGAGCGCTTGTTTGCTGTTGCTGAGCAAGAAAATATTCAGTTTGATTTGGAAAAGCGGGGAATTCTGCATTTTTACCATGGCAAACTGGATTATGAGGTGGCGACTCGGGTGAATACTTTGCTGATTAATGGTGGCTTAGAGCGTATTGCCATTACACCGGATGAAATTAAAAGCATAGAGCCGAGTTTAAAGGGCGAATATTATGGCGGCTTTTATTGTCCCGGAGATGCGACAGGCGATATTCATAAATTTACCAAGGGGCTTGCCGAGGCATCTGAAAAATATGGGGTGAAATACATGTTTGGTATGGAAGTAACCGATATTAAACATCATGCCAAAGGGGTCACTGTGCTTTACCATGCCAGTAATGAAAATATGCTGTTAGATGCCGCGGCAGTTGAATCCCTGGAAGCGGATGCTGTGGTGGTGTGTGGCGGGGTAGGAAGCTATCACTTGGCAAATTTGTTGGGTGACAGGGTCAATGTTTATCCAGTCAAAGGTTATTCGATTACGCTAGATTTAAATGATGAGCACAGCATCAAAAATGCGCCGTGGGTCAGTCTGCTGGATGAAAGTTCTAAAATTGTGACTTCACGTTTAGGTGCAGACCGTTTACGTGTTGCAGGAACGGCAGAATTTAATGGTTATAACCGGGATATACGCGCAGACCGAATCCAGCCTCTGGTAGATTGGGTAAATAAAAACTTTGATATCAGTACTGAAAATGCGGTGCCTTGGGCAGGGTTGCGTCCGATGATGCCAAATATGATGCCGATTGTTCGCCGTGGAAAGCGTGAGCGGGTTTTTTATAATACCGGGCATGGTCATTTAGGCTGGACATTATCCGCAGCGACAGCGGTGATGATTAGTCAAGAAGTGGCTTCACAACATCCGGTTTAGGTAATTAAAAAAGCATGAAATATTAGTTTCATGCTTTTTATTTTTAAGCTTCTAAAGCTTTTTTCTGCTGTTTAGGTAATTTACTGATCACCAGTTCATATGAAGCAATGACTAAATCTGTCACCAATTCCGTGGTTATTTCTTTGCCAGGATAAATCGTGATCCAGTGCTTTTTATTCATGTGATATCCAGGACGAATAGATGGATAGATATCACGCAGCATTTCAGCATCTTGCGGAGAGCATTTTAGGGTGACAATTTTTTCGCCTTGATAAGTCATGGTCATCATAAAAATTTTATCCAAGACTTTATATACCTCCACCCCAAAACCAAAAGGTTGTGAGTGTTCAGCCGCCACCAAGCTTATAGCTGTCTCAAGAGCAATTTTCTGAATCGAATGATCATCCATCAGCGCAACACTTTTTTAAGAATCAAATTAAGCAATTAATCATAAATCCGATATACACCGACAAAACGCTCACAGCCTTTTTGCTCTGTTTTGACCGATAAAATTGCTTTATTAAAATCGAACTGATATTTGCAATCATGTTCGTTATCGGTGATTTCACTTTTCTGCTCAGGCGTTGTATAGGCCAAGAAAGGAATGCTTTGTGTTTCTAATTTATTGTTCGGATTACGGTAGGCGATGCCTTCAATTTTAATTCTATCTTTGCTGAGCTGATGGACTTGTAAATGCACAGGCTGGCTGGCAATTTGCCCATTTTCAAATTTTAAATAATGATTGGTTAAACTCTGATTCAATGAGGTATAGAAATTAAGATCTTCAATGCGCAGTTCAAATTGTTGTTTATAACAGTCCAGACTTTTACATTGTTGTAAGCGCTTAAACCATAAAGTATGCGTGTCTTCTAATAAGTGAACCGGCGCATCACTGACCAAAAAAGCAGTGACATAGTGATTGGTTAATTTTTCCCGAGATTCGGCAAGATTTTCAGCGCAAATTTTTTTCATTGACGAAGTGTTCGGGCTAGAACAGTCAATTTCTTGGGCATGAGCCAGAGTCGAGCACAAACAGCCAATACTGAAGAGTGTGCTTAATGTTTTAATGAGATTAATATCGGTATTCACCAGCATGATCGCTTATAATTTCACTATGTTGCGCTGATGTAACTATAGCGAAATAGAAAGCGTGAATACAACATCTCAATCATTTATTTCTTAAGGATGCTCAAAGTGGTCGCACAAATTCGAATTGGTCAGGGAATGGATGTACATGCCTTTGAAGAGGGTGATTTTGTTACTTTGGCAGGGATTAAAATTCCACATACCCAAGGCTTGAAAGCACATTCAGATGGTGATGTGGTGTTGCATGCTTTATGTGATGCCTTATTGGGTGCTCTGGCTTTGGGTGATATCGGGCAGCATTTTCCAGATACCGATGCAAAATTTAAAGGTGCAGATAGCCGTGTTTTGCTGAAACATGTCTATCAACTGATTTTAGATCGCGGTTATGTGTTAAATAATGCCGATATTACAGTGGCGTGTGAACGTCCAAAACTGGTGAAACATAATCTGGAAATGCGTCAAAGTATTGCAGATGTGCTGAATGTAGAGGTGAACCAAATTAGTGTCAAAGCCACAACTACAGAAAAATTAGGCTTTACCGGACGTCAGGAAGGGATTCTATCGATGGCAACGGTGTTGGTTTCGCATCAGGCAAAATGATCGGGATGGATCAAAGATTGTTGTAGTTCTTGGGTGGCTTTACGACCTTGTAGTTGTAGAGCTACTGCATGGATGAGACCGGTCCAGGTTTCATTCGGTTCCCAAATACTGTGCATCAGTTCTTGCGCCGTAGGCATGTCCATATCCATATAGTACTGACGATATAAATACATCAAACTACTGACATGATAATTTTTGCTGCAATGCACCCAGACCATTTGTTCTTGTACTAAATACGCCAGCATGTCCAAGATCAGTAAGCACTGATCATCAGACGGTGTTTCTGCAGAAATCGGAAATTGGATATAATTTAAACCTAAATCCAGACAAATTTTATCTTCATGATCTAAATGCTGCGCTGCATCAGACAATCCCAGATTCACAATGGTGGTCACGCCGTATTCTTTAATCAGTTGCAACTGTTCAGCAGTGGGCTGAGCGGACGTGAATAGGTGCTCGTGAATAAACTGGAAATTCTCGATGTGGCTTAATGCATTTTCAATTTCATTCATAAGATAAAATTTTTCCTCAGGTTAAACAAGAAACGCCATCTATCTAGATGGCGTTTTAAATCTCTTAACGATTTGACAAAATGTCTTTGAGTGCCTCATGCATATCCAGCAGGGCTTTTTCAGTGGTTTCCCAATCGATACAGCCATCAGTCACCGATTTGCCGTATTCAAGAGCATCCAGATTTTCCGGAATATCTTGACGACCACCTTTAAGATGGCTTTCAACCATTAGACCGACAATCGACTTGTTGCCATCCAGAATTTGTTCTGTGATATTTTTCAATACCAGCGGTTGCAAGTACGGGTCTTTGTTTGAGTTGGCATGACTGGCATCAATCATGATCTTGTTGCTGACTTTGGCTTTCGCTAAAGCATTTTCAGCATCTGCAACAGAACCTGCATCATAGTTCGGTTTGCCGTTACCACCACGAAGTACCACGTGTGCGTATTGGTTACCGCTAGTACGAATCACTGAAACCTGACCTTGATCATTTAGACCGAGGAAGCTGTGACCGTGTTTAACTGATTGCATGGCATTGGTCGCAACTGTTAAACCGCCATCTGTACCATTTTTAAAGCCTACAGGTGATGATAAGCCTGAAGACATTTCACGGTGCGTCTGGCTTTCGGTGGTACGTGCGCCAATTGCTGACCATGAAATCAGGTCTTGGTAATATTGTGGCGAGTTAGGATCAAGTGCTTCAGTGGCACACGGTAATCCTTTCTCATTCAGTTCAACCAAAAGCTGACGACCAATACGAAGACCTTTTTCAATATTGAAAGAGTCATTCATGTCAGGGTCATTGATTAAACCTTTCCAGCCTACAGTGGTACGCGGTTTTTCAAAATAAACGCGCATCACAATATAAAGAGTGTCTTTTACTTTTTCGCTTAAAACTTTTAAACGATCTGCATATTCATGTGCAGCAACCGTGTCGTGAATTGAGCAAGGACCAATGACCACAAATAGACGATTGTCTTTTCCATCTAGGATATTGCGAATGGTTTCACGACCTTTCAGGACTGTTTGATAGGCATGCTCGGTCAAAGGTAACTCTTTTTTTAATTCAGCAGGAGTTACAAGAGGCTGAATGCTTTGTACATTCACATCGTCGATGTCAGATTGTGTAATAGGTTTTGACTGTAGTGTATTCATTGCCGTCACTGGTTCGATCATACAAAAGTTTATTTCATGATCCGAATATAACACGAATGTATGTTGATAATGTTATAAAAAAGATCAATATGTTGGTCAAAAAAAATTGATGAATCGTATAGTTAAATTAAACTTGGGCCGATTTTTCAATACTGATCACTTGTGCTGTTGCCGGTTTTTCAACAGGTTTTGCTTTTACCGGATTAAGCATGAAATTCATGCCTAATGCGAATAGGGTAATACCGAGAATCTTGCGGATAATTTTTTCTGGCAAGCGGGAACTGATTAGAGTTCCAACCACAATGGCAGGAATTGAACCGACCAATAGCCATCCGAGTAAATGCAAATCTACATTACCCGAGCTCATGTGTCCAAGCCCTGCGACTAAAGTTAAAAGCACGGCATGGACCACATCGGAACCGATAATACGAATCATGGGCAACTGCGGGAACATCAGCAGAAGTGCCATAATACCGAAAGCACCTGCACCGACTGAAGACAAGGTGACAAACACACCCAGTACAATACCCATAATGATAATATAAGCGCGTTTGTCTTTTGCGTGCAGGTTAACCTTTTCTAAATCTTGGGTCATATCCGTAGGAACATCTTTACGTATCTTGTTAAAGAAGCGTTCAATGTGGCCGCGAAACACGATAGAAATACCGGTGAGGGTCAACATAAAGCCCAAGACCATGGTCAAAACAGCTTTATAGCTACTTGATTGACTCAGGTAATTTTCTAAAACCCAATGGGTTGCAAACGAAGCTGGAATACTCCCCACCGCAAGCCAAAGCACAATCGGCCAGACAATATTCATTTTTTTAGCGTGAACCAAAGAGCCGCAGAATTTTGAAATTGCGGCATACAGTAAGTCTGTTCCAATGGCAATGTGTGGCTCGATTCTAAACAGGCTAATCAGGATTGGAGTCATTAACGAACCGCCACCAACCCCTGTAATCCCGACGCAGAAACCGACCAAAACACCTGCTAATATAAATTCGAGTGGACCAAACATGCTTATATATGCCAAATATCAAAAAACGTGCATATGTTATGACTTTTTCATATAAGTCGTTGTCTTGATTATTGATTTGCTTATTCTAAAAAAAGAAATAGAAAATGGCGCTGATTAGCACAATTATGAAACTTCATTTCTGATGAGAAAAAATAGCTTTGCACCACTATCATGATTAATCTGAAAGATCAGCTATGTTAAACTTTAAAAAATTTGAGGATAAACACTTGCAAAATCGGAAGCTTAAAATCGGTATCGTGGTTGGAGAAGTGTCTGGAGATACACTAGGCGCTAAACTCATCCGTAGTTTTCGTGAGCAAAGAATTGATGCCGAGTTTGAAGGCATTGGTGGTCCGCAAATGATTGCAGAAGGCTTCAAAAGCTATTATCCGATGGATATTTTATCGGTGATGGGGATTGTTGAGGTCTTAAAAGACATTAAAAAACTGTTTGCTGTGCGTGATGGCTTGGTCGATACATGGACTAAAGATCCGGTCGATATATTTGTGGGCATTGATGCACCAGACTTTAATTTACGTTTATCTAAAAGCTTAAAACAGCACAATCTGCCGATTAAAACCGTGCAATATGTCAGTCCTTCTGTTTGGGCATGGCGTCAGGGACGGGTACATGGCATTAAGGCCAGCATTGATTTGGTCCTGTGTTTATTTCCGTTTGAAAAAGCCTTTTATAAGCAATTTGATGTGCCTGCTGCTTTTGTCGGTCATCCATTGGCAAGTCAATTGCCGCTTACAAATCCACTGATTGAAGCCAAGCAACAACTTGGTCTAAATGTTGAACACAAGCATATTGCACTTTTACCAGGCAGCCGCCGTGGTGAAATTGAAAGACTCGGTCCACTGGTGCTGGATGCAGCCAAAATAGTGAGTCAAAAACATCCTGAATATGTATTTTTAATTCCTGCGATTAACGATGCACGCAAGCAGCAGATAGAAGCACTCCTAAAACAATATCCTGCCGATTTTGTGGCTAAAGTTTGCCTGATGGAAAATACGGATACTGAATCGAAAATTGGCCGTCAGGTTATGAATGCCTCAAATATTGTGGCCTTGGCATCCGGAACGGCAACTTTAGAGGCGATGTTATTGCATCGTCCGATGGTGACGTTTTATAAGTTGAACTGGCTGACTTATGTGGTGATCAAATTCCTGATCAAAATTCCTTATTATTCTTTACCGAACATTATTGCCGGTAAAAAAATCATTCGGGAATTGATTCAGCGCGATGCAACACCGGAAAATCTGGCGGCTGAAATTGAAAAATTGATGAATGTCGAAACCGCGCAAATTCAGGCGATGCAGCACATCACCATGCATAAGAAATTGCTTTCCGGAAATAGTGAAGATCCTGTGCAAGCGATTTTAAATACTTTAAATGGCGTCAATACTGCAAATCCGGAATGATTTATTAAAAATGTGATTTACTGAAATTGTTGCCGATACTGGCTAGGCGTTAAATCAAACAGTCGTTTAAAGGTCTGGCTAAAGGCAGTTTCTGAAGAATAACCAACACGATGGGCAATTTGTTGAATTGATAATTGTCCTTCGCGTAAATGTTGCGATGCCAAACGGAAACGATATTGCTGTAAATACGCCAACGGCGTTTCACCCACGATATTGCTAAATAAAGTGGCAAACTTGGAGCGCGACATACAGCATTGTTCCGCCAGACTTTCCACCGTCCAGGCCTGTTCCGGTTTGCCATGAATGGCGGCCAAAGCATTTGCCAGTTCGGTATGCGCCAACGCCCTAAGCCAGTTATTGGAATCCTGCAATTGCGCAATGTAGTCACGGACACATTCAATAAATAAAATACTCACCAGATGATCGAGAATTTTGTCGCGACCCGGCCGAATTTGATAGGCTTCAACCGCCAAAAAATGTAAGCCAATTTGTAGCCATTCTGGTGCGGTACTGCCAGTAATATGATGAATATGAATATAGTTGGGCAGGGCATTGAGTAAAGGACGCGCCATAATCGTATCGATATGGCAGCGAATCGCTAAAATGAGTGCAGGCTCACCGCTAGAACTTCCAAACTCGATGGTTTCCTGTCTTTTTTGATCAAAAAGTTCAGTGATATTTAAGGCTTCAATCAAATTACTTTTATTATTGCTATGGCAAGAGTGGTTTTGCCCTGAAGGGATCAGCACCAGATCACCCGCTTCGACCTGAAGCTGGGTGTGTGGATTCAGCTGAATCGTCATATTACCCACCAGAACCACATAGCCAATCATGGCATCCTGTTCCTGATAAGAATATGCCCAGTCACCACGGGGTTTTAAATAAATATATTCAGATTTATTAAGATGAATATCATCAAAAATTTTACTTAAGGCATCCATGTCTTATCGTACTGTCATCATCTAATAAAAATTATAAAAAGCTTTGATTCACTCAAGCATGTGTTTTCAGGTCAAATATTGGCTATTGATGCCAAGGACGTTTGCATAGCTTTTTTGGACGTTTAAAACTGTTCTTGATGACCCATTTCTAGAAATATAACGGTAGAATAGAAAATAGGGAAGATCGCCAGCATGAATGCGCCAGTAAATTTAAATCAAACAACAATTCAAACCCTTCCAGCAGCTTCAGGTTTAGCCCTCGATAAAAAACGTTATTGGTGGTTATTAAGCCCCGGTTTACCTGTGATTGGCATGGGTATTTTGTCAGGCTATCAGTTTGGCCCTAAAGCGACGAAAAAAATATTTGCTTTGGGTGGCCCTTTATTACTGCATGTGATTATTCCCAGTATCGATTCAATTGTAGGCAAAGACAATAACAACCCGAGTGATGATCAAATTACATCCTTAGTCAATGATCCTTATTACGACCGTATTGTGAAATTGTTTATTCCTTTGCAAATGGCAGCCAATCTATTCGCAGGCTATGTGGTGAGCCGTAAAGAAACGTCTTTCGTCGATCAGATCCTGTTAGGCATTTCGATGGGGGCAATTAATGGCATTGGGGTAAATACTGCGCATGAGTTGTCACATCGTCCGAATAAAAAAGATCACTATCTTTCGCATGCCACCTTAATGCCATTGTTCTATAACCATTTTCGGGTTGAGCATCCGTATGGACATCATAAACGTGCTGCAACACCTGAAGATCCGGCATCTTCCAAAATGGGGGAAACTTTCTATGAGTTTTGGCCAAGAACGGTATTTGGTGGTCTTAAATCTGCCATAGAAATTGAAAAGAACCGTTTAAAACGCAAAGGTTTATCATTTTTTAGTCTGGAAAACGAACTGTTTCAAGGCTGGACGATGAGTGCAGCTTTTCATGCCACCATGTTGAAGCTGTTTGGTAAAGAGGTAATTCCATATTTGGCGACTCAAGCTTTTTACGGAGTAAGCTTATTTGAAGTCATTAATTATATTGAACATTACGGTTTAATGCGCGATAAAAAACCAGATGGTTCTTATGCGCGTACCATGCCAGAGCATAGCTGGAATAATAATAACATTACGACTAACCTATTTTTGTACCAGTTGCAGCGTCATTCAGATCATCATGCCTATCCGACACGTCCATTTCAGGCGTTGCGTAACTTTGATGAAGCACCTGAGTTGCCAAGTGGTTATGCAACCATGTTATTGCCAGCTCTAATTCCATCATTATGGTTTAAAATGATGGATCAACGCGTATTTGAGCATTACGAGGGTGATTTAAATAAAGCCAATATTCACCCAAAACGCCGTGCGAAAATTTTCAAGAAATTTGGCGTAATTGATCGGTTATTGCATAAAGAATAGCCAGAAATAATATTTAATAATATTTAAAATTGAATTGGTTTTTAGAGATGCTTAAGATGAGTAAATTGACTTATTCTCATCTGACTTCTGGAATATTGAATAAATCCTAAGCGTGAAAGATGGTTAATAAGCAAGAAAGCTCATTCGAGGGTGAGTGGGTTTTCTTGCATGCAGTAGCCTAACTCAAGATATTCTGAGAATGATCAACTAAGCAGCGCATTATATGATCCATTTTCTGTATTTCCCCAGATAAGCATAAAAAAGCCTAGCTTATCGCTGCTAGGCTTTTTAAGAATACGGGTTAAATAGTACTGATTAAATAATATATGATTTTTATATTATTTCATCTTTGCAACTATTTGTTCGGCCATTTGCAAATGCTTGGCAACCGCAGTACGAGTTTGTGCAAGCATAGTTTTTAATTCAGCATTTTTAGCGTTTGGTATCAACTGTTTCTCAATAGTCATCAGAACCTTACGGTGTACTTCAACCTGATTGGTCATATACTCTTTATCCGTTGCTGATGATGATTGATTAAGTTTATTAACAACCTGATCGCTATCATTTTGCAATGCTTTACTGGTATTGCTCACTTGTGGAGTTAACTTTAGACGACTTGCCAACGCTTGGCCTTTTTTCTCATTTGCTGAATGCTCATTAATCATCAATTGAGCATATTTACGGACATCATCCATTTTTAGTTTTGGCAAAGCAGTTTTTGCCTGCTTAATCTCACCATTATTAGCCGTACTGACTACCTTGATCACTTGACTATCAGTTAAATTCTCATGACTGTCATGCGACATTTTAGATTGTTTAGCGTCGTTCGTAGGTTGCTGAGCCGTTGCCGCCATCGTTTGGCACGCAGCAAAACTCAATATACCACTCACTGCGACACAGTTAATCATCTTCTTCATTGTAATAGCTTTCATATTGGCAACCTTTAAAGTTTATTGTTTAAATTTGCCTTTATAAGATAGGGGAATGACATTAAAAACGGTGTAATGTTTCAGTATCTTTCTTAGGCAAATATATAAATCGGTTATTGATTTAAGTAAAAACGATTGACGATTGGTTTTATTGATTTAGGGCGAGCGCAGAAAATAGAAAAAAATAGGGCTGTATAGCGCACTATCTGAATATGATAAGGACTCATAAAGCCGACTTGGAAATAAGTTGGCTTTTTTATTATATGTGTTAAGGAGGTGATAACTTTTTGAAATTATTCATGTTTAATATGCTCTAAATTAGTGCGATAATATGATGCAATTTAGACTGAGCATTGAGTATCACTATGAATTTTTTAAAAAAGAAAAATAAAGCAAGTTTTGTATTCTTTATCATCACACTGTATGCATTCATTGGATTCGGTTTGGGTTACATCATTTGGGAATATTTTTTATAAATGAACAGCACGTCTTAGTGGAGAAACTCTGCATTGAAGTAGAGGTTCATTTAGGAAAATATATAAGATTCAATGTGAGTGAAAACTGAAGCTGCAGTTTTTATTTATAAGCTTAGATTGTTAAATGAAATACAGGATAGATGTATTAATCTAAAATAGCCTAAGCATGCTAAACATTGAGTTTGAAAAAGCATATAATTCAGCGATCCCGTTATTTATATCATCGAAAAATGACACCTGCTTGCAAAATCTTGAAATCAAATAAAATCGAATTTTCTATCCATGAATATGAACATAATGCCAATGCAAAAAGCTTTGGATTAGAAGCGGCTGAAAAATTAAACTTAGAAGTCAAAGAAGTCTTTAAAACCTTATTGGTGACGGATGACAAGAATTATTATGTGGCAGTTTTGCCTGTCGCACATCAATTAAGCTTAAAGAAAATCGCAGCCGTAGTAGGGGCTAAAAAGTTACATATGGCAGATCCTAAAAATGCCGAGCGCTTAACTGGCTATTTGGTGGGTGGCATCAGTCCAGTCGGGCAGAAAAAGCGTTTAAAAACCGTGGTAGATGCTTCTGCAGAGACATTAAGCAAAATATATGTCAGTGGCGGCAAACGAGGCTTAGATATTGGGGTAAAACCACAAGACTTAGTTAAAGTTTTGGGTGCACAGTTTGCAGATGTTTTAGATCAAGATTAAAACTGACTGTTGTATCAAGAAAAGTCCTTATAACCTTGCCTAGGGCGTGTCCTCATTTGGCTTTGCACCAAATAAACAAACAAGCCAAGAACAACATGGACTTATAATTACGAGCCAACTTTTCAAAACGAGTGGCAATACCACGAAAATGCTTTAATCGGGCAAAGGCATTTTCAACAAGATGCCTTAGACGATAGAGGTAGTGATCAAAGTCTATATTTGGTTTTTTGCTGTTTGATTTTCTTGGAATAATAGGAGTCATTCGATGATTACGAGCGACTTCACGAATATGCT
>NZ_SJNZ01000037.1 GCF_004331155.1 Acinetobacter terrestris
ATTGAAATGAGAACATTTGTACCAAATAGCAATAAAGCAGATTTCTGAGATCGACAGATGAGCAGGTCTGATTCTTACAGAATGATGGCATTGTTTGAGAAATTTCCAATAAGTTGCTTCAAATTTAAGAAAGAAATCATCAATGATGCAGAATAATTCGGTACTATTGAACATGAGGACTAGAGTTGTGAGTTTGGTGTGGTAACTCAACTGATGGCTCTAGTCTTCTTATTTTTCAAGTCAATTTCTTATCCGCGATTCGGGTTATTTTAAGTTTCTTAATAATTCAATAGAACAATGTAGATAAAAAACAACGCATTCAAAGATGGGCTTTTTTATTTCAAATTACAACATTGATAATCTTCCTGTTTTTGATATCTTTGAATTTTGCTAAGAATTTAAAATGATGAAAAAGATACTATTACTTGGGCTTATGGCGTCCTCTCTAGTCGCATGTTCGGCTGTACAGAATAAAGATACTGTTGCACCAAAATCGGGTGCAGCCAATCCTGCCAGTGAATATTGTATTCAGCAAGGTGGAAAACTAGAAATCAAAAATGAGGCGAATGGTCAGGTGGGTTATTGTCATCTGGCAAATGGTCAAGTGATTGAAGAGTGGAAATTTTTCCGTGAAAGTTCTAAAGAATGCTTAGCAGAGGAAGCGAAAGTTCTGATTGGCCAAACTGGTTTAACTGATGATCAAATTAAACAAAAAACCCAATCTGAAATTATTCGTAGAGTCGCTCCTGGACAGCCAGTCACTATGGATTACCGTACCAATCGAATTACAGTAACGATTGATCCTGTTTCCAAGAAAATCACCCAGGCAAGCTGTGGCTAATTTTGTATTAAAATAAAATGATTGAAGCCTAAATAAGAACTTAAAAGCTCATCGAAAGATGGGCTTTTTTTATAACTAAATGTGAACAATCAGCTAACGAATGCAGTGAATATTTATGAAAATCTTCGGGTGTATATTATTTAATTAATATACTTGCTGGAGTAATGTAAAATGAAAAATTCCATTAATTTTAATATGTTACAGCAGGTTTATAATTTTATGGCCGAGAAACCCAACTTTAAGACCAAGGCTGAGCTAGATTTATTATTAGAATTTTTTTCCGAAATACAGCAGGATCAAAAAACAGGGGTCAGGCTTGATTCGCCTTCTAAAATTATCGGTAAATTTGGAAGTCGGCAAATAATCAATATTAATTTAGCACCGCCCATACGGCATAAAAATGAGTTTTTAACCTGGGTGTATAAACAATTGCATCGATAATGATTTAATTTATTTAGTAATATCACCCTAATCTGTACAAATGATAAAAGCCCACTTAGCAAAGGATGGGCTTTTTTAATGTCTATAGAAATTGATATACGGTGAAAAGAAAAATAACGCATTGTGAACGCGTAAAAACTGTTCTTCTATATTCTCTATACTTTGTTATCTAAATTTAGATGCTATATTTTAACTATTCTAAAAAGACGCAATAGTAAAAAGAACAAAACAGGTAAACCCAATATTAGTCCGCTTAATATCACCCAATTAAGCGGACTTTTTATTTGCCCTAAATTTACAATTTAATTTGTATAAAAATATGATTCCCCCTTACATTATTTCAAATTTTTCTATTTTTTGATTAAATCAATCACTTTAATGCTATATAAAATCAATTAAGGAAACGCTGTAGTTTCTTTAACCTTGCTGCACTTTTTAAATTTTTGCCTACGATTTAACTTCTCTGTGGGCATTTTTTTGTCATGAGAAAACCTTGTTCCAACTCTTAATGTATTTATTTGGCTGCATGCTGCAACTGGAGTTAATTAAATAATTGATAATAAATAAATTAAGTTATGCAGGGATTGTTTGAAAGCGTAAGAATACTTAAATTTAATTTAGATTTAATTCTGTATTTACAGAGTTTAAGAACTCGAAAGATGATTTGACTAAGCTAAAGATAGTTTTTAATTAATCAATTATGGAAACGCGTTATACACGTTAGATTCCCCAAACTGCATTCGACGATATTTTCAATGGGGCGTTAAATCTATCCGCCTAAGCTTGGTGCTTATATGAAGGGTGATATGTGGAGCTTGAGGTGTAATTCAACTCAATAAAAGACAATCGATTAACTAAATTGAACAATATTTTTACAAATAAGATAGATCTCAAAACACATTCCGTTTGCAGAAAATCTACGTTTATTTATTAACAGTAGCGAATATTCGCTTTAAGTAGTCGAATGTAAGTAAGCGTCCGCTGAGCCCCACTTTTTCTAACTCATTAATACCGCGATAGTGTCCACTAAAATTTAAGTGGACACCTATTTATGGATTTAAAGACAGTTATAGACACTGCACCAACGCTAAAAAAGCCCCGTCGAACCTTCACGGCTGAATTTAAACATCAACTTATTCAGCAATGCCAGCAGCCAGATACATCGGTGGCTAAGGTCGCAATGCAACATCAGATCAATGCCAATCTGTTGCATAAATGGATTCGTCAGTCCAGATCAATGGTTCCATCATTAACAATCTCATCCATTCCACAGACCGACTTCCTTCCCGTCATTCTTCACCCGACGCCAGTCAAACAAGAAGCACCTCCGCCACCTGTGCCAGAGAAGAAAGCTACCGCTCATATCAGGATTCCATTACATGATGAACAAGGTTCCGTAAGGGATCAGATGATCGAAATCGAATGGCCGGTGGAGTCTGCAACTGAATTACTGCTTTTACTTCAGGGCTTGATCAAATGATCCGTATCGATGAAATCTGGTTGTCTACCCAGCCCATGGACATGCGTGCGGGTATGGATACGGCCATGGCGCAGATTATGAAAGCCTTTGGCTCAATCAAACCGCATTGCGCCTACCTGTTCTGTAATAAACGTGGTCATCGTATGAAAGTGCTGGTACATGATGGACTGGGCATCTGGCTGTGTGCCAGGCGGCTGGAACAGGGAAAATTCCACTGGGCTAAAGTTCACTAGGGTGAAAACGTAGCTCTCAGTCCAGAACAGTTACAGGCACTAATTCAGGGTTTGCCCTGGCAGCGCATTGGACGACAGCAAGTGGTAACAATGCTCTAAACTAGGCTGCTACATTCTGCTATTCTCCAAACGTTCTATTTCCTCTGCGTCATGACCTCAGGCATACTGCGGTCATGAAAATGCTGCCTGATTTAAGCCAACTGACCCATGAACAACTGCTGGAATTTACCCGGCAGTTGGCGATGCAGCATCAGTCTCTGGCACAATCAAATCAAGAATTAGAAAAATCAAACCAGCAATTGGATGCCAAAGTTCAGCATCTTTCTATTCTCAATCAAAAATACGAGCATGAACTGGCGCTGTTTAAAAAGCATAAATTCGGCAGTAAAAACGAACATCTTACCGCAAAACAAATCCATCTATGGGACGAAGCGGTCGAAGAAGATATCGCAGCCGTTGATCTAGAATTAGAACGATTAAATGCAGATAAAACCGATGCAGCGACACAGAAAGCCACAGTCAACAAACCTAAACGTCGACTGCTGCCAGATCATCTACACACCATCCGTATTGAGCATGAACCTGCATCAACCCAATGCAGTTGTGGCTGCCAGTTACGTCGTATCGGCGAAGATATCAGTGAAAAACTGCATTTCAGACCGGCACAGTTCTACAAGGAACAGCATGTCCGTGGCAAATGGGTCTGTGATCAGTGCGACACTCTGACTCAGCAAGCGATGCCTGCCTATGTGATTGATAAAGGCATTGCTTCACCTGAATTGCTCAGCCATGTGCTGGTATCGAAGTATGCCGATCATTTGCCGCTGTACCGTCAGCGCCTGATCTATCAGCGGGCGGGCATTGATCTGTCCAGATCTACTTTATCTGACTGGATTGGTCGCTGCGGTGTGGAACTGGAACCTCTGGCCAATGCCTTAAAACAGGTGGTGCTGCAACAGCGGGTGATCCATGCCGATGAAACGCCGGTCACCATCATGCGGATGGGTGATGATGAGAAAAAACCGAAGAAAGGTTATGTCTGGGCCTATGCCACTACACAGTACAATCCAGTTCAGGCAGTGATCTATGACTTTCAGGATAGTCGTTCAGGTCAGCATGCTGAAGCGTTCCTGAATGGCTGGCAGGGTCATCTGGTCTGTGATGATTACAGTGGTTATAAAGCACGCTTTAAATCAGGCCAGGTCATTGAGGTGGGCTGCATGGCACATGCACGTCGTAAATTCCATGAACTGCATGTGACCGGGAAAAGTCAGATCGCTGAACAGGCATTAGTGCTGATTCAGAAACTGTATGCCATAGAAGCAGAACTCAGGAAAAAGACCGATGGTACAGCAGAACATCGCCGCGAATACCGGCAACAGCATAGCCAACCGGTGATGCAACAACTGTATGAATGGCTCAACCAACATTATCTGGCGGTGCCATCGAGTTCTCCAACTGCCAAGGCGATCAATTACAGCCTAAAACGTTGGCAGGCACTCTGCCGCTATCTGGATGATGGCAATTTGCCTATAGATAATAACTGGATTGAAAATCAGATGCGCCCCTGGGCGTTGGGACGTAAGAACTGGCTATTTGCTGGCTCGCTGCGCAGCGGCCAACGAGCTGCCAATATTATGACTTTAATCCAGTCAGCAAAGCTGAATGGACTGGATCCGTATGCCTATTTAAGTGATGTGCTGAAAAGGCTGCCGACGCATAAAGTCACCCAAATAGAAGAATTACTGCCACACCGCTGGAAATCCGACCAAAATTAAAAAATAGGCATGGGATTCAGCGGACGCTTACGAATGTAATAGGGCAGGTAAAACCTTACTGTATACGAGATATGGACAGTCTTTTTATGGTCTTATGTAAGGGATCAGTAGGGCTAAGTTCATAGATGAATTTATATTGCTTTGGCATGATAAATTATAGTATCTAATCCATATAAGGCATTAGAATGAAAATTATTGCTAAAGACCGAGACACAGGTGAAAGGATAGAACTCGATGCTGAAGAGGACACCAGCATGGGAACTTTACATTATTTTTATCGTGATCAAGAGGGAAATTATTTGCGTTCATCTAAACGTCCATATGACAAAATGCCTCGACATTCAGTAATGCCTAATATGCATTTTGCTTTAGGTCAGAGATTCATCTTAATTATAGAAATAATTGAATAAAAACATGCCTCCTGCGGGAGGTTTTTTATCGGTAAATTTTATCAATAGCACATAGCAACCATTGACCTGATCAACCCAAAAGCATAGCTCATAAAAATTGTAGGGGTATATAGATTCACAGGTTGAGTACTGAGTACATTCCTCAAACTTGAAATTTCCCCCTAGTATCCTGAGCAAATTTATCAGTTAATAAAACATAGATTTTTTACATCACTTATCTTATTTAAAATCTAGATAATATCCCTCTATATTTAAGTTTTTAAAGGAGCAGTTCGTCATCTGTGTAGGCAATTGCTTACAAGGAAATGCGAGATTGTAGATATGAATTATTGTTAATATTTGTAATTATTTGTTAAGAGGATTTCATTGTAAATCAATGGAAAAATCCCATAACAATTATAAAAGTATAATGAAGAACTTACATAAAAGTAAGTCATAAAAGGGGAAGTTACACCATTAAGCCTTATAGTTTTGGGAGAGACTATAAGGCTTTTATTTTTGATAATGATAAAAAAATTATAAACGAGTTACAGAAAAGTTTAAAACCGTCTCATTATTTCTCAATAAAAATTTTTATTTAAGTGCAATGACTGCGTGATGATTAAATCTATCCGTTATAGATAACTCAAACACACATTTAATAACTAGAACCTTGTATTTCTATACAATTTTGGACATGAACAATTGTCTTTTTCGCCATAAGTTTAAACAAGCATCTTTCAAAATAGATCAGACTATCCGCCTTAAATATCTAAAACAATTTACTCATTATTCAGGCGGCATTTAAAACTCAAATAGTAAAACTAGTAGAGGAAATCATTATGCGTGCTCTTACTTATCATGGCGCTCGAGATGTCCGCGTCGAGTCCGTCCCAGATCCAGTCATTCAGGAACCCGATGATGTCATTTTGCGGGTCACTGCAACTGCGATCTGCGGTTCAGACCTTCATCTTTATCGCGGTAAAATTCCTGCAACCGAAGAAGGCGATATCTTTGGGCATGAATTTATGGGAATTGTTGAAGAAGTAGGGCCGGAGGTCACTCAGGTTAAAAAGGGTGATCGCGTCATTATTCCTTTTGTGATTGCTTGTGGTCACTGTTTTTTCTGTGAACATGATTTAACCGCAGCTTGCGAAAAGACCAATACCGGACGAGGCGCAATTTTAAATAAGAAACAGATTCCGCCGGGTGCAGCACTGTTTGGATATAGCCATTTGTATGGTGGCGTACCCGGTGGCCAAGCGGAATATGTCCGGATACCCAAAGGCAATGTGGGACCTTTTAAGGTGCCCGGTTCTTTGTCCGATGAAAAAGTATTATTTCTGACCGATATTTTACCCACGGCTTGGCAAGCAGTGACCAATGCAAATATTGGCAAAGGTTCAAGCGTCGCCATTTATGGAGCGGGGCCTGTGGGCTTACTCTCCGCTGCATGTGCGCAAATGTTGGGTGCTGAACAGATCTTTATGGTCGATCATAACAATTACCGCCTGGAGTATGCCCGCAACACCTATGGGGCGATTCCCGTGAACTTTGACAAGGTCGATGCGGCTGAATTTATTATCAGTAATACTGCTGGGCAACGCGGTGTAGACGCGGTCATTGATGCGATTGGTTTTGAAGCCAAGGGAAGCATGATTGAAACAGTTCTGACCAATCTTAAAATTGAAGGCTCCAGCGGGGCAGCGCTACGCCAATGTATAGCGGCGGTTCGTCGCGGCGGTGTGGTCAGTGTCCCAGGTGTCTATGCAGGACCTATTCATGGGTTCCTGTTTGGAGATGCCTTTGATAAAGGGCTGACCTTTAAAATGGGGCAAACGCATGTGCATAAATTCCTGCCTAAACTTTTAGAGTTTATTGAAAATGGGGATTTGTCTCCTGAAGTCATTATCACTCATCGCATGAATCTGTCAGATGCGGCGGAAGGTTATCGTATTTTCGATAAACGCGAACAGGAATGTCGTAAAGTGATTTTAACACCTTAATTTTAACCCCTTAAAAGTCCATTCAGGCTCTTGAATGAGTCATATGGAAATCAATTATTTAAACAGTAGTGGCCTTTTAAATGTCACTACTGTTTTGTTTTAAGAAGTTCATATTATTTTATGATTACTATACAAAATTACTATAATTCAAATAATTAACAGATTTAAGATTGATTCAAATGCCAGATAAATAAAATTTACTTATAGATTCCTATTCATTGTGTATTCATGAATACGGAGCGTAATAAAATAAAAGGAGCGATATCCTTGAGTTTAAATAAAATTTTGTTTGAATTTGAACAAAATGACACTGATATTAAGCAAAATTTAAAAGATAGCATTAAAAAATTACTTACTTTTGCAGGCGATATTCCTCATCCTGGAGAGGGGGAAACATTAGCGCGATGGAAGATACTGGCAAAAGTTGGGTTCACCAATTTAAATTTAGCCAAATGGTTTGAATCACATTTAGATGCGTTAAGTATTTTAAATGAATTAAATTATAGCCCGGTCAACAATGGACTTTGGGCAGTATGGGCAGCAGAAGGAAGTCAGCAGCCCATTCATTTTAAGCAAGGTCTTTGCTCAGGTCAGAAAAACTGGTGTTCGGGTGCAGGACTGGTCGATTATGGTTTGCTTACCTACCGCGATGAGCACAATCAGTCACAATTACTCATTGTCGATATGCATCATCCTAATATTCAAATCGATCACGGGGGGTGGCACGCCGTTGGAATGCAGCATACCCGTACGGCATCGATAGCTTTTAATCAGGTGAGTGCTGAAACGGTCGGTGATTCAAATGCCTATTTAGAAAGACCCGGGTTTTGGCACGGTGCAGCTGGAGTAGCTGCCTGCTGGTTTGGGGCCGCAGCACGTTTGGCCGATTTTTTATATCAGCAATGCAAGACAAAGCCGCATGCTTATGCGCTGATGTATCTGGGAGAAATCAGTACTTTACTGTTCACAACCAAACAATATTTTCATTATGTGGCAGATCAAATTGATCAGCATCCTGCGCAAAGTCATGAGCTTATTATCCGGATCTTACGTGCCAAAGTGGAGCAAACAGCACAGGCTGTTCTAGAACAGGTCGGGAAAGCACTGGGTGCTCGGCCTTTTTGTGAAAATAGAATTTTTGCTGCTTTGGCAGCCGACTTGCCGGTATTTTTAAGACAAAGTCATGCAGCATTCGATGTAGAACGAATTGGAGAGCTTGTACTTCAGCAAAGTGAAGATGCCGCATGGATGTTATAAAACATGAATTAGTTGAAGATCGGCTTATTTACGGAGACGGCACAAGCTATCAAGAATGGCGAGACTGGTCTGGACTGGAATCACTAAAACAGCTCGATGTAATCTCCGGCTTTGCTGAAGGAGGACGTGTCCTGATAGTGGCGCCACATCCAGATGACGAGATTCTAGGTTGCGCAGGATTATTACAACAACTTGCTGAGCTTAAGCGTGACATTGTACTTGTGGCAGTCACCAACGGAACTCAAAGCCATCCAGAGTCACAGCTTTATTCCCCGAATCAGTTAAATACCATACGGCCCGCTGAAACCCATGCTGCGCTTGAAGTATTAGCAGTAAATCATGCGGTGAAGCGTATTGCCTTAAACTTGATGGATGGTGAAATTACTGCACAGCAAGACAGGCTTTATCAAGCGTTAAGAGAGTTGATTGGCCCTGATGATATTCTGGTATGTACCTTTGATAAAGATGGGCACCCTGATCATGAAGCCACAGGACGGGTGGTACAACAACTGGCAAATGAAGCTCATTTAATCTGTTATCAAGTGCTGATCTGGGCATGGCATTGGTCAGTTCCAGATGATCGCCGCATTCCCTGGGAAAAGGCGTTAAAGCTGGAACTAACACCGCAACAATTACAACGTAAAAATAAGGCAATTTCGTGTTTTAAAAGCCAGCTGGAAATCGATACCAGTACAGGACAAGCACCTATTTTATCCGAGCAGACCATCCAACGAATTTTATTGCCTTGCGAGGTCTATATTTGTGATTAATCAAACAGAATATTTTGATGAACTTTATAAAAATAGTGATGACCCCTGGGAGTATGAACAGCGTTGGTATGAAGAACGTAAACGGCAGATTTGCCTGGCCTTACTTTTAAAACCTGTATATGCAAAGGTATTGGAAATTGGCTGTTCGAATGGCGTTTTTAGTCAACACTTGGCTCCACGCTCGAAGCAATTAATCTGTCTGGATGCGAATGCTAAAGCGGTACAGTTGGCGAAAATACGTCTTGAAGATTTATCTCACGTAGAAGTTATTCAGCAATATATTCCTGAACAATTTCCAGCGGGATCATTTGACCTGATTATCATCAGTGAAATTCTGTATTATCTTGAACCGGAAGAATTATCAAAGTTAATCGAAAAAGTTGAAAACAGCTTAACTCCGCAGGGTGTAGTGCTATGTTGTCATTGGCGTTACCCGATTGATGGATTTACATTAACAGGGGATCAAGTTCATCATGTATTGAAGCAGCAATTTACTCTGCATCATTATTTAACTGTAAATGATCCCGATTTTATGGTTGATTTATGGAGTAGAGAAACGAACACATTGGCTTCTAAAGAGGGCTTAATATGATTGGGATTGTGATTCCAGCCTGTAATGAAGAACAATACCTGGAAGAGTGTTTGCATTCTATACACCTGGCGATACATGCTCTGCCAAGTTTGAATAAAGAAGTACGCGTACTTGTTGTATTAGACAGTTGTACCGATCAATCTTTGCAAATTGTTCAACGTGCAGGCGTGGACTATTTAGAGTGCAATTTTCGCTGTGTGGGTAAAGCCCGAGACTTAGGTGTGCGTCACATGATCAATTCAGGCGCTACCTGGATCGCGTGTACGGATGCCGATAGTTGTGTGGATACACAATGGCTTTTACAGCAGCTCAATCATCAACCTGCAGATGCAATTTGTGGTGTGGTGGAAGTCGATAGCTGGCGCAATTTTTCGATGCTGAGCCGGAAAAATTACCTGGCACATTATCAAGATACGATGAACCATTCGCATATTCATGGTGCCAATTTGAGTTTTAGTTCCACGGCCTATATTCAGGCGGGCGGATTTAAAGCCTTGTATTGTCATGAAGATATTCATTTAGTCAAACAAATGCTGAGTCTGGATTTAAAAATTATCTGGAGTAATTTAGTGCGGGTAAAAACCAGTAGCCGTTTAAATGCCCGTGCGCCAGAGGGATTTGCCAGTTTTTTACAGCAGCTTGAAATGACCAGCAGGGCAGTCGAATGATTTTAAAATAATAATTTAAGATAATAATATTTTGATTCAGTACAGCAGCATCCTGATAAACCAAGTTTGATACAAAAGCTTAATCTGAGCGTGGATTTTTATTCCCGAGAATGATTTTAAATTGAATTGATTCCAGAACTGATGTATTAGCAACAGCCTGATTTTCAGTAACAGCGCAAGTATAAATATCCTAAATCAATTACATAGTTACATTGAAGCTAACAAACTTAATTATACATTAACCCTAGATTCCTTATGATAGAAAGATGAATAGGGAGTTAAATAGATATGATCAAAATTAAAAATCCAAATTCTGGAGAAGAGAGAACCATTAATAAAGTTCTCGGTGATGAAGTCACTTTGGCCAAGGCAGAAGATCATGCCGGTTATTATGATATGCATAACAATCATTTTATTCCTCAAATAAATGATGCGCATGAAATAATTGGCTTTTGTGAAGCTGAAGAAAGCTCTACTATTTGGGAAATAGTGGTTTAAATTCTCTAAGAAAGATAGTTATCAATTAATAAAGATAATTATCAATTAAAGATAGATCTCTTATAATTCCGGCATGAATAGACGATCCCGAAAGCCACTTGAATCAGCGACAACAAACTGGACCACAGAACAGGACAGTTATCTGATTGAGAACCATTCACTCACCTTTGCAGAGCTGAGAATCAAACTGCCATTCACTGACGATCAGATTGTCCAGCGAAAAGAGCGACTTGGGCTGTTACGCAGAGAAAGACAACTACGCAGGTTTTGAAGGTTTTAAAAGCTTTTGTGCTGGATTTTCCCAATATTTAAATGCTGATTAAACGTTTGAAAATGAGTAATCAGTATTTAAAACCTGGCTTCTCAATCTGTAAAAAACTTGAATCCTCAATCTTTAAAGGTCTCGTTCAGTGCTTGCTGCACTGCATCTATCCGTGTCTTGCAGGCTTTGTATGCAGTCATGGACTCTTCAACAATCTTCATTAAGTTATCAATATCCGGTTCTTCCTGAGACTCAAGCAGTTCAGCATTCTTTTTAAGCAGCTCATAACCTTCTTTAAAGCTTAATTCTTTTTTAGCCATTGCGGATTACCTCTTTAACATCGGCGTTGATCATGCCGTCCTGTAATTCTACCTGAATGTCATTACCAGAAATTTGTTGAATCGAACGAATGGCTTTGCCTTGGCTGCGTACAATTGCGTAGCCTTTGGCCATCACATTTTTTGGATTCTGTAACAGCGTTTCACGCATCAATGATTCAACTTGGGTGGATGCCAATTTAATTTGCTGCTGCGCAAAATATTGGCTATTGCCTTTTATTAACTCAAGCGTTTGCAGAGTTGTATTAATCTGATTTTGAGCCAGTGTCTTAATCACTTTGATGTACTGATCATTTTGGCTTTGATAAGCCGCGATCTGGTGTTGAGATAAAAGCTTGATGGTCTGATGAGATTGCAGTACTTTCTGAATGCGTTCAACAATCAGGTTTCGTATACCTCCAATGACTTTACTTGGGGTATCAAAAGAACGGTGGGCGATTTCATCCAGAATAGTCCGGTCTTTTTCATGGCCAATACCCACCCAGATCGGAACTGAACATTTACACAGGAAGGCTGCTAAAGGGTAGTCATCCAAATATGCCAAATCATTCACTGCGCCACCGCCACGAATAATGACGATCAAATCGGGAGCAGAGTTAAAGTTTGTCGCCCACTGAGCCAAGCCAGCCGCCAGAGATTCAATCATACTGACAGCTACAGTATTTCCTTGAAAAGTCGCCGTGTGATAGATGAAGTCACAAACCCCAGCCTGAGCTAAAGCATCGGCATCTTTCTTGAAATCGCCCAGACCTGCAGCATTTTCAGGCGCAAGAACTAAAACATTTTGAATATCGAAAGGAGCAGGGAGTAATTTATTTTTATTGGCCAAGCCTTCCAAGCGAAGCCGCTCTAATATTTGCTGATAACGTTTAGCAATCTCGCCCAAGGTATAGCTTGAATCAATATCTTCTACAGTGACTGAAAAACCATACTGGGGACTGAAAGTGGCTTTCACTTTTATCAGGACATTTAAATCTCTCGACAGCTCAATTCCACTTTCACGTTCAAACTTTAGAACCATTTTGGCCGCTGAAAACTTCCAGATGGTTGCCTTACAGCTCGCAATCACTTTATCTGTATCGTGTTCTTTTTCGGCAAGCTCTAAATAATAATGCCCACCTTTGATATTGAGATTACGAATCTCTGCTTTCACCCATACCGGTTCATTAAAAGTTATACGGACAACTTCCTTTACTGCAGACAGGTATTCACTTAAGGAAAGCTGAGATTCAAACATAGAGATGCTGGCAAAGTATCATTATAAAAATAGTATCGAACTGATCATCCAAAGGCAATTAAACTTACTTAACTGCACATTGTAATTACACAAAAACTTTTAAATAAATATTTATAATTCAAATGCTTTAGTTAATCATAAAATAGAAAAAGTCATCTCATTACAAATAATTTTGTTGGGGAAATCGGGAATTTTTTTGCCTAAAGATGATGAATAAATAAAGTAAAACTATAGACTGAGTTATAAATTAGTTTCAGAGCAAAAAAATATTTCCAATTTGTGCGGACAAGACTTGGAGGAATTTTTATACAAATGTATAGGTTTTGGCTTACCTAGATTTAAGGTCTTTGTACCTATACGATCTTAACTACAATTTCCTATGATGAGAGACATAGAGAACAGGATATTCCAGAACAGAAAAACAATAATAATGCGTTCTCGCACCGGGATTGTGAGGTACAACAGGAGGTATACCTAGCTCGTCAATACAAAAAAGCTCAACAGGACGTTGGGCTTTTTTTGTTATTTATCGATTAAAATATCTATATGCTATAAACCATTTAAAATATTTAGAGCTTATCTTAGAACTTCAAAATGACTATTTATTTTCCAAAATTGATAAGAAGGCTTCAATAAGTAAGCATGAAAAAGTCCGACTCAATCATAAAACTGAGTAGACGCTAGAGCTTTCTTCCGATTTTTTCGTTTCCTATAATTCTTTTTATATCGTGTAAATAGAGAATTAAAAATAGCGCTATAAAATTGATCGTAATTTATTTTTGTAGGCAAATGCTTACAAAAAAACAAGAAATTGGCTGCTATAATTTAGCTTAAATATCTGTAATTATTCATTTAATGAATTTCATCACCTATAGATGGAAATTGTATAATAATAACAATAAATGTATGACTACCTTCTTATAAGAAGCTAAGTTATACAGAAGACGCTACAGATCTAAGCCTTATAGTTTTGGGAGAGACTATAAGGCTTCATTTTTATGTATTTGTTGCGCATTTAAAAAGCGTACATCGCCACACTTTCTATAACTTGTATCATCTAAATTACATACTCTAAAACCCTGTCTATTTCACGTAAATAAGTTTAAATAGAAATGAATAGCAACGCTTTAAGTGGGTGGGGCACTTCGTTCAAAGCGAATGTTACTTCTATTATTTAAAATAAACTTCATAGTTAACCACCGAGCTAAATTTCCCTGTAGTGGTAGGGGACTTTAAAAATAAAACGCCCGCTTCAAAATTCTTGCTAATTTGTGAACCGGAACTTTTACCAAAGTTGATGTTTTCATTAAAATTAACGGGTGTGGTCATGCCTTGCTCAAAAATACGAATGCCCACGGTATCTTTCATATTGGCTTCACTCGCAGTAATTGTCTTATTATCAATTTGTAGTGATGAACTAAAAGCTCCCACAAATGGGTACTGTGCACAGTCCTTACCATTCGTCGTGACATTAATACTAAAAGGCACTTTTTTAAGGATGGTATTCACATCTTGATAAGAGTAATACTTGCCTAGATCTACCGTTTGCGTGGTCAGTACGGGTACACATTCAACATAATTGATGCGAATGCCACTGACATTTTCCTGGAAATTTCCCTTACTGTTACGCCCGCCTACACCATCAAGTTGAAACACTTGATAGGTCTTGGCCAATGATGCCGGAAAGTTTTTTCCTGTTCCCCGAGATTTAATAAACAAAGAATAATTCAGGGTAATGGTTTGAGGGTCAGCGCAACGTCTAAATAATGGTGATTTTTCAATAAATCGACAGTTTTCCGCAGCAGGTGAAAAAACTGTAATTTCATTAGGTTGATAGCTAATTGCTTGTTTACCTGTATAGATTTTTTCCATGTTTTTAGTAATTGGATATTCTCTTCCATTAAACCGAATTCCAATAATCAGGTTGGAATCACTAAAATCATTTGCCAATTGTTGTGCCGCATTATCAATGTATAAATATGCATCTTCATTATTATTGGATTGAGCATCATCATAACAGGTAAAAGTTGAACTATAAGTTTGGGATTCCCAAAGTAAATTATTTGCTGCCTGATTAAAGCTGGTAACCGTTATATCGCCTACATTGGTGATATGGGCCGTATTGGTCGCTTTATCAATATCAAAGGAAGAGGATGGTTTCGAACCAGATAAACAACGTAGTGCCCAAGTATTTTGCACAGCAACCAGACTTAAAGAAAATATGACTAAATTTCGAATGAGTCGAAGAAGTTTTATATTCATTTATGCTCTCCAGCTTCACATGAAATTGTCAATTCGTCATAGCCCATTGCACGATTGCTCAGCTGGGGCAGGCTAAACTGACATTGCTGATTTACAGCATCACCCCATTTGGCCATAAGGGTTTGTCCTGATTCTACATTTGTTAGATAGGCCTGACCATTTAATCCAACCAGACCCACCCGGCTTAATCCGTTTATTTCAGTAATATCTGTTCCCGTGGCAAGTTCTTTACCCTTGAAAGTTAAATTGACTAGAACACTATGCCCGGTTTTGACGTCAAATTTAACTTTTACAATCGCATATTTGGTGGGAACAATATCTGTCTTAACTAAATCATCAATGGAGATATTTTACCCCAAGTCTTCTGCTTGCAAGGCGACCCGGTTTCGGGCATAGGCATTACTGCTACTAATAATGGCATAACCATTTTTATCAATTTTCAAGCCGGTTTGGTTTTCAACACGAATGTTTTGAGCCCCTTTGGCTTCAACTAAAATTGGGGAACTATTGAGTTGCTGCCCAAAAATAATACCGTTGGAATGCACCAGGATTCCACCATTCATACCCGCATAGAATTGCTGATTATCATTGGTATAGCCATAGCCAAAGTCGCTGTTGGCTTTTGTACCTCGATAAGCTGCATTTAAATTGAAATTGTTTGCAGAGGTCTCAGAATGGCCGATTTGTGCCTGTATCTGCAAATTTTTATCTTCCAAAAAATTGCCAGAAAGTGAAGTCTGGATAATCGATCCCGATGACGGCGAATATTGATAATTATTATTCGAGCTTAGATCATATTTTTTAATCTTTCTGTACTGGTCAATGGGTAAGCTAAAATTTATTCCTAATGAATAATCAGAGCCATTGAATAAATTTTTGCTGTTCTGGTAATACATGCCATATGACAGGCGCTGAAAATTATTGTTATAACCAATTTGCCAATTGCGCTGATTGTAATCTTTTTGCCAATATTGGGTATCGGACAAATTTGCGTACATTTGTCCCCATTTGCCAAGCTGTTGGCTTAAAGAAATCTGGTACTGATTTTTCTTGCTGTAATAAGTGTTCGAATAATAAGTATTTGTTTGCTGATCTTCTAAACTGGATGAATCATCGACTAGATTATTATCCGAATAAGTATATTCATAATGACCATTTTTCCACTGGGCTTTTTCTTGTACAGCATCAGCAAAGCCATAATAACCCTTTGATGTATAGTGATAACCTGAAAAACGGATATCTGTGCCCAGTGTATTCAACGACTTGGCATATAAAAGTCGAAGTCCCAGACCGTCTTCTTGGCGACCATTAGAGAGGGTGTTATTTGCATAGCTGAGGTCTGTAGAAAACGCACCGAAATGACCGAGTGACCAAGCGAAACCACCTGCAACTGCATAGTAGTCTTCAGCCACCAGCACACCCGTGTAAGGCGTAAGATAATTGTTTAAGCCCAAGGTATAACTGAGCTGGCCAAAATAAGGTTGATAATCACTAAAGCCACTTTTATATTGCCCACCGGTGATTTGATACTTATTTTGTCCGGCACGCAGCATATTGGGTACAGAGGAATAGGGTTGAGTAAATTTACGTATACTGCCATCACTTTCAATAATACGAATTTCTAAATCGCCACTTTGATTGGCAGCATATAAATCCTTTATTTCAAAATTGCCGGCTGCCACATTCATGCTGTACACAAGATAATTATTTTGCCGCACTTCAACCAGTGCATTACTCAAAGCTGTACCACGAATGATGGGTGCATAATTTTGTAAGCCGATAGGTAATTGCGCATCATCACTACTAAACTGTAAACCGCGAAAATTGATACTCTCAAATACATCATTTCTGGTCGTCGTATCACCTATTTCTAAACGTGCTCTTAAAGGTAAGATATCGCGTTCAAGTTTATTGATGACATTATCCCACTGTTGTTCTTGGTCACTATATTTAGAGAAACTGCTTTGGTTACGATAACGCCAGGCCCCATAATTAAAGCCACTATTTAAAAACAGGCTGCTATTAATATGATCTGCACCGGATTTATTCTTATAAATACTGCTGTTCGCGTTGTAATTTATGATCAATGCATTGATGCCTTGATCATAAAACTTGGCCGGAATATAGCCGCGGATATTTTGCTGTAAAAAGATTTGAGGAATCGAGATATTTAAGGTTTGTAAGCCTGCATCAAAACTTAGCTTAGCCTCAGGTAAGGATGTTAAGTCATAGCATTGATCAGTCGCACTTTTCTCTAAATTCAAAATGATTTGATAGTCTTCAATAAAGCGGGCATCTATACAGGGCACAACTGACTGATCTTGCTGATAAAATTTAATGACTCTTTTATCAATACGTTGATTATTAATATAAATGGTAAATTCATATTCACCCGGCAATAGGGAATAACCTTTAGTCACAGCCTCAAAAACCACTTGATCTGTGACATCTTTTAAAAATGCTGTATTAAATTCTGAGTCATCAGCATAAACATTGAATGCCACGAGACCCCAACTCAGTACAGCAACTTTCATATATGGGGAGTTGTTTTTAAGTAACTGATTTAGCATTTATTTTAAATAAACTACAGGCATCTCGGTATTGCCGCCGTAATCGTTGATATAAGTATATTGAATACTTTTTACATCTTTGGACACATTCGCTAATACATCAATCGTTTGATATGGAGGAACCATATCCTGATTCATATTTCGAATAGGGGCAGAATTATTTCCAAGTTTTAAATCGCCAATCGTGATAAATAGAGGACTATTATTTTTTAATTTTAAAGTCCCATTTTCCACATACCACTGTAATTTTTTTACCGCGGCAGGTAAATCGGCCTCTATTTGTTGAGGGCGATAAAACAATTTAATCTTAGAACGTACAGCAAGTTGCAAGGTATTTTCGTTTTCAGGCTTGGGTGGAATTTCCTGAATATTAATCCACACTTGGCTCTCGCGATCGGTCGGTAAACCTGAACCTGAATAGATAAAGCGCAAAACAGATTCTTTTTGCGATTCAATTTTGATTAAAGGCG
The DNA here is from genome assembly GCF_004331155.1 of Acinetobacter terrestris. Lineage (GTDB taxonomy): Bacteria > Pseudomonadota > Gammaproteobacteria > Pseudomonadales > Moraxellaceae > Acinetobacter > Acinetobacter terrestris. The sequence continues at coordinate 18,093 of NZ_SJNZ01000037.1, forward strand.
GAGTAACAATAAAAGGTACTTTGGCGGGCGCCGTCTTGTCTTCACCTGGTTCTAGCCAAGTTTGAACAATATAAGGCTTAGTCGAATTATTTTTAAGTGAGAGGGTTGCGGCTTTATTTTCACTGTTATAAATAACTCGACTTGCCATGGCTTGAACCGCAGCATGACTCGAAGTAGCAAAAGAGATACTAGTTAAAACGAGAGCTAAAATAGAAGGGTTCAAGCGCATAACAATTCCTTAATTTTCTTGCTTATTTTACCTGCAAAGTAATGCTTACTGTTGCATCTGCTTTACCTGCTGCAACTGTAGCACCCGTAGCTTGATAAAAAGCTTGTAAGGGTAGAGATCCGCTAGTACCTGTTGCAGTAAATACCGCATTTGAATCGGAAGTACCAGCTGTTGTATTCAAGCTTACTAAATTTGAGGTATTACTTGCATTGGCAATGGCGATACCTACGCCAGTCGCAGCTGATGTTTTTAAAAGCTTCGCATTAGCCGTATCAGTTGCACCAGAAAAATTTACTTGATAATTTCCTGCTGCACAATTCTCTACATTAATAGTAAATGTTTGAGGTGTAGATTTATCACCAGCCGCTTTAAACATAGAGGTAGGCCATTTACCCAACGCAATTTCGTTATTACTACCATTATTAATTTTAACGTCACAGGCAGCACTTACAATTTCACCTGTAAAATTAATCTGTCCTGCAGCAAGCGCATGAGTAGTCATTGTTAGGGCAGTTATTGTACCAAGTAATAAAGCGATTTGTGTTTTCATTTTACGTAACTCTTAGATAAAGAATAAGTTTTTATTAAACTTAATATTGATTTGAAAAATACGCTCACAAACACAAATACTGCATAAAGTGTGACATATGTCTCATTTAAAAGAATATCAGAAAAAAACTTTTTGCCAACACTTTTTATACATTTCATTAACACTGCAGAGTAATTCTTTAGAAAAAATTCAATAAATTGCTCTAAAGATAAAAATAAATTATTAAAAATAAAAGAAAAAAATTGGATATTAAATATAAAAAAACAAATTGACTGATGAGTGCAAAATCAGTAAGAATTTACACATTAAGACTATAAAAAATCATTATTTTATTGAAAAGTATAGTTATTATTTTATTTATAACTAATTTCTAAGTTTGTAGCTTGAATGTTTTTTATTGATTTAAGATTTGCAGCATAAAAAGTGCTATGTATTTCTTCGAAATTCTTTATATGCGTTTTAATATTTTCAGGAGAAATCGTTTTTTCATTTATAATCATTTCATTGATTGATTGGGCTTTATTTAAAATTTCACATTTTGCATCATTAGAAAAACTTGTTATGTCACAAGTGTTTTCATAGATCTCGCCTGTAAAGTGAAGATTACTCTCATTTTGAGCAAAAATAGATAAAGAACTAAGAGTAAATATAAAACTTAAAATCAATTTTTTATACATATATTAATACTCTCATGTGATCTTATTTTTATACCATGATTAATTAGATGGGTAATATTCAAAAGATACATAAAAACCTATTAATGATAAGTAAGTCACAAAATTAATTAATTTTTTTTGATTTAAGAATATAAAGATAATATTAAATTTTTATAATATTAATAAATTAAATACATGTATTTATTAAAAAAATGTAGTAAATAAAACCTAGATAAATTATTAATTCAATATCAATAGTTTATATCATTATTTAATTTCAGGTTGTAAAATAGACAAAGCCATTACTCGGTAGGAATCTAATGGTCTTTTAATATTGATTCTTATGAATCAATATATATTAATGAAAATATTATTAATAATAAATTTTATATAATATGTATTTGATTTATTTAATAAAGAGAGGAACTAATCTTTTTATGGATATTTTTCCATAAGTTCTTAGCATTCTTACATAATCATCTTTGATGCACTTGCCTTAAACTGATTTATCAGTCTATATCAACAATGTGGATTTGAAAGTTTAATCTGAGTTATTGATCTTCCAACTCAAAAAGAATTTTCAATTTTTATGAAAAAATTTTAATTCATATTATCAGTTTTAACGTACAGAAACTCGAGTCTATTTCTTATATTTTTCATATCGGCTGTTGCTTATGATCAAGACATAGGAACAGGATGTTCCGGAACAAAAAACAAAAATGATAAGTTTTAATCAAAGGAAACCAAGGCAGAGCAAAGAGATAAAAAAGCTCAACAGGTATAATCTGCACCCCGAAAGTTGGACACTCTTAGTCTAATTTGAAGGGTGCTTTTTAATGGCTAAATATTCTCAAGAATTTAAATTAAAAGTTGTGGAGCATTACTTGTCTGGTCATGGCGACTCTGTAACAGGTCAAATTTTTAATGTTCATAGATCAGATGTTCAAAAGTGGAGTAAAGCATTTAAACTTTATGGCATGGCAGGCTTAGAACTCAGAAGATCTAAAACAACTTTCACGGTTGAATTTAAATATCAAGTTGTT
>NZ_SJNZ01000038.1 GCF_004331155.1 Acinetobacter terrestris
AGCAGCACCAGTGATCATGTTTTTAACATAATCGGCGTGACCTGGACAGTCTACGTGTGCGTAGTGACGAATCGGAGAATCGTATTCTACGTGTGAAGTATTAATGGTAATACCACGTGCTTTTTCTTCTGGTGCAGAGTCAATTGCTGCGTAATCTTTCGCTTCACCGCCGTAAGTTTTTGCACAGATTGTTGCAATTGCAGCAGTTAAAGTTGTTTTACCATGGTCGACGTGACCAATTGTACCCACGTTTACGTGTGGCTTATTACGTTCAAACTTAGCCTTAGCCATGATGATCTTCCTCGTTTACGTCGAACACGGTCTTAAACAACGCAGCTTCGACAGGTCGCCTAAAAAAACAAATACCCAATACTTGAAAAGCAGACTAATAAGCCTGCTTTTTTTAAAAAGTTGTGAACAAGTCACTAAACTGTATATCTGGAGCTCTTATCCAGATTTGAACTGGAGACCTCTCCCTTACCAAGGGAGTGCTCTACCACTGAGCTATAAGAGCATAATAAGTACTTCAATATGGAGCGGGAGACGAGGGTCGAACTCGCGACATGCAGCTTGGAAGGCTGCCGCTCTACCAACTGAGCTACTCCCGCACGATGTTGGTACAATCCACTTTTTGAAGTCTTAAAATTGGTGGTGAGGGAAGGATTCGAACCTTCGAAACTTTCGTAGCGGAGTTACAGTCCGCCCCCTTTGACCGCTCGGGAACCTCACCATTTTACACTTACATCAGTGTCGTTCTTTTTACTTCACTTCTTGAAACCTCCAAGATGGTGCCGGCACACGGATTCGAACTGTGGACCTACTGATTACAAGTCAGTTGCTCTACCAACTGAGCTATGCCGGCGTTTCTTAGTGTTTCGTACGTTTCGTATCGGAACGGTGTGCAGTTTAGCAAAACCCAGAAACCTTGCAAGTGTTTTTTTTAAAAAAAAGCTCAAAAACTCATAAAATCAATCCATTTGATGATAATTCGACCGCTTTGATCACTGCGCGAGCTTTTATCTGGGTTTCATTCCATTCAGATTCAGGATTTGAGTCCACCACCAGCCCTGCCCCTGCCTGTACATAGACCTTATTTTCACGAATCACACAGGTTCGAATGGCAATCGACATGTCCATTTCCCCATGCCAGCCCAAATAACCCACCGCGCCACCAAATACACCGCGTTTTACCGGCTCGACTTGGTCAATAATTTCCATGGCACGGATTTTCGGCGCACCAGACAGTGTTCCGGCCGGGAAAGTGGCTTTAAACACGTCTAAAGCATCGACATCATCACGCACTTCACCCTGTACATTGGAGACAATATGCATGACATGTGAATAACGCTCGATCACCATTTGATCGGTGACTTGCACTTTGCCAATTTTTGACACGCGTCCGACATCATTTCGACCCAAGTCGATCAGCATTAAATGCTCAGCAATCTCTTTCTCATCGGAAAGCAAATCTTTTTCTAAAGCCAAATCTTCTTCTTTGGTCTTGCCACGCGGACGTGTACCTGCCAGTGGACGAACGGTTGCTATGCCATTTTCCAGACGTGACAGAATTTCAGGAGAAGAGCCGACAATATGAAACGGTGTTTTATTCTCTAAAGTTTGACCTTGAACTAAAAACAAATACGGCGATGGATTGAGATGACGTAGCGCGCGATAAACCTGTAAAGCTTCACCATCGAAATCAGAGACCATACGGTGCCCCGGTACCACTTGCATTACATCACCTGCACGGATGTATTCCTTTACTGTTTCAATCGACTCGAGATATTTTTCTTTGCCTGTGAGCGATTCAAAATGCGGTGGGGTATGTTTTTTTGCTTGTAGGCTGATCGGTTGAGCGAGCACGGCCTCCAAGTCATCTAATTGTTGTTGTGCCTTAGTATAGGCATCTGGATCATTGACATCTGCATGCACAATCAAGAATAAAGTATCTTTTAAGTTGTCAAATACGATCACTGTTTTAGACAGCATCATCCAGATATCAGGCAATCCGACTGGATCGGCTGCCGGAACATTGGTTAAACGCGGTTCAATATAACGCACCGCATCATAGCCAAAGTAACCCACCAAGCCACCGGTAAAGCTTGGCAAGGCTGGCAAGTCCTTTTGCGTTGGCACATGGAACTGGGCTTGAAAATCGCGGATATACTGGAATGGATCGCTACAGACTTGGGTTTCAATGGAACCATCGGCTTGCTGGATGGTTAAAACACTTTCATTGCATGAAAAAACCGTGGATTCACCCAAACCAATAATGGAATAACGTGCCCAGTTTTCGCCACCCTCAACTGATTCAAACAAATAGGCCTGGTTGTGATCCTTAACACGCGCAAAGACTGAAAGTGGTGTTTCGGTATCGGCCAGACGCTGACGGTAAACTGGAATCAGGTTGTAACCGTCAGACTTTAAGCTGTCGAACTGAACTTGAGTGGTCATGAGTATTCTCTATGTTTTCGATATGGGCGGGTTTAAGTTCGTTTTGGTGTGATCTGACTTAATGTCGCCATCGAAAAACCATACAATTTCTCATTCCAATATCCTTACTTTTAAATTCTTAGGCGAGTAATTCTGTTAAATCATCGACCACTTGCTGTGGCTGGCAATCCTGAATATCTTCTCCATGATTATAGCCATAGCTAACCACAATACAATCCACTCCTGCACGTCGTGCGGCTTCTACATCATTGCTCGAGTCACCAATCATTAAAGTTTCTGCCGCAGTGACCGCATATTCATCAACACAGAACAGTAACTGGCGTGGATGCGGTTTGCGTTCTTCAAAGCGGTCACCGCCAATGACATCGACAAAATATTTGCTTAAGCCCAAAGCTTCCACAATCATGCGCGCAGGTTGTTCGGGCTTGTTGGTCACACAGATCATCTGTTTATTCTGACTTAAACCCCAGTCCAAGAAATCCACCACCCCAGTAAAAGGCTGGGTATCTACACAGGGCTCGGCATTATAAATCTCTAAGAAGGTCGCTAATAACTGTTGATGTTGAGCAGGATCGACCTGTCCGGTTAAATACTGCAAAGTGCTATGGCAAAAAAGTGAGGTACCCTTGCCCACCCAGGTCCGAACCTGTTCTTCAGTCACTTTGGGTAATTGCAAAACATTCAGACTCATGTTCATGGCGCGATATAAATCAGATGCGGAATCTACCAGTGTGCCATCCAAGTCAAATAAAATAAGCTCACGACTTGCCAATTTTGCTACAGACATCTTGTTCCTCTCAAAATTTATCTCACCCAACCACAATAACCCAAATGATTAAGGCATGCGATTGCATGCCTTAATTGTATGTCGAGCATAGCCTTATTTAAAGAATAACCATGCGATGATTGCAAGGATAATCAATGCAATAATGGTCATTAAGCCAACCGATGCATTTTTTTGCTCTTCTTTAACTTGCTCTACACGAGATGCAGGAGTTTCAACCACGACTGGCTCCTGCTTCTCTGGAACGGCCTTCAGGTCCACACTTTCAGGAATCGGGGCAGGTTTCGGTACAGCCACTTGTTGCGGCATACCATCACGGCTGACCTGAACATTGCTATCACGCTCTTTAAGCTCAGGCATGCCTTGATCATTCATTTGTTGAGCGACTGTTTTAGATGCTTCTTCAGCTTGTGCTGCTGCCGTTTCAGAAACAGCCACCGCTTCCGAAGGCTGTTCATTCACAGGTGCTGCTTCTGCTACCGTCTCATCCTGATTTAATGCTGCGACTGTTTTTTCAATTTCGGTCGGTAATTCTACTTCTTGAGCTGGCTCCAGTACGGAAAATTTCAGACTGGCAAACTGGACAATATCACCTTGTTTCAACAAGGTTTCATGCTCAATCTGTAAATCATTTACAAATGTTCCGTTAGATGAGTTTAAATCCTGCACCGACAAGGCCTGGTTTTTTAGCAAGAAAGCCGCATGCTTGCGGGAGATTTCCCCGGCTTGCAATACAATATCTGCGCTCTGATGACGACCGACCAGCATATCACGGTCGATGCTAATTTCTTGTCCCGTCAATTCACCGGTAATTGCTTGTATTTTCCAAGTCATGAAATGCACTTCTCTTTGCGATTTTTTCTCATCATATCACGGCAAATCTGCAATTCTTTACATACTCTGTTAAGAACCTGATCGAATCGTGGTCGTGGTTACGGTATTTTTAGTTCGTTCAACTTCAGACTGGGGAACTGGAACGACTTGTCTTTGTACGACCGGCTCAATCGCCACAGGCGTAGTAACAACAGCGGCATTGGACTGTTTTTGCCCACCTGATGGTACCGTTTGATAACCCGGTACTTTTGGAGCCGAAGGCGTCACCGGAAGACGTTGCTGATAAATATCATCTACATTTTCCGGTAATTTCGAGAAAGTACCATCCTGATCCATGGCCAACTGCAAACTATATAGCTGGCTATAACGTTGCTGAGACAAGCGCTTCACATCTTTAGCATCACCCACAATGGTTGGATGGATAAAGACCAGCAAATTGCGTTTTTCATTGGATTTAACATCAGATCTGAACAAACGCCCAATTCCCGGAATAGCACCCAAACCCGGTACCGACTGACGACCATGAATCGAGTTATCCGAAATCAAACCACCCAATACAATGGTCTGGCCATGCTCAGCCAAAATTGAGGTTTTAATAGCACGTTTGCTGGTAACTAAATCCTGTGCCTGACCACGATCCCTCGCTACAGCGGAAACTTCCTGCTCGACTTCCAGACGAACTGAGCCACCTTCACCAATATGCGGGACTACTTTTAAAGTCACACCGACATCTTTACGCTCAACCGTGGTATAGGGATTAATCCCGGCTGTGGTGGTCGCGACAGAACCTGTGACGAAAGGTACATTCTGCCCCACCACAATATAGGCTTCTTCATTGTCCATGGTCACAATGGAGGGCGTGGAAAGTAAATTGGATTTTGTATTACTTTTGAGGGCCTGAATCAATGCACCATAAAGTCGACGAGATCCATCACTGCCTTCTTTATAATCTCCAAGAATCAATGAAGTACCTTTTAACCCGGCGGCGGCTGCACCCAACCCGGCAGAACCACCGGCTAAATAACCACCTGCCAGACTGGCCAGACTTGCTCCGGCATTATCAAAGCTAATCAATCCGATACCACTACTTAAGTCACCCAAGGCCCATTGCACACCGAGTTGATCGGCATCATTTCCCTCAACCTCAATAATGGCTGCTTCGATGAGTACCTGTTGACGACGGATATCCAGCTGCTGAATGGCCGATTCAATTTCACGCATCAATTGTGGATCAGCCTTCACCACCAGCGCATTCTGGCTGTCATCGGCAATAATGCTGACACCGTTGCCATTAAAACTGGTGATGCTGTTTTGATTGTTACTGTTCGAGCCACCACCCAGGTTAATACTTGGAGTGGAAATGTTAGAGGAGCCGCTGGTTGAATTATTTGAGTTGTTATTTCCAAAATTATTCATCGTGCTATTGCTGCCCGATGATGAACTGTTGGAATTTGATGAACTTGAAACCGCCTGACCGGTCACCAAGCCTTGTAAAATTTCCGCCAGATTTTTCGCACTGGCATATTTCAAACGAAAGACTTTTAAGCCACCCAAACGATCTGCCGCAGGCACATCCAGCATTTCAATCATTTGACGGATGCGCTTGCGCGTCACCGTATCGCCTTTAAGCACAATCCGATTGGTTCGTGTATCTGCAATGATGCGGATACGCGAGCCTTTTAAATCTCTGGCCGCTCCGGTAGAACTCATCGACTCGAGCAAACCAATCATTTCTTCAGCCTGACTCGATTGCAGGGTCACCGCCTCAATATCGTTTTGCCCCGTCCCATCCAGATTTCGGATAATGGTTTCAAGCTGATAAATATTATTGGCACGGTCTGAAACAATCAGCGCATTGGTTCCAGCGACTGCGGATAAATGCGCGAACTGCGGCATTAAAGGGCGAATTGCAGGAATCAAGTCATTCGGATTGGTGTTTTCAAGCCAGATGACCCGCGTCACGATCTGATCACCCGTAGCGCGCTGCTTGCCATCATAGGGAATACCCGAGCTTTTCACATTGCTATCCGGTACCAGTTTGATGGTATTGCCCGAAGGAATGGCCACCACGCCATTGACATTTAATACCCCAAGAAATAACTCGTAAACTTCAGCTTTATTTAAGGGTTTATTGGAAATGACCGTTACATTGCCACGTACACGCGGGTCTACAGCAAAATTCTTCCCGGTAATGTCTGCCACTTCATTAATAAATGCAGTTAAATCAGCGTCACGTAAATTGATTTTCCATGTCTGTGCATGGCTTGCAGTGCTCACCATAGCAATAAGTGGTGCAGCTGCAAATAAGGTCCAAACTGAACGATGATGATTAAATAAAGCCATAAAATTCTGTGCTTCCTAACCCTATAATGTGACAATGCATCACTTAAAAATTTTGTTGTATGGTCATCACTTGATCACCACGCTTTATTTCCAATTTAACTTGACCTTCGCGTCTCGCCTGTTCCAGTAACTGGGCATCACTTTGTCCCTGCCCCACAGCCTGTCCATTTAAAGACACAATCCGGTCACCCGGTTGCAAACCTAGCTTGCTGCGTAATGCTGCAGGTGTTCTTGAAGTGACTTCATAACCTCCACCGGCTGCATTTACCCCCATATCTTTTAAATATTGCTCACGGTCTTCCTGTATTTTTTGTACTGCTTGCCCCAGCGCACTACTTTCCTGACTCGGCACCGCCTGATTCGATTGATAATTTGAGTTTGGGGCAGTCACTACCGGCTGAACAATCGCCTGATCCAAGCCATTTTCTATTCTTTTAAACGGTAATTCCCGGGTTGTACCATTGTTTTGGCGCAAGATCACTCGATCCCAATATACTTCAGCCAGCTGGTAAGCAGTGGTATTAATACTTTCCCCTACACGGTAGCGATCTGCCACGTCATTGACTTTAATCACCGCAGAAGAGAATTGACTTGCAGAACCCATCACCACACCTTGCAAGACCAGGTTTAAATTCTCGTCCGCAGCAGCGGTCTTGCTCGCTTCTTGAAACAGGGCAAATGAAGAAATATTGGGAACTTGCGGTTGTTGTGAGCCCAATTCTACCCGCCCTAACTGGATAACTTGAGGGGGAGCCATCAACAACCAGAAAATGCTCGCCAACTTCCAGCATAAATATAAAATCAGCAGTGCCAGTAATATCGGTGCAGCACGATCTGCCTGTTTCCAGTTTAATTGCTGAATTTTTTCGATCCATTCATTCATTAGAAACCCCCTCTAAATAAAGGTTGTCTCGAACTAATGACATAGGTATCCAAACCTGCCTTACCGTCATAGGAAGCAATATTCATCAATAAACGTTGGGTCAATTGCACATCCAGCATCAAGCTTGGATCCAGTTCTAAGGCAATCAGCTTTTGATCACGCTGGTCACGAAGGTCAAACATCAGCTTATTATTTTCATCTGACAGTTTTCCTTTCAATGACGGCATATTCATCCGGTCCTGTCGCTGGGCATAGGTATAAATCAGCTCGCCGCCTGCCCACTGTAATTGACCATCTGCCTGTGAAAAGCCCTGCTCTGTTTTATAGTTAAAATTGATATTCTGTAATTGAATGGCATTTGTAGGCCACTGCCAATCCACTATATTTTTTAAGGTCTCAGGTGCAATTTGTCCATTTAAATCATGAATGATGACTTTCTTGCCCAAGCCATAACCTGCAATAGCATCAAGCTGGGTATGCCCGCTATGGACTTCGATATGCGCGCCTAAACGCAGCAAAAACAGATCCAATGGCCGTGTTTTCCAACTCAACGACCCTCTTAGGTTGCCTTTATGCCAATCTGCTTGCCCCTGCCAAATATTGCCGCTTACATTTTGCAAGACCTGGTTATTTTTATAAAATTTTGAAATGAGCCAAGCCGCTGGAATTTGGAGTAAGACGAAAATAAAAAAAACGATGATGGCAAAGATCCACCACGTGATGTATTTGGGTTTTTTTATCATCCCACCACGACCAACATATCTATTCTTCTTCCCTGAGCCACGATATTATCTTTCTATAGACATTATGCACACTTTTTCCACAACGCCAATTCAAAGATATAAAAAAACCAAGCATATATGCTTGGTTTTTTTAGTCTCATCTAAATAGATGACCCTCTCATGAATTCTAAAATCAGATGAGGAAGTCTTCCAGTTTCGCACCGCTTTCAAGTTCAGCAACTAACCAGCGTGGTTGTTTACCGCGACCCGTCCAGGTATCAGATGGATTCTGCTTACTACGGTAACGTGGCTCTACAGATTTACGTGTGCTTTTTTTACGTTTGGTGGCGCCAAATTCCAAAATCTGTTCAATCGACAAACCTACATTATCTGCAATATCGACAATTTGCTGATAAGCGTCTTCAACCGCTTGATCTTTTTTAGAAGCAATTAATACTTCCGCTTCAACTTGTAAACGTTTTAACTCTTCAACAGATAAATTACTAATATCCGGCATCATAATAACTCCTAAACAGATTTTAATTTTATTTATTCAAACTCGATCATAATATTTTTATTATCTAAAACATTCAATATAAATTTTTAAATAACCACAATCTTTAAAACAGATTTTACATTTCCTTAATATTTATAGAGCAACTGCTTTAAATATTTTTAAATCAAATGATTTACGCTTAATTCAATTTCAGTGATTTTCTGGCGAATAATTTCGGGAATTTCAGTTTTAAGCATCGAGTCCTTATTTACGCAAACAATGACTGCTTCACCTAATGCAACCACAGTTTGTTGTACTTCACTGCATAATAAATAACTCATACGAAATGCACTATTGCGAATTTCCTCAACCCGCACCCCAATTTTGAGCTGGTCTGGATAAAATACCGGACGAATATATTTGCACTGATTTGACGCAACCACCGTATAAACTTCTTGTTGAAAAATATTCAGCTGATCCATATAACGAATGCGGGCGCTTTCGATATAACGATAATACATCACGTTATTCACATGCCCAAAGGCATCCATATCTCCCCAGGCGACTGGCTGCTCATGAATAACCGGATAATCTGACAAGGTTAACATTTATTTAGCCTCATATTTTTATTTCAACAAAATTTGCATTATTTTCAAATATTAAATTTAACTGTTTAATTAAATCATCCTGACCTTTCAAAGTTGATTTAATTCTTAAATAATTCATCATCACATTATCTGGATATAATTCAAGCAGCTGCTCAGCTTCGGCATAACGTGCGGTTGCCTCGTATATATGCCATTTAGCAAAGCTAAACACCGGCAAAGAAGGATATTTATTTTCCCAATAATTAATTCGTTGCTCAACCCCTGAATAATCCGGATTTTGCTTCAATAATTGCTGCTGGAACCATAAGTAAAAGACGTCTTGATTAAATCGCTCATCTAACAAATGTAATGCCAAGTCTTCATGTGGCTGGCTCATTTCAGGCATCCGAGATAATACCTTAAGCCACAAAATTTTTATCTCATAATCGCGGTTATTAATTTGACCTTGCAAGTCTAAATAACGTTGTTGTAAATTTTGTAAATCCTCAACATTCGCCTGATCAAAATTAAGCAATAACTGCTGTAACCATTCCTGTTTGGTTTCGGTGCCCAAATGACCATATTTAGTTGAACGCAAATACATCCATGGAAATTGCAGGGCAAACTTTCCCCATAATGCGGTTAAACGCAAATCATAGGCACTTTTTACATCGCTTAGCCACGGCGAAAGTTCATGCTGATTTAAAAACTCAAGATGGGTTAAGGCTTGTTCTCCATCATTTTGCGCCAGATAAATTTCAATTCGTTGTATTTCAGCCAATTCAAATGCCATGGCATTGCTTTGATTTAATATCGCAAGCGCTTGTGGATATTGCTGCTGCATCCAATATAATCGCGAACCAATAATGCCTTTTAATAAACCGGATTTGGAAAATACCCCTTGGATAAATTCATGCTGGTCTTGAGCTGCTTCTAATAACCACACCACAGCCAACTGTTCATAAGGATGTAAATTTTTAAAATTAAAAACAGTTTCTAGCTTTCTTTGTTCTCTTTTTAAATAGCGCTTAATTATCAACCAGAGCAGTTGAATAATTAAGCTTAAGCAAGCCAGGAAAATAAAAATCACCCAGATATTGGTTTGAATTTGCCATTCACGCCAATATAAATAGACATAACCCGCGCCATAACCGTAACTTAAAATACTCAGTCCGGCGATAATAATTAAGCTAATAAAAGCATAGGCAAGTAAAACCTGTTTCATTGATCCATCACCCCAATAATGCACGCGTATTTAAACTTGGCGTCGGAACAACAGTAAATCCTTTTATTTTTTGGATATTCTGAATCAGCTGGCGTGATTTCTCATCCGGTATTTGATTTAACAACTGGATAATTTCAGTCAATGACTCTTGGTATTCTAAATACTGCCCTTGCTGTAGAGCCTGATGCGCCAATAATAATCGGAGCTGTGCCTCTTTTAAAATCAATGGACGTTGCATTAAAGCGATAGCAGGTTGTTTTGCAGGTTCAACAACCAGCCAGCGCTGCCAGAAATATTTATTTTGTGCTTGGCCTGAACTTAATTGCGGCGTATTTATTTCCTGGGTTAAGGCTTGATCTAGCTGGTGTATCAATCCATCTACTTTTGTCTGCTGTGCAGCTCTGGCACTTGCAAACTGTTGGATCATTTGCTGATCTTTTTCAATCACCTGATGCAAACTCTGCTTCAGCGAAGGTGCTAAAGCATATTGTTCTAGGCTTCGGTCTAAATACATTAATTTATCTAAGGCGTCATTCAATTTTTGCTGCTTCAGCATAAATTCAATCAAATCCAGCTGCTGTTTAATCACCACAATCGGATCAATACTTGATGCTTCGAGGTTTTTTAAATCATGCTCTGCTTGAGCACCCTGCGCTACTGTCCCGTCTTCAACATTTACATGACGCTGCAAGGCCACAAGCTGGTCATTTAAATTTGCATTGCTCTGTTCAATACGATGCAGACTGCTGGTTAATTCTGTTTGTTGTGCAGAGATATTAAATACGTCATAACTTAATTTTATAATCCAGAGCAAACTTAAAATGAGTAATAAGATGAGAATTTTCTTCATGTGTTCCCTTGCACAACAACAATCTGCTGCAAAATTGAATCTGTCTTTAAATCAGGTAATCGCGTGACATTAAAACATGTGAATTGATTTTTCTTATAATCTGAAACAACTTGATACAAGCGTTCACCCAAAACAAAGTAATGTCCTTTTGCAATAATCGCATTTTGACCTTGCATCAGCTTAATCCAGTTTAGCCAACTCGCTTCACTGCTCACCACCATAGCATACTGTTGTTGTTGTTCTAATAAAGGCAATATATTTGAAAGATTCTGCTGAGTGAGTAAAGGACAACGGCGTTCATATAAAATAAAATTTAAAATATGCATGCCTTGCTGTTTTAACTGATCCATCATAAATGGACGCCCACCTTCACCCCGCCAAAAAGCGATGCAGGTTCCAGTATTCATGCTTTTAAGCATTGGAAGTTGCAACATTCCTTCTGATGTTTCTACCAGAGGAACTTCAGCAGCAATGCCATAAGTCGCTAAGGCTTGCGCCGTGGTTTCACCTACCGCAACCCACTGGATCTGCTGAAGTTCATCAAGGCTAATCTCTGCTTGTTGTAAATAATCCATTCCCACCTGAACAGCAGTTGGACTGACCACCACAATTACCTGCGCAGCCAGCAATTGCTGATACAACTCAAATAATGCCGCCGACCAAGGTCGAGCCACCAATTCCAGTAAAGGCAAATCCAAAACAGGCACCTGAACCATACGCAAGGCATGACTCAGTTTTTCTGCTCGGTCCTGAGGGCGGGTATTAATAAACAGCATATTAGTAAAGCGCTTTAAGCAACTCGCCTGCACCTTGTTCCAGCAATTTCTGTGCGAGACTCACCCCTAACTGCTCAGCCTGTTCTGGAGCACCGCTGAGTTGAACTTTCAATAGCGTTACACCATCTACACTTCCCACACGACCCTCTATATGAATTTGCCCCTGATTTAAAGTGGCATAGCCTGCGATTGGTACTTGGCAACCGCCTTCCAAATAGGCATTGAAAGCACGCTCTGCACGAACACACACATCCGTTTCAGCATGTAAAAGCGGTAAAATAAGATCAAGTACAGCTTGGTCTGTCGCACGACATTCCAAGCCAAGTGCGCCTTGTCCAACTGCAGGTAAACTGATTTCAGGTTGCAGGGTATGACGGATACGTTCAGCCAATCCTAAGCGTTTTAAACCCGCACTTGCCAAAATGATCGCATCGTACAAACCAGAATCCAGTTTAGATAAGCGCGTACCCACATTTCCGCGCAAATCGATAATGTTTAAATCAGGACGTTGTTTTAAAATCTGGGTTTTACGGCGCAGGCTTGAAGTGCCTACTTTGGCACCCTGCGGTAATTCATCAAAACTGTTATAGGTATTGGATACAAAAGCATCCAGAGGATCTTCACGTTCACAAATCACCGCTAGGCTCAATCCCTCAGGCAGCGCCATAGGGACATCTTTCATGGAGTGAACAGCCAGGTCTGCACGGCCATCCAGCAATGCGGCTTCTAGTTCTTTAACAAATAAACCTTTGCCGCCAATTTTTGCCAGAGGAGTATCTAAAATTTTGTCACCTTGAGTTACGAAGGTCACCAACTCAACTTTAAGATCAGCATGCAATGCCTCTAAACGGGCACGAATATGTTCAGCCTGCCATAATGCAAGCGGGCTTTGTCGAGTTGCAATCTTCAAAATCTTCATAAATTTTAGAAACAGTCAATTAAGTGCGTTATTCTAAACTTAACGCGCTGACTTGAAAATGCAAGTGAATTTGCACAGTTGTTGTCACCAAAATCATGAAAAGAGAATTACATTTTTTGTATTCGTTCTCTTAAATTGGATAAATGACGTCGGCTGACGGCCAGACGTTCCTCCAATTCACGGCAACGCACCTGGTACTGCCCCGAACTAATCACTTCTAGTCCATCCAGAAAATGCACTGAAACCAAGGCATTGCGATGAATTCGAACAAACTGGTCGCCAAATTCATTTTCCAGGTCTTTTAAGGTTTCATCAATCAGCACACTGCCATTTTTATGGCGTACCGTGACATATTTTTGATCTGCTAAAAAATAATAAATATTTTCCACAGGAACCAGTTCTACCCCACGGTAGGTTTTTGCCACAATTTGGTGGCGTTTTATATTGAGTTCGTTCATATCTTCTTTTTGTTTTAAAGTGCTCATTTGTGCTTGAGTCAGTTTGGTTAAATGATCTAAAACCTGTTGTAATTCTTGCTGCATGACCGGTTTTAATAGATAGCCTTCTGCATGTGATTTAAATGCATCCAGCGCATGTTCATCATAAGCAGTACAAAAAATAATGGCTGGCATGGGCTCTAACTGGCGCAAGTGCTGTGCACAGCTCAAACCATCCATTTCAGGCATTTGAATATCTAAAAGCACCACGTCTGGCTCATAAAACTGAACCATGTCAATTGCCTGCTGACCATGAGTCGCGGTGGCAACCACTTGATGCCCCAGTTGGGTGACTAAACGTGATAATCGCTCTACTGCGAGAGGTTCATCATCACAAATCAGGATCTCCATTCTTCCTCCTTTCACAGTCAACATCATTTTTTTTATAGGTTAACTCTGATTTTTTTATTTATATCGATATTGCACAACTGTGGTAAATATTCCCTTTCCCGCATATGTCTGAAAGATCACAGTCCGTCCATAATAAGCCTCTAGACGCTGTTTCACATTCTCAACTGCAATACCATTTCCTTGTCGTAAATTTATTTTATCCTGTGTATAAGGGTTAGTAATAACTATATTTACTTGATTTTGCAATACTTCAATCAATATGCTTATCGTACTTTTTGTTAAAAATTTTTCAACACCATGAAAAATACTATTTTCCACCAAAGGTTGTAAAGTTAATAACGGAATTTGTACTTGAGAAAAGAGAACCTCATCATCATATTTCCACTCTACGCGTAAACGGTCACCCAACCGCATCTGCTCGATGGCCAAATAACGCTGACACAGTTCAATTTCATCTTTTAAGCGCACCAGTTTAAGTTCTTTAAAACTTGCACGAAATAGTCGTGATAAATTCAGTAACATTTGTTCTGCTTTATCTGGATCAATGGTAATTAAACTGATCACCGTATTTAAACTGTTAAACAGAAAATGTGGATGAATTCGTGCCTGCATGGCTTGAATACGTGCATGCAATTCACTGTTCTGCTGGCGCGCCCATTGTTCGCGCAAATACAGATAGCGAAAACAGAAGGTCCCAATCAGTACACCATAGCTGAGATGTAACATCACCCCATCCAGTAAAACATCGCGGCTTAAACCGTGGATTTGAAAATTCTGTCCGAAATAAATCACACCATTTAGCACCACGGTGGTTAATAAAACAATCATCTGCAACAGAATGAAGCCGGCAACCAAGGCCTGTCCGAAATTTAAAGGCTGAATTTTTTTCTGAAACAGCTCGACCAAGGCGACAAAAGCCAGCAAAACCCAGTTAATGAACAACATATACTGCAATAAACGTTCTACACTTAAAGCCGTCCATGATTGTGCTTCTGCCAACGCTAAAATCATCGCTAAAATATTACTGGCAATAAATAATTCGATTAAATGTTGCCAACGCCCTATTTTCGTAAAAAAATAAGCGTATGTTTTATTTCCCTGCGTATCAGCAAAAGTTTGGTCGTCTTGTCCTTCGGCAAGTGAACCTGAATTTGTTATACTCTTTTTAGTTCTAATGCTTTTTATCTTATTGAGCCGACATGACCACATCTTCTAATTCCTCAAATCCGTCACAAACCCAAACTTCGGGTATGTGGGGCGGTCGTTTCTCTGAAGCTACTGACGCTTTTGTTGCTGAATTTACAGCATCTGTACAATTTGACCAACGCTTTTATAAACAAGATATTGCAGGCTCGATTGCACATGCAACCATGCTGGCAAAAGTTGGCGTACTTACTGAGCAAGAACGTGACGATATCATCACTGGCTTGACGGCTATTCAAGCGGACATTGAAGCGGGTAACTTTGAATGGCGTGTTGACCTAGAAGATGTACATATGAATATTGAGTCTCGTCTGACTCAGCGTATTGGCATCACCGGTAAAAAACTGCATACCGGTCGTAGCCGTAACGATCAGGTCGCAACCGATATCCGTTTATATGTACGCGACGAAATTGATGCGATCTTAAAATTGCTGGAAAAATTACAAAAAGGTATTTTGGGCTTGGCTGCGAAAAACACCCAAACCATTATGCCGGGTTTCACTCACCTGCAAACTGCACAGCCAGTGACTTTCGGTCATCATTTAATGGCATGGTTTGAAATGTTGGTGCGTGACTCTGAGCGTTTAATTGACTGCCGTAAACGTGTGAATCGCCTACCTTTAGGTTCTGCTGCTCTGGCAGGTACAACCTATCCCATCGAACGTGAATACACAGCACAGCTTTTAGGTTTTGAAGCAGTCTGTGAGAACTCGCTGGATGCAGTGTCTGACCGCGATTTCGCGATTGAATTCAATGCTGCTGCATCTTTAATTATGATGCATTTGTCCCGTATGTCAGAAGAAATGATTCTTTGGACATCGGCTCAGTTCAAGTTTGTGAATATTCCTGACCGTTTCTGCACCGGCTCTTCAATTATGCCGCAGAAGAAAAATCCGGATGTTCCTGAATTGATCCGTGGTAAAACCGGTCGTGTTTATGGTGACTTAATGAGCCTGCTTACACTAATGAAAGGTCAGCCTTTGGCATATAACAAAGACAACCAGGAAGACAAAGAACCCTTATTTGATGCGATTGATACTGTTCGTGGTTCATTGATGGCATTTGCCGACATGATTCCTGCACTGGTTCCAAATATCGAAATCATGCGTGAAGCAGCGCTTCGCGGTTTCTCAACTGCAACCGATCTTGCAGATTACCTGGTTAAAAATGGCGTCGCTTTCCGTGATGCCCATGAAATTGTGGGCAAAGCAGTTGCACTTGGTGTTCAAGAATCGAAAGACTTGTCTGAACTGACACTTGAACAACTTCAACAGTTCTCTGATTTGATTCAAGCGGATGTGTTCGAAAAAGCATTGACACTTGAAGCATCAGTCAATGCACGTAACCACATTGGTGGTACTGCCCCGGCTCAAGTTGAAGCTGCAATTGCTCGTGCCTATACACGCTTAGAAAAACTTTACGCTTAAGGAATAATGATATGTCTCGACAAGTATTTTGCCGTAAGTATCAAAAGGAAATGGAAGGTTTAGATTTTGCACCCTTCCCGGGGGCAAAAGGTCAAGAATTGTTTGACAGCGTATCTAAACAAGCTTGGCAAGAATGGCTGAAACACCAAACCACGCTGATCAATGAAAAGCGCTTAAACGTGTTTGAACCGGATGCGAAGAAATTTCTAGAAGAGCAACGTGAAAAGTTCTTCAGTAACGATGAATCGCTCGAAAAAGCTGAAGGCCTAAAGCCTGAGTGATTTTCAAAGCGTTGCTTTGAAAATTACGCAAGGCAAGAGCTTTGCTCGCGCAGGCTTTAATCTGGAAAGAATCCCCATCATTGGGGATTTCTTTTTTAAGCTGCCTTATTTTTCTGCAAAACAAGCGAAGCGCGTAGTTTCGAATGTCATAAAGGAGTCTGTAAAAGGACTCCTTATTTTATTGATGCAATCCACTGCTCCACCACGTCGCCAGACTTAAAGCCGTGCTTTAGGTGAGCAAGAGAAGCAGCTATGCTGCACGCAGGCTTTAATCTGCAAGAGTCTCCCTTTATTCGGGGCTTTGAAAGACGATTTTTTACATCTAGAAATAACTGTAAACCAGAGCTACATTTCTCAATAAAACTCTACATTACAATACAATAACCTACATGATTCATAGCATCCATTCTCCTATAATCAGTTTCAGGAAGATGGTTAAACATCTTATAAAACATATAACAAATACCCGATTTCAATCCTAGGTTTCCCCCAAAATCTAGGATTTTTTTTGTTTATAGATTTTTATTTTTGCTTATAGATTTCTAAATGATAAATTTCAAAATGAAAATCAAGTTAAAAAAAACACCCTAAAGCGGGTGTCTTTAATGACTTTTTAAATCTAATTTAAGGTTGTTTTAAATACGGCCATGCAGCTTTCAAATAAATAAACATAGACCATAAAGTCAGAATCACCGCGGTATAGAGCAAAAGATAAGCTAAAGTATCAAGCGGCTGCCAATTCAGTAAGAACACTGAAATCGCAATCATTTGAAAAGCCGTTTTATATTTACCCACAGTTGAGACTGCAACATTGGTACGTGCGCCCAATTCAGCCATCCACTCACGCAAAGCAGATACGGTAATTTCACGTGAAATAATCACAATTGCCGCAAATGCCATGGAAATGCTCGGTTGCCATTGCACCAAAACAATCAACGCAGCTGCGACCATCAACTTATCGGCTACAGGGTCAAGAAATCGACCAAAGGCTGAAGTTTGATTCAGTGACCGTGCCAAATAACCATCGAACCAGTCGGTTACCGCAGCAACCACAAAAATCGCCGTTAAAATAATGTGACGAGTCATGTTAGTGTCGTGTTCCGCAACACCAATTGTAGGCGGCCAATAAGCCACCAACAAAAAAACAGGTATTAAAGCTATACGCGCCAAAGTCAAGATATTTGGAATATTCAGGATGCGACCTGTAGTCATAGACACCGCCAATTTTTCCCCTTTATGCACAATGAAAAACCACACATATATTGGGATGGATTCATCGTTAATTCAGACTCACTTTATACGAATTGCCATAAAGTGTCACTAGGCAAACACAGTAACTGTCTGTCTGGAAATCGCAATCAGTCGATTCTCGGCATCCCAAAGATGGGCATATTCAGTGGAATAGCCTTCTGCCGCATAATCGGTAAATACTTTATATTTAAACCAATCCTGCAAATGGCTCTTTAAAGGATGAACATAGGTCACATGCCAAGTCAGTGAACTGGCCGGTGCGAAGCTTTTAAACATCGGCAATACCCCCGGTGGCCACATATCAAATGCCACCATCAAATCAGCCACGGTCATTTCCCGGTTGTCATGCCGCTCAGGATTAAAACGCATCCAGCCACTAAAATCAGGCTTTTCACTCGCGGTACACGGATATTGACCCTCGATCCAGACCAGATCCATTTGCTGAAAACACTGTGGCGCCAAAGGAGATGGCGGAACAATGGTTAAATTCTCAACTGCGGGAAACTCAGGTGCAGTTCGTTGTTGTTGTACTGATATGCCAGACTCACGATGGGTACCAAAACTGGCAATCAAGATACTTTGTACCGCATCGTCTTGCCATAGCCGCACTTCAATGGTGGTGACCGACTTGCCTTGGCGTAAAATTTCCGCGGTCATTCTGACCTGGCTTTGCTGTACCGGACCGACAAAAGTCACACTGGTGCTTAACAGGCGTTTCGAGGGATCAGCAATCGTTACCAATGCCTTTTGCATCATCATCCCTGCGACCAAGCCCCCATAAATGGTGCGCCCTTGTAGCCAACCTTGGGGAATATTCACCCATTCATCTTGTTCAATTTCTGTGAATAATTGGTGCAGTGACATCCTTAGTCCTCTGGAATTTTTAATTTGCTCTATCTTTCACTCATTTCTAATTGTTGTAAATGACCACTTATTCATGATTTCTTGAACTTTTTTGTCACTATCTTACCCTTTATTCATGCAAAACTTTATAAATGGTTCTCGCCATGACGTCTCCCAAACCGGGAACCAGTTTCAAGTCATTTTCTGAAGCTTTCAGTACGCCCTGAATCCCGCCAAAGTGCGTCAGCAAATCACGACGGCGTTTCGGACCAAGCCCCGGAATGACTTCCAGTACTGATCCACCACGGCGTTTATCGCGTTTGGCTCGATGTTTGGTAATGGCAAAACGATGCGCTTCATCACGAACCTGCTGAATCAGATGCAGCGCTTTATGGTCTTCAGGCAACTGGATTTTTGTGCCATCGGTAAAATGCAAAGTTTCCAAACCGGGTTTACGCCCCTCACCTTTGGATACCCCGACCATAAACGCATCCAGCCCCAGATCTTGCATGACTTGCATCGCCATATGCAATTGACCTTTACCGCCATCAATCAGCAGTAAATCGGGCAACATGGCTTTTTTATAGCGGCGGGTCAGCGCTTGACGCATGGCCGC
>NZ_SJNZ01000039.1 GCF_004331155.1 Acinetobacter terrestris
CTTAAAACAGCGTAATAAGATAGAAACGTTATTCAGTTTACTGAAAGGACAATACAATTTAGTGACGAGTAGAGCACGTAGTATGCATGGATTTCTTAGTGGTATTTATGCATCGTTATGTGCATATCAATTATGTCATCAGAATAAGCCAACAATTCAAATTATGGAATCGTTGGCTTAAACAGGATTCGGGTTATCGTTAAAATATTATTTATGAGTTTTAAATTAAATAGATCACTGCTTTTACTTAGCCGTTAAATACTTAAAAGCGATGTGAAATTGAACGCTGCCTGCATTTAAATATGTCTAGTCACGAATAAATAGTGAAATGTTGACTATTAGGCTTTACCCCTTGCTGTTTTTTTAAGACAATATAGCCAGCTTTGAATTTTCCTATTCATCATCTTCTTTAAACGATTTAGTTGGACTCTGACCTATGACAACCCCGCTTAATGAACGTCGTATTGCAAACGCAATTCGTGTATTGGCAATGGATGCTGTGCAAAAAGCAAATTCAGGACATCCAGGTGCTCCAATGGGGATGGCAGATATCGCTGATGTAGTATGGCGCGAATTTTTAAATCATAACCCAACAAATCCACAATGGGCCAACCGTGACCGTTTTGTATTGTCGAACGGCCATGGCTCAATGCTTCAATATGCATTATTACATTTAACTGGTTATGAGCTTTCAATTGCGGATCTTCAACAATTCCGTCAATTGCATTCTAAAACGCCAGGTCACCCTGAATTGGGTTATGCACCAGGAATTGAAACTACGACTGGTCCACTTGGTCAGGGTATTGCCAATGCAGTTGGTTTTGCTTTGGCAGAAAAAACCTTAGCGGCTCAATTCAACAAAGACGACATTAAAGTGGTTGACCATTTCACTTACTGTTTCTTAGGTGATGGCTGTCTAATGGAAGGTGTTTCACACGAAGCATGTTCATTGGCTGGTACTTTAGGTCTAGGCAAACTCATTGCTTACTATGATGACAACGGCATTTCAATTGATGGTGAAGTTGAAGGCTGGTTCTCTGACGATACAGAACAACGTTTCCATGCTTATGGCTGGCAAGTGATTAAAGTTGATGGTCATGATGCTGATGCGATTCGTCAGGCAACTGTAGATGCAAAAGCTGAAACTGCTAAACCAACATTAATCATGTGTAAAACAGTGATTGGTTTAGGTTCACCAAACAAACAGGGTAAAGAAGATTGCCACGGTGCGCCGTTAGGTAATGACGAAATTGCTTTAACCCGTGAAGCCTTAGGCTGGAAAGAAGAAGCATTTGTTATTCCTGCAGACGTATATGCTGCTTGGGATGCAAAAGACAAAGGGTCTAAATCTGAAGCTGCCTGGAATGAAGTATTTGCTGCCTATGCTGCTAAATACCCAACTGAAGCTGCTGAGCTTAAACGTCGTATCTCAGGTGATTTACCTGCTGACTTCGTTGCAAATGCAGATGCTTATATTGCTGAAGTGAATGCAAAAGGCGAAACAGTTGCAACACGTAAAGCGAGCCAAGCAGCAATTCAGGCTTTTGCTCCACAACTTCCAGAAATTTTAGGTGGCTCTGCGGACCTTGCAGGTTCTAACCTAACACTTTGGAAAGGTGCACAAGGCATTCAGGACAATCCAGCGGGTAACTACGTACACTATGGCGTACGTGAGTTCGGTATGACTGCCATTGCCAATGGTGTTGCACTTCATGGCGGTTTTATTCCTTACGTAGCAACCTTCCTGATGTTCATGGAATATGCACGTAATGCAGTACGTATGTCTGCAATCATGAAACAACGTGTGATTCATGTGTATACCCATGATTCAATTGGCCTGGGTGAAGATGGTCCTACACATCAACCGGTAGAACAAATTGCCTCTTTACGTGGTACACCAAACCTAAACACTTGGCGTCCATGTGACACCGTTGAAGCTGCAATTTCTTGGAAATCTGCACTTTTACGTGCTGAAGGTCCAACTGCGTTAATTTTCTCTCGTCAAAACTTGCCATTCCAGGCGCGTACGGATGCTCAAATTGCTGATGTTGCCAAAGGTGCTTATGTATTGGCTGAAGAAAAAGGCGAATTAAAAGCAATCATCATTGCAACAGGTTCTGAAGTATCTCTTGCGATGGAAGCGTATGCACAACTTGAAGGTGTGCGTGTTGTTTCTATGCCATGTGCTGAAGAATTCGTTAAGCAAGATGCGGCTTACCGTGAAGCGGTTCTTCCATCTCACATCCGTGCACGTGTAGCTGTTGAAGCTGCACATGTGGATTACTGGTGGAAATTTGTAGGTCTTGACGGTCGTGTGATCGGTATGACCACTTATGGTGAATCTGCTCCTGCGAAAGACTTATACCAACACTTCGGCATTACAACTGATGCTGTCGTTGCTGCAGTGAAAGAAATTACTGCTTAATTTTAAAAGATTAAATCAGTGAAAACGCCCCATATGGGGCGTTTTTATTTTAATGAATTTTTAACGATATTCTTCTAGCAGTTTTTACGAATAAGTATATAGTGATGCCATTCATTGAGTATTCATTTTGAGATGGCATTTATTCAGCATAAGTGAGGAAAATATGAGCCTTTATAACCAAATTAGTGATGAAATCACTTTAATGGAACCCGGCGAGCAAAAGTGGATCGGTCAGGATCTCCCCCTGGAAAGCATGATGGCCGTAGTATTGATGCTGAAAGAGCTGGACGAAGAAAAAGTGATTAAAGTGCGTCGCCAAAATCGTGAAAAGCACACAGGCTTAAAACAAGTCGATCGTGTTCTGGTTGAAAAGTTGTAGAAGATGATTCATCTTTAAAAGCCCCTATATGGGGCTTTAATTATTTTAGCCCTATATTCATCATCTCTCATATTTTTTAAATTGTTTACCCGTTTAACTTTAAAAATAGATTAAGTCAGTCAATTGTCAGCAGGGCGGCCATGAACCACTTTCAATATAAAGCCCTCTAAACTGTGTATTTTTTGTATTAAATGATTCGAAAATTATTAAAAGGATCATGTAAATCAGGCATGGGAATAGAATCATAAAATTGAATTAAAAACATTTATTTAATTTTATCAATAAATTAAAACTAATTTATTTATATGTATATTAGGTTTATCCGCAAAGCCGAATGATTGTTCTATTCTTGAAACATATCGTTTTATCTATACCAGTGAATTAAGATAAGAAACCTATAGACTAACAACCATTCCAAAGCGAGATAACAACACATGAATTTTAAAGCAATAACTTTAGGTTTGGCAGTTGCCTCAGTTGCAACTTTATCGTTGGCAAAACCTGTGGCTTACCAAATTGATCCAGGACATTCAGCAACCGTTTTCTCATGGAGCCACTTTGGTTTCTCTACACCATCTGCGAACTTTTCTGACATTCAAGGTACGATTAACGTCGATAATGAAAAGCCAGCAAACTCATCGGTAAATGTTAACATTCCAGTTGCAAGCATCAATACCAATGTAAAGGCATTGGATGATCATATTAAAGGTGCAGAATTCTTCGATGCTGCAAAATATCCGAACATCACCTTTAAAAGTACCAAGGTTCAGGCCTTAGGCAAAAATAAATACAAAATCACAGGTGATTTAACTGTGAAAGGTGTAACTAAACCGGTTGTTTTAGATGCGGTATTAAATAAACAAGCCGTTCATCCAATGACCAAACTGCAAACTGTTGGTTTCAATGCGACCACGTCATTTAACCGTT
The DNA here is from genome assembly GCF_004331155.1 of Acinetobacter terrestris. Lineage (GTDB taxonomy): Bacteria > Pseudomonadota > Gammaproteobacteria > Pseudomonadales > Moraxellaceae > Acinetobacter > Acinetobacter terrestris. The sequence continues at coordinate 3,732 of NZ_SJNZ01000039.1, forward strand.
CAGCATTTAATGTTGGTGCATATGTTCCAAATGTAGGCGATAAAATTACCGTAAACATTACCACTGAAGCGTCGATTCCTGCGAAAAAATAAGCCTAAAACGCTCTAAAATAAAAAAGCACCATTTATGGTGCTTTTTTATTTAATTTTAATTGCGATTCAGAATGAGATAACAACCAAAACTGATAAAAATGCCACCAGTTAGTCCATCTATCCAGTTGCTGAAGCGTTGATAATAGGCATTCATTTTTTGCCATGAAAATAAATAAGCCACTAAAGCAAACCAGACTAAACTTTCAATCCAGATGAGAAAAAGTAACGAGCTTTGTGTGCTTAATGGAGCATCGGTATTGATGGCTAGGGCAAAAACACTACTGAAATAGACCAGTGCTTTCGGGTTGGCCATATTGGTCAAGAAGCCTTGCGAGAGCAGAGTCAATCTTGATTTAGACGGTGACGCGTGTGCAGGTGACACTGAATCTTGCGGTTTGCTAAAAGCCGATTTAAACAGCTGGATACCGAGATAAAAAAGGTATATTCCACATAAAATCGTTAATACCTGTTGCAGCCATGCCATCTTTTGAAAAAGGTAATGCAGACCACTGATTGCACAAATGGACCAGACTAAAATACTTAATGAAATACCTAAAGCCGCAAACAGGGCATGCGATCTGGACTGGCGAATTGCACTTTGAGTGACGAAGAAAAAATCTGGACCCGGACTGATCAATGCAAAGAAGTGAATTAGCGCAATACTGATTAAAGGTGTCATCATCAGAAACTTATATAAATGAATGACACCCTTATAAATGAATTAGATCATAAATTAAAGTTTATTTATTCATCACTTGCTTCATATAGTTTCGTAAAATTTCTGTAGCAACGGTTTCTAAGGACGTAGCATATTTTTCATTGTCAGCACGTAAAGAAGGAATATTAATCTCAGCTTTACGAAGTTCACAGGTATGGCCAATGAGCCATTTCTCCAAGCTCTCTGCTGCAACTTCAAGATGGAATTGCAGAGCCAGAATATTTTTGCCAACTGAAAAAGCCTGGTTGGTATAAACATTAGAGCTTGCCAATAATTCAGCCTGTTCAGGCAAATCAAAAGTATCGCCATGCCAGTGTAATACCGAGGTATCAGTTAAAGGGGTAAGCGGGTTATTTTCAGCATTTGAAAGACTGAGTTTGCTCCAGCCGATTTCTTTTTGATGACCTGCATAGACTTTCGCACCCAAAGCATGCGCAATCAGTTGAGCGCCTAAACAAATGCCAAGGGTAGGTAAGTTTTCTTCTAAACGAACTTTTAGTAAGTCAATTTCTTGTTGTAAGAAAGGATAGTCAGCCGTTTCATAAACACCAATCGGTCCGCCTAAAATAATGGTCAAACCTTTATGCTGAAATGCTTTGCTTAGGTCATCTACACCGGCTTCAAAATAACGGACCCGAAAGCCGAGTTGATAAAAGACATCTTCCATTACACCCAAGTCTTCAAAGGCAAGATGTTGAATGGCGTAAATCGTGTCTGGAAAATCTGGAGAGATTGTAGTCATACTGTTTTTCAAGATATTGGGAATAAGAGAAATTTAGCCCGAATTTGAAGAAAAATGAAGGTTTCGAGTGAAATGATTTGGTTAATGATCTGCAATAATAAAAAAAGCGAACCGAAGTTCGCTTATTTATGATTTATACAGATAGGTTTTTAGAAGAAGCCCATTGGTTTGGTTGCATAGCTTACCAGCAGGTTTTTGGTTTGCTGGTAATGATCAAGCATCATCTTGTGGTTTTCACGTCCAATGCCCGATTTTTTATAACCACCGAATGCCGCATGAGCAGGGTAGATGTGATAACAGTTGGTCCATACTCGACCGGCCTGAATGGCACGACCGGCACGGTAAGAGGTGTGTGCTGAACGAGACCAGACGCCTGCACCTAAACCATAAATGGTATCGTTGGCAATTTTGATTGCATCATCAAAGTCTTTAAAGGTAGCAACCGCAAGTACAGGTCCAAAAATTTCTTCCTGGAAAGTTCTCATGTCATTGGTGCCTTTGAAAATGGTCGGTTCAATGTAGAAACCTTGTCCCACTTCATGGCGTTCACCACCACCTGTCAATATTTCAGCACCCTCGGCACGACCTGTTGCGATACAGCCCAAGATTTTATCCTGCTGTTCTTGAGAGGCTTGTGCACCAATCATGGTGTCTGTGTCGAGTGGATGACCGGTCTTAATTCGTTTCACACGCTCAACGGCTTTTTCCAGAAATTGATCAGCAATGCTTTCTTGAACCAATGCACGAGAAGGACAGGTACAGATTTCCCCCTGATTAAGGGCAAACATCACAAAACCTTCTAATGCTTTATCTAAAAAGTCATCATCTTCAGCCATGACATCTTCAAAGAATAGGTTTGGTGATTTGCCACCCAGTTCAAGGGTGACCGGAATAATGTTCTCGGTCGCATATTGCATAATTTGCTGACCAACCGCCGTTGAACCGGTAAATGCAATTTTGGCGATCCGTGGATTGGTCGCAAGTGGACGACCTACTTCTACACCATAACCATTGACAATGTTTAATACACCTTCAGGCAGCAGGTCTTGGATCAGTTCAACCAGAACCAGAATACTGGCAGGAGTTTGTTCTGCCGGTTTCAGCACAATACAGTTACCTGCAGCCAATGCCGGTGCCAGTTTCCAGGTTGCCATTAAAATAGGGAAGTTCCAGGGAATAATTTGCCCGACCACGCCTAAAGGCTCGTGGAAATGATAGGCAATGGTATCTTCATCAATTTCTGAAATGCCGCCTTCCTGCGCACGGATACAGCCAGCAAAGTAGCGGAAATGGTCAATCGCCAAAGGAATATCGGCAGCCAAGGTTTCACGGATCGGTTTACCGTTATCCCAAGTCTCAGCGACAGCCAAAAGCTCTAAATTGGCTTCTAAACGGTCTGCAATTTTTAACAGCATATTGGAACGGGTGGTAGGAGAGGATTTGTTCCATTGTTCTTTGGCTTTATGTGCTGCATCGAGTGCCAGCTCAATATCTTCAACACTCGAGCGTGGAATCTTGGTGAATGCCTTACCATCGACAGGAGAAATATTGTCAAAGTATTCACCTTTTGTGGGTGCTACCCATTGTCCACCAATGAAGTTTTCATATTGGGCTTTAAACTGAACTTTTGAACCAGGTTGATTAGGATCGACGTAACGCATATGAATTTTCCTTTGCTTATTTTAGTGTTTTAACCGTATCTACAGCTTTGGTATAAGGTACTTTTGTACAATATTTGATTAGCATACAGGGAATAAGGTTGGAGAAAGGTTGGAGACAAGAAGGTTTACAATCTTTTCAATCGGCTTTAAAAGAATAGCGATTACAGCGGATGTAAATCATGAATTGTTGTGAGAATAAGGAATGATGACAAAGCAAAATTTGACGAAAAAAAGACAGGAAATTGAGAAGTTTAGGCAAAGTAGCAGTCTTTCTCCCTTGCATGCAGAACAGTTGGGACAAAGCATTGTCAGTTCTTGGCAACGTTCAACATCGGCCGAAATTCCTAAAGATCGTGCAGCTGCGCCCTTGGTTCACTTACAAAAAGAAACTTACCCCACGGCTTTGGAACATGCCTTGCAGCATTGTGCACAAGATTTAAAGCATATTGCCGAGCAATCTTCGATGGTGCTGGCGGTCGGCGATATTGGCAGTACCATCATCTGGACAGCATCAAGTCCGCAAATGCAAAGTGCAGCAGAGAGTGTGCATTTTATCGAAGGCGGGCAATGGCGCGAGGAACTGGTCGGCACTAATGCTCTGGCTTTGTCATTGAAGACGCAACAATCGAGTTGTGTGTTTTCCAATGAACATTACATGTCCTCTATTCATGATTGGGTCTGTTATGCCGCCCCGATTATTGATCCTTATTCGAAACAGGTTCTCGGGGTGATTGACCTGTCGACCACATGGCAAAAACACAATAGTCTGGGTTTGCTGGCGGCTGAGCGTTGTGCTTCGATTATTCAATCTGCATTACTTGAATATCAAAAACAGCGATTGTTTATTCGGGCTTTTTCCGTGCCGCAAGTCATGTTCAATGGCAAAGTTCTGGTGCTTACGCCACGTCAAATCGAAATTTTGACCATTCTGGCACTGTGTCCTCAAGGCTTAAGTCTGGACAGTTTACATCAGGCTGTATATGGCGAGCGAAAAGTCAGTATCGGGACTTTAAAAGCGGAAATGTCACAATTACGCGATATTTTAGGTGGCATGCTGGGGTCTAGACCCTATCGTTTATTGGCGCATGTCGAGGCTGATTTTCTACTGACCGAGCAATCCTTAGATGCCGGCTATATCGATTCGGCCTTAAAATTGTGTACGGGTGTTTTTCTGGCAAAAACTGAAAGTCCATTTTTATGTGCCTGGCGTGATTGTCTGGAATCACGTTTAAGTGACGCCATTTTTAAAGCCAATGAGACCGATGTTTTGCTTAAGCACGTGGCGCGTTTTCCTGAAGCGATTGATGCCGTGGAGCGTTTAATTGAACTCATGCCCAAAACCCATCCCGTGCATCAAACCTTGCTTAAATATAAAGATGTCTAAGCTCTAGAACAGAAAATTTATTTTACAGACCTTTTGATTCTAACCATTGGAACAGTTGCTGATAGACCTGATCGCGCACCGATTTTTCAGACAGAACCAGATCATGCAGTCCACCTTTTATTTTACTGATAGTGACATCACCTTTCATTTTCCGGGCATATTTATCAATATGTTTGACATCTAAAATCACATCACTGCTTTGAGCATGTTTATGCCATTTTTTTGGGTTTTTGGTTTGATCTGAATGCATCACTAAGGCAGGGACGTTTAAGGTCACACCTTGATGAATTTCCTTTTGTGCTTCAAAAATTGCCCGTATAAAACTCAAGCGAACCAGCGGATAAGTGGTTTTTTTCCATTCAAGATTAAAGTTCCATTCTCCTTTTAAGCTTTTGTGCAAACTGGTCACATACCATTTATTCAGTTCACTGGGAAACTCCAGATCTGGACAAATCTTGCCGACACGACTTAAATTGGGCAGACCGAGTTTTTTCTTGATCGGATTCATGTTGAAGTCATAAAACGGGCTATTGACCCAGAGTGCCTTAATTAAAGGATGATCCGGATGATGTGCTGTATATAAAGTCGTGGTCAAACCGCCAGTCGAATGACCGCACAACAGAACGGCATCATGACCTTCTGCACCCATAATCTCTAAAGCTTGGGTAATTTCGGCATCGTATTCAGCCATTTCACGTACGTTATAATATTTTTGATGGGGAAGGTGGGAACGTCCGTATTTACGTAAGTCGAGTGCATAAAAGTCAAAACCATGCTGGTTGAACTGTTCTGCCATTTCGGTTTGAAAAAAATAATCGATAAAACCATGAATATATAAAACGGCTTTGCGGGTTGCGTGCTCGGCTTTTTTACGCACCAGTGTTGCTGTAACTTGACCTTCATAATCATCGGGGAAATCCAGGGTGGCTTGTTCATAGCCTGAACCTAAAACATCAAGTTGATAAAGCGGTTCAATAGTCTGTTCTGTCATTGTTGTGCTCATTTGGAATTATCAATTTTCTTTTATCCTTCATGATGAGCAGCTATTTGTCAAATTGCTTTAAGGTCAAAAATAAAAAAAGGCAATCTAAGTTTTCCAGCTCCTTAAGAACATGGAATTTAGATTGCCAAAAATGTAAGTCAAATATTTGGGGGAGAAGACTTACATTGAGGATTTACATTGCCGCTTTGAATATATCAACCACTTGTGCATGCGTGGCTTTACGTGGATTGGTCAGCATGCAGGCATCTTTTTGCGCATTTTCTGCCATGATGGCTAAGTCTGCTTCTTTCACACCCAGTTCATTTAAGCCAGATGGAATGCCAATCGCTGCTGAAAGCTGGCGAATCGCCTGAATGGCTTCATCTGCAGCTTCATTCACAGTCAAACCGTCAATATTGACACCCATGAGTTGGGCAATTTTGGCATAACGGTCAGGGCAGGCAATCAGGTTAAATTCACACACGTGTGGCAGTAATACTGCATTGCATACGCCGTGTGGCAAGTTATAGAAACCGCCGAGTTGATGTGCCATGGCATGTACATAACCTAAAGAGGCGTTGTTAAAAGCCATACCGGCAAGGTACTGTGCATAGCTCATCGCATCACGTGCTTCCAGATTTTCACCATTGGCAACCGCAGGGCTGAGCCATTCGCTAATCATGCTAATGGCTTTTTCTGCACAGGCATCGGTAATTGGATTAGCTGCGGTAGAAACATAAGCTTCTACTGCATGGGTTAATGCATCCATACCGGTTGCTGCGGTTAAACTTGCTGGTTTGGCAACCATCAGTTTAGGATCATCAATGGCAATTAGTGGAGTACAGCGCCAGTCGACAATTGCCATTTTTACATGCGTGTCGGTATTGGTGATAATACAGAAGCGGGTCATTTCAGAAGCCGTACCTGCCGTGGTGTTGATGGCAATCAGCGGTGTCATCGGTGCGGTACTTTTATCAATGCCTTCGTAGTCGCGAATATGACCACCGCCAGCGGTGACCAAACCAATGCCTTTGGCACAGTCATGCGATGAACCACCGCCTAAAGAGACGATGAAATCACAGCCATTTTCATTATAGGCTTGCACGCCGTTATGCACGTTAATATCGGTTGGATTGGGTTCTGCACCCGGGAAAATATGGCAGTCAACACCCGCCTCTTTTAAATAAGCTGCAATGTTATCTGCGACACCAAATTTGAACAGACCTGCATCAGTCACAATCAGTGCTTTTTTAGCACCTAAATTTTGTGCTTTGGTACCAATTTCCTTGGCACAGCCTGGACCAAAAAGAGAAACACAGGGAATATAAAAACCGTTTGTTTGATCTGCAATATTTTTAAAAGCCATGGTGCGATTCCTTCTACCATTGGTATGTTGTTATCGGTGACCCTCACCGTGAATTAAGTATCAAAGGAACAGGGAGAAAATCCTACCTACCAAACACCTACCATTTTAAGTTGTTGAATTTTTATTAAATTATTCATGCCAGGTTATTCAATCGGGACTTAAAGAATTCAATGTTTAGCGCAAATGTATGGGATTAATCAGGAGGGTGCGAGAAGAACGGTCATGGCCAAAAAGATCTAAATCAGGTTTAGGCGAGATTTCTGAATGAATAGTGAGACAAGACATTGTTTTGATAAAAGTATAATTTGCTATTTGGTAAATAAATAAATTATATTATTTATTAAATGATCAATATTTTTGCAAATGAAGAATTTAAAAATAAGCATTTTTTTCAGGGGACGAAAGAATTTAAAAATTAATAAAAAGACAGTGTAGAAAATATTAAAAAAATTCTTGATCATATTGTTAAGAGTAAATTATAGTCAATTTATAAGATTTTTGTATTAAATTCCTAAGGATGGGGTAAGTTTAATGAAAGTCGGACATACAAATGATGCAACATTATTATTACATGCAATCCATAAAATTCTGCTTAAAGAATGGGATCCTTTAGGAATTCGCAGCATTCCTTCGATGTGTGATGAATACGAAGATTATTTGCCTAAAATTTTTAGCCTGATTTGTGATAATGCCGATGAATCAGAGATTTTTGAATATTTATGGCGGATTGAAAATAAAGTCATGGAAAAAAGAGGCAACAGACAACACACCTTAAGGATTGCGAGTTTGCTTAAAGAGTTACAAATGAAAAAATGAAGTCAAATTTTTAAGCATTCAGTAAAATTTTTTAAAATATAAATGATGGGCTACAATGCTATTGATGAGAAAACATTGATAAAAAAACCGGTGCATGAGCACCGGTTTTTTATGCCTAGAATTTCTTTTCCAGACTGATTAATACACTTGGAATCGCCTGATTGATCCGCGATTCATAAAGGCTGCCATCCGACTGCTTGGTTAAGCGCTCTTTATAATCGGTACTGAAAATATTGCGCGCATTCAGTGTTGTTGCCCAGCCATCATTGAAGCGTTTGGTCACGCTGATATCCATGTTGACGCGCTCATTGCTGGTACGGTCATAGGGCTGGTTGTCCAGGGCACGGGTAAATTCAGGCACGTAGTTCAGGTTGACACTGCTTGAAATGCGCCAAGGCTGATAGTTATAAGACAGACCTGTGCTTGCTGTATAAGGCGCAACATCACTGACCAGACGTTGTTGATGATTTTCATCTTCAACTTTTGCGCGCACAGTAGAAAGCTGTCCATTGAGCATCAATGAATGACCATTTTCAGTTTGCTTTAATGCATAACGGCCCGCAATTTCAACCCCATACGTGGTGGCATTGTCCTGGTTTTGTGGACGCTCGACAAAACGGGTGCCTTCCTGGCGAATGACTTTCTCGATGTAGTCATCAATTTCACGTTGGTACGCGGTGATATTGATACCGCCTGACGGGGTGTTATAGCCCAAAGTCGATTCAAACGCGGTAATTTTTTCAGGACGTAAATCAGGATTACCGCCACGATCAGGATTGTTCAGGCTACCGGCATCGCTATCGGTAGATACTGAAACTGTGGGCAATAAACGATCTGCTTTAGGGCTACGGAAAGCCTGACTCATATTGGTTTGCAAAGACCAGTGATCATCAAAGTCAAAACGATGTGCCAAGACTGGGCTTAAGTGACTGTCGCTATAATCGACTAAACCAGAGCGCTCGATCCATTCCTGACGGGCACCTAAAGTCACGGTTTGGCGATCGGTAAATTTCCAGCTGCCTTCAGCATATAATGCATAAAGCTGTTCATCTAAACTTTGGCTGACATTGCTGTCGAGTTCATTGGCACGAGCGTCTGCACCAAATTTAAGCTGGCGAGTTTCATTGAACTTGCGTACACCGTCATAAGCCACACCATATTCATTGACCGTTTCATCGGTATAGCTGTTGAATCGTGGTGATTGAGTCGACTCAGTCGATTCAGTTTCATTCTGCTGCTCGACAGAAAGACGAATCTTATCCGAATTACCTTTATCTTTACGTTCATAACGCGTGTTTAAACGGGTGCTGTCATTTTTATCATTTTGTACCTGGTCGCCACGAACGCCGTCACTTTCGTTATTGCGATAGAACAATTCCGCAACCAGTTTTTGCTGATCATCCAGTTGATATTCCACACGCGGTGAAAGCATTTGTGACTTGCGTTCAGTGACTCGTTTTTGTTCACGTGTTCCGCTGCTGTTTTGTGTCTGCGTAATAGAAGTGCTGTCATTCCACATCTGATTCGCTGACAGGCTGTATAGCCAAGCATTATCACGGCCATCAGCCTGAACACTGATATTTTTACGTTGTTCTTCTTTTTGATCCGATTTTGCCAAGCCATATCCTGCACGGATGGTTCCGCCTATGCGGGCATTATCTAACAGTTCTTTCAGAATAATATTAATGACTGCGGAAGATGCCACAGAGGCCTGAGCCACACTTGGCTGTTTGGTAATTTCAATCCGCTCAATCATGTCTGGGGTGATGCTGTCGACCACCGAAATGCCACCACGTGGCCCACCTTGAACCGCTTCGCCATTAATTAAAAATACCGGGGCACCGCCACCACGAAAACGCATACCTGAAGCACCGCCGCCACCGCGTGGACCACGTCCTGAAGTTGGCATTTGAAAACCTGCTGCACGGCGCAAGGCATCATTCACCGTCTGATCGCCAAATTGCAGCATTTCCTCACGCGTAACGATGGTTTTGGCAACCGCACTGATATCCGGATCTTTTGCAGTCGCTGGGGTCGCTTCGAATTTTAAAGTGGCGAGTGTTTGTACGGGTGCTGTTTGTACTGATGCTGTGTGTTCTGGGGCGCTGCCTGTTGTTGTATTTGTAATGGAATCCGCAGCCCAAGTTGGGGACATAAAAGTGAGCAAGGCACAACTTAATGCGCTTAGTTGCCAACGCGGTTGTATGCGCTTCATTATTCGATGTTCCAAATGTAATTTTGCGTAAGATAACGTAAAAATGTGGAGAAACTTTGTGGGAAATCACAGGAATAAAAATAAAGGATAAAAATCTGATCACAGGTATAAAATAATCAAAATGAAGGATTTAGCTCCCATAGGCTTATTTGAGTTATAGGACGGGAAGAGGATTGAATCTTAATCCTCCATGTTATGTCGCGATGAACAAATTCCCAAGATTTTAAAAATCTTTATAGACTCTTGAGTGCAGAAATAATTCCCGTCTGTAAATAAAGCTCTGCTCTTTTTTTGAGTGAACCTTTTTTGAATGAACCCTAGCACAGCCGCATAAATTGAAGAAGATTCTGATTGCCTTGCGTAAGTGATACCTTCCTTTCTACAGATGATGATGCTTCTCAAGCTAATATTTTGAATCCACAGCACTAAAAATTCTTTGTCGCATACCAAACAGGTGCGGAAGTTTAATTTCAGCGCAGCATACTGGGATGAAATTCTTGCCCATATTTTGTATGGGGGCGTAACATCAGAGGATCATGAAAAAGACAAGATACAGTTTTGGCTGATTTTCTCAATGAGGGCATCATTTAAGTTGATTTGATTATCCCATTTCAGCATTTGCTGAATCAGCCATTTAAAGTCTTCAATGTCTGGCTGAGATGATTCATCGACAAAATGACGAATAATATTTTGAATGGAATGGAATTTTTGTACGTGAATGCTGTCAGAACATTGAAATTGAATAATATTGAAGTCAATCAGCATCTGCCAAACTTCAGCATAATCCTCTAGATCTTTCAGTTCCTGTTGAGCTTTTTGAATGGCTTGGGTTAAGGCAAGATGGGTGTGGGGATGCTGTTCTGCCCAGTCAGCAGTGACCGCTAAAACCTTATCCGCCACTTGAGGAATAATATCCTGACTGGATGCCACAATCTGACTGATTCCCAATAGTTCAGCTTGGGTATTCCACGGTTCACCGACACAAAAACCGTCAATCACCTGATTGGCCAAAGCTTCAACCATATAGGGTGGAGGAAGGATCGCGAGCTTGATGTTCTGTGCAAGCTCACGGTCGGCTAGGGCGAGCCATTCTCTTAGACAATAATGATGAATTGATTGTTTAAACACATGTGCCAATTCAATCGGTTTTTGTTGTCGTATGGCCGAGACGATTTTTTCTGCTGATTGCTGTACCGTATCTTGGGAAGAAATATCCAGTTCAAAGCATAATTTTTGACTCAGACTGATAAAGGCACGGTTATGACTGAGAACCAAAGCCGTTTGCAGGGGAATTCCGAGTTGGTCTTCACCCAGCGCTGCTGCCGGTAGCATGGCAGACAGGCAATGTGCAGCATCCAAAAAGCCAAAAGCCAGCCGGTCTCTTAAACTTGCCCATGAGGCTTCCTTGACGAGGGTGATATCCAAACCAACTTCATCAAAAAAACTGCGCTGCTTGGCCCACAGAATGGCAACACAATCAAGCAAAGGAATATAGCCGATCTGGATTTGAGTTTTTTCTAAATCTGTCATGAGCTAGTCCTTCAATTGGTTTTGTAATAGTTGCTGGGCATCGAGTAAACGGCGTGCCATTTCCCCAATGGTGATGCGATGGCTCATGGCATTTTTGCGCAGTAATTGAAACGCCTGATCTTCAGTTAAAGCATGCAATTGCATCATCAGTACTTTGGCTTTTTCCACATCTTTACGGTCGGCCAGTTTATTTTTGGTATCTTCCAAGTCACCCAGTAATTTCTTATGTTTTTTGAACTGTTCAATCGAAATTTCTAAAATGCTTTCCAGTTTGGAAGGGTCAATTCCGTCGACGATATAAGCAGTTACACCGGCATCAATCGCACTTTTAATGGTGTCTTTGTGGCTATTTTTAGTGAACAGTACCGTAGGCAAATCGAACTGGCTGACACAGCTTTCAATAATGTCGCGATGTGGATGATCCATATCCAACAGAATCACGTCGGCATGCAATTGTTCTAAACGAAACATACTTAAATGGTCAATGGTGAGGCAGGCAACCACCTCGAAATTGTGCTCGATCAGGGAGGCTTTTATATAGGTCGCACGTTCTTGATCGTCATCAATCAGTGCAATTTTCAATTTTGGCATATCGGCTAAATATCACCAGGCAGAGCCTGAAAGAAAAATTATGCTAAATCCCAAGCAATAAAAATGCCAAAACCATTAAAACTGCAATAATTCAATAAAAATCAGGTATAAAACTTAACCGTGATCAGCTTGTGCACCGTATTAATGCAAAAATGCGCTACAAGAATGCACAACGCTATGCGATCTATTCAAGGTTAGTGTGGTTGAAAAGAACAAAGCGAGATCATGATTAAGCCCGAAAATGAAAAATTAATAATAAAAAATAGGGTCTGTTGACATTTACTGTATAAAAAATAGCGAGATAGTAAAATCAAATCGCCAAACCTAATTCTACTCTCGCTATGCCTCGTACAATGCTGAAGGATCAACACTGGTCTAAGTTACTTTCCATTTTCCGTCACTTTAATATTTATCTCAAATCAAATTTAAGAAATTTCATTGAAGCTATTTTATTTCGTATTAGAACTGGCTGCCCTTGGCGAGATCTACCTTTGCAATTTGGCAAA
>NZ_SJNZ01000004.1 GCF_004331155.1 Acinetobacter terrestris
AAAAAAAAACCGCCATTAATGGCGGTTTTTTTACTTCTACAGGATCTAGACTCTCAGTCAAAATAGGCAAAGTACAACTAGACTGCTTTTTGAATTCCCTGCATTTTGGCAATTTCCTGTTGCTTGAGTAAATTGCGCTGAATTTTGCCGCTGGAGGTTTTAGGTAAACCTTCTACAAATTCAATCTCCTTCGGATATGCATGTTTAGACAAACGTGAACGCACATATTCCTGAAGCTTACGATTTAACTCATCTGAAGCTGAAAATTTCGGTTTTAAGACCACAAAAGCTTTGACTACTTCAGTGCGCTCTGGATCTGGCTTACCAATCACTGCCGACTCCAAAACTTCTTCACATTCAAGCAACGTGCTTTCAACATCGAAAGGACCCACACGATAGCCTGACGTTGTAATGACATCGTCAGCACGTCCAATGAAATCTACCCCACCAAATTCATTTAACTTAACCGTATCACCGGTTAGATAGTATTTGCCAACGAAAGATTTAAGGTTATTCCCGCCATAACCTTTAAACCAGCTTAAAGGTGACTGAGAAAAGTCGATGGCAAGTGTTCCAATGCCGCCTTTTTCGACTTCTTCATTGTTGTGATTCAATACCGCAAAACGATGGCCTGGGTTGGCAAAACCGGCTGAACCAACTTTCTTTTCATGTTCCAAAGCATGATGATTGGCAATCACCATCCCCAGTTCAGTTTGTCCATATTGATCATAAATATTCACATTTAAATCATGGTTAAACCAGTGAATCACTTCTGGGGTTAAAGGCTCACCCGCACTACTTACTGCTCGCAAATGCGCTTTAATGGATGGATCAAATTTTTCTTTAAATCCAAAGAACATACGGAATGCTGTCGGTGAACCGGTTAAATTGCTGACTTTATATTTCTGGATCACTTGCACGGCGTTATCAACACTAAATGCACGCTCATCCATAATGATGCTATGACCTAAACTTAAAGGTCCGGTAATACCGTAATACAAACCATATGCCCAACCCGGATCGGCCAGATTCCAGAAAGAATCTTCTTCACGCAAATCTACGGCATGGGTCATATAACCTTTAAATGCCAACACCGCCTTTAAAGGCACAGGAACTGATTTTGCCAAACCTGTTGTTCCTGAGGTAAACATCATCAGGAAATCATCTTCAAAAGTTTGCATTACCGGTTCAAAAGATTCTGACTGCTGGCTCAGTTCTGTCCAGAAATCATCATCTTGATGACTCAATGTAGTGGTTTGATGCACGGTTAAAATATGCGGTACAGCTACACCATTCAGTTTTGGACGCTGTTCTTCATTGGTCACAATAAATTGGGTTTTGGCTGTATTCACACGATGTTCAATCGCTTTCGACTCAAATGCGGTAAATAAAGGCTGATAAATTGCGCCCATACGCCATGTCGCTAAAATGGTAATCAGCAATTCAGGCGTACGTGGCAATAAACCGGCTACACAGTCACCCGCTTTTAAGCCACGCGAAGTAAAGTAATTTGCCAATTTTCCAGAAGCGTCTGCCAGTTGTTCAAATGTCCACTGTGCAGATTCGCCATTTTTGCCTTCCCAGATTAATGCTGTTTTATTTAAACCGAGATAACGCTCGCAACATTCGACATAGGCATTGACTGCCTGAGATGTACCGACCAGTTGTTCCGCAAGATAATGATCGTAATTAAACTCTTGATATGCTTGTTCTAATGTCTTCATAGCGACAACCTCTCATCCGTTATTTTATGAACAAAGCTCCTGCCTTGTTTAATCCATTTTGCTTATTGTTCTCACCCTAAAAATGCCAAAACTCATTCAACATTTTTAAGCTTTTTACTTCACTATTTACTTAAATAACTTACTTTAGATAATCATGAATGGGAGCATCCTGCAATTTCCGAATCCATCAAAAAATGTGCAGGATTTGAGCAACGACTAAAGTCTAAAATTTAATCACCAATCAATCGTGATTTAGATTTTAGTCACTTCCCGGGCAATGACTAAACGCTGAATGTCTGATGCACCTTCATAAATCTGGCTGACCCGTACATCGCGGTAAATTCGCTCTACCGGGAAATCAGACACATAGCCATAACCGCCATGAATCTGAATGGCATCTGAACAGACGCGTTCTGCCATAGTGGATGCAAACAGTTTTGCCATTGAGGCTTCTTTTAAACACGGTAATCCTGCATCTTTTAAAGTTGCCGCGTGGAAAATCAGCTGACGCGCAGCTTCAATCTGGGTGGCCATATCCGCCAGACGGAATGCCACTGCCTGATGTTGAACAATCTCTACGCCAAAAGCTTTACGTTCGTTGGCATATTCCACCGCAGCATCCAAAGCAGCTCGAGCCATCCCTACAGATTGTGCAGCAATGCCAATTCGACCAGATTCCAGGTTGGATAATGCAATTTTGTAGCCTTCACCTTCCTTGCCTAATAAATTTTCGGCAGGAATGCGGCAATTTTCAAATATGATGGTTGCAGTGTCTGAACAATGTTGTCCCATTTTTTCTTCTAGACGCGAAACAATATAACCTTCTGTTTCTGTTGGTACGATGAAACAGGAAATGCCTTTTTTCCCTGCAGCTTTATCCGTCACGGCAAAGACAATCGCCACTTGGGCATGTTTACCGGTGGTAATGAATTGTTTGGTGCCATTCAATACCCAAGAGTCACCATCACGTTCTGCCTTGCATTCAAGTGCGCCTGCATCTGAACCCGCTTGTGGCTCGGTTAAGCAGAAACATCCTAACCATTCACCTGTGGCTAGTTTGGTTAAATATTTTTGTTTTTGTTCTTCTGTTCCGTAGCGTTGGGTAATTCCACACGGCAACGAGTTTTGAACACTCACTATAGTAGAAATCGCACCATCACCTGCAGCAATTTCCTCTAAAGCTGCCACGAGGGATACATAATCCAGACCTGCTCCGCCCCATTGTTCTGACACGGTCATACCTAAAGCGCCAAGCTCACCGAGTTCTTTTAATTCTTGTGCAGGAAATCTGGCAGTCTTGTCCCGTTCTGCTGCGGTTGGTTTCAGCTTGTTTTGTGAATAGTTGCGCAACATGTCCTGAACCATTTTTTGTTCATCATTTAGAATCATTGAACTTCCCTTTTCTTTAAATTTATAAATTGCGGTTTGAATACGAGAATATTAATAAGTCATTGCTATCGCGCAGGGCGACATGGATGTCGCCCGCTGGACTGAGATATACGGATGTATCTTCAGTCCAGCAAAGGATTTTTGTTCCTTTTGATCCTTCAAAAGGAAGGCAATACCTACGCAACCACAATTAAATGAAGATCAAAATTTGAGGTTATGAGCAAGGTAGTGCTTCCATTTTGTTTTCATATTTGCTGTTTTATCTAGGTGCCATACGAATTGCACCATCCAAACGAATCACTTCACCATTCAAATAAGCATTTTCAAAAATATGCCCCACCAACTGTGCAAACTCTTCCGGTTTGGCTAAACGTGGTGGAAACGGTACCATTTGCCCTAACGCATCCTGTACATTTTGTGGCATGCCTTTAAGCATAGGTGTTTCCATAATGCCGGGTGCGATGGTCATCACACGAATAGCTTCACGTGCAAGTTCACGTGCCAAAGGTAAAGTCATGGCAACCACGGCACCTTTTGATGCTGCATAAGCGGACTGACCAATCTGGCCATCAAAGGCAGCAACAGAAGCAGTATTCACAATTACACCGCGCTCTTCTTCACCTGCTTGTAATTGATATTTCGCTATCAAATTTGCGGCAAAACGAATCATGTTGAATGTACCGTTGACATTAATATTCAACACTTTCTGGAACATGGCAAAATCATGCATGCCATCACGTCCAAGCACTTTGGCAGAAGGTGCAATACCTGCACAATTGACCAAACCATTTAACTGGCCATACTCTTGCTCGATATTGTCAAAAAATACTTTTACTGCGTGCTCATCTGTCACGTCCAGTTTTACAAATACTGACTGCTCGCCTAAACGCTGCTGCATTTCCTGGCCTAGCTCTTGATTCATATCGACCATGAGCACTTTTGCGCCTTGACCGATCAAATAAGTTGCTGTTGCTGCACCTAATCCTGATGCACCACCTGTTACAACAAACACTTTTCCTTGAACTTTCATTTTATTTTCCTGTCAATTCTTTGCATGAACACTCGACTTAAGATGCAGAGTAAATGCAGTTAAGCTAGAGTACAATTTCCAAATAATGCATCCTGAATGATGGATTCGGACAGTCCAATCTATCGCACAAATGAACTGAACATGGACATCAGTACATGAATGAACCAGATTTAAACTATAGCAAAGGAACCATCTCGATCAGTCTGGTGCATGAAGCACTGCTGTCTGCGCAGCATCAAGGATTGAACACACAGAATATCCTGCTTAAATCCGGCATTCCTGTTGAGTTAATGCAATCCGGTAAAGCACGTGTTTCCGTTTCACAATACGCTCAGCTTTGGACTGACCTGGCAGATGCCATGAATGACGAATTCTTTGGTATGGACAGCCATCCAATGCGTCGTGGCAGTTTTAAACTGCTATCAAAATCCGTCATGCATGCAGAAACACTGGAGAAAGCAGTTCAGCAGATTTTGCAGTTTTTGAATCTGGTTCTGGATGATTTTGTGAGCCAGTTATTTGTGCAGGAAAACTACGCTTATATCGTGATTTACGAGCAAAAGCAGACCAAAAGAATGTTTAGCTATGCCACCTACTTAATGCTGATTCATGGCTTGATGTGCTGGTTAAGCGGGCAAAGAGTTCTACTCAAGCAGATTCAGCTCAAATGCGATGCTCCGCTGGATGATCAGGACTATAAAGTCCGGTTTTGTGAAAACATTCAATACAATAGTAGTGAAAACTATATCCAGTTCGATGCCAATTATTTAAAAATCCAGATCAAGCAAGATCAGCAATCTTGGTATCGGTTTATTCAGCAAACGCCACACAATCTATTGGTGCGCTTTAAAAATCCAAATGCCATTAGCTCTCAAATACGCAAACATTTAATGAATGTTCCCCCTGCTGAATGGCTGGAACTGAATGAAATTGCCCAGCGTTTAAATATGTCGGATGCCACCATTCAAAGACGCTTAAAAAGTGAAGGTGTCAGCTATCAGCAATTAAAAAATGATATCCGACGTGATACCGCGATTGAATTTCTCACCAAAACAGACAAGACCCTGCAAGACATTAGTGATGAATTGAGCTTTCATGATCCCAGTGCATTTCATCGTGCTTTCAAGAAATGGACAGGTGTCAGTCCGGGTGCTTATCGTCAGCTTAAAGAGCAGTAAGTGACTTATATTTGAGCAGACTAAAAATATTATTTAATAATGTTTAGGATTTTCATTGGCTTAAAAAATTGATGTTTCATTCATCGAAAGATGTTTGCATAAAGTTCCAAAATAGGTTATTTTTCACTCAATTTAAAAGCATAGTTTTATGCTTAACCTGCTGTTCTCCTCCCCGTGGAATCACCTTAAATTAAAGGTTCTGACATGCTTAAGATGATTGATGTACTAGAGCAAAGTTTAGTGCAAAATTTTACTCATTCTCTCAACACTCACACGTCTCAATTTGACGAGTTATTCAATCAAGGTATTTTAAATGCTTCTGATTCAGCACTTCAAAAGGCTGTCGTCAGCTTTTTCAATCGTGCAGATGCCATTGAGTCAGCTCAGGCACTGGATATCAGCGCTGACCGTATTCAAGCCTTACAAACAGGCACAGCTTTAAAAGACGATCAATATCTTGCAGATACTGCAAAAATTGTGGCGCTTTGTTTAGCTCTTGAAACTGATGCACTCACACAACTAGAAATATCAGATTGTTTACAAGATTTCCCGGTATAAATCTGAAACAAATTAAAAAAAGCGACTCCAATGAGTCGCTTTTTCTTTGGGTAAATTTGATCTATTTTTAATACACATCAACACAATATTTCTTTTTTATTCATTCGCTTGAAACATGGCATTGACTACCAGCTCTATTTTTTGCTGAATCGGTACTAAATCAATCAGGGTATTTTGAGCGCCCATCAAGGCATCAATCAATAACTTGCCAATCACTGCCCCAAAGAGCATATCTGCCAGCAAACCCGCTTCTAGTTGCACTTTATGCTGTGCATCTGGAATACGCTGAATCGAGTCAATCAAACTTTGCCGGCTATTTGCAATACCCATTTGATAAAATGTTTCAGCCATCCCCTCCAAACCATAGTTTTCGGCAATCGCTAAACGGCATAATTTCAAATGCCGTTCAGACAACACATATTCAGCAATCATGTTGAGATGCTGTTTCAAGGCATGAATATGATTATCTTCATTTTTAAAATCAACAGTCTGTTCCGACCACAGATATGAAGATGAGATCAGTGAATTGAGTAATTCTCTTTTATCGGCAAAATGCACATATAAGGTCTTTTTTGACATTCCTGTTGCAGTCGCAATTTCAGCCATCGTCACATTTGCAAAACCCTTTTCACCAAAGAGTTTTTCTGCAGCAGCATAAATTTCTTTACACCGATCTTCTACTGGCATCACCAATGGCCGACCAATTTTCGTCATTTGACTCACTCATCAGGTTTTCTTGACTTAGGAAACTCATTGGTTTCTAATATATGCCTTGCAAAAAAGATCGCATCTTAGGCACTCATGACTTCTTCTACAAATCGTACCACACCGCTGCTCATTGCGGCACTCAGTACTATTGGTCCGCTCGGGATTGATATGTATTTACCCAGTATTCCTGCTATGGCCGCATCGTTGAATTGTACAGAAGGTGCGATTCAGCTCAGTTTAATGACTTTTTTCTTGGGCTTGATGTTTGGTCAGCTATTTTATGGCCCATTGTCAGATAAATTTGGTCGTAAACCGATGATTTATCTGGGTCTAAGTATCTTTGTTTTAGGCTCGATCGGTTGTGCATTTGCAGAATCAGTCATGCAATTACACTTTTTACGCTTGATCCAGGGTCTGGGTGGTTCAATTGGGATGGTGATTGCCTTTGCCATAATTAAAGACCTGTATCAAGGTCCGATGATGGGCAAAATGATGTCAATGGTTTTGGCGATTCTAGGCCTCTCTCCAGTACTGGCTCCACTGATTGGTAATGGCTTGCAGCATTTAGAATCATGGCGTGCTATTTTCATCTTTTTAGCGGTTTATGCTGCAATTGTTTTCATTGCATGTGCCAGCTTATTGCCAGAAACGCGTTCTAAACAACACAGTGCTTCATTCAAACTTTCTAAAACTTTCCATCATTATTTTAAAATTTATTTTGATCGAAAATTTATCGTTTATGCACTGACTCTGTGCATTGCACAAGCCGGTTTCTTTGCATATTTAGCAGGTTCTGCAAGCGTTTTCATTACTGAATACAAACTCACTGCAACACAATTTAGTGTGTTATTTGCCATCAATGCTTTAGGATTGGTTGCCGCAGCCATTTTCAATCCTAAATTGCATCAAAAATTTGGCGCGTTAAAAACATATCGTCTAGTCAATACGGCTTACTTCATTGTGATTGGTTTACTGTTTAGCTTGCTTTGCATGGGCTATCACAATTTGTATATTGTATGCGCTGGACTGTTTATTGCCGTGACCTTACTTGGCTTTATTATGCCTACAGGCAGCCAGCTTGCGTTAATGCATCAGCATGAACATACAGGAACAGCTTCTGCGCTCCTTGGTTCGATGCAGTTCGGTACAGGTGCGGTTGTTTCTGCAATCACTGGAGCTTTAGCCGTTTGGGGTGGTTTAGGGCTGATTCTGGTTATTTTTGTCTGTGCACTGGTTTCAGCACTGATGTGCAATACCTTATTTGAAAAACAAGATGCAGATTTACAGCAGCCTTCATTTAAATAGTCTTTTATTTAAATTGTCTATGATTTAAATCGTGTTTTGCTTAAAGAAATGACTAGGGTCTGTTGACATTTACTGTATAAAAAATAGCGAGATAGTAAAATCAAATCGCCAAACCTAATTCTACTCTCGCTATGCCTCGTACAATGCTGAAGGATCAACACTGGTCTAAGTTACTTTCCATTTTCCGTCACTTTAATATTTATCTCAAATCAAATTTAAGAAATTTCATTGAAGCTATTTTATTTCGTATTAGAACTGGCTGCCCTTGGCGAGATCTACCTTTGCAATTTGGCAAACCAAACTCCATTTTTAAAAAATATAATCGATGGTCTAAAAACAGTAAATTCATGAATATATTTAAATTATTTAGCAAACATGCTGATAAAGAATGGATTTTTATTGATGG
The DNA here is from genome assembly GCF_004331155.1 of Acinetobacter terrestris. GTDB lineage: Bacteria > Pseudomonadota > Gammaproteobacteria > Pseudomonadales > Moraxellaceae > Acinetobacter > Acinetobacter terrestris. The sequence goes on from NZ_SJNZ01000004.1 coordinate 8,299, forward strand.
TAGTCACGTAAGAGCTCATCAACATGCTGCTGGAATTAAGAATCAAGAGATAACTAAAAGTATTGGTGGCAATAGCTCCAAAATTCATTTAGCTATTGATTCTGATGGCAATCCCATTGAATTTATTATTTCTGATGGAACTTCTCACGATATTAAAATTGCACCAGCTCTTTTATCTAAACTGGATTTAACTGAATCAGAAATATTATGTGCTGATAAAGGATATGATTCAGACAATTTCAGGAATCAAATTGAATCAACAAAAACAAAGCCCAATATTCCAAGAAAATCGAACACTAAGTCTACCAATGAGCACATGGACTGGTATCTTTATAAAATCAGGCATTTAGTTGAAAATGCATTTTGTAGGCTCAAGCAATTTAGAGGAATTGCTACCCGATATGACAAGTTAAAGCGTAATTATCAAAGTGCTGTTGCTCTTGCTTGTATTTTTATATGGTTGCCACTTTAGAACAATTTATGCACTACAAATGTCAACACACCCTATTTAAATGTGCAATAAAAATGCCGGCAAAAGTCGGCATTTTTTATCACTTCATATACTCGTAATTACATAATAATTACAATGAAATTTCATTGTATAACCATCATTCTAAAGTATCTTTTATTTTACTTTTATTCATGCCGATGCAAGTTTTTAATAGATACTTATAAATATAGAAGAACATAAATTAAAATCAATAGAATTCAAAAGCTTAAAACATAAAAATCAACATATCTCGTTGCCTGCCGCTTCACCCGGTATTTTAACCGGTTTACGCAACAGTTTAAGCTTGGCCTGAATGTTTATGATTGCCGCCGAACTGATTGCCGCAACCCAAGGAATTGGCTATTTACTCAGTGATGGACGGGAAACATCTCGACCTGACATTGTGATTATTGCAATTATATTATTGGCGATTTTAGGAAAAATAACCGATAGTTTAATGAAACTGGCTGTTACGCTGGCGAGATGTAGTCAAAAAATAAAGCGCTAAAAAGCGCTTTATTTTTAAACCAATTACTTCCAGTTATTTGGAACAACCGATCGTTACACGGTTATTGCCACCGTAATCCTTGATAGTTTGAATATCTTTATAACCATATTTTTTAAACAGCTGATACACCACACCGGCTTGATCATAGCCATGCTCAAGTGCAATCCAGCCATTGGCGGTTAACCACTTTTTACCATTTTGAATAATAAATTCAATATCAGCCAGACCATTATTGCCCGCAACCAAAGCACGTCTAGGCTCTGCCGCCAAACCTTTAATGTGTTTATCCTGAGGATCAATATAGGGCGGGTTCGATACAATCACATCAAAGAACTGATTTTTTTCTAGCGCTTTAAACCAACTGCCACATGAAAATTTCACATGATTCAAATCATGCTTATCCGCATTAAATTTCGCAACTTCTAAGGTTGGCGCATAAATATCCGTTGCAGTGACTTGCCATTCAGGACGTTCACTGGCAAGTGATAAAGCAATTGCACCCGTTCCCGTACCCAAATCAACGACACGCGCATCTTCAGGCAAGTCCAAATGTAAAACCGACTCTACCAGAACTTCAGTATCTGGACGCGGCACCAAAGTATCTTTGGTGACTTTTAAATCTAGCGTCCAAAATGGCTGTGAACCTGTGACATAGGCCAAAGGTTCGCCATCTTCTATTCGATTTAAACCATCGATATAGGCATCTTCTTGCTCAGCGGTCAGTTGCTGATCCTTTTTCATCACCAAATCAAAAGAATCAATTTTGGTAATATGTTCGAGTAACCAAGCATTTTCTTGGCGCTCATAACTTTCTGCTTCACCACGTAAGGCCAAAGCCTGTGCAATATTCAATTAACCACCATTCTGTTGTGCAAGCATTGCCAGCTGATCTGCCTGATATTCACGATGTAAGCTGTCGAGCAATTCGGTTAAATCACCTTCCATCACGGCATCTAACTTATATAAAGTTAAGTTAATACGGTGATCGGTCATCCGGCCTTGCGGATAGTTATAGGTACGAATACGTTCCGAACGGTCACCTGAACCGACCAAGTCACGGCGCATTTCCGAAGTTGCAGCATCGGCAGCGGCACGTTTGGCATTTTCCAGACGTGAAACCAGTAAAGCCATGGCTTTGGCTTTGTTTTTATGCTGTGAACGTTCGTCCTGACATTCCACCACTGTTCCAGTTGGAAGATGGGTAATACGTACCGCAGAATCAGTTTTATTAATGTGCTGACCACCCGCACCCGATGCACGGTAAGTATCAATACGCAGTTCAGATGAATTGATTTCAACTGAAGTATCGACATCCACTTCTGGAAGAATCGCTACCGTACATGCAGAGGTATGTACGCGGCCTTGAGATTCGGTTGCGGGTACACGTTGCACACGGTGCGCACCACTTTCAAATTTCAGGCGACCATACACCCCTTCACCATTAATCAGGCAAATGACTTCTTTATAGCCGCCATGCTCGCCTTCATTCTCGGACAGGATTTCGAGTTTCCAGCCTTGAGTTTCAGCGAACTTACTGTACATGCGATATAAATCACCCGAGAAAATCGCAGCTTCATCCCCTCCGGTTCCGGCACGAATCTCCAGATAGGCAGAGTTAGCATCATTCGGATCTTTCGGAATCATCAGAATATTTAAGTCTGCTTCAAGAGATGCAATCAGCGCCTTATTTTCTTGAATTTCTTCCTGCGCCATTTCCTTAAAGTCAGGATCGGACAACATGGCTTCAGCAGTCTCAATATCTTTTTCAGCTTGGGTGTACTTTTTCCAAACTTCAGTGATTTCGCTTAAGTCACTATGTTCACGCGAAAGTTGACGAAAGCGTTTGTTGTCAGAAATGACTTCTATATCCGCAAGTAATGCGTTTAATTCTTCATGACGGTCAGAAAGTTGATCTAATCGTAAACGTAACGATTCTTTCATTTTGCAAAATATCTCAATACAACGGCTATCTCCATGCCTTATATGACATAGATCAGCTCAAAAAAATTGAGCCTAGTGTAACGATTCTAAGGTTTAAATGACATAGATATTGTTGAGACAAGCCAGCTTATCCACAAGGATTTTCTAAAAATAGGATTGAAATGACTTTTGGTTTTATTCTCATTTCAGTCATAAATACATATTTCAGGGTGATTTCTCCACATTGTTAATATAACTTTACAAAGTAGACACTAAACGCCACAACTCTGTTTACTCCTCTCCATATTTATCTAAATTATTTTTGTTACATTTGCTCCATCGAAATAACTTAATTAGAACGTCCGCTTTTTGGGACATGGAGTTCACTATGAAACTGAATACATTATTATTAAGTGCAACATTAGCTGCATCATCAATGATGGCAGTCAATGCTCATGCCGACAATTCAACTCGTATTGCTGCAACTTCTGCTTTAGGTAGTGTGGCGGGTACTGCCCTTGGTAAGCAAATGGGTGGTAATACTGGCGCAATGATCGGTTCTGCAATTGGTGGCGCTGGCGGTGCCGCTGTTTCTGCTGATCGACGTAATCGTACCGGTGCTGCCATCGGTGGTGGTCTAGGCGGCGTAGGTGGTTATACTGTAGGTAAAAGCATGGGCGGAACAACTGGCGGTTATGTTGGTTCAGCTTTAGGTGCTGCCGGTGGTTCAGTTCTGGGTAAAAAAGTATCAGAAGACCGTCGTGCCGACCAACGTTCTTACAAAAAACATTCTAAAAAATACCGTCGTAGCCATCGTTAATTCACCACCGTTCGGCTGAACATTAAAAGCACCTTCGGGTGCTTTTTTTTGCACCCTCTTTAAGACTTGTTAATTATGGATAAATTCGGCAGATAAAAACTACAAAGCTTTAACAACTCATCCATCTTCATTTCCATATTTTTTATTACATTTAACTCAAGAGATAACAAATAGATTCCAACTGGAGTTCACCATGAAATTTAATTCAATTTTATTTGCTACAGTCATTACAACTTCTGCCATTGCAACCACAGCAACTCATGCAGGCAATACCACCAATGTCGCTTTAACTTCTGCGCTTGGTAGTGTTGTAGGTACAGCAGTGGGTAAACAAATGGGTGGTAACACTGGCGCAATGATTGGTTCTGCACTTGGTGGTGCTGGTGGTGCTGCTGTTTCAGCAAATAAGCGTGACCGTACTGGCGCTGCAATCGGTGGTGGTTTAGGTGGTGTTGGTGGTTACACTGTGGGTAAAAGTATTGGCGGTACAAATGGCGGCTATATCGGTTCGGCTTTAGGCGCTGCTGGTGGTTCAGTACTGGGTAAAAAAGTCAGCGAAGATCGCCGTTATGATGACCGTACAGACCGCCGTTATAATAGCTATAACAACCGTCGCTACAACCGCCGTTAAGATTCAGATTCTAATTTTTAAAGCACCTTCGGGTGCTTTTTTCTTTTTAACCATGATGATTGATTATGAATAAATCTGGCAGAAAAAAAATACAAATAATGAACAACTCATTCATTTTCATTGCTACATCTTTTATTACATTTGACACAAGAGATAACAAAAGCTTCAAAAAGGAGTTTACCATGAAATTTAATTCAATCATTCTAGCTGCTGTAGTAGCGACATCTGCTTTAACAATGACTACAGCCAATGCAGGTAATGCAACAAATACAGCCTTGACCTCTGCCTTAGGGGGCGTCGTGGGCGCCGCAGTCGGTAAACAAATGGGCGGCACCACAGGTGCAATGATTGGTTCCGCTATTGGTGGCGGTGCAGGTGCTGGTGTTGCTGCAAACAAACGTGATCGTACTGGCGCTGTGATTGGCGGTGCTTTAGGTGGTGCTGGTGGTTATACCGTAGGTAAAAACATGGGGGGTACTAATGGTGGTTATATTGGTGCCGGCTTAGGTTCTGCAGGTGGTGCATTGCTGGGCAAAAAAGTAAGTGAAGACCGCCGTGATGATGACCGATACGATCGTGACTACTCTGATCGTGATGAGCGTCGCTATAATGACCGCTATGACCGTCGTAGCAGTAAGTATCGTTACAGTGACCGCCATGACAATGGCCGTCATGTGGGCTGGAACAAACGTCGTTAATTCTAAAGATTTAATTTAAAGCACCTTCGGGTGCTTTTTTTATATATGTATTTTATATAGGTACTGCAATTACTTAATTCATACTCATCATTTCAATATATCGAAAAAAAACGATATACAAATTCAATCAGTCATCGTATGCTTTTCTTAGATTCCACATTTGAGAAAACCAATGCGTTCATTAAAAGACATCCAATTTGCAATACTTGAACTTGCACCCGTCCGTGATGATAAAAGCATTCAATTTTCACTGCATCATGCTTTGGAAGTGGCACAAAAGGCCGAGCGATTAGGCTACAAACGTCTATGGCTGGCAGAACATCACAATATGGACGGCATTGCCAGTTCAGCAACTGCAGTGTTACTGGGTTATATTCTTGCCAACACGCATACCTTAAAAGTCGGTTCCGGTGGCATCATGCTGCCCAATCATGCACCACTGGTCGTTGCAGAACAATTTGGTACTTTGGCCACTCTTTATCCGAATCGTGTGGAATTGGGTCTTGGCCGAGCACCTGGAACAGATCAGGTCACAATGCGTGCTTTACGTCGTGGTCGCCAGGAAACTGAAGACCAGTTCCCACAAGACGTACTGGAAATTCTGCAATACTTCAAAGAACCTGCACCGCATCAACGTATTGTCGCGACTCCAGGTCAAAACACGCATGTTCCGGTTTGGCTTTTAGGTTCAAGTTTATTTAGCGCGCAACTGGCAGCTAAATTGGGACTTCCCTACTCCTTTGCTTCACATTTTGCGCCGCGCATGCTGGATCAAGCGATCAAGCTGTATAGAGAAAACTTTGAACCTTCTGAATATCTGGATCGCCCTTATGTTTCTATGGGTGTACCAACTGTAATCGCTCAGACAGATGAAGAAGCTGAATATCTGGCGACCAGTGCCTATCAACGCGTACTGGGCTTAATGCGTGGACAAAGCTTGAAACTCAAAGCTCCTGTTGAAACCATGGAAGGCATTTGGTCACCTGCAGAAAAAATGTCAGTCGATAACTTCTATGCGATGGGACAAGTTGGTTCAGCAGAAACCGTTAAAGCCGGTTTAGAAAAATTGCTGGAAAAATACAATGTTGATGAGTTCATTTTCACCTGTGATATTTACGATACAGATAAACGTATTCAGAACTTTGAATTATTAATGGATATCAAGAACTCCTGATCCTTTTAAAATTCCCAATAGCACCTGTATAGGTGCTATTTTTTTATCTCAAATGCCCATTCAGCGGATCATCTCATCGATTTTATGCTGATTCGATTGGACAACATATGTGATCTTGTTTAGTTTAGACATAATAGATGTATAAAAAACAATCAAATACAAAAAAATGGAAAATAGAATGAATCAATATATCAATAAACCTAGCTCTGCATTTATTGCTGTAAGTTGGGTGGCACTGATCACAGGTGCAGCAGCATATATCATCGGCTTATTTAACGCGTCCATGTTACTGAATGAAAAAGGCTATTATTTAATCCTGATTTTATATGGCTTATTTGCAGCAGTTTCTTTGCAAAAAATTGTCCGGGACAAACTCGAAGGCATTCAAGTGACTGCAATTTATTTTGGGCTTTGCTGGGCATCTATCATTATCTGTATTGCTTTACTTGCCATTGGCTTATGGAATGCTTCACTTGAATTAAGTGAAAAAGGATTTTATATCATGGCATTTTTACTGAGTTTATTTGGCGCAGTTGCGGTACAGAAAAATATTCGCGATTTAGACTATCTCAGAACACATACCCAGCCACCAAGTATCCCTCATTACGCCAACACACCATTTCAAGCTATAGAACAAGATGAGGAAAAAAACTAAGCTTTTATAAGCATCCTAAAAAAACCAAGACTTGTCCCTTCATGGCAAGTCTTTATTTTTCATGAAAGCACAAATAAAAAAATATGAAGATCAAGCACAAGAGAATCACTAGGTCGCAGTGAATTTTCCAGGATTATAAGGAAAATCAAACCAGAGTCACCGCAACGATTGCTATTAAATTATTTTATCCTGAGCACATAACAGCCTAAATCATAAGCAAAAAATAATCCACATTCTAATTAATCCCGGCGTTTCGATGACTGACCGGATTCCAGAAAAATCTTTACCAAAAGTTCCAATCTGGGTATATCAATGAACTGTAGAACTCATCGCGACAAAGTAAAAATAAGAAAGGATATGTAAATGGTTAACAAGAAAAAAGATCCATTGGATGGTTTCTTTCAGAATACACCCGATTTTTTTCAAAAATTTAAGGGGGAAATTGTTTCATCAGAAGATATTAAACAGTTTGATTTTTCCAGTTTAAATGTTGCCATTGTGGGTGCAAATCAAAGAACAGTGACGCATTTAGATCAAATTTGCAGTCAGGCTAAATCAGTTAAAATATTTCAAATTACTCCGCATTTTATTTTGCCCCATACAGAAAAAGGCATTCATAAACTGCTTTCGCATCCTTTAATTATTAAAAATCGCCGCTTATTTAACAATCGCGTCAAATCATTGTTGGCTATTCGCTATCTTGAATCACAACTAAAAGACAACTGGTTAAAACGGCAATTAATGCCCAACTCGGCAAGTGAAAATAAAGTCTTCTTTAAATCAGATACTTACTATGCAGCATTACAGCGTGAAAACTGCAAGTTAATTACCTGGCCGGTGGTTAAAATTACAGAGCAAGCCGTACAAAGTATGGAAGGTCTTGAACACTTGGTGGATGTCATTATCACGACCTATTAAATTCCAAGCATAAAAAAGAGGCGAATATGCCTCTTTTTTATCGACCAATTTATTTTGCTGTACCGATATATTGATAATTATTGTTATTCTTTTGATAACGCAAATAATTTTGTGTCAACTCACCTGATGGCTTAATCAATAAAATATCAATATTTTTAAGATTCTCAGATACGCGAATATAGTGTCGGTCCATATCAAAAGGCTGGATATTTTTTGGATAAAAATTGCAGTCATAGCTGACATCAATCTGGTCCAATGCTTTTGTTTTAGTCTTAAAAACCTTCACAGTTTTATATTGGGCATTTTTAATTTGAGTCGCCTGAATGCCATATGCCCCAACACAACCACTGCCAATATACGTTCTGGAAACAAGATAAGTCGGTATATTATTCAATTGAGTTTGACGGATTGCCTTAATCAATCCCCCATCATTTAATGCTTGGGTAATGACTTTGTTGCCCTGTTTAAACTGAACATAAGACGCAAATTCCCGCATTGAGCCTCCAGCAGAAATATTAAACGTATAAAATTTAAGCTTTCGATCAGGACTATAATTCACAAAAATCATATTTTTGCTTGCCAGATTTTTAAATGTATAGCTAAAACTTTGCGGATTTTTTGCAATAAAGCCTGCTACTTTTGATTCAACTTCCTGATTGACGCCGTCATTTTCATAGCGATCAGTCAGACTGGTTTTATAATATTTATTAATGATATTACTTTCAAATTGAGCCACAGATTCTGCAAAAGCCTGACTATTCACTAGGCTCAACATCGCGAAAAAAAGAGCAATTGTTTTGAGCTTTAATATTTTATACATATAACAGTCCTCTTATTTTTCGATGATAAGAAGTAGAGTTAAACCTTTTGATTTAACTCTACTTTTACTTTAACCAATACGACGTTTAAGTCCTGTCATTTGTAAAACACGGGTTGAAATTTCTTCAATCGACATTTCCGAAACATTCAAATATTTAATGCCTTCAGAAATATAAATCCCTTCAACCGCACGAAGTTCCATCTGGCATTGACTGAAACTTGCATAACGGCTGTTTGCCTTGCGTTCAGTACGAATCGCCACAAGACGCTCCGCATCAATCATTAAACCAAACAGTTTATTTTTATGTGGACGCAATACTGCAGGCAAACGGTTGTCGTCCAAGTCTTCTTCAGTTAACGGATAGTTCGCCACACGAATACCAAATTGTAATGACAAATAAATTGAGGTTGGGGTTTTGCCTGAACGTGACACACCAATCAGAATCAAATCAGCTTTGTCATAATGGCGTGTACGTGCCCCATCATCGTTGTCCAAAGCGAAATGAACTGCATCAATACGGGCTTTATATGACTCGGAATCGGTCACTGCATGGGTCTGTCCGACTAAAGTTGTAGGAGGAGTACCTAAAACCTCAGACAATTTACCAATAAGACCTTCAAATACATCAAGATTTACCGCATTTGCAGTGTTAATAATGTCGCGTACATAGGGGTCTACAAGGGTATCAAACACCAGTGGTTGCTGCCCATCACGCTCCGCGCGCTGGTTAATCTCTGCAACTACAGTCATTGCAGCCTCTTCAGAACTAATATAAGGAATAATATGAATGTCAAAATCTACATGAGGAAACTGCGCTAACAGTGAGTGTCCAAGGGTTTCAGCGGTAATTGCCGTACCATCGGAGATAAAAAATACACTGCGCTTAATTTGTTTACCTTCTGACATTAAAATTCTCCTTAAATATTTGTCTAAGTACTGTAAAATCTTTATAGTAAACCGATCTTACATGACTGTCGCCGAGTTCAATCAAAAAGCTTCGCGATTTGTTATAATTTCATGCCAAGATATGATTAATACTGCAAAAGTGGAGTAACAACTTTGGAAGCGCGCGTAATTGGTCTAGAAAAATTAGGGAAACACGACGTTGAACTTGTAGGTGGGAAAAACTCATCTCTGGGTGAAATGATCAGCCACTTATCTAATGCTGGTGTGTCAGTACCAGGTGGTTTCGCAACGACTGCGGCTGCTTATCGTGAATTTCTCGAGCAAAGTGGCCTAAACGCTAAAATTCAGGCAGAGCTATCAACTTTAAATGTTGATGACGTAAATGCTCTTGCAGTATCTGGCGCTAAAATTCGCCAATGGATTGTCGATACTCCGCTTACAGCAGGACTTGAAAAAGAAGTTCGCGACGCTTTCGCTGAACTATCTAACGGCAACCCTGACATCGCGGTTGCCGTTCGCTCATCTGCGACTGCAGAAGATTTACCAGACGCTTCTTTTGCTGGCCAGCAAGAAACTTTCTTGAACATTCGCGGGATCGATAATGTACTGATCGCGATTAAAGAAGTTTTTGCATCTTTATATAATGACCGTGCAATTTCATACCGCGTACACCAAAACTTTAAACATGAAGTTGTTGCCCTTTCTGCGGGTATTCAACGCATGGTGCGTTCTGAAACAGGTGCTGCCGGTGTAATGTTTACACTTGATACAGAATCTGGTTTCCGTGATGTTGTCTTCATTACTGCATCTTATGGTTTGGGTGAAATGGTCGTTCAGGGCGCAGTAAACCCTGACGAATTCTACCTATCTAAACCATTATTAAACGCTGGCAAACATTCTATCCTGCGTCGTAATCTTGGCTCTAAACACCAAAAAATGATTTATGGCGAAGAAGCTTCTGCTGGTAAATCTGTGGTGGTTGTAGACGTTGAAAAACAAGATCGTCAACAATTCGCGTTAAATGATCACGAACTCCAAGAACTTGCCAAACAAGCCTTGATCATTGAAAACCATTATGGTTCTCCAATGGACATCGAATGGGCGAAAGATGGCGATGACGGTGAAATTTATATCGTTCAAGCACGTCCTGAAACAGTAAAAAGTCGTGAAAATGTCGGCACAATGGAACGCTACCTGCTTAAACAAAAAGGTACTGTGATTTGTGAAGGTCGTTCAATTGGTCAACGTATCGGTTCTGGTAAAGTACGTATCGTTTCTTCAATCAAAGAAATGGACAAAGTGCAAGACGGTGATGTTCTTGTATCTGACATGACTGACCCGGACTGGGAACCAGTGATGAAACGTGCAGCTGCGATTGTAACCAATCGTGGTGGTCGTACTTGTCACGCGGCAATCATTGCACGTGAACTTGGCGTTCCAGCAATCGTAGGTTGTGGTAACGCAACTGAAGTCCTTGTAGACGGTCAAGAAGTAACTGTATCTTGTGCTGAAGGCGATACAGGCTTCATCTACGAAGGTTCTTTAGATTTCGAAGTTCAACGCAACTCTATCGAATCTATGCCAGCACTTCCGTTCAAAGTCATGATGAACGTCGGTAACCCTGACCGTGCATTTGACTTCGCGCAAATTCCAAACGAAGGTATTGGTTTAGCTCGTTTAGAATTCATCATCAACCGTATGATTGGTGTGCATCCTAAAGCGTTGTTAAATATTGACAGCCTTCCACGCGAAACTCGTGCAGCTGTAATGGCACGTACTGCGGGTTATTCTTCTCCAATCGAATTCTATGTAGAAAAATTGGTTGAAGGTATTTCAACCCTTGCTGCTGCATTCGCTGACAAACCAGTGATCGTTCGTATGTCTGACTTCAAGTCAAACGAATATGCGAACTTGATCGGTGGTAAGTTATATGAACCGGAAGAAGAAAACCCAATGCTTGGTTTCCGTGGCGCTAGCCGTTACGTGTCTGACAACTTCCGTGACTGTTTTGAGCTTGAATGCCGCGCATTGAAGAAAGCACGTGACGAAATGGGCTTAACCAACATTCAAATCATGATTCCTTTCGTACGTACAGTTGCTGAAGCGAAACGTGTGATCGAATTATTGGGGCTGAATGGTCTTAAACGCGGTGAAAATGGCCTTAAAGTGATCATGATGTGCGAATTGCCAACCAATGCATTGCTGGCTGATCAATTCCTTGAACACTTCGATGGCTTCTCTATCGGTTCTAACGACTTGACTCAGTTAACACTTGGTCTTGACCGTGACTCTGGTATTGTTTCTCACCTGTTCGACGAACGTGATCCTGCGGTAAAAGCATTGCTTTCACTTGCAATTCAAGCATGTCGTAAAGCGGGCAAATATGTCGGTATTTGTGGTCAAGGTCCTTCTGATCACCCAGATCTTGCTCAATGGTTGATGGAACAAGGTATTGAATCAGTATCGCTAAACCCAGACTCGGTTTTAGACACCTGGTTCTTCCTTGCTGAAGAAAAAGCTCAACAAGCTTAAGAAACTATGTTAAAAAAAGACCCACATTTGGGTCTTTTTTTTCATCTATAATTTAAGGGTTTGCTATACAAACCTTATTTACGTTTTGAGATTTAATATTTATGCAAATTTACTTGGCTCGTAATAATCAACAAGCTGGTCCATATACCTTAGAGCAGTTGAACCAGATGCTCGCTAGTCAGCAAGTTCTGCTTACAGATTTGGCTTGGCATCAAGGCATGACCGAATGGAAAGCTTTAGGTGAATTAACCCAAGGTAAACTTGTATATCAACCTGAAGGTTATGTAGCTCCTACAGCTTTTCCTGAGCAAACCCCTGTTCAGGATTCCAGCTTTAGTAAAATTCAGATTGAAAAAAAAGCGGCACCCAATAGTGAACTCGCTTCAATCACTACCCGAATCTTAGCAAAAATTATCGATTTGTTGCTCTGGTTACCCGCAGCAGCCATTCCATCTTTTTTTCTAAAACCCGAACAGGTTAACCAGTTGTCCGAGATTCAGCAAAAGATGCAATCCGCTGACACATCGACTCAGGCAGTTCAATTACAGCAGCAATTATTTACCCTTATTCCCGCAGAAGCTTGGCAAGCGATGTGTGTGTATATCATTATTATGCTGGGAATTCAGGCATTTATGTTGGCTAAATCGGGTCAAAGCATTGGCAAGAAACTGACCAAAATTAAAATTGTAGATGCAGAAAGTGGTGAGAAAGTCAGCCTAATGCGTGCATTTACTTTACGTAGTTTCATTTTCATCATTTTGAATTTGCTGTTTATGCCATTTGTCACCATTGTTGACCATGTTTTTGCGATTGGCGAAAAACGCCAAACTTTGCATGATAAGCTTGCAAAAACTAAAGTGATCAAACAATAATCATACAAAAAAACAGGGTTATTTATAGCCCTGTTTTTCCCCAGAATGTTGATATTAAAATAAAATTATTACATGAAAAGTTTAATTCCGAGTAAAAAAATCGGTTTTTATAACAGTCATTTAAAGCCCCTTTACATATAGCTTAGTTCAACAATATGAGGCATAATGCCTCACAACGTAGCGGTGTCTCATGATTGGGAAGGATTTTCTATACTTAGAATTTCTAAGCGAAAATAAAAACATTTCCAATCATGCGACACTTTAATCGCTATCCCATATTAAATTAGGGAATGGGACTCTTCACCGAGGTTGTAAAATGAGACAAACAATTTTAGCTGTATTGTCTTTATCTGCGATGGCTGCACTCTTGACTGGGTGTGGCGGTGATATGGTACTTCTAAACTCAAAAGGTCCAGTTGCTCAAGGTCAATCTGACCTGATGATGACTGCGATCTATTTAATGCTTTTGGTGGTAATTCCATCAGCAATTATGGCATTGTGGTTTGGATGGAAATATCGCGCATCGAATAAAGATGCAGACTATAAACCTACATGGGCACACTCAACTGCAATTGAAATTGTAGTATGGGGCATACCTGTCATTATTATTGGTATTCTAGCGTGGTTAACTTGGTGGGGTTCCCACAAGTATGACCCATACCGTCCGGTAGAATCTGATAAAGCACCTTTAACTGTTCAAGTTATTGCTGAACAATTCAAATGGATCTTCATCTACCCAGAACAAAACATTGCGACTGTTAACGAAATGCGCTTCCCAGAGAAAACTCCGGTTACTCTTCGTTTAACTTCTAACTTCACAATGAACTCGTTCTTTATCCCTGCATTATCTGGTCAGATTTATGCAATGGCGGGTATGCAGACTCACTTGAACTTCTTGGCAGACGAAACTAGCCCAGCCGAAGGCTACCGCGGTTTCTCTTCTAACTATTCAGGTTATGGCTTCTCACAAATGCGCTTCCGTGCTCATTCTGTGACAGATGCACAGTTTGCTGAATGGGTAGCGGCAGTTAAATCAGGTAACGGCACTTCAGTAAATCCTAACGCAGTTCAAAAGGCTGTTTTAGATCAAACTGAATTTGCTGCTTTACGTGACGGTAACCGTTCTAAGCACCAAATCGAAGCAATGGTTGTGAATGCTCAAACTCCTGAAGAGAAGGCTGCTGCTGAAGCATTGAAGCCTTATCCAACTAAGCCACACCCAGTGACTTATTATTCTTCAGTAGAGCCTAAATTGTTCGAATCAGTGATTAACAGATACATGAGCAACTACCACGGTGCTGACCATTCAGCAACTGCGGGTCATGAAGCTGCTGCTTCTGATGCTCATGCAAATGTTGAACATGCGACTGCAGCTTCTGTAGAGGAATAAGACATGAGCTTATTAGGTAAGTTAGGTCCGGATTCAATTCCACACGATCCAATTGTATTGGTGACTGTTGCGATGATGATCCTTGGTGGCCTTGCAGTCGTTGCAGGGATCACCTACTTTAAAAAATGGAACTACCTGTGGACTGAATGGTTCACATCTGTAGACCATAAAAAAATTGGTATCATGTATATCTTTGTATCTGTAATCATGTTAGTTCGTGGTTTCGCAGATGCGATCATGATGCGTCTTCAACAGTTCCTCGCTCGAGGTGGTGGTGAAGGCTATTTACATCCTGAACATTACGATCAGATCTTTACTGCCCATGGCGTAATCATGATCTTCTTCGTAGCGATGGGTCTTGTAGTTGGCTTAATGAACATCTCTGTACCTTTACAGATTGGTGCTCGTGACGTTGCCTTCCCATTATTGAACTCACTCAGTTTCTGGCTATTTGCTGGTGCTGCGGGTCTAATGATGGCTTCTCTTGCACTGGGCGAATTCGCTGCAACTGGTTGGATGGCTTACCCTCCACTATCAGGCATTGAATATTCTCCAGGCGTAGGTGTTGACTACTATATCTGGGCACTGCAAATTTCAGGCTTAGGTACGCTTTTAACCGGTGTTAACTTCTTTGTTACCATCATTAAAATGCGCGCACCTGGCATGACACTGATGGATATGCCGATCTTTACCTGGACATCTTTATGTACAGCAGTATTGATCATTGCAGCGTTCCCAGTGTTAACTGCTACGATTGCAATGTTGTCGCTTGACCGTTACTTCGGTTTCCACTTCTTTACAAACGACTTGGGTGGTAGCCCAATGATGTATGTAAACTTGATTTGGACTTGGGGTCACCCAGAAGTTTACATCTTGGTATTACCTGCATTTGGTATTTACTCAGAAGTTGTAGCAACGTTCTCTCGTAAAGCATTGTTTGGTTACAAATCAATGGTGTATGCAACTGTAGCAATCACAGTATTGTCTTTCGTTGTATGGGTTCACCACTTCTTTACCATGGGTGCTGGTGCCAACGTTAACGCGTTCTTCGGTATCATGACCATGATTATTGCCATCCCTACTGGTGTGAAAATCTTCTCTTGGTTATTCACCATGTACAAGGGTCGCATTACCTTTACAACACCAATGCTTTGGACACTTGGCTTCCTTGTGACTTTTGGTATCGGTGGTTTAACAGGTGTATTAATGGCAGTTCCACCAGCGGACTTCCTGGTACATAACTCGTTATTCTTGATTGCTCACTTCCATAACGTAATTATTGGTGGTGTAGTATTTGCAATGTTCGCAGGTATCATTTTCTACTGGCCAAAAATGTTTGGCTGGAAACTCAATGAAACTTGGGGCAAGGCAGCTTTCTGGTTCTGGTTCTTCGGTTTCTACTTTGCATTCATGCCACTTTATATCCTTGGTTTCATGGGTATGACTCGTCGCTTGAATACATATGACAACCCAGAATGGGATCCGTATGTATCGATTGCATTGTTTGGTGCTGTTCTGATTGCTCTTGGTATTGCATGTTTCTTAATGCAAATCATTGTTGGCTTCTTACAACGCAACAACAATATCGATCACACTGGCGACATCTGGGATGGCCGTACTTTAGAATGGGCAACTTCTTCACCTGCTCCGTTCTATAACTTTGCTCATCTTCCAAAGATCAATGGTATTGATACTTTCTGGACTGACAAAGAAAATGGCATCGCATATGCTAAACCAACCAAGTATGAAGACATTCATATGCCAACCAACCGTGCTGCTGGTTTCGTTATCGCAATGTTCATCACTGTTATGGGCTTCGCGTTAATCTGGCATATCTGGTGGTTAGTAGTTGTTACGTTCATTGCCACTATCGTTAGCTTCATCGTGTCTTCTTTCACCAAGAAAGTGGATTACTATGTACCTGCTGCCGAAGTTGAGCGTATTGAAAACGAACGCTATGCGATTCTTGAAAAACACTTGAAGAAGGACTAAGACAATGGCTGAAGTACTTCATCACGACAACCATGGACACGATGAGCATCATCATCACGATGATACTGACATCACAGTCTTTGGTTTCTGGACTTACTTGATGAGTGACTTGATCCTGTTCGGGACACTCTTCATTGCGTTCGCTGTATTAAGCAGTCACATTCCTGTTGGTACTCCAAGTGCTAAAGAGCTTTTTGGTGATTCTTTAGGTTTCGTTTTAACTGAAACTTTCGCCCTCTTGATCTCTTCTGTGACCTTCGGTTTTGCCGTACTTGCTTCATACAAGAAAAATGTGGGTCAAGTTCTCACTTGGTTAGCAATTACATGGCTATTTGGTGCTGCCTTCATCGGTATGGAACTTTATGAGTTTAACCACCTTGTACACGCTGGCCATGGCCCGACTACAAGTGCGTTCTTATCTGCGTTCTTTACCTTAGTTGGTACGCACGGTATTCACGTAACTTCTGGTTTGGTATGGATGCTTGTGTTGATGTATCAAATCAAGAAAAATGGTTTGACACTTCCGAACACTCGTCGTCTTGCTTGCCTAAGCTTGTTCTGGCACTTCCTTGACATCGTTTGGATCTGTGTATTCAGCGTAGTTTACTTGATGGGAGTTCTATAATGAGTCATGACCACAACTCTGCTGGTGCAGCGCACGGCAATACTAAGCAATACACAATTGGCTTTATCCTGTCTATCGTTCTGACAATCATTCCTTTTGGTATGGTTATGGCAGGCGGTTTTGGACGTGGCCTGGTTATTGCAACGATTGCGATCACAGCTGTTGCTCAGATTCTTGTACAGTTAATTTACTTCCTGCACATGAACTCTTCTTCAGAGCAACGCTGGAATGTTATTGCGTTCATCTATACAATTCTTACAGTTGCAATCTTATTGGTTGGGTCTGTATGGATCATGAACTACCTTCACTACAACATGATGATCTAAACTGATCGTCATGCTGAAAAAGTATTTATTCCTGACTAAACCAGGAATTCTCTTTGGTAACTTTGTTACCACTTTGGGCGGCTATTTCCTAGCCGCTCAAGGTTCTGTAGATTTCCTTTTATTGCTTATTACCCTCCTGGGTACAACTTTGGTTGTTGCCTCTGGTTGTGTGGTCAATAACGTTATTGACCAAGACATCGACCAAAAAATGCAGCGCACACAAAATCGTGCGATGGTTAAAAAATCCATTTCCGTTCCTGTCGCTTTGGTGTATTCCTTAGTACTTGGCGTGATTGGTTTTAGCATTTTATGGTTCTGGGTAAATGCGTACGCTTTTTTATTTGCAGTGATTGGTTTTGTAGTCTATGTGGTGCTTTATAGCCTCTGGACAAAACGCACAACAATTCACCAAACCGTTATTGGAAGTATTTCTGGTGCAAGCCCACCAGTAATTGGATATACCGCTGTCAGTAATGAATTTGACTTGGCTGCACTGCTTATTTTTATTGGTTATGCACTTTGGCAAATGCCTCATTCCTGGGCGATTGCAGTATATCGTTTTGATGACTACAAAAATGCAGGTATTCCGATTCTTCCTGTAGCACGTTCTATTTTACGTACTAAAATTGAATCACTGATTTATGTTATTTTATTTACCATCAGCATGAATGCCCTGTTTGTTTATGGTTATACAAACTGGCTATATCTGGTGATTTTAAATGCGTTATGCATTTATTGGTTTTATATTGGTGTACTGGGCTTTAAAGCTGAAAATGACCAACTCTGGGCAAAACGCTTTTTCCTGTTTTCGGTTATTCTGATTACGATCATCAGTATATGTTTTAGTTTTACCTCCCAAGCGCCAGCAACACAAATCGTGTTTTTCTAAAAAAGATAGAGTTCTACTCTATCTTTTTTTTCATCATTCTAAAAAATCTATTCAATATCTTTTTCTATTTTTATTTATTCCAGCTTTCCCCCTGCCAAGCTCATATATAAATCAATCATTACCAAAAGATTCCCTTGTAATTTCTCCCTAAAACCACTAAAATTCACGCTTCGCAATTTTTGCGACACAACTTTGGTTGTGACTCCTTGCTTCTGACTTTTCAAAAGTTAGGGGCTGCACAAACCGTAAGGAGCTGACAATGCGTCACTACGAAATCGTACTTTTGGTACATCCAGACCAAAGCGATCAAGTTGTGGGTATGGTAGAACGTTACCTAACTCACATCAAAGAAGCTGAAGGTCAAATTCACCGTTTAGAAGATTGGGGCCGTCGTCAATTGGCTTACCCAATTAACAAAATTCATAAAGCTCACTACATTTTAATGAATGTTGAATGTGGTCAAACTACGCTTAATGAATTAGAAGAATTGTTCCGTTATAACGACGCAATCCTTCGTAATGTTATTATTCGTCGTGAAAACGCAATCACTGAAGAATCATTGCTTGCTAAAAGTGCTGAAGAAAAACGTGCGCGTAAAGCACAACGTGAAGAAGCACAACAATCTCAAGACTCTGCTGAAGCATAAGGAGAACATTAATGGCACGTTTTTACCGTCGTCGCAAGTTCTGCCGCTTTACAGCTGAGAAAGTTGCGTACATCGACTACAAAGATATCGATACTTTAAAACAGTACATCACTGAAAACGGCAAAATTGTTCCTAGCCGTATTACAGGTACTAAAGCTCGTTACCAACGTCAATTAGCGCTTGCTATTAAACAAGCTCGTTACTTGGCTTTGATCCCTTACACTGACAATCATAAGTGAGGTTGAGCTGTGGATATTATCTTATTACAACGCATTAAAAACCTTGGTAAATTAGGCGATAAAGTTTCAGTTAAAGCTGGTTACGGCCGCAACTACCTTATCCCTCAAGGTCAAGCAGTAGCAGCGACTGAGTCGAATACTGCTGCTTTTGAAGCTCGTCGTGCTGAACTTGAGAAAGCTGAAGCTGATGTTTTAGCTGCTGCTCAAGCACGTGCTGACCAATTGAACGAAGTTAACATCGTAATCACTGCTAAAGCTGGTGACGAAGGTAAACTATTCGGTTCAATCGGTACTCGTGACATCGCTGACGCGTTAACTAATGCTGGTCTTGAAGTTGACCGTGCAGAAGTTCGTTTACCAAATGGTGCGCTTCGCAACACTGGTGAATTTAACATCGCAATCCAATTGCATCATGATGTTACTGCTGAAGTTCTCGTTACTATCGTATCTGAGTAATTTTCTGCAAGAAAAAGAGCATGCTTTTGTATGCTCTTTTTTTTATCTGTAAAAATAGGCAAAATAGCTTATTCAGATTTACTAAAAACCAGTAAACACAAATTATTTTTTACTGTTTTTAACTCAATGAAATTTTCGATTCGCATTTTTTTTAAGAACGGGTATGATCTGTCTAGACGAAAATCGTTGAAAATTCACTATTCGTCTCAATTTTCAAATTACTTCTTTATCGCATTTAAAATCAGGGTTTTATATGTCACAGGCGAATGCCAATGCTATGCTTAACTCATCTAAAGTAGATAATAAAGGGAATGAGTCAGGCCAATTAAAAGAGTTTCGTACTCCACCACATAACTTGGCGATCGAGCAAGCTGTACTTGCAGCGCTGATGACCGTAGCCGAATCATTCGAACAGGTCGGTGATGTACTCAGTGAAAATGATTTTTATGCGACGCGTCATAAGTATATTTTTCGCGCTATTGAAAAATTAACCCAAGAAAACTCACCTTACGACGCAGTCTTAGTCAATGATTGGCTGATCAAACAGAATTTGCTGGATGCTGTCGGTGGTGAAGAATATTTAATGCAATTGATGGCAGACTCCCCTTCCAGTTTTTATAATCTGGAAACCTACGCCAATAAAATTAAAGAATTTGCAACGTTGCGCAGCATGATTAAAGTCAGCTCGGAAATCTTACAAAATGCTTATGACACCAAAGGTCGGAGTGTTAGTGAAATTTTGGACTTGGCTGAAACTAATATTTTTTCCATTGCCGAACAACATAATAACAATGCCAAAGCGCAAGGGCCAAAACCCATTAATGCCGTGGTGGCAGACGTATTTGACAAGTTAAATGAATTGTCGCAAATGGAAGGTAGTATTACCGGTTTAACGACAGGCTTTATGGAGCTGGATAACAAAACCTCGGGCATGCAATCGGGTGACTTGATTATTGTCGCTGCACGTCCATCGATGGGTAAAACCACTTTTGCCATGAACTTGGTGGAAAGTGTGCTGTTTAACTGTGATCTACCTGCTCTAGTGTTCTCTATGGAGATGCCAGCAGACTCAATTGCGATGCGTTTAATCTCGGCTTACGGTAAAGTTCACCAAGGTCATTTACGTTCAGGCAAACTGGATGGTGATGAATGGTCCAAAGTGACCGGTACCATTTTACAGCTGCAAGAAAAAAACCTGTACATTGATGATTCATCCGCTCTTCCACCCACAGAATTACGCGCGCGCGCACGTCGTATTGCCAAAATGCATGGTGGTAAAATTGGCTGTATTATGGTGGATTACTTGCAGTTGATGAAAGTACCCGGCATGGGCGACAACCGTGTTGGTGAGATCTCGGAAATTTCACGAAGTTTAAAAGCTTTGGCCAAAGAAATGATGTGTCCAGTGATTGCCCTTTCACAGTTAAACCGCTCACTAGAAAACCGACCAAACAAACGCCCTGTGATGTCCGACCTGCGTGAATCCGGTGCGATCGAGCAGGATGCTGACTTGATTATGTTTATTTACCGTGATGAGGTTTATAACAAAGAAACTAAAGAAGCCGGTACTGCCGAAATTATTATTGGTAAACAGCGTAACGGTCCTATTGGTACAGTGCGTCTGGCTTTTGAAGGTCAATACACCCGTTTTAGTAACCTTTCACCCGAGTTTTATGCTCAATATAACGATGAAGAATAAGCAATAAAAAAACGAGGTGATGACCTCGTTTTTTAACGGACTATTTTTATCTCAGCCAGGGTCTTAAATCTTTTTAATTAAAACCTGATTTAAGACCCAGCATATTTTTTCTACCACTCATTTCACTTAAATATCAGAAAGACAGCAACTACTACCACTACACTGATATTTTAGTAATAGAATCAAACGATGCTGTATTAAATTTAATTGAAATATACTTTAAGTTAGTGTTTATTTTTAGCCATAGGAATAGAATATGGCACTCTATTTTGCTTAAGTTTCTCACTCCACTTTGAGCGAGATCACAAGCATATCCACAATATTCTGATCGTAGCTTATAAGCGATTTTATCAAATTGCTATAATGTTTCATTGTAACCCCAAGGAGTAACTAGGGTGCGCCAAGCAACAGTTTATATTGACAGAGAAGCGCTGCAATATAATTTAAACCGTGTTAAACAACTTGCACCAACTGCTCAAATTGTAAGTATGGTTAAAGCCAATGCTTACGGACATGGAGTCAAAGACTGTTTAGCAGCCTTAAGTGGAACGGATGCCTTTGGTGTCGCCTGCCTTGAAGAAGCACTTGAAATTCGTGAGCTCGGCTATCAACAACCGATTACCCTCATCGAAGGTATTTTCTCTGAAGATGAAATGCGGATTGTGGTTGAAAATAACATTGAATGTGTCGTACATCACCAGCAACAACTCGACTGGTTACGAACCTATAAAAATGCCTATATTGGCAAAAACTTAAAAGTTTGGGTCAAACTCAATAGCGGTATGAACCGTTTGGGTTTTAAAGTTCCAGAAATTATTGAGGTAATTAATTCACTTAAAGCTGAAGGCTTTACTTGTGTTTTAGCGATGCACTTTGCCAATGCGGATGCAGAAAACCACCCGTTAAATGAACAGCAAAAAAATCAATTCCTTCATGTCAAAGAAGCTTGTGCACCGATCATGGGTTCTTGCTGTAATTCAGCAGCCATTTATAAATGGCCTGAGTTGAATTTTGATTTTGTTCGCCCCGGAATCATGCTGTATGGTGCATCACCGTTTGCAGATAAATCGGCACATGATTTAGACCTTAAACCGGTTATGACTTTTACTGCTGAAATCATTGCTTTAAACAATATTCAGACTGGTGAATCTGTGGGTTATGGCTCAACTTTTACTGCAGAAAAAGAAATGGATTTAGCCATTGTTTCGATTGGTTATGGAGATGGCTACCCACGTGCTTTTCCTAAACAAAACTATGTGGCCATTAATGGTCAGGCAACTCGTGTGATTGGCCGTGTTGCCATGGATATGATTGCCATTGATGTCACAGACTTAGATGCAAAAATTGGTACAGAAGTTGAGCTTTGGGGTAAAAACCGCTTAGTCGATGATGTTGCAGAAGCCAATGGTACCATTGGGTATGAACTGTTGTGCCGCTTAAGCGCTCGCCCAATCAGAAAATAGATCTTTAAATTGCTAAAAAACCCAAGTTTTTACTTGGGTTTTTTTAATTCAATCGTTAAGCCATACTCGGCTGCACATCATATAAAAAACTCAAAAAAGCATCTAGGCTTTGTTCATTCAACTGATTTGGGGCAAAACGATAATGGCCCAAAGATTTAAAATAGTTTTGTATCTTACTATTTCGTCCCACATATTTCATCGACCAATCACTAAAATTGGTTTCATTCAATGCACCGGTTTTAAGCAAAACAATTTCATTATGTCTCGGATCCTTTTTCAGTTTTTCTAAAAGCATCAAAATATGTTTTTCCTCACCTTCCAGGCATTGAAAAAATAATCATCGGCATAATACAAAACCCCATGAATTTCATGTCTGGTATTAAAATCTCTAGCCTCAGTTAAAATATCCCGAAGATCTTTTAAAATGCTTTCATCATTTGAGGTTTTTTTACTGGTATAACACAGCTGAATGATCATGACCCCTGCCTTATTATTGTTTTTAAATAAGAAATATTATTTACAAAAAGAAAAAAATTCAATGGAAATGATTAATTTTCCCATTGAATGAAATATAGCGAATGTTTTTAGCTGTGAATAGCAAGCGTCTAATCTAGATAATCATCTGTTGGAATAGGTAATTTCAGTAAACCACAGCGTAAAGTGTCCGACCATTGTCTGCTCAATTGCCTAAAATAAGGATCTTCTTCATAGATTCTTTTGCCATTCGGAATATGCAATGAATCTTTTTTATAGACAATGGTATCTAATGGCATTCCTACTGAAACATTGGAACGTAAAGTAGAATCAAAAGAGATCAAACTACAGCGTACCGCCTCATCTAAGGGCATTTCATAAATTAATGCCCGATCTAGTATCGGTTTGCCGTATTTACTTTCCCCAATTTGAAAATAAGGCGTATCTTCGGTTGCGCAAATAAAATTACCTTGCGGATAAATATTATAAAGTTCCATTTCTGAACCTTTAATTTGTCCACCCAGCAGAAGACTACAATAATAATTGCTCTGTTCGTGAACATGCGTCTCTTGGGTAACATCTGCAATGACTTTTCTTAATGTCTGCCCCACCAACTCTGCCATTTCGAACATGGTATTGACACTATACAAGTTGGGTTCTTGGCCGAGTTCCAGATGATTGTTCAAATGACCAATAACCGCTTGGGTTGTCGCTAAATTTCCAGAGGTTTGTATTGTGGCGAATCGTTCACCCTCTACACCAAAGGTATAAAGTTTACGAAACACCGAAATATGGTCTACACCCGCATTAGTGCGCGTATCACTAACAAAGACCAAGCCATCTTTTAAACGTAGCGCGCAACAATAAGTCATGAGAACTCCTTATGACCTTTAAATTTTTCAGCAAGCGAGTACTTGAACAATAGAATTCATAGACTCAATACCACCGCGCTCTCTTATGCCTCTTACTGGTGCAACATCCCAATAATCTCGACCGATTGCCACATAGATATGTGAATTAGGCACAAACAACTGATTGCTGGTATCAAAACAATACCACGAATTTTCAAAAAATACTTCTGCCCAAGCATGACTTGCAAGGTGAGATGTATTCGGTACAAATAAATAACCAGATACATAGCGCGCAGGTAAGCCTAAATGCTTACACATCGCAATAAACACATGGCTATGATCTTGACACACACCCTGTCGACATTGGAAGGCATCAATAGCAGAGGTTTGTACAGATGTCCGGTCAGGCACATAAGGAATATAATTGAGTATTGCCTCCGACAAAACCATTAAGTTGGCCCGATTCAGCTGAGGAACATAACATTCTGCAAAACTTTTCATTTCTGCATTACATATTGTGCTTGGCGTAGGCTGCAGAAACAATTTGGGATTGACGGCAATATCAATTCCAAATTGGCTATTCGGATTCATTTCCACAATGCCTTGCGCCATAATGGTCATCTGTTGATAAGGCTGGCGCTGCGAACTGGTGATCCAGATATTATTAAAAGCATCAGATTTGATTTGTTTCTCACCCGGCACACTCACATTCCAAGAATGCACTTGCTGATGCACATTCGAGGTTGGCGTCATCTTAATATATTGAATGCTGTTACGCGCTTGATCAGTATATCGGTAATGAGTTTGGTGATTAATCATCAGCTTCATACATCCACCTCAAATAGGTTTTGAATATGGTCACTGAACTGATAAAAATTCATACTGTCTGGTTTTAACTTAAGTTGCTGCCATGCACTATCCAGTCGGTCCCAACCCATCTGGTTCAATAAATCTACTGTTTTATCAATATTTTCCAGAGTCATGGTTCGATCTTGTTTTAGACGAAGCTGTCGATCTAGCTGTTCTATATTTTGTCCCAAAGTAAAAAATAGAAAGATAAATTCAGATTCGGCTTCCAATATCTCCTGACATTCTCCCGCAACATCACAAATATAGGCTGTATTTTCAGTGGCATTTTTAATCAGCTGATTGAGTTCCGCATAAGCTTTTGCGGAAAATACCCCACGTAAATCCTGTACATTATCTTTGGCGTGTTGAAATTGCTGGCCAAAAGATGAAGGTTGTTCTGCATCAAGCAATAATGTGTTTAACGAGCTTGCATCAAAAGCGGGTAAGCAAAATGCATGCGCATATTCCAATGCGTCCTGGTTATTATGAAATGGAAATTGGCTACACAAATATTGAATACGCGTTAAGTAGCGACCTAACCAAAAAATATGTTGAGCATTACTATTTAATAAAATCATGATTTCTTTCCCATGGTTAGATGTTTAAGAATGAAGATTATCGACAACCCATGTGTCTTTAACTCCACCACCTTGTGAAGAATTCACTACTAAAGATCCTGCCTGCATTGCTACACGTGTTAAACCACCAGGAACGATTTCCGTCCGATAGGGTGAACTGAGTACAAAGGGACGTAAATCGATATGACGCTCTGCAACTCCAAAATCGGTCAGGGTTGGACAAACCGACAAATCCAAAGTCGGCTGCGCAATATACAGATTCGGTGTAGCAATAATTTTGTCTCTAAATGATTCAATTTGACTTTTAGAGGCTTGTGGACCAATCAACATGCCATAACCACCCGAACCTTGGGCTTCTTTCACCACCAATTGCTCTAAGTTGGATAGGACATAATCCAGGTCTTGAGCTTCGCGGCATTGGTAAGTCGGCACATTTTTTAAGATTGCTTGCTCACCCAAGTAAAAATGAATCATTTTATCGACATATGGATAGATCGATTTATCATCCGCCACACCAGTACCGGGTGCATTTGCAATCACAACATTGTGACGTAGATAGGCTGACATTAAGCCAGCCACCCCTAAAGTACTGTCCGGCATAAAACATAATGGATCGAGATATGCATCGTCCACTCGACGATAAATTACATCAACCTGCTGTCTTCCACAGATAGTTTTGACATAAACCTTATCGTTCTCTACAAAAAGATCACGTGATGTCACTAAAGGCACATCCATTTCCCTTGCCAGGAAAGAATGCTCATAATAGGCGCTGTTATAACGTCCAGGCGTTAACACAACAATAAAAGGCTTATCGACATAGGCATTTTCAGCCAAAACTTCTTTAAGTAATTGCGGATATTGTTCAATGCCCAGAATATTGTTTTGCTGACATAAATCCAGCATTAATTTTTGACTGATTTTGCGGCTTTCCAGCATATAAGACACACCAGATGGCGTTCTTAAATTATCTTCCAGTACATAAAATTCACCATGACGGTCACGAATAATATCAATCCCGCTAATCTGACTGTAAATTTTACCTTTTAGGTCGTGTGCATACATATGCGGTTGATAAGCTTCATGCGTCAGCACTTGCAGTTCAGGCACAATATTGGCTTTTAAAATATCTTGTTGATGGTAAATGTCGTGTAAAAACAAATTCAGCGCACGTACCCGTTGCGAACAACCGAGTGCGACTTTATTCCATTGCTTTTTCTCAATCACCCGCGGAATTAAATCATAAGGAATGGTTCGTTCAATCCCTTCCGATTCCCCGTAGACAGTAAAAGTAATGCCCTCATACAAAAAGTGATCTTTCGCTGCCTGGTTTAACAACTTTAATTCATCAATAGTGTGCTGTGATAACCAATGTTCTATTTTGCTACAGGTCTCCCCTGACATGGTTTGATCATCCACCATTTCATTAAAAAAATGTGATTTGAACTGCTGAAATAAACCGCTTATTTTCGAATGATTCTTATATCCTCCTGTTGATAGATTAACATTAGTTCCCACCGGATGAGAAAACCCTTCAGCCGTAGACGTTAAATCTGTTCGATCCTTTTCTTTAAGCATACAACCCTCTTAATTGTTATTTATTTTGAATGCAATCAAGCAACAAATATGCCAATAAAAATCCTTTTATCGCTTTTATCTATTTATTCATCAAGATATGTGTTATTCAATGGCCGTTTCGATCAAACATGTTTCTAAATATAGATGAGCTCAATGGGAAGACTGGCGAAAAATATTCAGGTTTTTTATTGTGTTCAGCATTCAATGGAGATATAAACAAGCTACTCGTTTTTTAATTTAAGTTATGTCCTCACAAGAAAAAGAAACCTCGAACAGCCTGTACCGACAATGGCAAATTTTATCTCGTCTTTCTACTGGGAAGTGGATGGGTACCCGAGAGTTACAAGAAATTTTGCAACGTGAAGGTATTGATATCAGCTTACGCACCATTCAACGTGACTTAAATCAGATCTCGCTACGCTTTCCCATAGAAAGCAGTAAAACTGTGCCTCAAGGCTGGCGTTGGCGCTCGGATGCACCTATTCAAAGCCTGCCGCATATGACCAGTTCTCAAGCGGTCACGTTTATGATGGTCGAAGAACATTTGAAACATTTGCTGCCGCCTAGCCTGATTGAGGAAATGAACCCTTGGTTTGATCTGGCTCGTCGCAGCCTATCCACCCAAAACAATGTACGGCAATGGATTAACCGGGTTCGCATTGTTCCAGCGACTCAACCGCTCATTCCCCCTGTAGTCGATAAACTGGCGCAGCAAGCCATTTACGAAGGATTACTGCAAGACAAGCAACTGGAATGTGTTTATCAGGGACGTAGTCATTTAAGCGAAGAAAAAACCTATATTTTAAATCCTTTGGCCTTGGTACAAAAAGGTGCAATTATTTATTTAATCTGTACCCGTCATGATAAAACCGATATTCAGACCTTTGCCTTGCACCGTTTTAAATCAGCCATTGTTTTAAACTCACGTGCAATGCATCCGGTCAACTTTGATATTGATGCTTATATCGATTCTGGCGCCCTAGGTTTTAGAGTCGACTATAACCAGCCGACCGAAAATATCGCTTTGAAACTGATCATGACTGAAGAAGATGCTCACTATTTTGATGAAAGTCAGCTGAGCAAAGACCAGACCATCCAAAAACTGGACCATGGTTTAGCCCAAATTACTGCAAGCGTACCTTTTACCTCACAACTGGTCTGGTGGTTAAGAGGCTTTGGCAACAAAATTCAGCGTATTGAGCCCATTGAAGTTTCAAATGCGGTACATCAAATTGCTGATGAAACAAAATAACTGAAATAAAATAACTGAAATAAAAAAAGTCCCAACAATTGGGACTGGAGAATATTTCTATTTGGCTCTATTTTTATTGTCATACTGTGGGCTTAAAGAGCATCAGGCTTTATTTTTTCACCCCGATACAAAGCTTGATGGCGGCTGTTTTTGTCAATGCAGAAGAAAACATTGCGCTTTAACACGCCAGATATCCACTGTTATATCGAATTGATTTCATCGTCATATAATATTGCCTCTATTGATTAGGTAAAACCAATATAGTGCCCAATCAAACGCTTGAGAAATCATAAGATCAGAAGTTTTAAGCTGATTTTTGATTAAGCATTTGTTCTGGATTTCTATTCCATTCGGTTCATATCCAACAAGGTCAGATTTTTCTTTACTCAATTTTCATTGAGCTAGAAATAAGGCCTCATTCCAACCATTCTTCAATAAAAGAATTAATAATAATCCTGCTGACATACTGCTTGTTTTCTTAAGCAATAGCTTGGGTTTTACAAATCAGAACTTGTGAATTGGATATAAACTGGGCAGATTCAGGTTATGTATCATTCGATGGAAAACTTGAGAATGCCAGTTCCAGCTCAAATCGTCAGACATAGACTTTTAAATACTTTTTTCTCCCGCTACTCAGTCTGGTTCACTTTTATTTTCATTGCCTTAACCATTAGCTGGTTCCGGATTATTTATGCTCCGCATTATATTTATTATTTTTTTTCCGACACCTTGCTGAATACTTTATGGTTAATTTCCGGAGTCCTTACCCTGGTTGGCTTATATGACATCTTACAGAACAAACATTCCATTCTAAAAAACTATCCGATCATGGGACATTTCCGCTTTATCTTTGAAGATTTTCGTCCTGAAATTCGTCAATATTTTATTGAAGCCGATCAGGATGCCCTGCCATTTTCACGTATGCAACGCAATCTGGTTTACCAGCGGGCAAAGAATCAAAATGCCGATAAACCCTTTGGTTCCATTATTAACGTCTATCAACAAGATTACCGCTTTATTACCCATTCAATTACGCCGTGCAAAGCTGCCGAAATTGAAAGTTTTCGTATTCAAATTGGTAACCATCAATGTCAGCAGCCCTATAGCGCTTCCATTATGAATATCTCTGCCATGAGTTTTGGCAGTTTAAGTGCCAATGCGATACGCGCTTTAAATTTAGGGGCGAAAATGGGCAATTTTTACCATGACACCGGTGAAGGCAGTATTAGTCCTTATCATCTGGAAAATGGGGGTGATATTGTCTGGGAACTGGGCAGTGCCTACTTTGGCTGTCGCACGCTGGATGGCCAGTTTGATCCGGAAAAATTTACCCGGCAAGCCCTGTTACCGCAAGTCAAAATGATTGAAATCAAGTTATCGCAAGGGGCAAAACCCGGACACGGCGGTATCTTACCTAAAAGCAAGATTTCAGAAGAAATTGCAGAAATTCGGGGGGTCAGTCGTGAATATGATTGTGTATCTCCCTCAAAACATACAGCCTTTAATACGCCTATTGAAATGATGCATTTCATTCAGCGATTGCGTGAATTATCGGGCGGAAAACCGGTGGGCTTCAAGTTGTGTATTGGTCAGCCGTGGCAATTTATGAGTATTGTTAAGGCCATATTGGAAACTAAAATCGTGCCAGACTTTATTGTGGTCGATGGTTCTGAAGGTGGCACAGGTGCAGCCCCGATTGAACTGATTGATCATGTAGGTACGCCTTTACGCGAAGGCTTGCTGTTTGTGCATAACACGCTAGTTGGCGCAGGCTTGCGCAAGCAAATTAAAGTGGGTGCAAGCGGCAAGATTATCAGTGCTTTTGATATTTCCAGCAGCATGGCGATTGGAGCCGACTGGGTGAATTCAGCACGTGGATTTATGTTCGCTGTCGGTTGTATTCAGGCACAGAGCTGTCATACCAACCAGTGTCCTGTCGGGGTTGCAACACAGGATAAAGAACGCCAAACCGCCTTGCATATTCCAACCAAAGCTGTGCGGGTATTCAATTTCCATAAAAATACCATGCTGGCCTTGTCCGAAATGATTGCAGCGGCAGGATTGAAACATCCTGCAGATATTAAGGCACATCATTTAGCGCAGCGCATTAATGACCGGGAAATCAAAAATTATGCGCAATTACACTTTTGGCTAAAAGAAGGTGAATTGCTCAGCTGTGAAGATAAAGACGATGAAAATTTTTACTTCCGGATGTGGAACTTGGCCCATGCCGAGAAATTTTAGACTTTGCATAATCTAAAAATATACTTTTTTTCAATAAAAAAGAGGTCATATTGGCCTCTTTTTCGGGTACTGATTTATACAAAATTGCTAATAGCTAATAATAGCCATCTGAACTTTGGGCATGTAAAAATGCCGGAATCAGTCCGGTCAATGCCGCACGAATATCCGCACGTTCATTAATTAACTGATGCGACCCTTCTTCCAGCATCAACAAGGTCTGAAGCCGAAACTTGCGACGAATAAACTCAATGTTATAACGCCAGTCCACCGTCTGATCTTGCGCACCTTGCGCCAGCCACACCGGAATACGACATGCCGGACGTGCTTCCATCTCCTGCATCCATTTGGACATGGCCAAAATCCAGTCCATGCCCATCATACGGGGTTGCAGAGGATCTTTTAAACGCACAAAGCGTAGAAACTCTGGATTGTGGTTATTGCGTCTAAAATGACGCGGCACTTGACGCTTGATCCGTCGAATAATGCCCAATCCTACAGAATTATGCCACCATGCCGATTTTGCAGGTCGAATCAGTGGAGAAAGCAATAAAACACGCTCTACGTATGGATTTTCACGGCGCTCTGCAAACTCTAGCAAATGATGCAGCAAAATGGCCCCACCGGTACTCTGTCCAATCCCTACCCAGGGTTTAGGCAGTTGACTGGCACTTTTAACGTAGTGATAAACGGCGTGCAAGACCTGCTGATAATGATCAAAGTTCTTAATGTTTGCAGGTGAGCCATCACTTAAACCATGACCGGGCAAATCATAGGTGATAACACTAAAACCCTGTTCCAGTAATTCACGAATAATCGGCTGATAGATACCGCTATGTTCCAAATAGCCATGCAATAAAAATACTGTTCCGCGTATTTTATTAAAAGCAATATTGGCTAAATTCGGCTGGAATACCTGTACATGCAATTTAAACAAAGGCATTTGCACATAGCCTTGCCAATGCTCACAATCCAGTAAATGCATACCGTATAACTTACGATAAGCCTGAATCTCCACTGAAGGTTGATAAGGCTTATTCAGATTTAAGGCTTCAAGCAGTTGCGGTGTGGTTTCCCGACTTGGAACGGGCAAATCCAGTTGTTTTAAAATGCTTGGATTTAAAAATGGGATATCTGGCATTAAGGCACCTCCCGACAATCACTGGAACCAAACCAGACATCACGAATCGTGGCTAACATTTCATAATTGGCACGGCGGCTATGATCATAATTTCGTTCACTTGGACGCCAGCGTGTCAGATGTGTTGGTATGGGCGCTTCAACAGGCACCGTTTCAATACCATTTAATGCAAATAAACGGCGCGTACGTGGCATATGATAACGATCGGTAATTAAAATTACCCGCGGCGCTCCACCTTTTTTTTGCAACAATAACGAGCTAAAACGCGAGTTTTCGCAGGTATTCATGCTTCGGTCTTCCAGTAATTTCGCATCGACTTCATGTTCTTTTAACCAGCGCTGCATATACGGTGCTTCTACGCCACTCAGTACAATCGGCAGTTTATATTCTTTTTCAATGGCTAAAGTCTTCTCTAAACGCAAGCGTGTGTATTCATTAACCACAATATCTTTGCCGTTTTTATCTAAAGTCAGTCCACCACCCAATACCACAATGGCATAAGGTTTTGAACTTTGCTGGGCTGGCTGTTCATTCTGTTCGTGAATTAATGCAATATCTTGATAAATGGTTTCATCAACAGGTTCTTCAGCGACTTGTTCCTGTTCAATTTTATGGGTACGGAGAAATTCTACGTATTTTTCCATCAACGCCTTATTTTCAGTGCTGTTCAAGTCCAATAAATCTTTGACCGCTTGAGTCGGGTCTTCTTGTTCTATCTCGTCATCTACGCGTTTTGCAAGCAAGGGAATACGCGGTTTTTCTTCTTGTTCACTTTCCTGCTGTTGCGCGTCCTCAATCATATTTTGCAAGGCTTTATATCGCGCCTGAATCACAGTCAAATTCTCTGAATTATGGTTTTGGATTGCTTCTTCCATCAACTTTAAATAGGCTTGGCGAGCAATCCATAATCTGGAGCCTGGCTCTAAACTTTCATGCTCGCTCAATGCAGCCATTTGTTGACTTTTCGCAGCCACTTGATTGACTTCAACAGGAACTAAACTATTCAGGGCCTTTACCACCCAGCCTGAATAAAATGGCGAATAAATCAAAACCATGAAACAGCCGAACAGAACAAATAACACGGATGCTACTTGTACCAGTCGAACCATCCAATGCGATTTCGCCATAAATTTTTATTCCAAATGTGAACGAATTAAACCGGCTTCATCAAACAGTACCGGTTCAGGTTCTAATAAAATATTAAATTTTTGCTGAACTTCATGTTGCACAGCATGATAAGTGGCTTTCACATCGGCCAAAGTTGCCTGGTCATAATTCACCAAAACCAAAGCTTGCTTATGAAACATACCCACCATACCCAACTGCTTGCCTTTCCAACCCGACTGATCAATCAACCAGCCTGCTGCAATTTTAACGCCACCTTTCGCTTGAGGGTAATGGGGCAAATTCGGAAATGCTAGTGCTAAATGGTCATAAAGCTGTTCTGAAATAATCGGATTTTTAAAGAAACTTCCCACATTGGGATATTCTTTTGGATCTGGCAACTTGCTTTGACGGATTTGAATCACTTGTTTTTGCAGGTTTTCAGCAGTTTTCTCATCACCCACCGCTTGCTTGAGATCACCATAATTCAGCATTAAATTCGCATGCTTAAGCAACTTAAAAGTTACATGAGTAATCACAAAACGATTCGGATCATCTTTAAAAATACTATGCCGATATGAAAAATCACAGTCTGCAGCAACAATAATGCTAAATTTTTCTAATTCACGGTCATAAACCTGAACTGATTCAATAAATTCACCTGCTTCAACGCCATATGCACCGATATTCTGTACTGGTGACGCACCGACTAAACCTGGAATGAAGGCCAGATTTTGTAAGCCATACAGATGTTGTTCTGTGGTCCACAAAACGAAGTCATGCCAGACTTGTCCTGCACCCACACGAATGGTCTTGCTGTGTTCATCTTCAGCAAGATCTTCAATCCCCTGAATATCCATATGCAGCACAAGTGCATGAAGATGTTCAGGCAATAACATATTACTGCCACCCGACAGAATCAGAACATTTAACTGCTCTTGCTTGGCATAATTTAGTGCATCGACCAATTCTTGCTGGGACTGGACTTTAATGTAATGCGATGCAGTCGCATCCAGACTTAAGGTATTAAAAGGCTTAAGTTGAATTTGAGTTTGAATATTCATGTGCTTAAACCTTTATTTCACATCGATCTGTTGTTTGAACTGTTGCTTAAAAATAGTGACCCACGCCAAACTACTCGATTCACACTGATCGAGTACACGCTCAAAACCCTCTACCCCGCCATAATATGGGTCTGGTAAAGCCTGTTTGAGATAAGTTTGATCGTATTCACTCATCAATGCAATTTTTGCCCGAATTTGACTTGTACCATACTCAGCATGTGCTTTCTGTGAAAGAGCTTGAATATTAAATAAATTTTCATGATCCATCGCCAGAATAAGATCAAATTCAATAAAGTCTTGAGGCTTTAACTGGCGCGCACGCAAGGCTGACAAATCATAGCCACGCTTTAAAGCATGTTTCTGGCTACGCTCATCAGGCGCTTTTCCGGGATGGTAATTACTGGTTCCCGCTGAATCAATCATCATATTGAGCTGATGTTCATCACAAAAATGTCTAAGCACAACTTCTGCCGTGGGAGAGCGACAAATATTTCCTAAACACACACATAACACCTTATATGGCATTTTGGATGACATAACAACCTCGATAACTGCTTTATTTTCAGGTGTCTTATGTTAAGTTATTTATGGGATGAATCCTATAGAACGCTAAAACAATAATCTTGAATTTGATATCAAAAAGGATGCAATAGATGAGCCATTTTCAATTCCAGACCGTCTCGAATATTATTTCAGGGCTTGGCTCAATCTATGAGTTAAAGCAATTATTGCAACAGCAATCCTTTAAAAAACTGTTACTCGTCACCGATGCAGGAATGATCAAGCAACAATTACACTTAACGATTATTGAAATTTTAGAAACCATTCAACTGGATTATGTCATTTATTCTAGCGTTCAGGCAGACCCACCGGAACATATTGTGCTAGATGCTGTTCAATTCGCAAAGAATGAAAAAGTCGATATCATCTTGGGTTTTGGCGGCGGAAGTTCTTTGGATGTCGCCAAAATCATCGCTATTTTGGCACATCCGCAGCAACAACAAACCTTGCAAGATTTATATGGCATCAATAATGCTAAAAACCCACGACTGCCGTTATTTTTAGTTCCTACTACAGCAGGTACCGGCTCTGAAGTCACCCCTATTTCGATTGTCACCACGGGTGAAACCACAAAAACCGGGATTGTCTCTCCGGTTTTATTTGCTGATGTCGCCATTTTAGATGCCACATTTACCCAAAACCTGCCTGCTCATATTACTGCTGCAACAGGGATCGATGCGATGGTGCATGCCATTGAAGCCTACACATCAAAAATAAAAAAGAATCCTTATGCAGACATGTTGGCCAAGCAGGCACTACGGTTGTTGAATCACAACTTAAGCCTGGTCTTGGCAGATGGACAAAATTTAGCAGCACGTCAGAATATGCTGGTCGGTTCGATGCTTGCTGGCCAAGCCTTTGCCAATGCGCCTGTCGCTGCAGTACATGCACTGGCTTATCCCCTAGGTGGACATTTCCATATTTCACATGGTCATAGTAATGCCTTGGTCTTGACCGAAGTTTTAAAGTTTAACGCACCCAATACAAAGCAACTTTATGCTGAATTGATGTGTTGGCTAGATCCAAAAAGTACCGGCAGTACCGATGGTTTATGCGATTTATTTATTGATCATATGCAAAATCATTTAGATAAAAGTGGCTTGATTTTAAAACTGAAAGATTTAAATGTTCCAGAAAACAAGCTTGAGCAATTGGCCAATGATGCCATGTTGCAAACCCGACTTTTACAAAATAATCCGCGTGAACTCCAGTTGCAGGATGCCCGACAAATTTATGAAGCTGTTTATGCATAATTTTATTGATCTTGATATTATTTTTAACCATTTTTTTATGGGCATCAAAAATTCGTATCAATAAACCTTTTTCATCAGTCATTTTTTCAATTACGATAAATCGTTCGTAAAGCCAAAATTAAAAATAAATTTTAGCAGGTATTGGATTCATAAGTGTGGCATGGATGCCACACGTTTCCCATCACGACAAGGAGGTCGTGTATGGGAAACAAAGGCTTTTGTCTACTTTTGACCTTTCAAAAGTAGAGGTAAGGCCTATGCGAAAGCATAAAAATTGAATCAATAAATTGAGGCAGTGCTGGTTTTAAAGAATTGAACATTGTTTGATTTATGCAAGTTATCTAATATAAAACAGTATCGTAAGGTGAATCACTTTGCTGTAAATAACCTTGCTTTTACCCGCTTGCATTCATTTATTTTTAACAGTACAACTGAATATAAATGACCTGTAGAACATAAAATCACAATGAAGCAAATACCAAAACAACGCGCTGATTTCTCATACTTCTTACCTATTCAAACGCGCTGGTCAGATAACGATATCTATGGTCACGTCAATAATGTCACCTATTACAGTTATTTTGATACTGCAGCCAATGCTTTATTGATTGAAAAAGCAGGCTTTGATATTCGATCTTC
Organism: Acinetobacter terrestris; assembly: GCF_004331155.1. Taxonomy (GTDB): domain Bacteria; phylum Pseudomonadota; class Gammaproteobacteria; order Pseudomonadales; family Moraxellaceae; genus Acinetobacter; species Acinetobacter terrestris. The sequence continues at coordinate 44,553 of NZ_SJNZ01000004.1, forward strand.
CCCAGTGATTGGACTGGTTGTCGATTCAGCCTGCAGTTTTTTTCAAGAACTTTCATATCCTGAAATTATTGAAGTCGGCGTAGTCATTTCCAAACTTGGCAATTCATCCATGCAATATGATTTGGCAATTTTTAAGCCGCTGCATGATGTCGCCTCTGCACAAGGTCATTTCGTACATGTCTTTGTTGATCGCCAGACACGAAAAAGCACCCCGATTCCAGTTGAAATGCGGGATGCTTTATCTCAATACTGTGTGAATAAATAAACTTATTTAAGCTGGATATTCTGTATTTCACCATCAAAGTTTTGCAGAATATCCTTCACCGCAACTTCTGCATGAAGCAGCTCTGAAGCACGGGCATAGGCCTTTTCTTTACGTTGGTTTTGCATGCTATACGGCGTGGTTGCCTCAACTTCAGCATATTTAACCTGAAAATGCGTATTCGGCCACTCATTTTTTAATGCTTGCTCTAAAGTGTGCTGTAACTGATTTAACAACTGTTCATATTGCGGTGGAATATGGAATAATGATTCCCCATCAATCTGACCGGTCATCACGCCTTGTTGCGCCAGTTCCTGCACAGCAGGCGTTAATGTGCTATTTCTAAACCAGTATTCCCACTTGTCTACAGTCCATTCACCTTCAAGCTGTTGAGGAGTGAGTCTTAAAATATCTTGTGGCATTAAGCCTGAATTTTGAGCCGATGCACTTTCAACTGCAACCTGCTTTTTTTCAAGACTCGGTTGTTCTAATGCAACAACAGGCTCATCGATCACCTTGACTGCCGCAACTTCAGCTTGTACAGGTTCTATTGGCATCTGTTCTTGGCTTAAGAACAAATCTTCTTCTTGAGCCGCTACAGCAATGTTGTCTTGAGAACCATCTTGAGACTTTGCAATTTCAGCATTGAAATCATTTAAAGGGGCGATTTCATCAAATAAGAAATCATCACTGCTTGCCTCTTCTTGCTTAACGTTATCAGATACAGTCTGAAAATCGTCATTCGATTCATCTAAATCAAACAGGGCATCTTCTGAAGCCGGATCAAATACAATCTGATCTGAGCTTGCTGTTGAATTTGGCGCTGTAACATCAAGCATCGGTTCATCCAGGAAATCATCCGAAGATGGTTCTGGATTCTGTGAACTTAACTGTGATTGAATTTCTGCAACTGATGCTGCTGGTTCTTGATATTCATCAATTTGTTGTTGTTCATTTTGTACAGGTGCTTGAACGGCGATTTGGGGCGCTTGTTGCTGAACCTGCTGGGGTGCTGATACCAAAACTTCATTCGGTTGCAATGGGCGGAACGCGAGCAAGCGTAACACGCACATTTCAAAACCTTGCTCTTGTGTCACCGCAAGTTGCAAATCTGAACGGCCTTTACACGCCACCTGATAATACAACTGTAAGTCTTGAGCTGAAATTAGCTGCGATAATTGCATGATTTTTTTATTAATTTCAGCACTATATTTCAGGCTTAAATCTGGTAAATATTGTAATAAAGCCAGTTCATGCAGCGTTGAAATCAACTGGTCTAAAACCAGTGAAACATCTAAAGCCTGTTGTCTAAATTGCATCAACAATTCACTGACACGTTGCTTTTGATTTTGATGAATGGCTGAAACCAGATCATAAATAATGGTTCGGTCAATCAAGCCCAACATCTCTTTAACATCTTGATGCTGAATTGCACCCTGACCATAGGCAATCGCCTGGTCAGTTAAAGACAGTGCATCACGGAGTGAACCTTGTGCAGATTCAGCAATTTGCCAGATTGCGTCCTGTTCTGCCTGAATCTCTTCTTTGTGTAAAATATGCGTGAGATGTTCAGTAATTTCATCCACGGCCAGCGGACGCAAAGTAAATTGCAAACAGCGAGAAATAACGGTAATCGGAAGCTTTTGTGGATCGGTGGTCGCAAAAAGGAATTTGACGTGTTCAGGCGGTTCTTCTAATGTTTTCAGTAAGGCATTGAATGAATGCGTAGAAAGCATATGCACTTCATCAATTAAGTAAACCTTAAAGCGACCTTGTGTTGGCGCATACGGAACGTTATCGAGCAGTTCACGTGTATCTTCAACTTTAGTCCGTGACGCAGCATCAATTTCAATTAGATCGATAAAACGACCTTCATTGACTGCTTTACAGGTTGCGCATACTTCACATGGTGTAGAGGTTACACCCGTTTCACAGTTCAAGCACTTTGCCAAAATACGCGCAATCGTCGTTTTACCGACCCCGCGTGTGCCAGTAAATAAATACGCATGGTGTAAACGACCACGTTCTAAGGCACTGGTGAGTGCTCGTGACACATGGTTTTGTCCAACCAGTTCAATAAAATTACGTGGACGATATTTACGCGCAAGTACTTGATACATGTATGCTCCTTTTTACAGGTCTAAGCATACTGTTTTTTTGAGTAAGAGTGAATGAACAATCTGCAAAAGCTTTCAATCAAATGCGAGATAAGTGGAACTATTTTTTCGATTTTGCAATAACTTAAACAAACGGACTAGATATTCTTTTCTAAAATAAAATCATCTTCGGAATTATAGATATGACCGGTCTGATCTTCCAGAATTTCAAGCAGTTGCTGATCTAGATCCACATAAATTAAATTGCGAGTCTTGACCTGCATCAATTCAATTTTGCTCTGATCAGGATTACTAAACCGAAAATGGCCTTGAATGGTCTCAATCTCGTTATGCCCACTTAAACTTTCACGTTTTAAAGTATAAGTCTTGTCCTGATCGAGCACTAAATCTACAGCCATGCCCGGACATTCCTCACAACGTGAAATACAGCCCATGCATGATGTCGTTCCTTGATATTTACCCACCCATTTTGCAACCGTCACTTTCTGCTCGGAAACCTGATCGACTTGCTGGTTACTTTCACTACTCGTTTGCTTAGAATCCTGACAACCCAGCAAAACAGAAGAAGCAATGAGGGGAATAAGGAGCGGCTTTTTCATCAGGACAACCCAATGTAGAGATTTTGGTGTGAGAAAAATATCACACTTTTACCCAATTTACGCCTTCAGAATATGCGCTTACATTTCTAAAATAATATATGGTTTAAAACCAGCCCTTCCACCCTTGTAATGCTGCATCTGCACATCGTAAGGTTTCCTGGGTTAAACCCCATAGACGATAATCACCCGTAATCGAAGCGGTAGCAAAATTATGGGTATAGGCGAAACTTAAATGACGCTCAGGGTCACACCATGCGCCAGAGCCATTAAAACCCATATGTCCAAACCCTTTTGATTTTTTCCCTAAAGTTAAGACCCGGTGATAACCCAAACGCCAATGCATCGGTAAGGGCATAATACGGTCACGCCTGGTATATTGAACTGCACTCAAATTTTTAAAAATATCCGGGCGAATCAATTGCTGACCATTCCATTCTCCTGCATTGGCAAGCATGGCATAAATTTTCGCCAGACTATGTGCTGTGAAAACGCCATTTGCAGCAGGAATAACTGCTTTTAAACCTTCGTCACTAAAGAAACTAAATTTTTTCATTCCTTTGGGAATCATGGCATCTTGGAAATCTTGAGGGTTTTGTCCTGACCATGCAACGGCCTTATCGAAGACTGAAGCTTTCTTTGGTTTCGGTTTTGTGTGTAATGAAGGCTTTGAATCTATTTTTGATTTTGCCAATGGTATTGCAACCCGAGCTAACTCAAATTCAGCAATGCCAAAGTACGCACCATCTAAGGCTAAAGGTTCAACTAAATACTGTTGCATTAAAGCGGACAAAGATTTTCCGGTTGCCTTTTCAAGCACACCACCTACTTGCCAGCCAAAAGTTAAGGGCTGATAAGCTGCATCTAAGCCCAGTTCAAAACGTGGTTTGGCATTGGCAATGACATCGAGCATATGATTCCAGTCAGCCATCTCCGATGCATCAGCAATATGATTACGAATGTCATATAAGCCACTTTGATGGCTGAGTATATGCCTTAAAGTGATTTGCGCTTTACCCTGCTGTGCAAATTCAGGCCAATACTGTGCAACTGGCGTGTCGTAATCCAAAAAACCTTCACTCACTAAAATATGAGCCAGGGTCGAAAGTACACCTTTACCGGTGGAATAGCACATGGACAGAGTATCGGATTGCCAGTTTTCAGTTTCTGATTTTTTACCTGTGTAAATATCAACGACTTTTTGTCCTTGGAAATAAACAACTAGGGCAGCCCCACCTTGTTCAGCACGTGCATCCTGCATACGGCTAAATTGTGTGGCGAGGTCTTTAAAACGCTTATCGACATGTCCCTGATAATTATCGCGATTGGCGAAGATATATTCTTTTATTTTGTTCATCAAACTGTGCTTTCCCTAAACCAGTCGTTATTTACCACAAGCTTAAAACAAAAAAGCCTAAATCAGAAGTGACTTAGGCTTTGCTCTTATAGCGCTTTAATACTACCCGACACATGCGGTTTTTGATTCTTGCTATTTCGAATCAGGAATTCGATATCCTTCGCTTCATTTGCGGTTAAAAACTCCACTTTAGATGGCAAGTACATCGGCAACTTAAACCATACATCCGCTTCATAGCTGTCTGGAAGCGTTAAGCTTGCCAATGCTTTGGCTTTGCTCCACATGCCATGGGCAATGGCTTGCTTAAATCCAAAGGCTTTTGCAGTAATGGCATGAATGTGAATCAGGTTAAAGTCCCCTGAAGTTAAAGCATAACGGCGACCGGTATTTTCCGATACATTCCACTCTGCTTGCAGGACATAGGCAGGTGCTTTTGATTCCACCACTTTAGCTGCAACTTTGCCATTGGTTTTCTGGCGCGCCAGATAAGTTGTTGTCCCTTCCATCACCACGTCATTACCCACTTTTGCAGTGGTAACAAAGTCAAACTGAACACCTTTGTCATGTGGCTGTAATTCGCCAAACTTGCACGACAACGTCAGCTGTTCATTTACCCCAACTTTACGGGTTTGCTTAATCTGGTTACGGATATGCACCAAACCTAAAATCGCAAATGGAAACGCTTCTTGTGTCATCATGTGCATTTGCAGGCTTTGAGACAATACCGCCAAATAAATAGCTGGAATATAACCGTTATTTTTAAAGCCGCAGATTTCGTTATAAGCTTTCAAATGTTTTTGATCGACCTTGAATGAATCCACCACATATTCAACTTGCGGTAGCACTTTTTCACTCTTCGGCTTTTTAAAAATCAAGCCTTGAATCACTTTTGGATAGGCTAAATAAGGTTTTGGAAGTTGACTAAAATGGCGAGTATTCATTCTGGACCTTTGGAAGTTTTATCTTTATGAAGTTCCCTCTCTTCTTAGGAGATGAGAAGCACTGCTTCGCAAGGGAGAGGTTTTAATTAAATAAAAAAACTTTTTTAAGCCCTCATCCCAACCTTCTCCCAAAGGGAGAAGGAGTATTATTTTGAGGATTAAGCACCCAACAAGCTTTGACCACACACACGAACCACGTTGCCATTTAAACCTGTAGACGCAGAAGATGCAAATAATGCAATGGTTTCAGCAACATCGACAGGTAAACCACCTTGGCTCATCGAGTTCATACGGCGACCTGCTTCACGAATCGCGAATGGAATTGCAGCAGTCATTTGCGTTTCGATAAAACCAGGTGCAACGGCGTTAATGGTTACGCCGTTTTTCAATATTGGCGCAGTGAATTTAACCACCCCAATGACACCCGCTTTAGATGCTGCATAGTTGGTTTGACCTAAATTACCTGCGATACCTGAGATAGAAGATACACACACAATACGACCATTTGTATTGAAGCCATCATTTTCAAGAAGGTAATCATTGACACGCTCAATTGCAGATAAGTTAATGTTAATTACCAGATCCCAAAGCTCAGGCTTCATGTTTGCCAAAGTTTTGTCACGGGTAATCCCGGCATTATGGACGATAATATCCAGACCGCCTTGAGCTGCTGCTGCAGCTTGGATTTTTTCACCCGCGTCGCTTGCGGTAATGTCAATCGCTAAGGTCGAACCACCAATTTCACCAGCAACACGGTCAAGGTCAGCCTGTTGTTGCGGAACGTCCAAGCAAATCACATGCGCGCCATCACGTGACAATACATGTGCAATTGCTTCACCGATCCCACGGCTCGCACCTGTAACAACAGCTGTTTTCCCTGCCAGTGGTCTTGCCCAGTCGACATCTACCGTTTCAGCTTTAGAAACACGAATCACCTGACCTGACACATAAGCAGAACGTGGAGACAATACAAAACGCACTGTAGATTCCAGGTTTGCTTCAGCACCTTCATCAACATAGACAAGTTGAGCAGCAATACCTTTCTTGAATTCTTTAGCAACAGATTTCACAAAACCTTCAAGTGCACGTTGTGCAATAGCTTGTTTTACTGTTTTCGCAGTTTCAGGTGTAATACCGACCACCACAACACGACCAGAAGTCTGGATTTGACGGGCAATCGGATTAAAGAAGTTATATAGCTCTTTGAGTTGTTCAGAATTTTGAATACCCGATGCATCAAAAATCACGGCTTTAAACTTAGATTCCTTGTCGCCTTCATTGAATGCGCTCAGGTTTAAACCTGTTTTAGCAGCGGCCTGTTGTAATTCAGTATTGTTACCTGCATAGCTGTTGGCATGAATGTTTGCAAGAACTTGCGCAATAGAACCCGATAAAGTTGAAGATGCTGCAGCACCAAATAAAACTGCCCCCTTCACCACCGGAGTTGCCGACTCAAAACGATCTAAAGAAATCGGTGATGGCAAACCTAAATTTTTGATGACAAATTTACCAATAGGAGATTTTGCGAATGTTTGGTATTGGTCAGTCATGTTTATTATCTCTCATACAAATTAATTTTTGATGGATTTAAAGATATCCTTTTAACTTCAATATGATGTCTAGAGTCTTATATTTCAATACATCCATCAGTTTCCATAGAATCATACTTGAGTTAAACAATGGATGTCTTGACCTGAATGCTTTGTCTAATGTCATTGTAGTCAATTCAGCTGTTTTTAGATTGTGTTAATGTACACGCCAAGAATACTGTAAAATGCTTGGAAAAGCCTTATGAGCAACACAACTCAAGAAAATCCAACAGTTGAAAATTCTGCTACGGAAACTGTGTCAAATACATCAAAAAGTACCGCGCGTACAACTAAAAGTTCTGGCACTGCCACAAAGTCAGCAAGCAATATGACTAAAACGACTCGCACTCGTTCAACGTCACCACGTAGTAAAAGTGCTGCTTCCACTACAGAAAAATCTGAATCTACCACTCAAACCGCTGTTCCACAGGATAAATCCATGAGTCAAAACACTGTTCGCCGCGTTGCTATTATCGGTGGTAACCGTATTCCGTTCGCTCGTTCAAACGGCGCATATTTCACAGCTTCCAACTCAGACATGTTTACCGCAGTATTGAATGGTCTGGTTGAGCGTTTTAACCTGCAAGGTCAACGCTTAGGCGAAGTAGTTGCAGGCGCAGTTTTAAAACACAGCCGTGACTTTAACATGACACGTGAATGTGTGTTAAACACCGAACTTGCTCCAGAAACACCTGCTTACGATATTCAGCAAGCATGTGGAACAGGCCTGCAAGCAGCTTTCCTGGTTGCCAACAAAATTGCATTGGGTCAAATTGAAGTCGGTGTTGCTGGTGGTGTAGATACAACTTCTGATGCGCCGATCGCATTCGGTGACGGTTTACGTAAAGCGTTACTTGAACTGAACATTGCGAAAACAGCTAAAGACCGTTTAAAAGCTTTAACTAAAATCAACCTAAAAGATTTAATGGATGCACCTAAAAACGGCGAACCACGTACAGGTCTTTCTATGGGTGACCATCAAGCGATTACCGCACTTGAATGGGGTATTTCTCGTGAAGCGCAAGATGAACTTGCTGCATCTTCACACCAAAAAATGGCAGCAGCCTACGAAGAAGGTTTCTTTGATGACCTGATGACCCCATTCCTGGGTTTAGAGCGCGATAATAACTTGCGTCCTGATTCAACTGCAGAAAAATTAGCAAAATTAAAGCCTGCATTTGGTAAAGGCGATGCGCGTACCATGACCGCAGGTAACTCAACACCGCTTACTGACGGTGCATCATGTGTACTTTTAGCTTCTGAAGAATGGGCGAAAGCCAATGGTCATGAAGTTCTGGCTTACTTAACCTTCCAGGAAACTGCTGCAGTAGACTTTGTCGAGAAAAAAGAAGGCCTATTGATGGCACCTGCTTATGCCGTTCCACGTATGCTTGAACGTGCCGGTATCACTTTACAAGACTTTGACTACTATGAAATTCATGAAGCTTTTGCATCACAAGTCCTTTCTACCTTGAAGGCTTGGGAAGATCCAAAATTCTGTAAAGAACGTTTAGGCCTAGATGCCCCACTGGGTTCGATTGACCGCTCTAAACTGAATGTTAAAGGTTCATCTTTAGCAGCAGGTCATCCATTTGCAGCAACAGGTGGCCGTATTATTGCCACTGCAGCAAAACTGCTCAATCAGAAAGGTTCAGGTCGAGTGCTTGTCTCAATCTGTGCTGCTGGCGGTCAAGGTGTAACAGCAATTATTGAAAAATAATCCAGCTGCTTTGCCTTGCTAAACAAAAAGCCCTCAAGAGTTTAACTTTCGAGGGCTTTTGAATTTTAAAGATTACTAGACTTCGGAAGTCTTATCGTGTCGCACGATCCCAAGCTTCCTTAACTGCAATTCTTGCTTCATTCCAGGTTAGACGAGACAACCCTTTAGCATGATCCCATTTAAGTTTCAAATCACTTTCCACATCTTCAAAACGCGTACTTGAGTCATATTGAGGACGGGCTTCATAACCAATGCGATAAGCATTTTCATAATCTCGCTCATAATCTAAGTCCGAATAGGTGGTAAGCGTTTCTGTATAGTATGGGGTGGTATGCGCCGTCTCTCTCCAATAGGCTTCTTCTTCAGTAGGATTGACTGCTTCAGCGGCGCCTTTACCTGCCAAACCACCCACGACTGCTCCTACAGCGCCACCGACTATTGCGCCAACTGGACCACCTATCGCTCCCACTGCTGCTCCAGCTACTGCACCTCCGGCTGCACCCACGCCAGTTCCAACTGGATGTGCGCCTGGCTCACCTGTAATAGGATCTGCATTCAAATCATCTCGAGCATCTTTAGGAAGGCCTTTTACAACGTCACGATCAAAATTATCATTCATTTTCGTATTATCCTTTTATCATGCTTTTTAAAATTAGATTTAAAATAACTTTTAAGAAAAATTATGCACTTTTCTCATATTCAAGCAGTGCAAGATTTAATATAGAGGAGATGAGATCGCTTAAATGCTTCAAACTGTCAGTTTTAAGTTAAGGTATGTACATGTATATAAAAGATTTCACCATACACACCCAGACTGACAACAATTATTTTTTGAATGTATGTTAATAACAAAATTATTTACTTATATAGCAATAATTAATTTTCCTTTAATTGCTGATGAGCCGGACTGATGCTTAAATGATCTTCAATAGCGTCATAACACCATTGAAAAATAAAGGTATATACCAAAATGCACAGGGTCATACTCAAATCGAGCAGAATGGCTTGCCCAATGCTCATATCCATCGCATAAGCCACCATTGGAATTGTGGCTAACATCAGGCCACCTTCAAAACCGATCGCATGCAGAATACGCACACCCACCGTTCTTTTTAAATGACGTTTGGCTTCAAACTTTTCAAAGAAATGGTTAAAGGTCATATTCCAGAATACTGAAGTTACCGCCATCACAATACCGAGTGTTCCAGTGACTTCCATCGGCAGATCAAAAATAAAGCTCAAAGCAATCGCAATGATGACCAACAGGATGATCTCATAGCTCAGCGCATGGACAATCCTTCTTTTGGAAATCAACATTTTAATTCTCATTCATTTGGGTGGATGCATTTTATTTTGATATTCTTGATGAATCGAATTAGATTCTTTCAAAAGTTTTGATAGATGAATATTAACCAAGAACAACTGATTATTTTTAAGACTGTGATTGAAAGCGGTTCATTTTCTGCTGCCGCAAGAAAGTTGGGAAAAGTCCCTTCCGCAGTCAGCATGTCGATTGCCAATCTAGAAATAGATCTGAATTTATCACTATTCCAGCGTGTTGGACGTGAGCCTGTTCCTACACCACAGGCGCTGACCTTATATGAAAAAACCGAACAACTGTTAATTGAAATCAATCAGTGGAAACAACATGCTTTTGCTTTAAGTGAAGGCTTGGAATCTGCTCTCAATATTGTGGTGGTCTCCGAACTGTTACACACACATTGGACGGACTATATTTCACTGATCGAAAAGCAATTTCCGGAACTACAAATCAATATTTTTTCAGCACCGCAAGAAGATGCTTTAAAAATGCTGCTCAATCAGACGGCTCAACTGGCACTGATGTTTGAGCGTGAACAGTTGGAAAGTCGTGAGCAGTTTGTCGAACTTAAACGTGAAGCGTTGGTGCCAGTAGCCGCAATTGGTTCCCCTATCGCTGCATTTGAACAGGTCAGCTATGAGCAAATTTTGCAAAGCCGACAAATCGTAGTGGCCAGTCGTGACCGGACCATTAAGCCTGAATTGTTATTTTCTAAAAAATATTGGCGCACGGACAACCATCATTCCGCCTGTTCCATGATTATGCAGGGTTTGGGCTGGGGCGTATTACCTTTGGAAATGCTCAATCAAAATCCACACATCAAGCAGCAGCTTAAAATTCTTAACTTTTTAGATTTCAGTCCCAAGTTTGAATATTTTGTCGATTTGGTCTGGAGCCGGGAAAGCCAACTCGGCGCAGCTGCTCATTTTTTGATTAATCACATCCGAAATTCGCGCAAAAACATAAAATAGACAGGGCTTATACATGCTTTTTACTTGGGTTAAAAGCAGATTGTGATATAACAAATATACGGGAAATAACTTTAAGAACTAGACTAATGACTCAATCTGCCTTAAACCAATTAAAAAGCTTAACCACCCTTGTTGCCGATAGTAGCGACCTTTCCGCTATTGAAAAATTCCGTCCACTGGACGCAACAACCAATCCTTCACTGATCACGGCTGCAGCAAATCAACCTGAAAATAAAGAACTGATTGAAGCTGCATTTGAACAGGCAAGATCTGAAGGTTATAGCAGTGATCTTTTGGTTGAGCGTACGATTGATATACTCACGGTCAAGTTTGGGGCTGAAATTCTTAAGCTGATTGAAGGTCGTGTCTCAACCGAAGTTGACGCATCTTTGTCTTATGATACTGATGAAACAGTTGCTAAAGCCAAGGAACTGCTGGCGCTGTATAAAGCCTATGGGATTGACCAAAACCGTATCTTGATAAAAATCGCTTCGACTTGGGAAGGTATTCAGGCGGCTAAAATTTTAGAAGCCGAAGGTATTCACTGTAATCTCACTCTATTGTTTGGTTTACATCAAGCTCAAGCCTGTGCAGAAGCCAATGTGACGCTGATTTCGCCTTTTGTCGGTCGTATTCTAGATTGGTACAAGAAAGCAGAAAATGTAGATCATTACCCGATTGATAAAGATCCAGGTGTGCTTTCAGTGAAGCAGATTTACCATTTCTATAAACAGCACTGTATTAAAACAGAAATTATGGGTGCCAGTTTTCGCAGCATCGATCAAGTCCTCGGATTGGCGGGCTGTGACCTGCTTACAGTTTCACCAAACCTTTTGGCAGAGCTTGAACAGGATCAACGTGAAGTCGTTCCCCAGCTTTCAACCAATCATGCACAAGCACATTGTCAGCACATTGTTACGCCTTTAACCAAAGAAACCTTTAAGCAGCAAATTGAACATGACTTGATGTCTTCACAACTTTTACAGAGTGGAATTGACGGCTTTATTAAAGCCCGTGATCAATTAAGTACATTACTTCGCCAGTCTTTTGGCTTAGATGCTGAAATACAAGCTTAAAATACCATTATTGCACCATCAAAAAGCCGATTTTGTTATAGTAAACAAGTCGGCTTTTTTGATTGTTTGAGAGTGTATTTATTGTGTTCGGCATCACCGATCTCACCACCTATATTATTGGTACAACCTTAATTGTGCTGTTGCCGGGACCCAATTCTTTATACGTGATGTCCATTGCTTCACGTTTTGGCATTAAAGCCGGGTATAAAAGTGCATTCGGTGTTTATACCGGTGACATTGTTTTGATTTTACTCACCGCTTTGGGTGCTGCTTCATTACTGCATGCTTTTCCCTGGTTATTTATTTTACTGAAAATTATTGGTGCACTTTACTTAAGTTATTTAGGGATAAAATTGCTGATTGCGGCTTATCACACTTGGAATTCAGCACATTCACAAAGAGAAATTGCAACAGTTGAAAAAAATATTGAGCAACTGCAACCCTTTAAAACTGCACTCACCATTAGTATTTTAAATCCTAAAGCGATTCTGTTTTATTTGTCCTTCTTTGTACAATTTGTAGATCCTGCTTATCCCTATCCTGCAATTACCTTTACCGCACTTGCACTGGTATTACAAATTATTAGTATGAGTTATTTAACTGTGCTGATTTTTTCAGGCGCCAAACTGGCAACTTATTTTACCCAGCGCTATAAAGTGACCGCATCCTGTGTAGCTGCTGTGGGTATTTTATTTTGTGGTTTTGGTCTTAAACTCGCCACCTCTACTTTGTAAGTTTTAAATCACCAAAGTGCGAGCTATCCTATTTAACCCGAATCGCGGATAAGAAATTGACTTGAAAAATAAGAAGACTAGAGCCATCAGTTGAGTTACCACACCAAACTCACAACTCTAGTCCTCATGTTCAATAGTACCGAATTATTCTGCATCATTGATGATTTCTTTCTTAAATTTGAAGCAACTTATTGGAAATTTCTCAAACAATGCCATCATTCTGTAAGAATCAGACCTGCTCATCTGTCGATCTCAGAAATCTGCTTTATTGCTATTTGGTACAAATGTTCTCATTTCAATAATTTCAAAGCCTTTTTCACATGGCTGAAGGAAGATAAAAGCCATTTATTTAGTCACTTACCTTGTTATCAACGTATGACTCACCTCATTAATATGCATCAATTGGCACTACATGCTTTACATGTGGCTTTGATGAAAGGTCAACATCGCTCATATTTATGGATTGATTCAACCACTTTACCCGTCTGTAAAAATCAGCGTATTCAACGCCATAAATCTTTAGCCTCAATAGCATCTCGTGGTAAAAGCTCGATGGGCTGGTTTTATGGCTGTAAATTACATATCGCGATGAATCAATTTGGTGAAATCGCTTGTTCTGCTTTATCCAATGGACATATTGCTGACATAAAAATGGTTGAGCAATTGGTTGAGGGCTTAGAAGCAAAGCTCTATGCAGATCGTGGCTATATCAGCCAGGAATTAAAAACCAGGTTAAAAGAACAAGGGATTGATCTGATTACTTATCATCGGAAAAATATGCAGGCTATTCAACTATCTGCATCAAATGGATATCACTTAAAACAGCGTAATAAGATAGAAACGTTATTCAGTTTACTGAAAGGACAATACAATTTAGTGACGAGTAGAGCACGTAGTATGCATGGATTTCTTAGTGGTATTTATGCATCGTTATGTGCATATCAATTATGTCATCAGAATAAGCCAACAATTCAAATTATGGAATCGTTGGCTTAAACAGGATTCGGGTTACAGTATTAAAATTGGTAATAAACCAATGGATCCACTTCTTTGTTTTATAATTTTTTATTTTATCGTTAATAAAAAATTTATTTAACTAAAAATTAAACCACTATTTTTATTTAAGATAAAAAATCTACTGTAAAATAATAAAAATAACAATTAGATACAGCTCAAAAAACATAAGGTTAATAATAATTTAATTTTTAAAATAAGAATAAATGTAACTTTAAAAATTAATAGATATATATATCAACACTTATTTTGATCTATTTTTTTGATATAAGAGAAAGAATAACAATAATAGTAGGACAATAAAAAATGCTGAATAAAATTTCAAAAATTCATGTGTTTACAATTACTATTTCAAGTTTTTTAACTGCTTGTGGTGATGGAGGTGACAATACACAAAGTAGCAATTTCACCCCTACAACCATTAGTGGTACCGCAGTAGATTTTTATTTAAAAAATGCTGATATAAAATTCGATGACTGTGAAAACACCTCTATAAAAACAGATGCAAATGGCCATTTTTCATTTACCACAACCGCTGCTTGCTCTGAGTCTGCTCTTACCATTACGGGTGGTATAGATATTGGTACGAACCTCCCCTTTACAGGCACATTAAAATTTAAAAAAATGGATTTAAAAAATTTAAAAAATGGAACACTGGTGGTTAGTCCTTTAACATCATTAGAATATTTTTTAGAAAAAGCAGGCCAATCTAATCAATTAAATACAATTTTAAAAAATTTAGCTTTGAATAATATTAACAATATTTCACAATTTGATCCGGCAAAAGATGGTGATGCTCATACGATGGCTGTGGTATTTATTTTCCAACAGCTTGCAACTCAAATTGAGGATCACCTACAAACAATTAATAACGATAATGGCTCAACTGCGTTTACGCAGGAACAAGCGGCTCAAATCACTTTTGATGCATTGATTAGTCAACTGTCAACTCAACCCTTATTTACAGCAGGCTCGGCTAAAATTGACTCTGATGTATTGAAAAACATTATTAATAAAGCGATTGATATTGCAAAAGCCCAAATGAATGATCCAAATAACACGATAGATCCAACTTTTTCAGATCAAGTGAGCAGCAACATCATTGCAGTTTCAACTGCAATGGATAGCATTGCTCAGAATGGCGGAACAGGGGCTAATTTATTAGCAGAATTGCAAAAAAATCCTGGCTTACTTGAGAACATTACTGAAACTTTAAAATCACCCGTATATAGCGACTTCTTTTTAGCAAATTATGATATTGCTGCCATTAAAGCTTCCAGTGAGACTCAACCATTAAACATAAATTCTAAAAATCTGAGTGATACTCTAGCTGTACAATTTAAGTTAGCCAATGCAAAATCAGAATTAAATGATATAGTCACTCTCGCCTTCAAATTAGATGGAGGTAATGGTGCATATCACGAGAATTTAAATATAATTTTTAACAATATTCAGGTTAAATTTAATAATCAAGGCTCAATTGTTTCAGCAAAAATACTTAAGAATACAGTTATTAATGTTTCTTCATCTTCAAGAAAGATTCAGCAGCTTCAATTCAGTGTGACCGAAGATACAATCATCAGCTCTAATGGCAAGATTTTTTTAAATGATTTAATCCCCATTAATAGTTATATCAATACATTACCTGTTGGCAGTCTGGTCCAGGTAACTGTTTATATAATCCCCAGCGCTTATACAATTAATCCCCAACTCAATCTATCACAAGAAAGAATCACTATCGGTAATTTAACACTCAAGGGGTCGGCATTGACTGCTTATTTTAAATTAAGTTAATTGATTATAATCCAGCGTTTAAGCTGGATTATTACTTCTGTAATAAAAACTATTTTAGTGATGTGGCTATTTGATAGCTATATCTGGTTTTTATAGAATGGCATAACTGCCTCAAGACTCGATAAACGCTATGGCCTTATATCCCTAGCTGTGCAATTTAAGGGCTTCTAAGCCATTAAAGAGTTGAATCAATGCGGGCTTCTTTTTATGGTTTTAAGTATACAATGACTGATCAGTCAACAACTGATGAGTCTCGCCATTGGGTCTTGAGACACATCGCTTAAAATAAGCGCACACTTGTCTTGTATTGATTCTGCCATGACCCAGATTTTGCAAAAACGTGCGCCTGCATTAAACTTACGTGCTGGTCATCTCGCACGCCAACTAATTGAAAAAGAAGGTTTGCAGGCAAGCTTTGTCGACATTATTCCCGGCGCTGCAGGTGGTCCAAAAGGCATTGGGATTCAGGGTTTGGATCAGGCCATTTTTGGCGATTTCTTGACGCAAGCATCGCAACGTAGAACACTGATTGGTTCATCAATTGGTAGCTGGCGATTTGCCAGTATTTTAGCCTGGGGCGCGAAAGAAGGAACTGAACGTCTTTCAGAACTTTATACCAACCTGTATTTCCATAAAAAAATGTCCCGTCACGACGTCGGCAATATTTGCAGAGCCATGTTGATTGATATGATCCAAGGCAAAGAACAACAACTGGTTGATCATCCGGACTATCATCTTGCAGTGATTTCAATTAAAGCCCAACATATTTTTCAGAGCGATCATTCCCTGCCATTACTGGCCTCTGTGGCTGGCATTATCGGCAGTAATGCGCTTGGCCGTAAGCATAACCGCCTGTTTATGCAGCGCGTGATCAGTCAGCCTGAAATTGGTACACAGTTTAAAGTAGAGGATGACTTTGTTACCCATTATCAAACTTTAAATAGCGCCAATGTCACGCCTTGGTTGATGGCTTCCGCGTCTATTCCAGGTGTCATGGCGGCGATTCGTGATATTCCCGATGCGCCCCAAGGCAGCTACCGTGATGGCGGTTTAATTGACTATCACATCGACCTACCTTTTGAGAGTCAAGGCATTGTGCTGTATCCGCACTTTAGCGACCGCATTACCCCGGGCTGGTTCGATAAAATGTTTAAAAAGCGTCAAGCCAATCCTGAAAATCAGGCACGCACTTTATTGCTTTCGCCTTCACAAGCGTATTTGCAATCGCTGCCGCTTGGACGTCTGCCCGACCGTAAAGATTTCACCTTAAAAGGTTTAGATCAGAAACAGCGTATTCAAATGTGGAACCAGTGCGTGGCGGAAAGCCAGCGCTTGGGCGATGAATTTTTGGAAATGGTGGAAAAACAGAACTTACCGCAATTTATCCAGGATTTATAAAACCGCTTTGAGCTCAGCCGATCCCTGGATGGGCTTAAGGTTCACTGGCCTGTTTCAATCATTTGGTTTTTAATTGGTTTTTGCGGATAAAAATAAAGGAATATATTTACACGAAAAAAATATGCAACTTTGTGATGAGCAAAGCAAATGATCAAGGCCATATTTTTTTCTCAAACAGTCCTGAATCACGTACACTATATAGCTGCGATTTTAATTCGCTCTTTTCCATTTTGAATATATTTTTGGTGAAATTCTCATGAACAACGTGCAATGGCTCGATGAAGTAAAATTTAACGAACAAGGTCTAATCCCTGCCATTGCACAGCATCATCAAACCGGCCGTGTGCTCATGGTCGCATGGATGAACCGTGAAGCTTTGGCCTTAACTGCAGAAAAAAACCAGGCGGTTTACTTCTCGCGTTCACGCCAAAAATTGTGGCATAAAGGTGAAGAATCCGGTCATTTCCAGACCGTGCATGAAATCCGTCTAGACTGTGATGCGGACGTGATTGTGTTGCAAATTGAACAGCATGGCGGCATTGCCTGCCATACCGGTCGTGAATCATGTTTCTACCGTAAATTAACCAAAAATGGCTGGGAAATTGTCGATGCACAATTGAAAGATCCAAGCCAGATTTATGCGGAAAAATCTGCCCATTCACACAATCCACATACCTTAGTTATGAATGCCTCGACTGCTCAATCTGAACAGGTCGAAGTGCTGGATTATTTGGGTCAGATGATGACCGAGCGCAAAGCGGCAGATCCAGATTCCTCTTATGTGGCGAAGCTGTATCACAAAGGCTTAAATAAAATTTTAGAAAAAGTCGGTGAAGAAAGCATTGAAACCATCATTGCAGCCAAAGACTTTAAAGCTGAAGCGAATGAAGACAATAAGAACGACCTGATTTATGAAGTGGCCGATTTATGGTTCCATACCATTGTCATGCTCGGCTATTTCGATCTTGAACCGCAACTGGTTTTAAATGAACTTGCGCGTCGCCAAGGTTTATCGGGATTGGTTGAAAAAGCCAACCGTCAGCACTAAGCCGATGACTGTGTCTAATTCGCAAAAACCGAGCGCAACCTATGAGCAAGCCATTGCCATAGACAATGCGCGTTTGGGCAAATCCTTTAAAGTAATTGCTTATGCAGGCACAGGTAAAACCACCACTTTACAAATGATCAGTGATGCCATGCCCGAACGGCGTGGCATGTATCTGGCCTTTAACAAAGCCATTGCTAGTGAGGCGCAAAGTAAATTTCATCGTGGGGTCGACTGCCGTACTTTTCACTCGCTGGCTTTTCGCAGTGTTCCGCGTGGCGTGACCGACAAACTGCGTTTACCGCGTTTAAGTCCAAGTTTTATCGCCAAGGAATATCGCCTGCAACCGATCACCCTGCGCCGGATGATGGGTGGACGTTATGAAAAATACGTGATGATGCCGAGCCGTCTGGCCAGTCTGGTTGCCAATGCAGTCAGTTATTTCTGTTCGACCAGTTCACAATATCCTGCGCCACGTCATCTACAGGCGCCAAGCTGGTTACACCCAGATGATATTGATGAATTGCAAAAGCATCTTTATCCCGCAGTTGAACGGCGCTGGTTAGAGTCGATTGACCAGAACCATCAAGCCGGAATTGGTCACGATATTTACCTGAAACTTTGGGCTTTATCTGAACCGAATATCCCCACAGATTATGTACTGTTTGATGAAGCACAAGATGCTGATCCATTGATGCTGGGGATTTTACTGCGTCAAAGGAATACCCAGGTCATTTATGTCGGCGATGCCCATCAACAAATTTATGCATGGCGCGGTGCAGTCAATGCCATGAAGCAGCTGCCCCTGCCTGAATCGCGTTTAACCACCTCATTTCGTTTCGGTGAAGAAATTGCCTTGAATGCCAATGCGATTTTGGGTGCTTTAAACGAAACCGTACCTTTACTTGGCAATCCACATCTGCATTCCAAAGTAGTCAATAAACCGCATACCAAACAGCGCGATGCGATTTTATGCCGGACCAATGCCCGTGCGATGGAATTGCTACTGTCCGGTTTGCTGCATGGTGAAAAAGTGAGTCTGCAAGCCGACCATGTTAAATTGAATCGTTTCGTCGATGCTGCCAGCATGCTGAAACAAGGTCGCCGTGTCACCGATGTGCCTGAACTGGCCTGGTTTAATTCATGGCATGATGTGCATGAATACTGTGAAACCAATGATGGCAGTGACATTAAACCGTTGGTGAAACTGGTCGATGATCACGGTACAGATCCACTCAAAAGAGCTTTAGCCCAAATCACCCCGATTGAGCATGCCGACTATATTATTTCGACTGCGCATAAAGCCAAAGGTCTGGAGTGGGATCGCGTGCATATCGAAGATGACTATCAATTTAAGATCAATGAAAAAGATCATAAAATTAGTGACGAAGAGTTAAGATTACTTTACGTTGCCTGCACACGTGCTAAAGTAAGTTTGAATATTCACCACATTTACGATTTGATGCAACAACTGAAAAAGCAGATGCCATTATCGCTGCGTAAAGCTGTGGGAGAATAATTTCAGCTCATTTCGCAATGCAGGTGTTTTATGAAAATCGAATCCGTTCAACTCAAACATGCCCTTCATTTTGCTGACCTCAAGCTGAAATTTAATGACAAACCCATCACCCTGATTCTGGGTGATCAAGGCTCGGGCAAAACCGCAATTTTAAAATTCACTTATCAGGCACTGACCTGGTTTGCTGCACGCTACAAAGACTTTCGTGCTGCGGGCGTGGTAATGCATGATCAGGACATCATGTTCACGCGGCTACAATCCAAAATTGATATTCGGATTCGTATTCCCAATGATATTGGCACTTTAACCGAAGCCAGTGAACCACAAGACAAAGCACTTTCTTACTGCGACTGGCAGCTGTATAAAACTTTAAATAGTCATGGCATAGGCACCAGCAAAGCCGAGACCCAGCAATTGGAAAACTTGGTCGAACTTTATCAAAATGCGATCAAACATGACCAGCTGCAAGGCTTGCCTTTAATTGCCTATTACCCGGCAGAACGCTTTGTCAATGAAATGAATATTCAGAGCAAGAATAATCCGGCCGTTTTCCAGACTTCACATGCCTATGAAATTTCCACTATTCCTTACACCACTTTTAACCGTTTTTTTGAGTGGTTTCGTGAAATTAGTGATATTGAAAATGCCCAGATTGCACAGTTATTTCAACAATTGGTGTCCAATCCATCTGTCCAGAAAAATAGAGACAATGATTTTCTGCAACAACTGGTCAATGCCCAAAAACAAATGAATGCACCGAGCCTAGATGCTTTAAAACAGGCTTTGAACACCGTCATTCCTGCTTTAGACGACATTTACATGCAGTACCAGCCTAAATTGCAGTTAATGGTGAGCTACCAAGATAAAATCATGCTCTATCAACAACTCTCCAATAGCGTTAAAAACTGGATTGCCCTGGTCGGTGATATTGTGCGCCGCTTATCGTTGCTCAACCCGAACAGTCTGTATCCCTGCCTTGAAGGAGATGGGATTTTATTGATTGATGCGATTGATCACCAGCTTGATCAAAATACCTCTCAAGTCATTTTACAGCGCTTGCATCAGGCTTTTCCGCGTTTACAAATTATTGCGACCGGAAACCGGACGGAATTACTGGAACATGCATCTGAATATCAATGCTTAAAACTGGAAAATAAACAGCTCTTTGACATGCAACTGCAACCCTTGCAAGACAAGTTTGATACCATTTATGAAAATCTGGTGTTTAATGAAGAAGTGATTGAAACAGACTCATTGCTTGAACCGGAAGTAGAAAGCGTTACCCCACAAACTCTATTGCAACAGATCCAACAGCATTTAAGCGTGGAACAACAAACCGAATTGCGCCGGTTAATGGATCAGTCAGATGATACTTCATCATCTCATCCCCTGTCATAAGCCAAAAGATTGAATGTCATTCAAAACAGATTCAATATTTTTAAAGCGCCATTTTCAGGAATCATTGTTAAGTGTTCATCTTTTAAGCACTCGACGCCCAGAAAGAATGGATAAGCGTATAATAGTTGCGTGTGCGCAAAAATAATTGATGTTGTTTTACTCATGTAATAATATCGAGTATATTTAAAGTTTTATAGTAAAATCCGATTTTACTATTACTTTTTACAAGTTGCGCAACACAGCTTGTTCTTTCGTATTTTTAATTTGGCTTTCAAGATTGAGAAGTTTGGATGGTTCTTTGCTGTCCTGTAATCCTTGAAAGATAAAATTCACCCTTGGGTTTTTTACAAACCTGATTCACGACAATGGATATGAGTGTGCTACCGATTATTATATTGTTACCGTTAGTATTGGGCACTACCCTTGTCTCGTGGCTGAAGCAATTTTCACGCGGGGCAACGGCTCTAGCGGCTATTGGAGTCAGCTTAAGTAGTCTGATCTTGTTACTGACTCAAGCAAAACATGTGTTTAATGGCGGAACAATCACCCAAACCTGGGCCTGGTTACCCCAGTTAGGTATCGATTTAAGTTTCCGTATGGATGCTTTAGGCCTACTGTTTTCTTTGCTGATTAGCGGTATCGGTACCCTCATTTATATTTATGCCTATTATTATTTAAGCCCTAAAAGTTCCCTAAGCAAATTGTATATATTGCTGATGCTGTTCATGGCGGCAATGCTGGGAATATCACTTTCCAATAATTTAATTTTATTGATTATTTTTTGGGAACTCACCAGTATTTCCTCGTTCCTTTTGGTCGGTTACTGGAATAATTACGAAGCTGCGCAACGCGGTTCACGTATGGCACTCACCATCACCGGGATGGGTGGTCTGGCCATGCTGGGTGGTTTTATCCTGCTCGGTCAAATAACCGGAACTTATCAGATTGACCAGATTTTAACAATGAAGGATCAAATTCAAAGCCATTCATTGTTTGTTCCGACCTTGCTACTGATTTTAGTCGGTGCTTTTACCAAAAGTGCCCAGTTCCCGTTTCATTTCTGGCTACCCAATGCCATGGCAGCACCCACGCCTGTATCGGCATATCTGCATTCTGCGACCATGGTCAAAGCGGGGATTTTCCTGCTGGCACGTTTTACCCCAATTTTTGTCGGTGCCGCGCTTTATCATAATATTGTGACTTTTGTGGGATTATTTACCCTGTGCATGGCAGCCTTTTTTGCCATTTTTAAAGAAGATTTAAAAGGCTTACTCGCCTATTCCACCATCAGTCATTTAGGCTTGATAGTCTGCCTGTTGGGGATTGGCTCACCACTTGCGATTGCTGCTGCAATTTTCCATATTATTAACCATGCGACCTTTAAAGCCGCATTGTTCATGATTGCCGGAATCATTGATCATGAAACCGGAACCCGTGATTTACGCAAGTTAAATGGTATCTGGCAACTTCTGCCGTTTACTGGGACCCTGACCATGATTACGGCGGCTTCAATGGCGGGTGTGCCATTAACCAACGGATTCTTGTCCAAAGAGATGTTCTTTACTGAACTGCTGGCCAATCTTTCTGGTCCAGTGATGATTTTCTCGGCGGTGATGGCTACCCTGGCGGGAATCTTTGCAGTGGCTTATTCGGTACGTCTGGTTCATGGGGTGTTTTTCGATGGCCCGCTGGGACCCAAAGTCCCCAATCAAGATGTGCATGAACCGCCTTTTGGCATGCGTGCACCTGCGCTTTTGCTTGCAGTTTTATGTATTCTGGTCGGTCTGGCCCCTGCCCTTTTGGTTGAAAACATTGTCAATTCAACTGCGCGTGCCAGCACCCAACTGCCTGACTTTGCCGGTACACATCTAGCTATTTGGCATGGCTTTAATCTGCCTTTAGTGATGAGTATCATTGCACTGTTGGGAGGAATCATTTTCTATTTCGCTTTTGCCAAAAGCGGTAGAATCCGCGAAATTGACCTTGATCCCGTACTGGGTAGATTCCAAGGCAGAATCCTGTT
Source organism: Acinetobacter terrestris (assembly GCF_004331155.1). Taxonomy (GTDB): domain Bacteria; phylum Pseudomonadota; class Gammaproteobacteria; order Pseudomonadales; family Moraxellaceae; genus Acinetobacter; species Acinetobacter terrestris. Next base: position 67,428 of record NZ_SJNZ01000004.1, read on the forward strand.
TGATTTATTCTTAAAGCATCTGTTACTCAATTCACGCAAATTAAAACGTAAAACTGAAAATGGTTCGCTGCAAAGCTATTTAACCTGGATTGTATTATTTAGTGCGGCCTTGCTTGCCATGCCGCTGATCAATCAGGGCCTTACCACGGGTACCCGTGAATTAACCCATGCGCCTGCACTGGCCATTGTCCTGTGGCTGTTATTGTTCTCTGCCTGCTGGATGATGTTGTGGTTTCACCATGAACGGATTAAAGCAGTATTGATTAGCGGTGCTGTCGGTTTAGTGGTGACCATGGTTTTTGTAACCTTGTCTGCCCCAGATCTGGCTTTAACCCAAATTACTGTAGATGTGGTCACTACCGTACTCTTGCTGATGAGTTTATCGCTGCTGCCACAACTGACCCCTTATGAATCCAGTGTCTCGCGTCGTTGGCGTGATGCGATGATTGCCATTGGTGGCGGTCTCGGGATTGGCTGGATTAGCTGGTTAGTCTTGACGCGTGACCATAACTCGATTTCATGGTTCTTCATGCAGCAATCGATTCCACTCGGCGGTGGTACCAATGTGGTCAATGTGATTCTGGTCGACTTCCGTGGTTTCGATACCTTTGGTGAAATTACCGTCCTCGGTATTGCAGCCATTGGTGCCTTATGCTTGATGGATGGCATGCGTACACATGGTACAACCATTACACAAGGCTTGACCTATCGCTTTAATCCATCTCCGTTGATGTTCCGGATTACTGCATCCTGGGTTTTACCTTTGGCGCTGGTGGTGAGTTTATATATTTTCCTTCGCGGTCATAACTTGCCGGGCGGTGGATTTATTGCCGGCCTGATTACTGCTTTAGCTTTAATCATCCAATATATTGCCCTAGGTCAAGATCAGGCAGAGCAAATGCTGAAAGCCCAATCCGGACGTTTATATGAAATCTGGATTGGTTCAGGTTTGGTCATTGCCGGACTGACCGGATTAGGCGCCTGGTTCTGGGGACGTCCATTCCTCACCAGCGCACACATTTACATCTCACCGCCAATTTTGGGTGAAATGCACTTGGCTTCTGCTGCCTTATTTGATGTTGGCGTCTATGTCACCGTTGTCGGTGCAACCATGCTGATGATTTCGGTCTTAGGCGACTCACGTCACTCCAGCATGGCTGGCCCAGTACTCCAGGGAGAATAAAATGATCAGTATAGAATTTTTGCTCGCCTCGGCTATTGGGTTACTGGCTGCAACGGGAATTTATCTGATTTTACGTGCCCGTACTTTTCCGGTGGTTTTAGGTCTGGCCATGATTGGGTATGCGGTCAATTTATTCCTGTTCGCGATGGGACGGATTCAGGTCAATGCTCCGGCGGTTCTGACTGAAACCACTAAAGCCACCGATCCCCTGCCCCAAGCCCTGGTGTTAACCGCCATTGTGATTGGTTTTGCGACCACGGCTTTTATTGTGCAACTGGCTTTGCGCAGTCGTTATGAAACAGGTACAGATCATGTTGATGCTAAAGAAGATATTGTGCCGATTGACCCGCGTGAGGATCAGCCTTAATGAATGCTGTCATCCAGTTTTGGACTGAACATAGCCCTATTTTTAGTATTTTAATTCCAGCTTTTACTGCTTTTTTATTGGTTATTCTGGGGAATCCGGGCGCAGGCGCATTGTCTGGCGATTGGCGTCAACCTTGGCGTCGTGGAATTAGTTACGTTTCCTCAATTCTAGGTTTAGCTACTGCGATTGTTTATCTGATTTCGGCCAGCAGCGGTCAAATCAGCACTTATAATTTAGGTGAATGGTCTGCACCTTTCGGGATTGTTCTGGTTCTGGATCAACTCTCTGCATTAATGATCGTGCTGACGTATGCCTTGGCGACCCCGATTTTATGGTTTGCCAGTCATGAATGGGATATACGCGGCCGTTATTTCCATGCCATGTTCCATTTCTTGCTGATGGGTTTGTGCGGTGCATTCCTGACAGGTGACTTATTTAACTTATTTGTGTTCTTTGAAATTTTGTTGATGGCCTCCTATGTCCTGTTGGTACACGGACAAGGTAAGGCACGCTTTCAACTCGGCATTCATTACGTCACCATTAACTTGCTGGCCTCTGCCCTGTTCCTGATTGGACTTGGCATTATTTACGGCAGTGTCGGCAGTTTAAACATGGCAGATGTCGCACGCTTAATTCCCCTATTAGAACCAGATCAGCATAAACTTGCCGTCGCGGGCGGCTTGTTGTTATTTGTGGTCTTTGGGATTAAAGCCGCCATGTTGCCGGTCGGTTTCTGGTTACCGAAAACCTATGCGGTGGCAACGACACCTGTCGCAGCCATTTTTACCATTATGACCAAAATGGGCATCTATGCCATCCTGCGTGTTAATGGCACCATCTTTGAAGATGATTTAAGCCACAGCATTCTGGCAAACTGGTTGCTTCCGATTGGTTTAATCACCTCTCTCTACGGTGCAATCGGCGCGATTGGGGCAGAACGCTTGCGTCGTTTTGTCGGTTTTATGATTCTGTCCTCGATCGGAACCATCTTGATCGCGATTTCGCTGTTTAATACCTTGGCATGGGCGGCAGCACTTTATTATTTAGTCCATAGCACCCTGATTGGGGCTGCATTTTATTTGCTCTCGGGCTGGATTACTTCACAACGTGGCGTATTCAAGGACCATTTCAATATTGCACCACAAATGAAACAACACAAAGTGGTGTCATTGGTGTTCTTTTTAATTGCTTTGATGATGGCAGGCTTACCTCCATTTAGTGGCTTTTTGGGCAAGGTCTTTATCTTGCAAGCCACTTCACACTCACCTTATCAACTGGTGATTATTGCTGTGGTACTGATGGTCAGCTTACTGAGCATTATTGCCTTTACCCGAATTGGCTTTGTGCTGTTTTGGCGTGCTACTACACCCGAAGACAATGCCACCACTGATGAGTTTAAAATCTATCAGGCTTTGCCTGAGCAATCGCCTGCACGAAATGACAAAACCATCTATTTACTGCTTTCAGGCTTAATCGTATATATGGTTTGTGCCAGTCCGATTCAGCGCTATATGTTTAATACGGCTGAACAAATCCAAAATAATGCCTTGTATGAAGGGATCATTCTGCATAAAGATGCCCTTAATCAGGTGATTAGCGTTCAGCCTTATAACCCTGAAAACCTGCCTGAAACCAAATATGGGGGTGAAAGCGTAGATCCAAATGCACATCTCATTCCTTATTTGATTCCCACAGAGACTCTAGAAGGTGAACACATTTCAGAGTATAAGCAGCGTCAAATTGAAGAGCAGAACATGCAGAAGGCGGTTCATCCGGATGATGCCAAGCTTAAACCTAGGGAGCCTTAAACATGAAAAAAATATCGTTCTGGGAAAACTGGCTACCTCATCCATTTGTATCTGTGATAGTGGCTTTAAGCTGGATCATGCTGACACATAGCCTGGATGCTGCAACACTGCTTATGGCATTGCTGCTCGGGATTCTGATTCCGCGTCTGGTACAACCCTTTATTAGCCGTACTCCCGATATCAACTGGATATTGGCTTTAAAGCTGTTCTTTGTGGTGTTGTGGGATATTATTATTTGTAATATCAAAGTGGCTAAGCTGGTCCTTGGACCGACACGCAACCTGCATCCCAAATGGTTTCGCGTGCCTTTAGAGACCCAGCATGAACAGGTCAATGTATTGCTCGCACTGATTATTACGACCACGCCGGGTACAGTAACTGCAGGAATTGACGATGCTCGTGGTGATATTCTGGTGCATGCTTTAAGCACAGATGATTCCGACACTGACATTCTCGAAATTAAAAATCGTTATGAAAAAGTACTCATGGCTATTTTTGCTGTGGAATTAGGAGAAGATTCATGACCATTTTGCCTTATGCACTCGGCATATGTATGGTAGCCATCACCATCTCGATGTTTCTTTGCCTGGTCCGTTTAGTCGTGGGTCCATCCATTGTGGATCGTCTTTTAGCCCTAGATACACTGTTTCTGAATGCCACCTGCCTGGTGGTGATTCTGGGCATTTATTGGGCAAGTAGCTCCTTATTTGAAGGGGCTTTACTGGTTGCCATGCTGGGCTTCGTGTCTACTGCAGCCCTGGCCCGCTACTTTACTACTGGTCATGTCGTAGATTAGGAGAAACAGTAATGCAACTTGTGATGGAAATCCTGGTCTCAATTTTTTTAATGATTGGCTCATTTTTTATGTTGGTCGGTGGCATTGGTATGGTTCGCCTGCCCGATTTATTTATGCGTCTGCATGCTCCGACAAAATCCAGCACCTTAGGACTAGGCAGCTTTTTAATCGCTGCGATGATTTTTTCAGCATTTCACGGACGTTTTGGCTTTGCTGAAATTTTATTGACACTATTGGCATTCATTACCGCACCCGTATCTGCAAATTTAATGGCTCAAGCTGCTCTGCACCTGCGTTTACGTTCAACCAGTGGTGAAGTCCCAGAAGCGTTAGAACGTCCCTTACCTTGGCAACGAACCCGTCGTCGCCCACCTAATAAAGACAATAACGACTCCCATGATGATCTAAGCTGAAATCGGACTGAGCTTGAATAAAGAATTTTTTACTTCAAATTATCACTCAGTTGAAATTACAGTAGACTGAGTAGATTTAATTAATTTTCAGCCAAAATTTTAGTCTTTTCTTTTTCAAATTCCTGTTTAGTAAGAACATCATCATCTAATAATTTTTTTAAGGCTTTAAGTTTCTCATATTTATCTACTATGAGATTATTATTTCCATTTTCAGCTTTTTCAATACACTCAAACACCAGTTCTATTCGTGGAAAATTTCCTAAGATACAGGGAGGCTTTGCAGCAGTTTCAGTAAGACCGTGCATGGCTTTATTTTTACGTTCACAAAAAGTAATGGATGCGTGTTCCGCATTTTCTCGCACAGTCTGGAGTGATACAAAACCTGTAGCTGCTTTCCGGAAAATACGATATGACTCTTCACTATTTTTTATTGGCCGATCCAATATCACAGTTGTTCCACCGAAAACTGCATTTTCAAATGGGGACTTACTTTTTGAAGCCGATTGAATAGGCGGTACAGTTGCGCAACTGGAAACAAGAAGCACAGAAACGATAAAAAACAGCTTATTCATAATATTATATTTCAAGCAATTGAATGGAATGTCATCAAACCTTTTAAATGACCTGTAAATTATTTATATAATTAATTTATTTAAAAACAATAATAAAAGTATTAACTCATTAAAAATTATCTAAATAAAAAAGCCACCCGAAGGTGGCTTTTTTATTACATCAATTATTCATCATCTTGCTTTGCTTCAGCAGGCGGTAAATCCTTCACTGCTTCTGCAATCAGACCAAACATATAATTGCCGTAAGCATTGGTTTTGTCATAATGGAAACGCAAACGTGGCGTAATACGTGTCTTGATCCGACGACTCAATTCGTGACGCAAGAACCCAGATGCTTTATTTAAAACATCTAGCGTTTCTTTATTTGCGGCTTCGCTTTGGTCATCACCAAGTTCACGACCCATTACAGTCACATAAACTTCGGCATATCCTAAGTCTGCGCTAACTTTCACCGCAGAGATGGTCACCAGACCACCTAAGCGTGGATCTTTAAGCTCTTGACGAATCAGTTCAGACAACTCGCGCTGAACTGTATCACCCATACGCTTAAGACGCTGACTACCCGCCATTAAAGACTCCGTTTAATCAATTGAACATCGTACACTTCGATCTTATCGAGTGCTTTGATGTCTTTATAGCCTTTCACCGCAAGACCACATTCCATACCGGCACGAACTTCTTCAACCACTTCTTTAAAGCGACGAAGAGATTCAAGCTCACCCTGGAACACAACCACGTCATCACGTAATACGCGAATCGGTTTATTACGATGCAACATACCTTCAAGAACCATACAGCCCGCAGCTGCACCGAATTTGCTTGAGTGGAACACTTCACGTACTTGAGCCACACCCAGAATCGTTTCACGATGCTCAGGAGCCAACTTACCGCTCATCGCTGCTTTCACGTCATCAATCAATTCATAGATGATGCTGTAGTAACGAATATCAATGCCGTCTGCATCCGCTTTTTGACGTGCAGTCGTATCAGCACGTACGTTAAAGCCAAGCAGAACTGCTTCAGAAGATTCAGCAAGCGTAACGTCTGATTCAGTGATTGCACCAACGCCCGAACCGATTACACGTACACGAACTTCATCTGTTGCCAATGCTTGCAAGGCTACAGTCAATGCTTCCAAGGTACCGCGTACATCAGTTTTAAGTACAACGTTCACATAAGGAACATCTTTTTTGCCCATAGACGCCATGATGTTTTCAAGACGCATTGCAGATTGACGCTCAAGACGTTTTTCACGTTCACGAGCCATACGTGCATCAGCCACTTCGCGTGCTTTTTTCTCATCGTTTACAACAAGGACTTCGTCACCCGCCATTGGCGCTTCAGGAAGACCCAGGATTTCTACTGGAATCGAAGGACCTGCAGATTTAATACGTTTACCGTTTTCATCTACCATCGCACGAACACGACCGTAAGATGCACCGGCAAGGACTAAATCACCTACATTCAATGTACCGTTTTGTACAAGAATAGAAGCAACAGCACCACGATCTTTGTCTACACGGGCTTCAATCACAACACCTTGCGCAGCACCTTCTTCAGATGCTTTCAATTCAAGCATTTCTGATTGAATTGAAATAAGGTCAAGCAGCTCATCGATACCTTGACCAGAATGTGCAGAAACCATTGCCACTGGTACGTCACCGCCCCATTGTTCAGGTACGATCTGTTTAGCAGTCAATTCATTCAATACGCGATCTGGATCGGCAGATTCTTTATCCATCTTGTTAATTGCAACAATGATTGGCGTACCTGCAGCACGAGCATGATCAATTGCTTCTGCAGTTTGTGGCATTACACCATCATCAGCAGCAACAACCAGAACCACGATATCAGTCGCTTTGGCACCACGTGAACGCATTGAAGTAAACGCTGCGTGTCCCGGTGTGTCCAAGAAAGTGATAATGCCTTTATCGGTTTTAACGTGATATGCACCGATATGCTGGGTGATACCGCCCGCTTCGCCCGCAGCCACTTTGGTACGGCGAATACGGTCAAGAAGCGATGTTTTACCATGGTCAACGTGACCCATGATGGTTACAACTGGTGCACGAGTGGTTTGAACGCCACGCGCTTCTTCAGCTGCTTCAAGTAAGTTATCTTCAGCTTGAGTATCAGAAACTAGAACAGGGTTATGACCCATTTCTTCAACCACAAGTGCAGCAACTTCTTGCTCAATCGCTTGGTTCTGAGTCACAAGCTCACCCATTTTCATGAGTGATTTGATTACTTCACGAACCTTGATCGCCATTTTTGCAGCTAAGTCAGCGACAACAATGGTTTCACCAATTTCAACATCATAAATTTGTTTCTTAACTGGTTTTTCAAAGCCATGCTTGTTGCCTTGGCTGGTTTTCAAACCACGTTTAGGCTGTTTACTGAAGCTTTGCTCTTCTTGACCACGACGTCCACCTTTTTTCGGTGCACGTGCAGTTGGCGTATTGGTACCACGTTTGATTTCGCGGTCTTCTTTCGCAAATGAATCTTCATAAGCCTGACCAACAAGACCAGCTGCCAAAGGTGCATCATCAACAACACGGATGGTTGCTGTAGTGTCTTCTGCTGAGTACTTAGTCGCCATTTGACGCATTTGTTCAAGCGTACGCTGTTGCGCTTCTTCAGCCGACTTACGACGTGCTGCTTCTTCAACTGCTTTTAATTGCGCTGATTGAGCTTCACGTACTTTTTTCTGTTCAGCTGTTTCAACTTGCTTAACCGTTTGTTTTACAATCGGCTTGTTGTTTGACTTGCGTGTCACGACAACAGCAGCTTTAGATACTTCTTGCTTGTCGCTGGTTTGCTTCGCAGCGGCGCGCATAGCTTCTAAGGCTTTACTCGCGTTATTTACACCAATTTTTGGAGCATCAGCAGTTTTCGCTACTGTAGTTTGCTCAGGTGCAGCTTTAGCTTGCTCGGCTTTAGCCAATGCTTCTGCTTTGATCTGTTCAGGATCGGGCTTAACAAATGTATGCTTCTTACGAACTTCTACATTAATTGTTTTCGCCTTACCTGATGTACTGGCTACTTTAGCAGTACTGGTTGTTTTACGTTTCAACGTGATTTTTCCTGCATGCCCATCGTCTTGACCATGAAGTTTCTTCAAATGGCTAACGAGGGTATTTTGTTGTTCAGTGGAAATAATATCTTCAGCTTTACGTTGCGGTAAGCCTGCGTCACGAACCTGCTCTAGGAGCTTCTCAACTGGACGTTCTACGCTGAGAGCTAACTCTTTAATCGACTTGTCCGTCATATATTTCCTCCTAGTTAAACCATGATTCGCGCGCTTTCATAATAAGTTGACCTGCTTTTTCAGCACCCAAACCTTCAATATCTTCAATATCGTCAGTCGCCTGGTCAGCCAAATCATCTACTGTTACCACACCGCGAGCTGCAAGTGCATACGCGATTTCCTGTGTCATCCCAACCATTGCAACGAGTTCTGCACTTGGTTCTTGGATGTTTTCTTGTTGTTTTAATGCATCTGCCAATGTAATTTCTTTCGCACGGCTTTGCAATAATTCAACAGTTTCAGCATCGAGTTCAATTTCATCGAATGTTTCAGCTGGAACATAAGCAATCTCTTCAAGCGAAGTAAAGCCCATTTCAACCAAAGCCATTGCCAAATCTTCTTCAATATCAAGACGTGTTACAAACATGTCGAGGTATTGCTGAGCTTCATTTTGTTGACGCGCGTAGAATTCTTCTTCGAGCATCATATCCAATTTGTAGCCAGTCAATTCAGATGCTAAACGAACATTTTGACCTTGTGAACCAATGGCACGTGCCAACTGATCCGTTGCAGCGAAAATGATATCGGCGCTATGAGCATCTTCATCAATCACAATACTGGATACATCTGCAGGCTCTAAAGCACTTGCAATGTACTGTGCTGGATCATCAGACCATACCACCACATCAATACGTTCACCGTTCAATTCTGATTGCACTGCCTGGATACGTGTACCACGCATACCAATACAAGCACCAACAGGATCAATACGATGATCGTTCGTTTTCACAGCGATTTTAGCACGAACACCTGGCTGGCGTGCAGCTGCTTTAATTTCGATGATTTCTTCAGAAATTTCAGGAATTTCTTTCTTCATCAAAGCAATCAGCATTTCAGGACGCGCACGTGACAATAATAATTGTGCACCACGACCTTCACGGTTCACGCTATATAAAATGGCGCTCATACGTTGCTTAGGGCGAAGAATTTCTTTAGGAATCATTTCTTCACGAGCAAGATATGCTTCAGCATTTTCACCCAAGTCAATAATAAAGCCATCTTTGGTTTGTTTTTTCACTTCACCGTAGATGAGTTCACCGACTTTAGATTCGTAAGCATCAGCAATTAAAGCACGTTCAGCTTCACGAATTTTTTGCACAATTACTTGTTTTGCAATTTGTGCAGCAATTCGACCGAAATCAATCGATTCAACTTCAAGCTCACGAATGTCGCCAATTGACCATTGTTCCGGGTCCAGATCCGAAATCGCATCCTGACAAGCAGGCATTTCGTGATCTTCGTCAGCTACCACTTCCCATTGACGGAAAGTACGGTAATCACCGGTTTTACGATCGATTTCCACACGTAAACGTGCTTCTTCTGCATGGGTGCCTTCGTAAAATTTCTTTTTAGTCGCAGCAACTAAAGCTTGTTCAAGCGCTTCAAAAATTGCATCACGACTTACACCTTTTTCGTTACTAACCGTTTCTACTACGGTAAGAATTTCACGAGCCATAAGTCACCTATTCGTTCAGATTCTTATTGATTGAATGAATTAATCTTGAAAGATCAAATTTGATTTGTCGATATTGTGACTGTCGATTTCAAGTACCTGTTGATTTTCCACTTCGACTTGAATAATTTCATTCTCAAGATCAACAGCAATCAGTTTCGCTTGGAATTTACGACGGTTCTCTACAGCACTGATCAGACGTAAAGCAATTTGCTGCCCAATATAGGCAGGCATTTGCGCAAGTTGAAAGAAAGGACGATCCCAACCTGGAGAAGACACTTCAAGTGAGTATTCGCCAGAAATTGGATCATGCACGTCAAGCATTGCACCTACTTGCTGGGTTACGCGAACACAGTCTTGTACGCCAATGCCCTGACCTTGTTCAGACTCACCATCTTCATTCATAACAGGTTGCGTGTTATTTTCGTTGGTTTTATCAATATAGATACGCAATAAAGAACGCTTACCCTGAGGAACAAATTCAATTCCCCAAAGATCTACATTACAAGCTTGCACTGCAGGAGTTATAAGGTCTTGGAGTGCTTGAGTTTTATTTGATAGCTTCATTTACTCTCGTCATTGTTGTGCGATTCAATGGTCAATATGACCAGTTCAGACTAACTCAACTATATTAGTAGTGAAACATGACAATTTGACCAATGGATGTCGACACTACACGATAGCCAATAAAAAAGGGCGTAATCGCCCCTGTGTACACAGAAAAACCAAAGTCCACTGTGCAAAAAGGCCCACCATGTTTGTGAGCCTTTTAGAAACTTGGTAGCGGGAGCTGGATTTGAACCAACGACCTTCGGGTTATGAGCCCGACGAGCTACCAGACTGCTCCATCCCGCAACAACGTGCAAAAATTATATACAATTCACTGAGCATTTTCAATCAAAAAATGTTCAATGGTTGCTTGATTAAGTTGCACCCTAATCAAAAAGTGGTAGCGGGAGCTGGATTTGAACCAACGACCTTCGGGTTATGAGCCCGACGAGCTACCAGACTGCTCCATCCCGCAACAACATGCAAAAATCAATCACCATTTAAATATTATTTAAATCGCCTATTTAGTTTGCTTCTAAATAGTATTGGTAGCGGGAGCTGGATTTGAACCAACGACCTTCGGGTTATGAGCCCGACGAGCTACCAGACTGCTCCATCCCGCATCAACAGATTTGCTGCACACACCAACTTATGTTCTGGATTACAAGTTGGTGCGGAAGGGGGGACTTGAACCCCCACGCCCGAAGGCACTACCACCTCAAGGTAGCGTGTCTACCAATTCCACCACCACCGCAGCTGTGTCGCATTCTAGTAGCATCAAACCCAAAAAGAAAGGACTAAATCAGCTTATTCGCCAGTTTTCGGTGCGACTGGCGAAGTTTCACTCGAATTTACCGGCGCAGTCGTGGTGGTTTGCACTGATTTCAAGCTATAAGCATCTGTAGTTTGTTTTTTGGCAAACACGGCTAAAGTTAAGCTGGTGACAAAGAATAAAGCCGTCAAAACGCCAGTTAAGCGAGTCATGAAATTCGCTGAACCTGAAGCACCAAATACAGTTGCAGCACCGCCGCCGCCAAATGATGCGCCTGCATCTGCACCTTTACCATGTTGTACCAGAATCAATACAATCATTAAAATGGCTAAGATAATATGTACTACCAGCACAAAAGTTTGCATGCTGAACTCCTAATTATTTTGTATTTGCAAAAGCCTGAGCTATTTTATAGAAAGACTCTGCATTTAAAGATGCACCGCCAACCAGCGCACCATTAATATCCGGACAGGCGGCCAACTCTACTGCATTTTCAGCCTTAACACTACCGCCATACAAAATGGCGATGCTTGAACCGAACGATGTAATTTGAGTTAAGCCTTCACGAATTTTGGCATGCATAGCCTGTGCATCTTCGGGTGAAGCTGTTCTACCGGTGCCAATTGCCCAAATCGGTTCATAGGCAATCACAATTTTTTGCCACTGTTCAGCTTGAACCACTGCGGCAATATCACAAATTTGTTGTAAGACCACCTGCTCTGCCTGACCATTTTCACGTTGTTCCAGGCTTTCACCTACACAGTAAATGATGGTTAATCCTGCATTTAAGGCATTTTTAACTTTTTCATTCAATATAGACGCAGTTTCGCCAAAAATTTCACGACGCTCCGAATGACCAATCAGTACAAAATCAATCTGATGATCTTTGAGAAGTTCAGCGCTCACTTCACCGGTATATGCCCCCGTACCGGCAATACGCGAAACATCCTGCGCAACGCTATAAACAGGTCGCACTGCACTGGCCAATTCCTGCTGAACACCGGCCAAGGCAAGCATGCTAGGCGCAACCCCTAAATGACAATTTTCTTCTTTAATTTCATTATTTTGCAATAATTCTTTAAAACCATTTACCAGCGCTTTGGCGTCTGCCTGCATTGGGTTCATTTTCCAATTGCCAACAACCCAAGGAGTAATAGCCGAACCCGACATACAGTAACCTATTAAAAACAATTCATTTAACCGCGCACATTCTACACGGAATTCAGTATTTTTTAGAAAATTTTCATATGGCTTTTTTTACACCATGCTTAATTTTTGCAACTCATCAGCCTATTCTTGAGAAAAACTTCTGCATGTAATTACGACTGGTTCAAAGTTTTATCTGATATTAAGTAGATGACAACGTTTTCAGATATGGTATTTTTATATAACAAAAGTATAATTTAAAGATACCAATTATAAACAAATTGATTGAGCAGGCATATTAAAGCATGGCAGCATTACAAGGTTCACCAAGATTCACTGGTTTTATTCGCCGTTTGGTTGAAGATGGCTTAGTTTCTGCTGAAAACATGCAGAATGCAGTATTAAGTGCAAAAAAAGCCAATCAAGATATTGTTCCTTTTCTTATTGATCAATTAAAAATTCCCTCCTTGGATATTGCAGAAAAAATTTCTCAAGAGTTTGGGGAACCACTATTCGACCTTAGTGTTTATGATTCCGCACAAATTATCCGTGAAGGCATCGATGAAAAACTGATTAGCAAACATCGTGTGCTGCCTATTTTTAAACGCGGCAATTTATTGTATGTTGCCACCAGCAATCCAACCAATATGGATGCTATGGATGCGATCCGCTTCAGTAGTAAAATGAATATTGAAGCGGTAATTGTTGAACATCAAAAATTAACAAAACTGATTGAACAAAACTTTACTGAAGCAGATACATTTGAATTCTCAGATGATGATATTGATTTAAATCTAGAACAAGAGGATCTCAGTCAAAAAGAAGATGATGACAATGATCAACAGGCTGACGAAGCACCGATTGTTAAATACATTAATAAATTACTGATTGATGCGATTCGCATGGGCGCGTCTGACTTACATTTTGAACCTTATGAAAAAAGTTATCGGGTTCGTTATCGCGTCGATGGTGTTCTACGCCAAATTGCCAACCCACCCTTGCAACTGGCAACACGTTTAGCTTCACGTTTAAAAGTAATGTCGCAGATGGATATTTCTGAAAAGCGCTTACCGCAAGATGGACGGATTAAACTAAAGCTTTCCAAAAGCAAAGCCATCGACTTCCGTGTCAACTCATTACCCACCTTGTTTGGTGAAAAATTGGTACTGCGTATTCTTGATCCATCCAGTGCGATGCTGGGTATTGATGCATTGGGCTATGAACCCGAGCAAAAAGAATTATTTATGCAAGCGCTGGACAAACCGCAAGGTATGCTCCTCATTACAGGTCCGACAGGTTCCGGTAAAACCGTTTCTTTATATACTGGTTTGAATATTCTTAATCGTGAAGATACCAATATTTCTACCGCCGAAGATCCGGTGGAAATTAACCTGGAAGGAATTAATCAGGTCAACGTTAATGCTAAAGTGGGCTTAACCTTCTCTGCAGCCCTCAAGTCATTCCTGCGTCAGGATCCTGATATTGTGATGGTCGGTGAGATTCGAGATTTAGAAACAGCGGAAATTGCCATTAAAGCCGCTCAGACAGGTCATATGGTAATGTCCACACTCCACACCAACAGCGCTCCTGAAACATTGACGCGCTTAAGGAATATGGGTGTACCTTCCTTTAATATTGCCACCTCTGTAAACCTGGTGATTGCACAACGTTTAGCTCGACGTCTATGTCCACAATGTAAAATTCCTGCTGATGTTCCCGAACCAAGCTTACTGGAAATGGGATTTAAAGAAGAAGATCTTAAACATTCAGATTTTCAGGTTTATCAGCCAGTCGGCTGTTCAGAATGCCGTGAAGGTTATAAGGGTCGTGTCGGTATTTATGAAGTAATGAAAGTGACACCTGAAATTTCAAAAATTATTATGGAAGATGGCAATGCACTTGAAATTGCTGCAGCATCTTTAAGATCGGGGTTTAATAATTTACGTCGTTCAGGATTAATCAAGGTCATGCAGGGGGTGACTTCTCTTCAAGAAGTCAATCGTGTGACTAGCGAATAGATCAAGCATTTAAAAATAAGGATAAATTCATGGCTGTCAAAAAAGCACAGATGATGCCAACCTTCAGTTATGAAGGGGTTGATCGTAAAGGGGAAAAACTTAAAGGAGAATTACCTGCACGTAATATGGCACTTGCCAAAGTGACCTTACGCAAGCAAGGAATTACCATTAAGACGATTCGGGAAAAGAGAAAAAATATTCTCGAAGGCTTAATGAAAAAAAAGGTATCTACACTCGATATCACCATTTTCACCCGCCAACTCGCTACCATGATGAAAGCTGGTGTACCTTTGGTGCAAAGCTTTGAAATTGTTGCTGAAGGACTTGAAAATCCATCTATGCGTGAAGTGGTGCTCGGCATTAAAGGTGAAGTTGAAGGCGGTAATACCTTTGCAGGCGCCCTTAAAAAATACCCTCAACATTTTGACAATCTTTTTTGTTCACTGGTTGAGTCCGGTGAACAGTCCGGTGCATTGGAAACCATGCTTGACCGGGTCGCAATCTATAAAGAAAAAAGTGAACTTTTAAAACAAAAAATTAAAAAAGCCATGAAATATCCTATGGCTGTGATTGTGGTTGCCCTAGTGGTCACAATTATCTTGATGGTGAAAGTGGTTCCCGTATTCCAAGATTTGTTTAGTTCATTTGGTGCAGACTTACCCGCATTCACAAAAATGGTGGTGAATATGTCTGAATGGATGCAGAAATACTGGTTCGTTCTGATTATTGCCATTGGCGCCATGATTGCAGGTTTTCTGGAAGCAAAAAAACGCAGTAAAAAATTCCGTGATTTCCTCGATAAAGCAGCACTCAAAGCGCCTATTTTTGGTGACTTGGTTTATAAAGCCATTATCGCGCGTTATAGTCGAACTTTAGCGACCACCTTTGCTGCCGGTGTACCCCTGATTGATGCATTAGAGTCTACCGCTGGTGCAACCAACAACTGCGTCTATGAAGAAGCGGTCATGAAAATTCGCGATGATGTTGCCACAGGTCAACAACTGCAATTTGCCATGCGTGTAACCAACAGATTCCCATCCATGGCCGTACAAATGGTCGCAATTGGTGAAGAATCAGGTGCGCTAGACAGCATGCTGGATAAAGTAGCCACCCATTTTGAAAATGAAGTCGATAATGCCGTCGACGGCCTAACTTCAATGATGGAGCCGTTAATTATGGCTGTACTTGGCGTCCTTGTCGGTGGTCTAGTGATCGCCATGTACCTCCCAATCTTCCAAATGGGTTCTGTCGTTTAATGCAAGAATTTATCTCTTATTTTATTAATAACCCAACTGCACTTTATCTTGCAGTTGGGCTTTTTAGTCTCTGTATTGGCAGTTTTCTGAATGTCGTCATCTACCGCACACCCAAGATGATGGAGCAAGAATGGCGTAGCGATTGCCAACTGTTTTTGCATCCTGAACAGCCGATCATTGATGAGTCTAAACTTACCCTAAGTAATCCTGCATCTACGTGCCCTCAATGCCAAACTGAAATTCGCTGGTATCAAAATATTCCTGTCATCAGTTGGCTTGCTTTACGCGGTAAATGCGGTTCATGCCAAAATCCAATCAGCATGCGTTATCCACTGATTGAACTGCTCACTGCCGTATGTTCATTGGTGATCGTTGCAGTATTTGGTCCAACCCTACAAATGCTCTTTGGTTTGCTGTTGACTTGGATCCTTATTACACTGACCTTTATTGACTTTGATACCCAGCTTCTACCGGATCGTTATACCCTCACCTTAGCAGCACTGGGTCTGGGTATTAATAGCTACGCCATCTATATCTCTCCTACCTCTGCAATCTGGGGCTATATTATTGGCTTCTTGTGTCTCTGGATTGTGTATTACCTGTTTAAAATCATCACCGGTAAGGAAGGTATGGGCTATGGAGATTTCAAACTTCTCGCTGCTTTAGGTGCCTGGATGGGTCCTTTAATGCTGCCTTTGATTGTGCTACTTTCATCCATGGTAGGCGCAATTATTGGCATTATTCTGCTGAAAATACGTAAAGAAAACCAGCCTTTTGCTTTTGGTCCTTATATTGCCATTGCGGGCTGGATTGCGTTTATTTGGGGTGAGCAGATTATGAAAGTCTATTTAGGGCAATAATTTTTAGGTGAGTACATGACTTTTATCTTGGGTTTAACAGGTGGTATTGGTAGCGGAAAATCTGCAGCGAGTACATGGTTTGAAGCCCAAGGAATCACCGTTGTGGATGCCGATATTGTGGCACGCGAGATTGTAGAAAAAGGACAGCCGGCGTTGAAGCAAATTCACGCAGCTTTTGGGGGTTGGGTGCTTTTAGACAATGGAGAACTGAATCGCCGTGCTTTACGTGAACATATTTTTAAAGATCCGAACGCACGCAAAGTACTGGAAAGCATCACCCATCCAGCGATTCGCCAGTCGATTATTCAACAACTTAAAGCTGCAACCAGCCCTTATGTCATTCTGGTTTCTCCACTGCTATTTGAAACCAATCAACATGAATTGACTGATCATAGCTTGCTCATTGATGCGACTGAAGAGTTACAAATTCAGCGCGCCAGCCAACGTGATGGACAATCGATTGAACAAATTCAGAAGATTATTCAGGCACAAATGCCACGTCAAAAGAAACGCAGCCTAGCCAATGATATCGTGCTGAATGATGGACATCTTGACCATTTATACAGTCATTTAAAGCCGCTGCATAATACTTATTTACAACGCAGCAAGCAAAAAAAAGCAGTCGATTAAGACTGCTTTTTTTGTTGATCCAGTCGCTGCTGCAAACTGTCTTTATGCATGATCCAGCGCCATGGTTGCAAAGCGCCAATCGCCATACCGATCAAGCCACAAATAATCGCCAGACTTAAGGGTTCACCTAATAGCGGTACAGCGAGAACTGCTGCCATAAAAGGCGCCAAAGTCACAATACTGCCAGTCTTAAATGCACCTAAACGCTTAATGGCTTCCACATAAGTCAGTGTCGCCACAATCACCACAAAAATGCCGTGAAAAATCACCTGCATCAGTAAATGCACCGGCTCAGGTTCAGTTAAATTTTTTGGTAAAAATATTAAATAAATCGGCACATAAACGATTGCAGACCAGATTGCGACACCGGCCATGGAATGCCATGCAGAAAGCTTCCATTGACGGAGTAATACGGTAAATACCCCCCACCAGATTGCGCTCAACAAAAACAGCAGGTCGCCAAAACTAAAGGCGATACCTGTTTCCTGATACATTAAGAAGCTCATTGCACTGATTGCAGCAAGCATAATGATCAGGCTGATCCAGGTATGTTTATCAAAAGACTGTTTAAACAGAAAAAATGCGGCAAGCGCTGTACATAGAGGAAGACAGCCATTTAGAAAGATGGCTGCATGGGCTGCAGGCACATAGTGAAATGCGCTGTATGAAGTCAAACAGTATCCGACCCCACCAATCATCGCCAAAAGAAAGGGCTCTTTTTTCCATAAAAAGGCCAGGTCTTTTTTATAGATCAGGATCGGCATTAAAATACAGAATGCCAGAGCGAAACGTAAAGCCGTGATATCCCAAGCGCTAATTCCCCACTGTGCATTTAAGCGGGACGTAATGGTAAATCCCCCCCAGATACACATGGTAATGGCGACATAGAGATAACCTTGGGACCGGGGAGACATAAACAACAACTTTTAAATTTAGATAATAAAACTACACATTACGTTGACGGCAAGCTTCATATAAAGCCATACCGGTTGCCACACTGACATTTAAACTTTGCAAGTTGCCTGCCATAGGAATGTAAACCGTTTGATCGCACTGTGACTGAGTAATTGGACGTAAGCCTGTATCTTCAGCGCCCATTACTACACACACACCTGTTCCGGTAAAATCAAACTGTTGCACCGGTAAAGCTTTCTCATCCAGCATGGTGCCGACAACCCGTACATTGAATTCATCTTTGATGTTACTCAAGGTACGTGCAAGATTGGTCACTTGAATAAACTTCACTTTCTCTGCGCCGCCTGCAGCAATTTTACGTGCTGTCGGGGTTAAGCTTGCAGAACGGTCACGCGACACAATTACCGCTTCAACACCCATTGCGGCTGCGGTACGGATACACGCCCCCAGATTATGTGGATCAGTAACCTGGTCTAAAGCCAACAACAGCACTTGAGGATTTTGTTTCAGTAAATCATCCAGATCCTGTTCATTCAGGGTTGGATGAGGACGAACAGCGGCAACCACACCCTGATGAAAAGGCTGACCTGCCAATTTTTCCAGTTTTTCACGACTAGCCTGTTGCACACTGATGCCAAAAGGATCTGCCAAAGCCAAGACGTTTTTTAAACGCTGATCGTCACGACCTTTTAGTGTAAATAAAGTAAGTACACGCTCTGGCTCAAGCTCAAGTAATGACTCCACTGAGTGAACGCCATAAAAATATTCGGTTTTTGCCATGAACGGCCTCTAAAATGTGTGTATACAATGCAAAAAAGAAAAATCCTGCAAAGCTGACTTTACAGGATTGATGCTTAAATCTAGTTTAACTGATTCAGGCTAAAATTTCTTTGCCTTAATCCGACTTATGCCTAGCCTTCTAAATGGCAAACATAATCCAGGACTTCATCAGTCTCGATTTTAAAACGGCTATTGCCTGGGACATAAAAAGACTGTCCTGCACGGAACAATTCACTCTCGATTTTATCCGCGATTTGCACACGACATTCGCCTGAAATAATTTCCATACGTTCAGGGACATGCGTTTCGAAAGTCAGTGCCTGTTCAGTTGGTAAAATCACCCCTAAAGTCTTTTTTGTGCCATCTTCGAATTGCACGGTATGACTAATACATGAACCGCCGAAATAAACATTCGATTTTTTGATAACAGAAACATGATCAAACTGATTTGACATGCGTATTCTCCAGATAATGCGCATTTATAATTTTTGATTGATGTAGTTTAAAGAGCTGCATTCAACTAATCAATCGGTGTTTCATACGGCTAAATCAATATTTTACAAATTGTTGCAGTTATTTTCCTGCATCAATAAAAGCAAGATTTAACACGAGTTTGCGAGAGTCTAAATCAACCTTAGCAGAAGCACAAATAAGTTTTTGTACTTCATCGACTAAAGGTCTATCTACTTTTCCAAGTAGCAAATCTTGTACCAAAACAATGACTATCAACCCAACAATTTTCTATTCATCCAAAGCTGGGTTGGCTGGCTGAGTTCAGTATTTAAACCTCAGCCCTAAAGACTTTCTGATAAATACCGATCAATGATGTGCCTCGACAGATATTTAGTCATTTTCCTATCATCCTGAAGCATGGTTTCAATAGAATGAAAAATAGCGCAGCATAAAAATATTTCTGAAATTAACCACCTATACAGATAAAAACACGTAGATTATTTGAATATGACGGACATAGGTTGATCTGCGTTAGACTACCTTCTGGCATGTTCGGCTAGCTGTAACCGATAGCGTAGTAATAGTGAATTCAATTGCAGCAGATGTTGTTTTTATAGCGTATCTTGGGTAAAAGGTATTTTCATCTTGAATATCAGGTAAAATAGTGATGTTTTACGTCATCTTAAAATAAAAGCTGGCTTGTGACCAAAACAAAATTTCACTATCTTAGATTAAAACTTTTCGCAGCTCGGATGCGTTTATGCTGACACACTTAACTCTGATCAACTTTGCTTTAGCCGATCATTTAGCCATTGATATTGAACCCGGTTTCAATGTCCTGACCGGCGAGACAGGTGCGGGTAAATCTTTATTACTGGATGCCCTGTCTGCCTGTTTGGGTGAGCGCACCGATACCAATTACGTCCGTTTTGGCTCCGATAAAGCCGATGTTACCGCCGTTTTTAGTTATAAAGAACAAAGTCCCGAAGCTGAATGGCTGAAAGCACACGAGTTGGATGATGAATCTGGCGAGATTCATTTGAGACGGGTGATTTTTGCCACGGGCCGCAGTAAAGCCTGGATTAACGGTCGCCCAAGCAGCTTGGCTGAACTGAAAGAACTTGGTCGTTTACTGGTGCAACTGTATAGTCAGCACAGTCAGCAACAATTACTGGAACATCCTTATCCCAAGCACTGGCTAGACCGTTACAACAACTTTTATCAGCCTGCACAAGATGTCCGTGATGCCTATAGCAGCTGGCAAAAAGATATTCGCCAGCATCAGGCTGCCTTGGATGCGCAAGCGACCCGTAAACAACGGATCGAAACCTTGGAATTACAGCTTGAAGAACTCGAAGAAATTACTCACATTGACTATAAAGAGATTGAGCAAGAGTTCGACCGTTTAAGCCATCATGAACATATTATGCTGGATTGTAGCTATAGTTTAAATGCGCTGGATGAAGCAGAACCCAATATCACCCAGGAAGTCTCTTCAATCATTCGCCGCCTTGAAACGCATGCCGGTCGAAGTGAGCAACTCGCAGAAATTTACAATTCATTAGTAAATGCGCAAAGTGAGCTTGCTGATGCGACGGCAAATTTACATCTATTTATTGACCGTCAAAGTTTTGATCCTGAACGTATGGAAGAGCTCAATTCGCAACTGGAAATCTTTCACCGTTTAGCACGTAAATACCGTAGCCAACCTGAAACATTGAAGGAAGAATATGAGGTCTGGCAGGCTGAACTTGAACAGCTGCATCAGCTGGAAGATCCTGAGACTTTAGCTGAACAGGTAGAATTGTCGCATCAAGACTTTTTAGCCAAGGCCCAACACCTCGATCAGATTCGCCGTGAAGCAGCAAGTCCTTTGGCTAAAAAATTGACAGAACAGGTAAAACAACTGGCATTACCTGAAGCCTATTTTGAATTCAGGTTTGAACCTTTGGAACAGGCGTCATCGGAAGGACTTAGCTTTATTCAACTGATGTTTACTGCAAACAAAGGCATTCCAGCACAACCCTTGGCACGTGTTGCATCCGGTGGAGAACTGTCACGTATTGCGCTGGTCATGCAGGTGATGAATGCAGAAAAAACTGAATCTGAAGTTTTGGTGTTCGATGAAATTGATGTCGGGATCAGTGGCGGTACCGCAGAAATGGTCGGACGCTTGCTGGCAGATTTAGCCCAGCATGTACAAATTTTATGTATTACCCATCAGGCCCAAGTGGCGGCACAATCCGATCAACACTTGCTGGTGAAGAAACGCCAAACGGATCCTGCAAGTAGTACCATTATTGACCTGAGCGAAGAACAACGGATTGATGAGCTGGCGCGCATGACCGGCGGTGTCGAAATTAATGATACGACCCTGCAACATGCCAAGCAATTACGCCAGCTTAAGTTTCATCAGGTATAAGGTTGTAAGGTAGATCACAAAAAATGATGGGTGAAACTCAATTAGTTGAGTAAGTTGCTTATAAAAGCATTATTATTAATTTAATCAGATTTTTTGACTTTAAGGGGGGAATGGCTTAGATGACTAAACAGTATCTGACACATCGCTGTCTGATTGCACCTCCTGATTCAGCCGATGATTTTTTTGCCAATACGGTTATTTATTTGGCACGACATGATGAAGATGGCGCTCAAGGCATTATCATTAACCGCCCTTCTGGTCTTTCAATCAAAGAGTTATTGAATGACTTGGAAATTGAAGCGGATAATGTCAATCCCCACGAGGTATTACAGGGTGGGCCGTTACGTCCGGAAGCAGGCTTTGTGCTGCATACCGGTCAGCCGACCTGGCATTCATCCATTGCGGTGGGTGAAAATGTCTGCATCACTACATCTAAAGATATTTTAGATGCCATTGCACATAACGAAGGTGTTGGACGTTATCAAATTGCCTTGGGTTATGCGAGTTGGGGCAAAAACCAGCTTGAAAAAGAACTGGCACGTGGCGACTGGCTCATCTGTGATTCAGATATGGATTTAATTTTTAACTTACCTTATGACGACCGCTGGGATGCTGCCTATAAAAAAATGGGCGTAGACCGCAATTGGCTTTCATCAGAGATTGGACATGCCTGATTTATCACAACCTCAACTGATTATGGCATTCGATTTTGGTACACAGAAAATGGGCATGGCGGTCGGTCAATCACTGATTGAAAGTGCCAATCCCCTGGCCCTGTTTCCGATGAAAGATGGGATTCCCAACTGGGATGAGTTACTGAAAATTGTGAAACAGTATCAACCGAGCTTATTTTTAGTCGGTCTGCCGCTGAATATGGATGATAGCGAATCTGAACTTTCGGCACGTTCACGCAAGTTTGCCCGCCGTTTGCGTCATCAGACCAATATTGAAACCTTGATGGTGGATGAGCGTTTAACCACCCGTGAAGCACGGGATGAACTGGGTCATTATCAAGCCCAAGGCCGTGCAAAAAAACTGTCTGCAGATAGTGTTGCGGCTGCGCTTTTTATTGAAAGCTGGTATCGCAATCCTGAAGGGCTTACGCCTTAATGTTGTAAACTGCATTAATTCAAAAAAGCCATTCAAAACTGAATGGCTTTTTTAATGGCTTAGATTCTAAGACGAGTTCAATAAAGATAAACGCCATTACTGGGCGGATTTTTCAATATGAATGGTTGCAGTACGCCCTGCCACAAAAGCCAATTCATTTTTCGGCATTTCATCCAGTACAATTTTCACCGGCACGCGCTGTGCCAAACGCACCCAGCTAAAAGTTGGATTTACATTGGCCAGCAGTCCAGAGGTCGAGGTGCGTTCACGGTCTTCAATCCCTGAAGCAATCCCCTGTACATGACCTTTTAACTTTTCGGAATCACCCATCATTTGAATGCTTGCAGGCGCACCCACATAAATTTTATTCAACTTGGTTTCTTCAAAATACCCCACAATATATAGCTGCTGACGGTTGACCAGTGCTGCAACCGCTTGCCCCACTTTGACATAATTGCCTTGCTGCAGTTCAAAATTGGATAAGGTGCCATCGGCAGGTGCAACCACTTCAGAGCGATTCAGATTCAGTTGGGTCAGATGCAGATTACTGGTCGCCACTTCAATGAGCGCTTTCTGCTGCACGATGTTGGCCTTGGCCTGTGCAATAGCTGCAAGCATTTGTTCATGTTCTGCATGCGACTGATCACGAGTTGCAAACATCTGCTCCTGTTCTTGTTTGGAAATCGCGCCATCCATCAGGTTGGAATAACGATTGGCATTTTTATCTGCCCAGTTAATATTTGCTTCAGACTTCACCACATTGGCTTGAGCTTGCGCCAACTCTGCTTCGGCTGCAGCTAAACCGGCTTTGGCTTTGGCTAAATCAGATCTGGCATGCTCGACATCAATAGCTTGACGGGCGACATCAATTTTAAACAGCACCTGCCCTTTTTTAACGCTCTGGTTATCTTGTACCAAGACCTCAGTTACCAGACCCGAAACATCCGAAGACACCTGAATCACATCACCGCGTACCCGCCCATCACGCGTCCATGGTTCGGAATTGTAATAGTTCCAGATATGAATAATGGCGAAAATCGCGAGGAGCGCCACCACCAGCAAAACAATCGGTCGGATTATTTTGCGTAGATCAAAGGATGTCATTTCAGGTTTACCTCATTCATTTCAATTTGGGAAATAGCGATGTTGATTAGATGGCATACAGAATAAACAGCCAATGCACCAGAAAAAGCAGCACAATATACAGGCACAAATTGAATATGCCCGGCCATGCGATCCAGCCCTGATCAACCAGCCGATCAGTTCCCATCATGACGATTTTAAGCAGCACATACGCAAGAATGCTCTGAATTAAAAGGATCGGGACATAGACCCCATAAAGATTAAGTTCGCCCATGCTTAGCTCCCTGCCAAAATGTTCTGTTCAGCCCGATTTTCTATCTCTTGATGACACAGACTGCTGCGAATATTGTTGAGTGAAATCTTCAGGCGCTGTGCGACATCGGGATTTTCCACCTCATCGGTTGCAGCCTGAACCACGGCAAGGCTATGCAATAAATGCTGTAAAATATCGGCATGTGCTCGCTGCATTTCTTTGGCACGGAAATAGTCATCTAGCGACTGCTGCAAATCTTCAATCGAAGATACAATAGCTGCCTGCTCGGGCAGTTTGTTGATCAACTCCTGCAGTCGCGTCAGGTCAATCACGGCACTGGTTTCAATTAGCGCCAAATGAATTTCTTGTTTTAAACTTTGCGACTGAACAGCGACCTTACTGTTGAGCACCCCAATCCGATCCAGCATGCTACGCAAATGCCGTTTAAACTCTGCACCATAAGACAGATACAAGGCTTTTCTGAGCGCTTTATAATGCATGGCCAAAATGCGTTGCACGGTAATATCAGGAGACATTGCCCGAACCAGGTGAATCACATAAACTGAAATTATCGGGCCAATAAGCGACCCAATAGAGGCATCAAAAAATGTAATCTGATCCAGCGCATAAGTATTCTGAAAATTCAGTCCCATCACCGTTCCCATCAACAAAGGCAGACCTAGTCCGGTTAAGGGCGGATGGGGAAATAACATCAGGCAGAAGATGATGAAGGGTGCAAGAACCAAGCCCAGTTCCCAAAAGCTGGTGACATGCGGAAAAATCCCGTAGGCATAAATAAACACCACCACCGCCGCATATATGTTGGCACGGATAAACATTTTCAATGCCGGTACCGGATTATCCATGGCAGTCAAAATACAAGCAGTGATTGCGGCCATTTCTGCCAGCATGAATCCTGCTTTCCAGCCACTTAAAATCCAGAATGCGGTCGCAATCATGATAATTATAAATGCTGAAACTCCTCCACGTACCGCCACACCATGATCCCGATGCAAACTCGGATAGCGGGTGGTTAACGGGGCAATACTTTCGGGCAGGGAATCATCGCCTTGCTGAATGCGCTGCCAAATCAGTTTCACCGCACGGACATTCTGAATAAAATGCCGAATATCCATTTTCAAGCCATTTAAAATGACTGCTTGTTCAGGTCGTGCCAATGTCACTAAAGCATCAAAATCAGAGTCAAACTGAGACGGTAAAAGATTGAGTTCATGTGGTTTGATCTCATGCTCATCTTTTAGAAATTCGGCAATATGGCCATGTACCTCTTTTAGATGGGCACGATAGCTCAGATCCATTTGATCGAGCTGTTTCATGCGCTCCGACATCGCCACCAGGTTTGCCACCAATACGGTTAATTGATGCAGCATTTCCTGCAGCGGTTTGGTCATGCCCTGAAGGCTGGATTTCTCATACGATAAATACACTGCCATCGCATGGATATCTGAGGTATCTCGGGTAATATCCCCCAACAACTGGTTGTAATGATGCAGTTGTTTCTGGTCCAGCAAGATCTGGTCAAATAATGCATTGGTATCCTGAATAGTCTTTGCAACCCGGATTTGCACAGCCGGCCCGATATGCATCGGAAAAATGGTCGTGCTGATAATCGCACTGCAGACCACCCCAACAGTGATTTCCAGAAAACGGCCAATTGCCATATCAAAGATGGACACCGTATCGGCATAATAAATAATGTTGTAGCAAATAATGACCGTGGTATAACCCGCCAGCATAGAGACATAACTGCGTGGGGTTCGGTCCAGCAGTGAAATATACAGGCAGAATCCCACCCAAGCCGCCAGGAAAAAAGTAAATAACCACGGTGTATTGATCAAAAGCGGGGTCACTGCAATTGAGACGATTGCACCCAATAAAGTTCCCAAAACCCGATAAAGACTTTTTGAAGAGGTCATGCCCGAGTAGGGGTTGGCAATCACGAACACTGTACCAATCGCCCAAATCGGATAAGCCAGATTCAAAGAAAATGCGATATAAAGTGCCAACATGCCTGCCACAAAAGTTTTAGTCGCAAAAATCCAGTCCATTCTGTTTGGACGAAATGCGAGCAATTGTTTGGTGAGCAGCATGGATTGATCTCAGATTCTGGTTTAACGCTTCACTCCACAGATTTTTTGACGACCACTCAAGTGCACGAAATATCTTAAAGACACATCGTGTAAAAAATAGACATGACTAAACATGCCATCAGAAATGATCGTCATTCAAAATGAATGGAGAAATTTTCGCATCAGGTTCTTTATGCGAAATAAAATAGGAAAAACAGTCAACCCATCCGGGCTAAAAATTCATCATTAGATATTTATTTTGGGTATTTTTTCAAAAAAACCATCGTAAGTCAATAATAATATCTCATTATGATAATATGACCAAAATTAATAAAAGATAATTAAGCCTTTGTCATTAGATTTCTCATGCTGGATATAAAATATTTTTAAATGCTGACAAATACCGCATTGCCTGCAACAAAAGCTCTGCTCTGGCTAATTTTTTGTTATAAAGTAATGCGAGTTACTTTTTCTTTTTATATGCTTTGACCAAGCGGGTACTTATGGCAATTTCTAGTTTTGGTAAGATTCTCACCGTTTTGGATCTGTTTTCGGTGTCTCGCCCTATCATTAATGTCGATATCATTAGTGAGGAATTAGGACTGTCTAAACCCACCAGTTACCGGTATTTGAAGGAACTGGTATCCTCAGAATTATTGCAGCGCTTAAGTGGCACGTCAGGTGACTATACCCTGGGTTCTAAAATTGCAGTACTGGACTATATTTCCCGTACCACCGATCCTTTGGTGCAAATTAGTATTCCATTCATGCAGCAAATTGTGGAACGTACCGAATTCGGCTGTCTGCTCACCCATCTGAATTATGATTCATGTATTGATATTCATCATGAACTGTATAAAGACATGACCACGCTGATTTATGGCCGTGGTTGCCCTCGCCCGATCTATAAAGGTTCTTCTGCCAAAGTCATTCTGGCGCATTTGCCCAAACAGCGCATTTTAGATTATTACCAGCGTTTTGTGCCTGAATTGGCTGAGGTTGGATTTGCGCATAGCGAAGAAGAATTTTTGTTGCAGATGAAACAGATTAAAAAGCAGGGCTATTATTTTTCCAATGGAGAAGTTGATCCGAATCTGGCCAGTCTTTCTATCCCGGTAAAATTTTCCAGCAAAGAACCGCCTTTGGCTTTGACCTTATTGGGCTCTAGAAATCGCTTTGAGTTTATTAATTTTCAGAAACTGGTGGAAATTTTGCAAGAAAATGCAGCCCTTATTGAGAAAAAATTTGCTGAATTATCGAGAGATGATGAGCTTTAAAATTTCGCTCAGATTCAATCAAATATCAATTTATGCGAAATAAAAGCGGTTTTAATATTGTAATATCAAACTTATTCTCATAATATGATTATTGTTCTTCATGTGGCCCATTGTATTCCATGACAATTTGAGCGACATCCTCAGAGAAAAGCTTGTGCCTATGCATGAGCTTTTTTTTGCCTTTATTTTTAGCCTGCCAAATACAGCACTTTAGAAAAAATAACGGAAAGTTAGATTAATTCGCGGCTCGTATATTCTGGTCGATTTCATTAAGGCGTGCTTCCAGTGCTGCTGTGTCTGGCCTCGCATCACAATCAACTGTCCACTGTGTAAAAGCAGATCGACTTTTGTAGCTTGGTTTTTATGCTTGAAGCTAAACTTACGTGTTGCCCCCAAACTCAAAGAAGCAATGACCGTTTCTTGTCCGGTATCGGAGATCAGTGTCGCCTCATCATCACTATGCCAGCCCAGACCCTGAGTGCCCTCCTCATACAGATTTGCCAAACATGAATTAAAACGATGCCCGACCAGTTTTTCGATATGCTGTTTTAGACGAAATAATGCCGGATTCCACACATGTGCCTGCTTAAAGGTGCCTGAATAGTGATATTGGTAATTTTCATCGCCGTACCAGGCCACTTGGCGCTTGGTAATATGATGCTGGCCAAATAAAAATACCTGATCATGTTGCCAGGCCAAATTGGCTAAAAAATACTGCAAATATTTTTCACTCTGCTCAGGCCTTAAGATCAGGCCATAATCTTCTACAATCCCGTCGCAAGGCAACAGATTGGCTTGAGCTTCCGGTGCAAACAATTCAAGGTTCATGGTCAAAAATACAGAGTCTAAAATAAATGTAAAATTCACTTTTATTTTAGCGGATTATTTCCGCTCACAATTCAAAACATTGTATGCGCTTGTGACATCAGAAAATCAGGCTTAGACTCAAATCAAGCTGAACAATAAAAAAATTGCATATGAATTTATGGCACTTATTTCAAAAACTTCGACCTTTTGTGCGTCCCTATCGCTTATTGGTCATCGCAACGCTGATTTTAACCTTGATTGGTTCCTTCACTGCACAGGTTAATGCACTGACTTTGCAATATGCGGTTGATAACATTAATCGCCTGATTGAAGCCGGTCTAGGACTCTCTGAAGGCTGGCATATCCTGATCACCATCTCTGCCATTTTACTGGGTAAGGAAGTCATCAATGCCTTTGTGCAATTTGGACAAAAATTTTATGGCGAAAAGCTGCGAATTTTTGTCTCGCAGGATTTGGCCCAGGGCATCATTGAAAAATTTCTGACCTATCGACTGGCTTTTTTTAATGAAGACAACAACCAGGCCGGTAAATTACAAACCCGGATCGACCGTGGGATTGGTTCGCTAACGCGTCTGGTGCAAATCTTCTTTATTGATATTTTACCGTTATTTACTAGTGCAATTGTAGCGCTTGGCCTGATGTTCTATGCCAATTTTTATGTCGGACTGGTGGCCTTAAGTATTGTGCCGATTTATTTCTGGCTGACCTTTAAACAAGCGCAAAAACTGGGTGGATGGCGACGTAACCTGCGTGATGGCCGTGAAAAAAAGAGCCAAGGCATCTTAAGCATTATCAACTCAATTACCGTGATTAAATCCTTTAATCGCGAATCGATTGAATCCGACAAACAGCTCAAGCTACAAAAAGAACTGACCGACAATCAGATGCAGACCCGTCAAACCAGTTTTTTATTTGATGGCTTAAAAACCTTTATCGAACAGATTGGTATTGTGTTGATCATCATTTTAACGGCGTATTTCGTACTCGATGGGCAAATGAGTATCGGCATGATTATGTACCATGTGCTGTTGTTCAATAACGTTTCAGCCCCGATTCGCTCGCTGCATCGTATTTATGATGAAGTCAATGATGCGATGATTTACTCGGAAAGCTTCTTTAAAATTCTGGAAGCCGATCATGAAATTGAGCCGAGTGGTGCACAAAAACCGGCAGTCACCGGCAAGTTTGAACTTAAAAATGTCGAATTTTATTATCCCAATGGCCATCATGCTTTAAAGAACATCAATATGGTGATTCAGCCGAACAAAATCACGGCTTTGGTCGGTTTATCCGGTGCCGGAAAATCGACATTGATCAGTTTGCTGGATAAATTCTATCAGCCTGCATCGGGACAGATTCAACTTGATGGCATCAATCTGGAAGACATCGACACGCAATATCTACGTGATCATATTGGGCTGGTGTTGCAAAAAAATCATATTTTCCAAGGTTCTATTTTTGAAAATATTCGCTATGGTAAAACCGATGCCACTATCGAAGATGTCATAACTGCGGCCCAAAAAGCCTCGATTCATGAACAGATTTTACAGCTTCCACATGCGTATGATGCAGATGCCCTGATGCTTTCAGGCGGTCAACAACAACGGATTGCGCTTGCCCGAATGTTCTTGAAAAATCCACCGATTATTTTTCTGGATGAACCGACGGCCAGTCTGGATGCGATTGCTTCGGAACAAATCAAGCAAAGTCTGGATCAAATCAAGCAAGGCCGAACCGTGATTATGATTTCACACAGTTTGTCGCAAATTATTGATGCCGATTATACCTATGTGATGAAAGAAGGTTGCATTGCCGAACACGGCGAACATGATGCGCTTTATCATCAAGAAGGCGTGTATAAAGAAATTTTTGATGCCATGGCCAAGAGCCTAAACATTGAAAAGATTGCAAAAACCTTTGAAGAAGATCCCGAGGAAGAAACGCATAGTTAGTCCTTTTTCTCGCTTAATAAATAGTTAGTCCTTTTTCTCGCTTAATAAAAAACCTCCAGTTTGGAGGTTTTTTATTTAAATCCTGCAGTGCTTAACGCTGAACTTTTTCTTCAATTTCTTCAACACTGGTATGACGCACATCCAAACCCTTAACCATATAAATCACTTGTTCAGAAATATTGCGCGCATGATCACCAATCCGTTCTAAAGAGCGCAGTACCCATAACACATTAATCACCCGGGAAATATGACGCGGATCTTCAATCATATAGGTCATTAAGGTGCGTGTTGCAGATTGATATTCACGGTCAATGTCAGCATCGGCAAGTAACACGCGTAAAGCCTGGTCGACATCTAAACGTGCAAAGGCATCCAAGGCATCATGAATCATGACCCGTACCTGATTGCCAATATGACGGGTTTCCATATAGCCGCGTGGTGAATTGCCTTCTTCACACAAATTCTGGGCAATACGGGCAATTTTCGCCGCTTCATCACCAATACGCTCTAAATCGGTATTGGCTTTAGACATGGCAATCACCATACGCAAATCAATGGCAGCCGGGTGACGGCGCGCCAAAATCAGGGTTAAGGCTTCATCAATTTCCGTCTCTAAACGGTTGACGATATTGTCCTGGAATTGCACATCAATCGCCAGGCTTGCATCGGTGTCCAGTAAAGCACGAATACCATTGGCAACTTGTTGTTCAACTAAACCGCCCATGGTCATAAACTTGGTATTTACATCCTGCAATTCTTCATTAAATTGCGAAGAAATATGGTGATTCAACACCGGATTATTTGGCAAGGGGCTTACTCCACAACAGCGATTTTAGGATGAAAAATCTTGTTCAATATTAAATCACATCTAAGATGAAACTTTGATGACAAAAATCCAAATGTTTAGCTTGCCTGTTCGGCGGTTTTATCCATCAGCCAGGCATTCATTTCTTCAATATCCCGTTCTGTTAATTTTCCAACCGAGGCTTTTAGGCGTAGTACATTCATTACATAATCATATTGTGCATTCAAGTAATCTTGCTTGGCAGCAAAAGCATTTCGTTGCGCCAACAACACATCCACCATGGTTTTCAAGCCTTCCTGATACTGGGCTTTGGAGGCTTGCGACACGACATTGGATGAATCCATTGCCGCTTTACGCGCTTGCAATTTGGCTTGATCGGTTTCTACCTGCATATAGGACTTTTTCACATCGGTATTGGCTTTACGAATTGCTGCATCGAGCTGAGCTTCACTTTTTTTCACATTCACCGCAGCTTTCTGAATCGATTTTTGCGTGCGTCCACCGTTATACACATTCCAGTTCATCTCCACACCAATCTGATCAAACTGACCATCACTCGAGATGACATTTTGTGGAGATTGCTTGGCATAACCATACGTACCCACCGCCTCAATTTGGGGATATAAAGCGGCTTGTTCAACACGTTTCTGGTCTTCTGCATAATGCTGTTGTATACGCGCTTGCTGAATGGAAAGATTCTGGCTCATCGCTAAAGCGGTCCATGCCTCCAAGTCGGCAGGATACGGTTTCTGAAATTGAAAGTCGTCTCTGAGTACCGCCAGATTTTCACGATAGGGTCCAATAATTTGTGCCAGTTGCTCTTGTGCTAAAATCAACTGTACGTGAGTTGCAATACGATTGGCCCGTGCACTTTCATATTGTGCATTGGCTTCACTGACATCACTTTTTGCAACCAGACCTTCGCGCAGTTTTGCATTCATCAAATTCAGCTGTTCCAGCAAGGCCTTTTCTTCTTGTAAATTTGCCGTGGTTAAACTCTGTTGACGCAACACATTAAAATAAGCTTCAGAGACATTTAAAATATGTTCCTGGCGTTGTAATTGTAAATTGACTTCACTCAAACTGACTGAAGTTTTGACCTGCTTTAAACCTTCCCAGGCATCCCAACGGAAAATCGGTTGCCGTGCAGTCATGGCAATTTGTTGAGTGGTGGAGGAAGATGCACTAAATGCGTCTGCAGGAAAATTTGGAACACTGGCCTGATTCGCTTCTTGGCTTTTACGCGTGACATTTCCAGAAACAGTTATGGTGGGAAGCAAATTTCCTTTCGCAATCCCCAGGTTTAATTGATCCGCCTCATACTGTAAAAGATTGGCTTGCCAGTTTGGATCTGTCGTTTTTGCACGTTGATAAGCCTCAACCAAATCCAAAGCATAGCTGCATGGACTTACAAGTAAAACACATGCACTGATGACTATTTTTATATTCATTTTTTATGCTAAATCCCTGCACCGTACCAGACCATCTGCAAACACGCATATTTCAAAAGAAACTATGCAATATTAGAATGATCTCCTTAATTTTCCGTATGATTTTTATTAATTTTTACAATCCACCCATGCTATATCGATTCATCTATAAATTGCTAGTCAATGATCACACCGCGTAACTAAACTCCTTCACAATACTACACAGACAAAATCCGTTTCAGCGATAAAATAGCCGCACTCCCCTGAAATCATTGCCGCATGTATCCAGATATCGAATGACTGTGCCTTTCAAAAAAAATTTCGCTGTAAAGCAATGCCTTCCTTTGGCCATTTTTATGCTTTTGCTCGGGTGTCAAAAACCTGAACCTCAGCCTATGCCAGAACAGGTACAAAAACAATCACAGCAAGATGAAACGGTGGATTTATCGTTATTATGTAAAAATATTGAAAAGAATATGGCGGAAATTAATGCCGAACGTACCACTTTTGCATTAGAACAGATCAATCAAGATTTAAAATTATGCCTACCGCTGTCTACATTTGCTGAACAGCAACATTTGTTAGCACTGTCTACTCAAATGTATAACAACTTCTTAACCGTAGACAGAACACCGCCACAACAAGTGGCTTTTGAAGCCTATGCTTTTGATTTATCACAGCATCCAACCATTCAGCAAAGCCATTTTGAACAACTGACTTTACGCGATCAATATTTATTAAAACATAAGGGACAAGCCTATATCGAGCTGTTTGATGCAGGCAAAGGCCGGGTCAATTATCGCCGTAGCCCAGAATATTTAGCCAAAATTTTTGCACCCTATATGCCGCGAGCAGAACAGGTGTTTATCGAAAATCTGGCCACACAGAATATGATGCCGGTCTTTGTTGAAGATACTTTAATGATTGAGCCGCACGAGATTGCAACCCGTGCCCTATTTTGGGAAGAATATTTAAATCAGCATCCTAAAAGCAGCTATCGTAAAGATGCAGAGTATCTATTGCAGATGTATACCCTGTTTTTATTTAAAGGCTTGAACGACTCGCCTGTCTCTGACACTTATATCGATCAATATGCTATCCAAAGCAGTTCGATAGATGAAATTGAAAAATTGGCGCAGGTCAAAAATTCATATTTAGCGCTTCAGGCGACAAAATTTCTGCAATTTATACAATTATCCGAACAGCAGCGCTCAAAAGAAATTCCACTTCAGTTAAGCCCTAAAGAACAACAGTCGCTGTCTGAAAATCAGCGCACCATAAAACAGTTAGAGCAGTATTTAGGTTTGCAGACTTTAAGCCTGTCCAAAACACGTGATTGTTTTAGTGACGCGGTATGTCTTTAATCCTTGCCTTAAATTAAACGTTCATAGAAACCTATAAAAGCGATATTTAATGTGAATGATTTTTAGTGCTTGGGCGTGTTAATATTTGTCCATCGCTTGACGGAGCGCGAGTAATTGCTCGCTGAGATTGTGTCAGTTCTTTCTGTAAAGAACTTAAGCACGAGTACCGTTGAACCTGATCAGGTTAAGACCTGCGTAGGAATCAAGCATCTAGAAACCTAAGCCCCCAATTTATCTGTTTGTTGATTTCTTTCATGAATTAAACCAGATAAATTCGCCACGTTTTTGGTCGTGCTTGATTCGTTGATGTCATTCATAAGGATCATTGCAATGAACCAGTTAACGAATCTATCTGCAACAGATATTTCTGCTCAACACGAGCAAGATGCTAAAGATCTCACCCGCATTTTACCCGCTTCGAAAAAAGTCTATATCCAAGGTTCCCGGGCCGATATTCAAGTTCCGATGCGTGCCATTGAACTGACCGATACCCCGACCGGTTTAGGTGGCGAACAGAATCCGGATATTCTGGTTTATGACACTTCAGGTGTATATACCGACCCGAACCTTGCCATTGACCTGAACAAAGGCTTGCCCAATGTACGTGAAGTCTGGATTGAAGAACGTCAAGATACCGAACGCCTAGAGACTTTAACCTCGAAATTCGGGCAGGAACGCCTAAAAGATATTCGCACGGCTGAAATTCGTTTTGCGCATATTCAAAAGCCGCGTCGTGCCAAAGCAGGCAAAAATGTCACTCAAATGCATTATGCACGTCAGGGCATTATTACCCCGGAAATGGAATATATCGCCATCCGTGAAAATCAGCGCCAGCTTGAAGGTGTCGATGCACGTCAACATGTCGGTCAAAACTTCGGGGCAAAAAATCTAAACGAAATTACGCCTGAATTTGTGCGTCGGGAAGTGGCTGAAGGCCGTGCGATTATTCCAGCCAATATTAACCATCCTGAAATAGAACCGATGATTATTGGCCGTAACTTTTTGGTCAAGATTAATGCCAATATTGGTAACTCGGCGCTCGGTTCAAGCATTGATGAAGAAGTGGCCAAAATGACCTGGGCCACCCGTTGGGGCGCTGACACCATCATGGATTTATCAACCGGTAAAAACATTCATGAAACCCGGGAATGGATTATCCGTAACTCCCCTGTTCCGATTGGTACGGTTCCGATCTATCAAGCCCTGGAAAAAGTTGATGGTGTGGCCGAAGATTTAACCTGGGAAATCTTTAAAGACACCTTGATTGAACAAGCTGAACAAGGCGTGGATTACTTCACCATTCATGCCGGTGTATTGCTTCGCTATGTTCCGCTTACCGCAAATCGTTTGACCGGTATTGTCTCGCGTGGTGGATCGATCATGGCGCAGTGGTGCCTTGCCCATCATCAAGAAAACTTCCTCTATACCCATTTCGATGACATCTGTGAAATCATGAAAGCCTATGACGTATCGTTCAGTCTGGGTGATGGCTTACGTCCGGGCTGTATTCAGGACGCCAATGACGAAGCGCAATTTAGTGAACTGCGTACTTTAGGTGAACTGACCCACCGCGCATGGCAACATGATGTGCAAGTAATGATTGAAGGTCCGGGTCATGTGCCCATGCATATGATTAAAGAAAATATGGATCTGCAACTCGAAGTCTGTCAGGAAGCGCCGTTCTATACCCTCGGCCCTTTAACGACAGATATTGCTCCGGGTTATGACCATATTACCTCGGCGATCGGTGCAGCGATGATTGGCTGGTACGGCACAGCCATGCTGTGTTATGTCACACCGAAAGAGCATTTGGGTTTGCCAAACAAGAAAGATGTTAAAGATGGCATCATCACTTATAAAATTGCCGCGCATGCCGCCGACCTGGCCAAAGGTCATCCAGGTTCACAGGTGCGTGACAATGCTTTATCCAAAGCGCGTTTTGAATTCCGCTGGGAAGACCAGTTTAACTTGAGTCTTGACCCGGATACCGCACGCAGCATGCATGATGAAACCATGCCCAAGGAAGCGCATAAATCAGCGCACTTCTGTTCGATGTGCGGACCGAAGTTCTGTTCGATGAAAATCACCCAAAATGTGAGAGATTATGCTAAAAATCAAAGCAATGCGGAGCCTGCGCAAGAACAGAATGCAGAGATCGCAGCGGGATTCGAAAGCATGAAAACCACCTACCAGAAACATGGTCAAAAATTGTACCACAAGCTGTAATTTGACAAAAAAATCTTTTATTTTCATAAAATTCTCAGTTAGGATGAATGATTGTTTTTCATCCTGACTGAGCTATATGAATATTATTAGACAAGCCACATATAACAGCGAAGAAGTCAAAATCCAGTCACGTGAATATCTTTTCCGTGGCTTCATTCAGGTTGAAAAAGTCAGTCTCCAGCATCGTTTATTTAATCAAACTGAATACACGCCTATCCTTCAGCGTGAACTGATTCATCGGCCTGAAGCTGCCGGGGTACTCATTTATGATGATGC
The DNA here is from genome assembly GCF_004331155.1 of Acinetobacter terrestris. GTDB lineage: Bacteria > Pseudomonadota > Gammaproteobacteria > Pseudomonadales > Moraxellaceae > Acinetobacter > Acinetobacter terrestris. The sequence goes on from NZ_SJNZ01000004.1 coordinate 103,822, forward strand.
CCAACAAAAATTTGCCCTGATTGAACAATTTCGTGTGGGTGCAATGGATGATTCAGATTCAGCCTGGCAACTGGAAATTATCGCCGGTGTGCTGGATGGTGATGAATCCCCTGAAAGCTGTATTCGCCGTGAGAGTCTAGAAGAATCGGGTTGTGAGATTGATGAGTTGGAGCATTTATTTAGCTTTTATCCCTCTGCTGGTGCCTGCTCGGAATTGTTCCATTTATACAGCGCACAGGCTCATCTTCCTGAACAAGGCGGTGTTTTTGGCATGCCGGACGAAGGCGAAAATATTCAATTGCATCTGATTGACTACAGTGAAGTTACCCATTTACTCAGCAATGGTCGATTAAGAAATGCACCGGTCATTATGGCATTGCAATGGTTGCAACAACATACTAAAACGACAAGGAATGTCTAAGGAGTCAGACATGACTTTATCCAATTGCCATGAAACCCAGCAAGACTGGACCATTATTCAAATTTCAGATACACATTTGATGAATCAGGAAGATTTAGAATTTGTGCATATGAATCCTGAACATAGCTTTCATACCGTGATCAAGCAGATTCAGCAGCAATATCCGAATGTGGATGCCATCATTCATACTGGCGACTTAGCACAAGTGCCGGTAAAAGAAACCTATACCCGGTATTTGGCCTTTATGCAGCGTTTAGGTATCCCGTTTTATCAAATACCCGGCAATCATGACAATATTGAGATCTTTCCTTTTTACCATAATCAAAATCAGGCGCATGCCATTCATTTTGGAAAATGGAGCATCGTGTTATTAAATAGCGCTGTAGCTGGCAAAACAGATGGCTGGATCGAGCAAGCACAACTACAACAACTCGATCAAATCTTATCTAAATTCCAACAGCAATATGTGATTGTTGCATGTCATCATCATCCTTTCGATATGCAGTCAAAATGGATCGATCAACACAAACTGAAAAACACTGAAAATTTAACCGATATTTTAGCCAAGCACACCAATGTGAAAGCAGTCATAAGTGGTCATGTGCATCAGGATGCCTGGAATGAATGGAAAAATATTCAGTTTTTTTCAACCCCGTCAACCTGTGTCCAGTTCAAACCTTTAAGTGATGATTTTGCGCTAGATGAGCAAGCACCCGGGTTTCGTGTACTACATTTGAAAGCAAATGGAGAGTTACAAACTGAAATTTATCGTACTGAAAAGGTGCAAAAAAAAATTAATACCGAAATTTCAGGTTATTAACTTTTCATTTGGCTTTTTTTCTATTACTTTATGGCTTCAAAAGGAAGCGTGATAGATTGAATCCAAGCATCAAAGACTATCAAAAAGCACAAAAAGTCTATATGATGACGCCCCTCTAAGGAGAATCTCCTAAGGGTTGGATAAAAACACTTGCATATCACCATATTTTTTGCGTATAGATAATGCGTATATGATGAGGAATGCCCTATATGGCGAATGACAACCAAAATCAAGTCTTGGACGAACAAACTGATGTTGTAGACGAAAAGTCTACAAAACGCGTGCGTAAAACAAAGCCAAAAGCGTCAGAAAGTGGTTCTACTGCTAGCTTATTTGGTATTGCACCTTATCAGCCGAAAAAAAATGAAGAATACATGTCCGAAGGACAGCTTGAACATTTCCGCCAAATTCTGTTGGCATGGAAAGAAGAGCTGATGTCTGAAGTGGACCGTACCTTAAATACCATGCAGGATGAAAATACTGCATTGCCTGACGTGAATGACCGTGCGACACAAGAAGAAGAGTTTGCAATTGAACTCCGTACCCGTGACCGTGAACGTAAATTAATCCGTAAGATTGAGCAATCAGTTGAAGCGATTAAAAACGATGACTACGGTTTCTGTGAAACGTGTGGTATTGAAATTGGCCTGCGTCGTCTTGAAGCACGTCCAACTGCAACCCTTTGTATTGACTGCAAAACTTTAGCAGAAATCAAAGAGAAGCAAAATAACGGTTAATTACAGTTAATGCTTAATAATCCTTCCCCGCCCCCTCCTTTAATACAGGAGGGGGATAACAGGATGGCTTATGTGGGTCGGTTTGCGCCATCGCCAACCGGCCCTTTGCATTTTGGCTCACTCATTACCGCAGTGGCCAGTTATTGCGATGCACATGCGCATCAGGGCAAATGGCTGGTACGGATTGAAGATACCGACATTCCGCGTATTTACCCCGGCAGTGAAGATCATATTCTGCGCTGCATAGATGCATTTCAGTTCGAAGCTGATGATGCCATCATCTTTCAAAAAGACCGCTTAGACCTCTACGATGCAGTAATCGATCAACTCCATAAAAACCATCTGGTCTATGCCTGTCAATGTACCCGTAAAATGTTGGGTTCAAATCATATCTATGCCGGAACTTGCCGTGATTTAAATCTGCCTTTTGAGCATCACGCCATTCGTGTCAAAGTATCGGATCAGAAAATTTGCTTTAGTGACCGTCTGCAAAGCAGACACTGTTCCAATCTACAGCAGGACCTTGGAGATTTTGTCCTCAAGCGTCGCGATGGCATTATTAACTATCAACTGGCTGTAGTAGTGGATGATTATCTACAAGGCATGACCCATGTGGTTCGCGGGGCCGACCTGCTGGATAACACCGAACGGCAAATCTGGCTCGGTTCGATACTGGGCTATCCCAAACTTGAATATATGCACCTGCCGCTTGCCATGAATGATCAGGGACAAAAGCTCTCTAAACAAAACATGGCGCAAGCACTTGATCTCAATCGTGCACCAGAACTCTTACAACAAGCGATTCGTGCTTTGCATCAGCCTGAAGTTGATTTGGACACCCCAGCACACATGCTCAAGCAAGCCATTGCCCAATGGGATATACAACATATTCCCCACACAAAGGAACTAGAAGGCAGTTATTTATAAATTAAAAACTGGGCTAAGCTAAAAGCTAAATTTCAAAAAATAGAGGTTGGTCTATGTTTTTTATTTTTGGAATTGGTCCTAAAACCAAAGTGGTTGAGAAAAGTCAGTTTGTTTGTCCAGTATGCAGAAGCAGAAGTGCCTATGAACTAAAACAGCAGCGCAATTATTTTTCTTTATTTTTTATCCCACTGATTCCCCTTTCAAAAGCGAAAGGAGAGTTTGTGAAATGTCTGAATTGTGGCACTGAAATGTCGAGCATCGTATTAAAGCATGCCCAGCAGGATTGATAGAAAGAATCAAGGCTAGAAGCTTGATTCTTCCTTACTCGGGTTGGCTTTTTGCGTGGTTGCATCAATCTTCAAAACCAGACTGATCATCACGGCACACATAATTAGCGATGAACCGCCATAACTAATAAACGGCAGAGTCAAACCTTTGGTTGGCAACATGCCCATATTCATTCCGGCATTGACCAGAATTTGCAGCAGGAAAATGATACTGATGCCATAAGCCAAATAGCCTGCGCGTAAATATTGATGCTGCAAAGCACGGTGTCCGATTTTGATACAACAGACCAGCATCACGAAGGACAAGATCAACACGGTGCTGATGCCAAAGAAGCCAAACTCTTCACCTAAAATGGCCAGCATAAAGTCAGTATGTGCTTCAGGAAGATAAGACATTTTCTGAATACTGTGTCCCAGCCCCACCCCGGCCCATTCACCCCGGCCAAAGGCCATCAGTGCGTTGGAAAGCTGGTAACCGGTACCTAAGGGGTCCGCCCAAGGATCGGTAAAAGACAAGGCACGTTGTAATCGGTAGGGCTCAAGGATAATCGCGGCAGCCAAGCCTAGAATAATAAAGGCCAAAAAGGCAATAAATTGAATGGCCGGTGCGCCTGCAAGGAAGAACACCCCCAAAATCATCAAGACAATAACCGCAGTTGCCCCCAAGTCCGGTTCAGCCAGGATTAAACCGACGGTAATAATCATCACCCCGCCTAAGCGGAACAGCCCGGAAAGGTTATTTCGAACCTCTTCTGCCCTTCGCACCACATAATCAGCGGTAAAGATGGCCATCATCACTTTGGCGACTTCGGATGCCTGCAAGGTAAAGCCAGCAATACGAATCCAGCGGGTAGAACCATTAACCTCGCTGCCGACGACTAACACCACCGCCAGTAATAAAATGGTCATGATCCACAAGGGAAAGGTATTATTGAACCAGATATTTAACGAGATTTTATAAGTTAAAAATGCGGCTACAGCAGCCACAAAAATTGAAATCCCATGCCGGATCACGTAGTGAAATGCATTTTCATGTAAACGGTCAGCATAGGGCATCGATGCCGATGCCACCATGATTGAACCAATACACAGCAAGGCAATCACACAAAAAATCAGCACATTACGTGGTGTAACTTCAGCAGGGATTTTTGCTCCCCACTCATTATAGACCTGATTAATTTTACTTATGGTCGTCTGAGCTAACCCAGCCATACAACGTTCCTTATCATTCTTCTAAGCAAGTGTGTTCACACATTCAACAAACTGGTGTCCACGTTCACTATAACCTTTAAACATATCAAAACTTGCACATGCAGGTGACAATAGCACCACATCATTGGCTTGGGTATGTTGTTGGCATAATTCCACGGCTTCTTTTAAAGATTCCGCGTGAATCAAAGTGGTGGTTCCGGCAATGGCTTGTTCAATCACTGGGCGGTCTTCACCAATCAATACCGCGACTTTTGCATATTTCGTTAAAGCATCAGCTAAGGCCGTAAAATCCTGTCCTTTACCTTGACCGCCTAAAATAATCGCCACTTTGCCCTGTTGCGGCTCAATCGCAGCACCCAAACCATCAATTGCGGCTAAGGTTGCCCCAATATTGGTGCCTTTAGAGTCATTGTAATAACGCACCCCATTCACTTCTTTCACGAACTCACAGCGATGCTCCAGGCCTTTAAAGGTTTTTAAAGTTTCAAGCATTGACTCAAGTGGCAAACCAATCGCCTCACCCAAAGCCAGGCATGCCAAAGCATTGGCAACGTTATGGGTACCTTGAATGTACATGTCCGAGCTTTTCAGCAAACGTACGCGACCACGTGCCAACCAGAGGGTGCCATCGGTATCTCTCAATACACCATATTGATTGATATCGGGTGCATTCAAGCCAAAGCTTTGCATCGGTGTAGCATCAGGAACCAATGGACGGGTCAGTGAGTCATCACGGTTAAACACAACCTTTTTAACACCTTGGAAAATACGGTGTTTTGCAGTGTGATAACCCATCATGTCACCATGGCGGTCTAAGTGATCTTCACTTAAATTAAGGACGACTGCCACTTCTGCATCTAGATTAGATGTGGTTTCCAACTGAAAGCTGGAAAGTTCCAAGATATACAGCTCTGGATCATCTTTGGTTAAATCCAGTGCCGGACGACCGAGATTGCCGCCAACGGCTACTTTAATTCCGGCATCTTTCGCCATCAAGCCAATTAAGGTAGTCACGGTACTTTTAGCGTTTGAACCGGTGATCGCCATAATTGGCTTATCGGTAGCACGGCGTAAAATCTGGATTTCACTGACCACAGCAATGCCTTTGGCAACTGCTGCCTGAATTGCAGGAATTTTAGGATCAAGTCCCGGGCTAATCACGATTTCCTCAGCTTGCAATAACAGCTCTTGATCGAGCTGACCAAAACTGGTTTGAACTTCGGCTGGAATCTGGTCGTGTCCCGGTGGTGTCTTTCGAGAATCTGTTACTGCAACGCGGTAGCCATTTTCATGTAAGAAATTTACTGCTGCAACACCTGAAATTCCGAGTCCTGCAACGACTTTTAATCCACCACGTTGAATTAACATTTTTACCCCATATTTTGGTATGTTTTAAAACTGACAAAATGTTAGCACTTTGCTCTTTTGAATGCTTTTTCTGTTTTGACTTTATGCGTCTTTTTTTGTGTCCGCGCGTAAAAAAACCGTCATAAAAAAGACGGTTTTTTTAAATTCGGCAAAAATTAGAAAATTACTTCCATTTTACCGCTTGGACTTGCGGTTTTTTCTGTGTGCTGTCCTCAGTTGCCGAACAGCCACAACTTCCACCACATCCAGAAACCATTGCAGGTTTTAACCATTTGGCTAAACTGAGCCAGCCCTGTTTGGCACAAACATTGGACAATTGCATGAAGACCGAGTTTGCCGTCTGAGGAAACACTTTCTTGAAGACAACCACTGCACTCCAAATTACCAATGCCGCAACAATTACTACTTCAATCATTTCAATCTCCCATGCAGATTATTTTTCAGTCAACTTAATCCAATTCAATTAACCCAAATAGTGGGCCGCAATTTGATAGGTCAGGAACGACATCAAATAAGCCAAACCAAATAAATAAGCGGTCATAAAGCTCACAGTTTTCCAGGACCCGGTTTCACGTTTCACCGTTGCCAATGTAGCCAGACAATGCGGTGCATAAATAAACCAGACCAACAGGGATAAACCGGTCGCCAGCGACCAGCCAAGGCGACCATCACTGCTAATAATAGAGGCCAAGCCTTGCGATATTGCATCATCATTGGTTGCAGACAAGGCGTAAACCGTACCCAGTGCAGCCACCACCACTTCACGTGCCGCCATTGCAGGAATTAGGGCAATACAGATCTGCCAGTTAAAGCCAAGCGGTGCAAAAATTGGTTGCATCACGTGACCGAGCATACCTGCAAGGGAATAATCAATGTCAGGTAAAGTTGCACCTACTGGCGGTTGCGGGAAGGTACACAAGAACCAAAGCAGAATAGATAACGCGAAGATGATGCCACCGACACGTTTCAAGAAAATTTTGGCGCGGTCCAGCAAACCAATCCAAATACTTTTCACGTCAGGAAAGCGGTAACTTGGCAATTCCATCAGCAACATATGTTGGGATTTGTCTTTCTGGAAAAACTTTAAGATGAAAGATACCATCAGCGCACTGACAATTCCGGCCATATATAAAGCAAACAGCACCAGACCCTGCAGATTAAACACACCCCACACCATATATTCCGGAATAAAGGCGGCAATCAATAAGGCATATACCGGTAAACGGGCAGAACAGGTCATTAACGGCGCAACAAAAATCGTGGTTAAACGATCTCGTGGGTCGCTAATACTGCGGGTTGCCATAATCCCAGGTACCGCACATGCAAAACTCGACAGCAATGGAATAAACGCACGGCCACTTAAGCCAGCTTTAAACATCAGTTTATCCAGCAAGAACGCAGCACGCGGTAAATAACCCGATTCTTCCAGGACTAGAATGAAGAAGAACAGAATCAAGATTTGTGGCAGGAACACCACTACCCCGCCTGCTCCGGCAATAATCCCGTCCACCACCAAGCTGTTCAGTAATGGATGCGCTATGTGCTGTCCAACATATTCACCGAACCAGCCGAAGAAGGTTTCAATCCCGTCCATAAAAGGTGCAGCCCAAGCAAATACCGCCTGAAACACCACAAACATCATTAAGGCGAGGCTAACCAGACCTAAAACCGGATGTAAAAATATTTTATCGAGCAAATCGGAGCGTTTATCTTCCTGATCGACTGAATGCACTACATCATGCAAGATCGTGGTGATCTTATGATGGTTATCACCAGTTAAGCCGCTAAGTTCGGTATGTGGAGTTGAATATTTACCTTGATCCAGCGCATTCATCAGGTTTTCAATGCCTGAATTACGCACGGCTACGGTTTCCACCACAGGAATACCCAAACGTTCCGCCAACTTTTGCGTATTGATTTGCATGCCACGGCGACGCGCTTCATCCATCATGTTCAGCACAAGCAGAATTGGTCGTCCCAGCTCGATCATCTCTAGAACCAAACCTAAATGCAGTTTCAGGTTAGTGGCATCAACCACACACAAAAATGCATCTTGCTGCTCTTCGCCGGCAATTTTGCCTTGCACCACATCACGGGTAATCGCTTCATCCGGACTGGTTGCATCTAAACTATAAGTTCCGGGTAAATCCAGAACACGAACCGGTTTACCGGATGGCAAGGTAAACTGCCCCACCTTACGCTCAACCGTGACACCGGCATAGTTCGCGACTTTCTGACGGGTACCGGTCAGATGGTTAAATAATGATGTTTTACCGCAGTTTGGGTTACCTACCAGGGCAATACGCAGCGCATCACTCATGCAGGTGCTCCCTCAAGATTAATTTCAATTTTTTCAGCTTCAACTTTACGCAGTGCGAATCGGGTAAATCCAACTTGAATCAAAATCGGGTCGCCACCAAAAATACCTTTGGTAATGACCTGTACTTTTGTGCCCGGAACAAAACCTAGAGTCTCTAAACGGCTTGCGACCAAATCGTTTAAAGAATTATTGCCATCTAAAGTTCTGTTGACTTTGCTGATGATGGCCGTTTGTTTCACTTTTAAATCAGATAAACGCACCGCATCTAATCCTAAAATATTTTGAACAGTATACAAACAAATGAGAATAATTACCAAGTAAGGTTTGATTCCAATTCTCATCTGCTCTCTCACATCGACATTGCTAAGGAATTGTTCTAAATTGGCCCAAGCCAAGAAAAACTTGGATTTTTCATTCAATGTAGAAGTGACATGCTTAATAAAAAACCTCGTATTCCTGCTCCGGTGAGCATTCCTGAACATTTAAGTTTTTTACAGGGTTTCCGAGATTATTTAATTGCACAAACCGTAAGTCCGCATACACGTAATGCCTATCTGTCTGATTTGGTTCAATGTAGTCAATGCAACTCCAATTCAATGCCGGCTTGGTCCAGCGATGATGTGGCTGATGTTCTACTGGCATTAACCAAACAGGGCAAAAGCCCGCGCTCGATTGCCCGATCACTTTCTGCATTACGTTCTTTTTATAAATTTTTACGTGAACAAAAACTTCGCTCGGATAACCCGGTTGCGACCCATAAAACCCCTAAAATTGGCCGTTCGCTGCCCAAAGATATTTCCGAACAAGAAGTTGAAGCCTTAATTCATGCCCCCGATATTGAAACGGCTTTGGGTTTGCGTGATCGCGCCATGCTCGAAGTGCTATATGCCTGTGGGCTACGGGTGACTGAATTGCTCAATTTGCGCCTTGAACTGATTAATTTAAAACAGGGCTATTTACGTATAGTCGGTAAAGGCAATAAAGAACGCTTGGTACCTTTAGGACAAGTGGCCTGTGAATGGATTGAAAAATATCTGAATGAAGCACGTTCCAGCTTGTATAAATCTGCCACCGACTATGTGTTTTTGACCCAGCACGGCGGCATTATGAGCCGGCAAAATTTTTGGTATGCAATTAAACGCTATGCACTACAAGCAGGTGTACAGGCTGAATTATCACCGCATACTTTACGTCATGCCTTTGCCACCCATTTGCTCAATCATGGCGCAGACTTGCGTGTCGTTCAGATGTTATTGGGTCACAGTGACTTATCAACCACCCAAATTTACACCCACGTGGCCCAAGTGCGTATGCAGCAACTGCATGCCACGCATCACCCTCGCGCTTAGTCCGATCTTCATTCATCATCTAAGACCAAGAAGTGTTAACGAGCCTGGCTTTTTTTTTGTTATGCTAGGCGATCAATTTTTATCTATAGCTAAAAGAAAGGGTTATTTATGTCATTTACCCGCTCAAAAATTTTTATTGCATGCACTTTGGCAAGCAGCTTGATCATTACTGCCTGTTCCAACTCAAATAACGATGAAAAAAAGCAAGGCACTTTAACCGCAAGCGCACCGGCAACCGGACAAGCATCTAATCTGTCCGAGCGCAATGCACAGCAGCGTCTGATTAAGACCCTGCAACAGCATTTTAAAAAAGCCAATATCAACGCCAAAGTACTGGATATTAAAGCCACTGAAGTACCGAATCTGTATTGGGTCAACCTTGAAGGCATGTCGTCTGTTTATGCAACCGCAGATGGTAAATACATTATTCAGGGCGATGTGCTTCGTTTAGGCGACAGCAAAATTCATAATGTCAGTGAAAACCTGCAATCCGCAACCAACAAAAAGTTACTGGCGGGCTTAAAAACCGAAGACCTTTTAGTTTATAAAGCGCAAGGCAAGACCAAACATATTGTGTATGTGTTTACCGATGCCAGCTGCCCGTATTGCCATAAACTGCATGAACATATGAGCGAGATTAATGCCAAAGGCATTGAAGTGCGTTATATCGCCTGGCCACGTGGCGAACAGTTCATGCCAGCCATGGAAAGTGTCTGGTGTAGTGAAGATCGCCAGGCTGCCTTTAACCAGGCTATTGCCGGTGCGCCACTTACTCCAGCGACCTGCAAGAATCCTGTTAAAGATCAATATCAACTCGGTCTAAATATGGGCGTGAACGGTACCCCTGCCATTTACAATGAAGATGGTGTTTACCTGGGTGGATACCTGTCTCCTGAAGAATTGGCAGAACGTTTAAATAACTAATTTTTATTCGTTAAATTACTGTTTTTTATAGTTGCAGAGAAAGTGATTTCTTTCCTAGAGTCTCATGCTTTTTTTAGCTATGATCTAGGTTCGCTTAAAATTGATTTGATATTGGAGTGTGACGTGAAACCAGTTCGTCTGGCAATCCTCGGTCTTGGTACTGTAGGTGGTGGTGCCCTTAAACTTTTAAAAGAAAACGCTGCTGAGATTAGACGTCGCACCGGTCGAGAAATTGAAATTACCCATGTGGGTACACGTCGTCCGCGTCCTGATTTGGATCTTCCAGAATCAATCAAACAAAGTGCTGATCTTTTAGAAATTGTACGTCAGCCTGATGTTGACGTTGTGGTTGAGGTGATGGGCGGAATTCACCCTGCCTATGAAGTGATTATGGAAGCCATGAAACATGGCAAGCATATTGTCACTGCCAATAAAGCCTTGCTGGCTGAACATGGCAATGAGCTATTTAAAGCGGCTGAAGACAATGCCGTGCAGATTGCCTATGAAGCAGCAGTTGCCGGCGGCATTCCAATTATTAAAGTGATTCGTGAAGGCTTGGCTGCCAATAAAATTGACTGGTTGGCAGGCATTATTAATGGCACTGGCAATTTTATCTTAAGTGAAATGCGTGAAAAAGGTCGTGCTTTTCCTGATGTTCTGAAAGAAGCGCAAGAACTCGGTTATGCCGAAGCTGATCCTACCTTTGACGTAGAAGGCATTGATGCGGCACATAAACTGACAATTCTGGCTTCATGTGCATTTGGTATTCCGCTACAGTTTGATAAAGTATTTACTGAAGGGATTGGCAAAGTTACCGCCCAAGATGTGAAATATGCAGAAGACTTAGGTTTTCGTATTAAACACTTGGGTATTGCACGTCGTACCGATGCAGGTATTGAATTACGCGTGCATCCAACCCTCATTCCGGATGACCAGCTCATTGCCAATGTCAACGGCGTGAAAAATGCGATCTTGGTACAAGCCAATGCAGTCGGTCCAACACTGTATTACGGTGCAGGCGCGGGTGCAGGTCCAACAGCTTCTGCTGTGGTGGCCGATGTCGTCGACATTGTCCGTGATATCATTTATACCGAAGATGGCGCCGGAACCATTCCGCAGTTGGCTTTTGAAGCCTTGACGGATTTGCCAATTTTAACGCGCGAACAAATGACCACCGGTTATTACATCCGTATCAATGCCGAAGATCAAATGGGCGTCCTTGCAGATGTCACCACGATTTTAAGTCGTGCCGGAATCAGTATTGACGCCATCATGCAGCAACCACGCTTAAAAGACCTGATTCCGATCGTGATTTTAACTGATCCTATCGTGGAATCAAAAATGGATGAAGCGATGCAACAAATTCAAGCATTGCCTTTCATTCATGGCGAAATTGTACGAATTCGTTTAGAATCGCTTGATAATTAATCGGGTTGAGGGGAGTATTCCCCTTGCCAAGCTCTACACAAAATTGGAACATCATCATGTCTAATGCCAATCGTTATACTGGTTTAGTTGACCGTTATCGCGACCGTTTACCCGTATCTGCAACCACTCGTGCTATTTCTTTAGGTGAAGGTAATACCCCACTGATCAAGCTTGAGAACATTCCACGCATTATTGGTAAAGACGTTGAAATCTATGTGAAGTACGAAGGCTTAAACCCGACTGGTTCATTTAAAGACCGTGGCATGACCATGGCCGTAACCAAAGCGGTTGAAGAAGGCTCTAAAGCCATTATTTGTGCCTCTACCGGTAATACCTCAGCTGCCGCTGCTGCTTATGCTGCACGTGCAGGCATCAAAGCATTCGTGCTCATTCCTGAAGGCAAAATTGCCATGGGTAAAATGGCACAGGCGATGATGTACGGTGCAATCACCATGCAAATTCGCGGTAACTTCGATGACGGCATGCGCCTGGTTAAAGAAGTGGCTGATCAAGCACCTGTAACCATTGTAAACTCAATCAACCCGTACCGTTTGCAAGGTCAAAAAACCATTGCTTACGAAATCGTTGAAGCTTTAGGTCGTGCGCCTGATTACCACTGCTTGCCAGTCGGTAACGCGGGTAACATCACTGCACACTGGATGGGTTATACCGAAGCAATTGCAAATCAGCCGAAAGAACAGTTTGAGCAAGTGATTTACGACGCTGAAACAGATGCTTTCACTGGTCCTAAACCTGCTGGCCTTCCAGTTATGGCGGGTTATCAAGCATCTGGTGCCGCACCGTTCCTACGTGGTGGCCCGGTTACAAACCCTGAAACTGTTGCGACTGCGATTCGTATTGGTAATCCACAAAGCTGGAATCACGCCAAAGCCGTTGTTCGTGACTCGAATGGCTGGTTTGATGAACTGACTGATGCTGAGATTCTTGAAGCACAGCGTCTACTTTCTATGTACGAAGGCGTGTTCGTAGAACCTGCTTCTGCAGCGTCTGTGGGCGGTGCGATTCGTGACATTAAAGCCGGCAAAATCAAAGAAGGCTCAGTGATCGTTTGTACCGTAACAGGTAACGGTTTGAAAGACCCAGATACTGCCATCAAGCAATGTTCTGATGCAGTGATGTTGTCGATTGATGCGACCATGAATCAGGTTAAAGAATCTATCCTTTCTAATATGTAATTCTTTTTAGCATCATTAGAAATAGAAAAAGCCCTGCAATTGCAGGGCTTTTTTACGCTACTAATATAGCAATATTAGATCAACGCAATTAGATACGTTTTGGAAGTTGGCTGGCCCAATTCATTAAACGGGTTGCATCATTGGTTCGCGCAGCAGAAGTATCTGCACCTAAGAGTACCACTACTGCTGGACGATTATTTAAGGTGGTATGCATGACCACACAACGCCCTGCCTCATTGATATAACCGGTTTTAGAAATATTGATATTCCAGCCGCCATTACGCACTAGGGCATTGGTATTGTTTGATTTCAATACACGGTAGCCCAAATTAAAATCGTAGCTTGGTGTGGTAGAGAACTGGCGGATCAAACCGTATTGCGATGCTGTATTGACCAAAATACCCAAATCACGTGCAGAAGATACATTACCCGGATGTAAACCCGTTGATTCTAAATAATGAGTTGAATTCATACCCAAGGATTTTGCTTTTGCATTCATTGCAGAAATAAACGCTGCGCGACCGCCAGGGAAAGTTCGGGCCAAAGCAGCAGCAGCTGGATTTTCCGATTTCATCAAAGCAAAAAGTAAGGCTTCCGCACGATTCATGCTATCGCCAGCGCGTAAAGTTGAACTTGAGCTTTTGCAGCCTGAACAGGAAAAATCGGCTTGAGTTAAGGTAATTTTTTCCGACATATTTAAACTGGCATCGGCAATTACCACAGCAGTCATCAGCTTGGTAATCGATGCAATCGGAAAAGCAGTATTACTATTTTTACTATAGAGTACTTCGCCAGTTTGACCATCCATCACCAATGCAGCACGGGCATTGACCGAAGGCTGATTGCTATAATTGGAATTATCTAAAATCTGTACGGTTTTAGGTGCAGAATGAGTCACCACACCATTAGAACTACGCACCGAAGTGGTAATTTTAGTTGAACCTTGTGGCGTTGGTTCTTCGTTCAATGCGGAAACATCGCCATTGAGTAACTGTTTGGCCTCTTCAGAAGACCAGTTTAAAGCTGCTTGACCTTTGCCTCCAGAAGCATCCATGATGAGTTCTGCAAAACTGCTGGAACTCATACTAAGTAAGATCGACATACCTAGCACATGCATTAAAGACTTGTTCGAATTTTTCACGGTGGTTTACTCAACTCATGGAGGCAAGATACATTTGTGTATTACCTCAAATATGCCTTACATTTAAACACAAAGGTGAACATTTTTTATGCATAAACCTTTATGCTTAACATTTCATTTAAAGATTAATAATAGGATTGCTAATTTTGTCATTTCATTGCAAGCTTATTTTGCTTTATGTAACAAAAAAATTGTTTTTTTTATATGAGGGGAGAAATAGGTGATCACAGTTTTAGTAGTAGATGATCATGAATTAGTACGTACCGGGATTTGCCGAATGCTCGAAGACCATGCGGATGTTCAAGTGATTGGTCAGGCTGAATCTGGGGAAGAAGCGATTACCTTAGTCCGTCACCATCATCCGAATGTGGTGTTACTTGATGTGAATATGCCGGGCATTGGTGGGGTAGAAACCACGCGTCGTCTGTTGCAAAGTGCACCTGAAACCAAAGTTGTCGCGGTGAGTGGCCTGGCTGAAGAGCCTTATCCGTCATTGTTGCTTAAAGCAGGTGCTAAAGGGTATATCACCAAAGGCGCACCTGTAACTGAAATGGTTCGTGCCATCAATAAAGTCATGCAAGGCGGCAAATATTTCAGTGCAGACATTGCCGAGCAATTGGCCAGCTCATATCTTTCAGATACCCAGCAATCACCATTTGATGCACTCTCTGAACGTGAAATGCAGGTTGCGATGATGGTGGTGAATTGTATTAGCGCGCAAGAAATTGCCGATAAACTTTTTGTCAGTGTCAAAACCGTCAATACCTATCGTTATCGGATCTTTGAAAAGTTAAATTTAGATAGTGATGTGAAACTGACCCATTTAGCCATTCGTTATGGGCTGATTAAACCTTAATGACTTTCCTGGGGAACTTCCCTTGAGCTTTCTAGAAGACATGCATGACGCAAAAAACCAAAAAATTTGAGTTTAATCAGTATCATTTAGGCATCTGGTATGGTGCCTACAGACTGATTATTGCGACATGTCTTCTGCTGATTTTTTCACTCACTTATTCACACTTAAATACAGATTACCGCTATCCACAGCTCTATCTTTACGTACTCATTTGCTTTGTAGCGATAGGCTGCATACAACTGCTGAGTCTTAAAAAAATACGAGCCAACATTCCACAACAACTGACGCTGTTATTTACTGTCGATGTCATTGCTTTAAGCTTACTGACTTTCGCATTGGATGGTCCGAATCTGCATGTAAGTCTGCTATTCGTGATTACCATTTTTGCCGCTTCTTTATTATTAGATGCAAAAAAAGCCTTAATCATTACCCTCATCGCTGTTATTAGCGTGATTTATCAAATATTTTTAGGCAGCATTTTTGATTTTTCTTCGCTGAACAATATCGGTAATAGTGCCTTATTGGCATTTCTGTTTTTTGTGGTTTATGGCAGTGCGCAAATTGTGGTACGGCGTTTCCAATTGCTGGAAAATTTGAATTTTTCTCAATCCTTGGAACTCAATCGACTGCAAAATCTGAACCGTTATATTCTGGAACAGATTGAACTCGGCTATCTGGTTTTAGATGAAAACTGTCATATCGTGCTGAGTAATCCTGCAGCGTGTCTGCTGCTCGGGATTCCCCCACTCTATGCCTATGACAAATATCCTTTATACAAAATCCAGGCGGATTTATTTGAACTGATTAAATTTGAGCAGCTGCAAGATGGTGAACGGTTCCAGTTCGAGTCACAGCTGAGCCGTTATCATATGCATATCGAAGTGCAGAAATTAATGGTTCCGCATCAGACCCTGACCCTGCTGGTGCTGCAAGATGCAGCCAGACTCAATCAACGGGTACAGCAGTTAAAGCTGGCGGCTTTAGGACAGTTGTCTGCCAGTATCGCACATGAAATCCGCAATCCCTTGGCGGCTATTGTTCAGGCCAACGAACTGCTGCTAGACAGTGATCCAGCTCAGCAAAATTTATTAAGTCAGATGATTGCAAAACAAGCACAGCGGATTGATCGTATCATTCAAGATACCTTAAATATGGTGCGAAATAGAGAAACACATCCTGCGCAGATCCAGCTGAATCAATTTATCCCCCAAATGATTCGAGAAGATTTAGCTGATATCATCAACCAGATTCGGTGCAGCATACCCAATAAAATTTCGATTACTTTCGATGAAGCACAATTTCGCCAAATTCTGATTAACCTGATTCGCAATGCAATTCGTCATAATTCACCTGAGCATTCACACATTGAGTTAAACATTTACTCACATGAATCAAATGTCCGAATTGAAGTCCGCGATTTTGGCACAGGCGTGGCATCTAAAAATATAAGCTCTTTATTTCAACCTTTTTTTAGTACCGAAATCACGGGAACTGGTTTAGGATTGTACTTATCCCATAGTTTTTGTGAAGCCAACCAAGCAAAACTGGACTATGTAGAACAAGAACAAGGGGCATGCTTTCGAATAGAATGCCAACGTGTTGCTTAAAATTAATATTGCTGGGGTGTAATTGTGGAACGACAACCACTTGTTTTATTGGTGGATGATGAAGAAGATTTGTGTACGCTGATGCAAATGTCTTTATCACGCATGGGCATCAAAACGCATATCGCCTATCGTCTTGAACAGGCAAAAAAATGCTTATCCGATCATCAATATGATGCCTGTTTGACGGATTTGAATTTACCGGATGGTAATGGGCTGCAATTGGTAGAATGGATCGGGCAACATCTTCCTGCCCTGCCTGTGGCTGTGCTGACCGCATATGGCAATATGGAAATTGCGATTGCAGCATTAAAAGCCGGGGCTTTTGATTTTGTCAGTAAACCTATTAATCAGAAACATCTGGAACAGCTGTTACAAAAAGCTTTGAACAAACCAGTCGAAAATTTCCAAAGCAAAGAAGATAGTCTGGAACAAAAATTATTGATTGGGCAGTCTCTGCCGATTCAGCAATTACGCATTACCTTAAATAAAATTGCCCGATCTCAGGCGCCTGTATTTATTACCGGTGAATCCGGCACCGGAAAAGAAGTCATTGCAAATCTGGTGCACCGTTTAAGTAATCGTAACGAAGGCCCTTTTATTGCGATTAACTGTGGCGCCATTCCAACGGAACTGATGGAAAGTGAGCTGTTTGGGCATAGGAAAGGCAGTTTTACCGGTGCAACGCAAGACAAACAAGGCCTGATTCAATCTGCACACGGCGGCAGTCTGTTTCTGGATGAAATAGCTGAACTGCCTTTAACCATGCAGGTCAAACTGCTGCGTGCGGTACAGGAAAAACGGATTCGCCCGGTCGGTTCAGATGCTGAAATTGATGTCGATTTCCGCGTGATCAGCGCCAGTCATCAAGACCTGGAAGCATTGGTACAACAAGGCAGATTTCGACAAGATTTATTCTTCCGTATTCATGTGATGGATCTGGTGCTTCCGCCCCTGCGTGAACGTGGCGATGATATTATTTTACTGGCGCATCACTTTATTCAAAAAATTAGTCAGGAATGGGGCATTCCTCAAAAACAACTGACTGAACGCGCACGAAACTTTCTGCTAAACCAATATTATCCGGGCAATGTCCGTGAGCTGCGCAATATTATCGAACGTGCCATCACCCTCAGTGATGAAGATAAAATTGACTTGCCGCATTTACAAAGCGCACCGCTGCGTTATCCAACAGCGACAGCTTTAGAGCATCAGCAAGAAGCGCCTCCTGCTTTTCGTAGCGACATTCTGGTTTCTGCCAAAAAGTTACCCGATGAAGGTTTAGAGCTTTATCTGGAAAATATTGAAAAAGATATTTTGCTCAATGCGCTAAACTTGACCCACTGGAACAGAACGCTGGCCGCGAAAAAACTGGGCATGTCTTTTCGCTCTTTACGTTACCGCTTAAAGAAATTTGGCTTGGATACGGATGATGAATAAACGGTTATTTGCGGTTTAGAATGACCTCTGCAACATGCTCAAGATAGTTTTCTTCTTTCATCTCATGTTGCAGCAGGTATTGCTGATTCGGCTGAATCCCCACACCTTCAATCATCTGCCCTTTCGGGGTGTAATAATGCGACACCGTCATCTGTAAAGCGGCACCGTTGGAAAGCGGGAATAGTTTTTGTACCACCCCTTTTCCATAGCTCTTCTCACCGATGACCCATGCACGGCCGTGGTCTTTCATTGCCGCAGTAAAGACTTCAGCGGCTGAAGCAGAACGGTTATTGATTAAAATACCCAGCTTTAAATTTTGAAATTCAAAACTCGGTAAAGCCTGAAATTGTTGATCGCCTTCAGAACGGCTTTTGGTGGAGACAATCACGCCCTGATTTAAAAATAAATCGGCCGTTTCAACCGCAGCAGACAATAATCCGCCGGGATTATTTCTTAAATCAAGCAACACCGCTTTAAGACGTGCAGATGGCTGATCTTCAATTAAACGCTTAATTTCATTGGCAGTATTTTGCTGGAAAACTTTGACTTTGATGACTAAAACTTGGTTATGTAAGAGCGTGGCCTGAATATCGGTTTCTATTTTTTTATTGCGAACCAAAATAATCGGGCTGCTATTTTGTGCCAGTTGCAAAGTTAAGGTCGAACCAATTGAGCCATTGAGCAAACTATTGACCTGATCAGGATTGAGTTTTTTCAGCTCTTGATCATCAATCTTAAATACCGTCACGCCATTACGCAGACCTTGCTTGGCCGAATCGGCATTGTCCTTTAAACCATGAATGACCCACTGATGTAACTGCTGGTCATAAACCAGTTCAAAATCGACAGAAGCAATATCACCTTCGGTATATTGCATCAGCTGTTTGTAATCTTCGGGACTTAAGTAGCGAGAATAACGGTCCAGACCACTGACCAGACCTTTAATCGCTTGTTGAAATAAGGCATCATCATTTTTGGCATCAACATAATTTTCTTTGACAATGCTATAAATCTGAACAAATTGCTGAATCGATTCCACCGGAACTTCGGCATAATTCTGTTCGACTTCATCATCAAAATCTAAAACAGGCTGATCTTTGACAGCAGCAAGTGCAGAATGGCTCACACAGATGAATAACGTTGTTAAAGCGACAACCATCTTCCAGCGTTGTAAAGCCATCCTTTCACCTGTTTATCGTGTTAATTTTATGATTTTAAAGTAATCAAATTACGACCTTTCATTTCTTCAGGTACAGGAATTTGCATTAAGCTGAGCAATGTTGGCGCCACGTCTGCCAGTACACCACCTTCAGCAATCGTTGCGGATGTTGGCCCTACATAAATAAAAGGAACCAGTTCCGTCGTGTGCTGAGTATGTACCTGACCACTCTTGTAGTCCTGCATCTGCTCAACATTACCATGGTCAGCGGTAATCAGCATATGGCCTTTTTGTGCCATCACTGCTTCATATACACGGCCCAGGCAGGTATCGACCGCTTCAACAGCTTTGACTGCAGCATCAAATACACCGGTATGTCCGACCATATCACCATTGGCAAAGTTCACCACCAACAGGTCATATTCACCCGAGTTAATTGCAGCAACCAGTTCATCGGTAACTTCATAAGCACTCATTTCAGGCTTAAGATCATAAGTTGCCACGTTTGGAGAAGGAATCAGGATACGTTTTTCACCCGGATATTCATCTTCACGTCCGCCACTAAAGAAGAAAGTCACGTGGGCATATTTTTCTGTTTCAGCAATACGCAGTTGGGTTTTACCCAAATTCGACAAGTATTCGCCAATCGAGTTTTTTAACGCTTCCGGCATATAGGCAACAGCTGCATCAATCGTCGCTTGGTAACGCGTCAACATCACAAATTTAGACAGGTGGGGAACCACTTTACGTTCAAAACCGGCAAATTCCTTTTCGACAAGAGCTTTGGTGATTTCACGCGCACGGTCGGCACGGAAATTCATGAATACAACGCTGTCGCCATCCTGAATTTTAGCCAGCTCGCCAATACGGGTGGCTTTCACAAATTCATCCGACTCATTTGCCGCATAAGCCTGTTCCAGACCTTCAACTGCTGTTGTTGCGCTACGTGCCGCTTCACCTTCAGTCAACAGACGATAGGCTTGTTCAACACGATCCCAACGATTGTCACGATCCATAGCAAAATAACGGCCGATCATGCTCGCAATACGACCCTGACCTGGATATTGTGCAAAGACTGCATCCAGTTTTTCAAGTGAGGGTTGAGCGCTTTTTGGCGGAGTATCCCGGCCATCAAGGAACGCATGCAGATAAACTTTTGCCCCACGTTTCAGTGCCAGTTCCACCATGGCAACAATGTGGTCTTCATGTGCATGTACGCCACCTTGTGACAACAAGCCCAAAATATGTACTGCACCATTTGCCGCTTTGGCTTTTTCGACCGCATCGACCAGCACTTCATGCTCAAAAAAAGCACCTGTACGAATGTCTTTGGTAATACGGGTGAAATCTTGATACAGCACGCGGCCTGCACCAAGGTTCATGTGACCCACTTCAGAGTTGCCCATTTGACCATCAGGCAGTCCAACATCTTCGCCCGAACCTGAAATCAAACCATGGGGATGCTTTTGTTGCATAGCAGTTAAATTTGGTCGTTTTGCTGCCAGGAAAGCATTGTCTTCGACCGCTTCGCGATGACCCACACCATCCATAATTACCAATACGTGAGGGATTTTGCCTGCAGTTGCATCCGTCATAATGAACACTCTTTTGTTTACAATTTCATCGTCATATCTTACCGAATTTTCGGTCAAGACTCTATGTGCAGATCATGACTAAAGCTGATCATGCACATTGTTTTTATCACTATCTATTCAACAGTTAACGTGCGCGTCGCAACAGATAACCGCCTACCATAATCATGAAAATAATCGGTACAAATACGAACCATGCCGGTGAAGGTGAATACACCAAGCTTGCATAGCCCAAGAAATCTTGCAGATAGAAGAATCCCAAGCCAATAAATAAGGCGATGACCAAACGGAAACCCATCGACTGTTGACGCAAGGGACCAAAAATAAAGGAACACGCAATCAGCACCAAGGCAATGAGTGCAAATGGCGAACCGACTTTTTGCCAAAAGGCCAGCTTATAGGTTTTTGGCACTTGGCTGTATTCATGCATATAACTCATAAAGCTCACCAATTGACTTGGCGATAAATCTTCAGGGTCAATCGTAACCATATGCACATATTTCGGTTGCAAGGCTAAAGCCAGAGGCAGCTGATCAGTTTTTACCAAGGTTGAATTCCCTTGCGGCAAAATATCCATTTGCGCAGCACTTTTTAGGTTCCAATCCCCATCTTTAACGAACTGGCCTTGCTCGGCATTTAAAACACCTTTCAAGTGATAACTGTCATCGAAGTCGACCACCTGGACATGTTTCAGTTGCCCTTTGGCATTGGCATAATCGATGTAGATAAAGCGCTGCCCTTCACGGGTCCAGTAGCCATTGACTTCACCCAAGGAGCTGACACTGCGATGATCTTTTACGCTCTTGGCCTGCTCATTGGTATATGGAATCACCCATTCGCTAAGCACAAAGGATAACACCACCAAAATCAGCGCCGAGCGAACCACCCAGCCGACAATCCGCCATAAGCTAATACCGATTGAACGCATCACCACCAATTCACTATTGGATGCTAAGGTCCCTAAACCGAGAACCGCGCCAATCAGGGCAGCAATCGGTAAAATTTCATAGAGATAGTTGGGTGCACTCCATAACACATATTGCAATGCCCGCCATGCATTATAGGTTTCATTCAACGAACCCAGTTCGCCCAGATAGGTAAATAAAACTTGCAGAACCGATAAGATAACCGTTGCACCCAGCATGGCTAAGGCCGTGGTTTTGGTCACATGTTTGGCAATGATTCGACGTGCTAACATTTTAAGACCTCACCTGCTGAATTCGTTTCTTGATTTTGGGCGCAAGCTTTTGTTTTCGGGAGAACAAGGCTCCAGCAATGCCATACACGAGCAAGACCAAAGGATATGCCCAAATTCCTAGCTCATCTTTACTAACACGGGTTTTTACTGCCATCATGGCCACAATCAAACTGGCGAAAATCAGCAAAGCCGGGAATAGTTTCAAATAGCGCCCTTGTCGAGGGCTTACTTCTGAAAGTGCAATCGCCAAGATTAAAGCTGCCACCACTGAAAATGGCACGAAGATCCGCCAGCCCAGTTCACTCGCCACCACCGGATCATCACGATTGCTCCATAGCTTGCCAATCGGCAATGCTTCGACTTCGGCACTTTCAAATTTGGCTTCGGCATCACTTTCTAGACGTAAACGATAGGATTGAAACTCTGCTTGGGTATATTTTGGATTGCCGGGGAAAATTTCATAACGGCGCCCTTCAGTTAAATCGACAATACTGGCGGTTTCATTGGCAACTTCTACACGCGTTGCTTCCTTGGCCAGAATCATCACATCCGGTTTACCCGGTTTTTCCGCACGCTGATAAAAAAATACATCTTTCAGGTTACGGCGGTCTTCTGACAGGTCTCCGGCATAAATGGTATAGGGACCGGAAGAAATAAACTCTTTGGGACGGACCAAATCGAAACCGGTTCGAACTGCCTGATTGGTGGTCAGCTGTTCAAACTGGCGAATCCCCCACGGCGACATCCACACCATAAGCACGGTTTGCACCGCCAGAAAAACCACGGTCAGCGGAATCAGTAAGCGGCCCAGCTGATGCCGACTAACACCGCTGCCGTTCATGACGGCCATTTCGTGGTCGACATAGAGACGGCCAAACACCAGCATCAAACCGATAAAAAAGCCGAGTGGAAGAATCAGGGTCAAAAATTCTGGCAGTCGGTAACCAATAATACTGAACAAAATACTGACATCTAAACGGCCTTGTGCCGCTACGCCAAAGTACTTGATCAGTCGACCACCCATCATGATCAAGGTAAGCAAGGCAATCACAACCAAGGATGTAGACACCACTTGCTTGACCAGATAACGCCGAATAATCAAATTAAATCTTCCAAAAAAGAGGCTAATAAAAACTAGCGCTAGTTTACCCGAATGGTGAAAATATAAAACCTATACTGTTGTTGCGCATTGAAACTCTATTCATAGAAATGTTTCAATGGTTTAATGGTTTGCAAACTTTCAAAGGCATGAATACAGAACATGAAACTGACAATTAATACGTCATTCCAAGAGAATGCATCTAGCCCCTATTTGTTGATATTAGTTGATTCTGAGCAGCTTCAAAAGGCAGCGACTGCTTATGAAATCAATGATTTAAATAGTTTAGTAGAAGCCGCACAATTCAAAGCGGGTCTAAGCGAATCTTTGCCTCTTATCGGAAAAGTGGCAGCATGTAGCAATAGTGCCCTCATTGGGATCGATAAGGCAGCTGAAATTCAACCGGCTAAATTAGCAAAAATCGCACAAACCATTATCAAAGCGTCACAAAAAAAATTCAAACAGATCAGCATTGATATTTCTGCCTTAGCAGCTGAACATCATTATTTATTTGCTTTGGCTTTAACTCAGGCCAGTTATGCTTTTGATGAATACAAATCGAAGAAAAATCAATTCATCCTTGAACAAATACATCTGATTGCCAGCGATAGCAGTTTAAATCCACAGCAGCTCAGCCTGATTCACGCCGTGCAATCGGGTCAAAGCTTGGCACGTGATTTAGGCAACCGCCCGGGCAACATCTGTTTCCCGGAATATCTGGCGGAGCAGGCACAAGCATTGGCGGCTGAATATCCGGATCTATTAAAAGTGACCGTTCTGGATGAACAGCAAATGGCTGACCTTGGCATGGGTGCTTTTCTGGCAGTCAGCAAAGGTTCGGATCGTCCGGGACGCATCATTACCATGGAATACCAGGCCAATACCGAACAGGCACCTGTGGTACTTGTGGGTAAAGGCGTGACTTTTGATACCGGCGGCATTTCACTCAAACCGGGTGCAGGTATGGATGAAATGAAATTTGACATGTGTGGTGCAGCGTCTGTACTCGGTACCATGCGCGCGCTGTGTGAATCGAAACTGTCCATTCATGTCGTCGGTGCCATTGCTGCGGCTGAAAATATGCCTTCAGGTCATGCAACCCGTCCGGGTGATATCGTCACCACCATGAGCGGTCAAACGGTTGAAATTTTAAATACCGATGCGGAAGGCCGCTTGGTGTTATGCGATACCCTGACTTATATTAAACGTTTTAACCCTGCCTTGGTGATTGATATTGCAACCTTGACCGGTGCATGTGTGGTGGCTTTAGGTTCGGTTCTAACGGGTATGTTCACACCGGATGATGAACTGGCTGCAGAAATCAATGCTGCGGGTCAAACTTCATTTGACCGTGTATGGCGCATGCCAGTACTTGAAGATTATCAAGAACAGTTGGATTCTCCATTTGCCGACATTGCCAATATTGGCGGCCCTAAAGCCGGCTCGGTGACTGCAGCTTGTTTCTTGCAACGCTTCACCCGTGAATACCGCTGGGCACATTTAGACATTGCTGGCACCGCATGGAACTCAGGCACAGCGAAAGGTGCAACCGGTCGCCCTGTTCCATTACTGGTTCAATTCTTGGCGAACCGCGTGCAGTCGAATGGCTAAAGTTAGCTTTTATCTGTTTGAAAAAAGTCCTGAACGGCAAGTGGAAAGCACTTGCCGTTTATGCCGCAAGATTCTGAAACAGCCTGAACATATCTGGTTATATTGTTCAGACCCGGAATTGCAACAGCAGCTCGATGAACGATTGTGGAGTTTTGATCCCAGCAGTTTTATTCCGCATGGGATTGATCAGGAACATGCCACAATTTGTATTTCAGCCAGGCTGCCAGAACAATCTGACTGGATTGTGTTTAATTTTAACAATCAAGCCCTTGAACAGATTGATAAATTTAGTCACATTATAGAAATCATCGAAAATAACGAATCGGCAAAACAACTGGGTCGCGAAAAATTTAAACAATATCGACGTTTAGGTATTGAACCGCGAACTTTCAAGCTTTAGCCGGTCAATTGCATTAAGGAGATACGGGGTGGCATTAAATGTCGGTCAAGATTTTAAACAGCGCTGGTTAAATGTGCCTGAGGCTGTTCGTCAGGCATTTATTGATGACCTACACCGCGTCTGCAATGTGCTGAAACCTGAAACCAATATTCAAAAGTGGTTGGAAAAGGATAAAGAAGCACAACAGCTCTCTTATGAAAAAATTGAACGCGCTTATATCGAACGTAAGGCACAATTGATTGAAGAAGCCCGTCTTCGCAAGCAACGTGCTTTAGAGCAGTCACTGGATAAGAAACGTGCTGAACAGGCCGCCTATGCTCAAGCCTTGCAATTAGATGAAGCCCGACAATTTGCCGAACAGACCCAAACCCTGGCCTTTATCCGTCAAACTTTAGATCATGAAACCCATGTTTATACAGCGCGTTATCATAAAAATCCTGAAGGCTCAGCATTGAATTTTTCCAAAGGCATGCTGTCGATTCCTGACACTGCAATGCTCTCGGAACTGGAAAGCGTGCGTTTACGTCTGGAGTTAGAAGCTGAGACCCTCATTGAACAGGCAGTGACGGTATTTCGTGCCAAGTTACATCAAGCCAGCCAAGAAGAAATTGACTATATTTTGAAAAACTCTGATTTATCAACAGAGAAACCAAAGCACTAATTTCTTATCGCTATTGATCTAGGCTATTTTTCTACTGTCATATAAATGACATGTTTATGTCACAAGATAGTCATGTTTTTAAATCTATTTAAAAACATGACTATTGAAATGCTTAAACATCATCTTATTCAGGAAGAAAAAATGGATATCTTGAACCAAATTTCCACTCAAATTGCGGCACTGGATTCGGGTGAAAAATGGAGTGTATCTGCTCAAGATTTATGGATTAGCCATGCCGACTTCCACTCAGTTTCAATTTATATTTCCCGAGAAGCTGAAAAAGGACTATTTTCTGTTTCTACTCCAGTGGCATTAAACTCTTGGGTTGCCAGCACATCTGTCACGATTACCAAACACTGAAATAGATCAATCAAAACAGTCCACTTCGGTGGGCTATTGTTATTTTAATACATACTTTGAATTTTTTTATTCAATTCAAACGAATTCAAATCCGGCCTAAATCATTAAAAACTAAATTAAATCTACGGCAAGTCCCAGCATATTACCGACACCATAGCCCATAGCTAATAACAAGCTAATCCAGATCAGCCCGCCGACGATGTTATAAAGCATAAAACTGAAAATATTCATGTGCCCCGCCCCTGCAGCAAAAGGTGCAAATGAACGAACAAACGGCACAAAGCGTGCAACCAGAATGGTTTTTCCACCATGTTTGGTAAAATAATGATTGGTTTTAACAATATATGCAGGTTTCAAAAACCGTGAATGTTCATGAAAAAATTTAAATCCCAACACCTGACCAGTATAATAATTGACGATATAGCCCAATACAGAAGCACTAAAAAGTAATAGCCCCATATAGTGTAAATGGATCACATCGGTGGTTGAACATAGTGCGCCAATGGCAATTAACAGACTGTCCCCTGGCAAGAAGAACATGAACACAGAACCAGTTTCTGCAAAAATGATCAGAAATAAAATAGCGTAAATCCACAAGCCATAATTGTCTAGCAATGCAGGTAACCATTGTTCAATATGCATTAAAAAATCAAGCATTTGCACCTACCCACTTGCACTTTATTATTTGCATAAATTACTAAAAACCATAAATAAAAATAAAAAAACAGCCTAATTTTTCAACCAGACTGTTTTCTATTCTATGGACTTTTACTTCAAGAAGCCATTTTCTGCCAGAAATGCCATACTTAATTTGGATTGTTCTTTGGTTTCAGCCGCCTTATCACCCAGCATTAAACGCTCGATATAACGTGCTAAAACGTCGACTTCCAGATTCACTTTGGCACCGGTTTTCCATGTGCCAATATTGGTTCTTTCAGCCGTATGGGGAATCAAATTCAGGCTAATCACATTACCGCGCAGGTGGTTAATGGTCAGGCTAATCCCATCAACAGTCACCGAACCTTTTTCAGCCAAATATTTTGCAATCTCAGCAGGTGCAGTCACTTCATAATAGATGGAGCGGGCATCTTCACGCACAACGGTAATTTCACCCACAGCATCGACATGACCACTGACAATATGACCGCCAAAACGTGTGGTTGGCAGCATGGCTTTTTCCACGTTCACGCGCTGACCCACTTTCCAGCTGCCCAAGGTGGTGCGGTTTAAACTTTCACGCGACACATCGGCCGCATACCAGTTTTCGCCCCATTCAATCACAGTGAGGCAAATTCCGTTGGTGGCAATTGAATCGCCTAAATGAACATCTGACATGTCGAGATGGGTACCAATACGCAAACGGACATCACCGCCCACGCTTTGTAAACTTTCCACTTTGCCTAGACTTTCAATAATGCCTGTAAACATAACGTGTTCTCTATTTATAGCTTTGTTTTACCACAATGCCAGTTGCGTACTCACACCGGTGGTATCGACACCACCCAGTTCAGCAAAATGATACAACTGACCCAAGAGTTGGCGCAGCGGTGGACCAGATTTGGCATGGGTATCGGTAATCACAATAAACTCTAATACACGTGCGCGTTCTGACTGGCGTTGCTTGCTGACCCGGTAACGTGGCACATCTTGTGTTAACAGAGTCACACGACCACGTTTTAAATTCGCTTGCAGCAAATCACCGGCTTCAATATTACCATCGGTAGAATAACTGGTCAGAATATAACGCGCATTAATTGTCGCAACCAATTTCTCATAGGCTTCTTTGGCATGCTTGGAAGAGTTGTACTGACTTGGACGCTCTTTACGCCATGCACGGTCAATCCCGCTCTTGTAGCCTTTGGTATCTGGAGTTGGTAAATCAGCCTGATCCCACAAGGTTAAAGCATTCAGTACATGATAGTTACTACCATAGGCATGCTGGTTATACGGTGGATCAAGATAAGCTACATCTACTTCAAAACTGCTCATTTGATTGGCAAGATGCTGAGCATCGACACACCACATTTCTGCTGCCGGTTTTTTTGGTTCGCCAATGGCACAGAAACGACTCGGTGTCAGCCAGAGTAATGATTCAATTCGTTCCAAAGCGGTTTGGGTTTTACCACCCCAACCATGATGGAAACTTTTGAATACCCCACTGGTATTGCTGACAAAACTTGCGGAATAAAGTAGAGGTGCGAGCAATGCCGACATCTCGACATCATCAATTGCGCCTTGAGCCTGCCAAGTGGCGATTTGCTGACGAATCGCGTCGATACGCATGCCATTACGGCGTTTAAAGAATAAACGATCACGAGCCGGATCATAAATTTCATCATTACGCGGACACAAATTATGCGTGACCCAACCTTTGACTTCCGGCAAACGATTCAGGTAATCAATAGCTTTTTGATAACCACCCAATTCTTTAAATGCCGGTGCTTCTGTGCAGGATAAAATTGCACTATTTAAAGCATGGCTATAGGGTTCCCAGTCATTGGCAATCACGCGATAACCATTTTGCCGCGCCAGACGTGAAACTACACCGGAGCCTGCAAAAAAGTCAGCGAAAATTGGGGCACGACCATTTTTGCTATTTAATGTTCCCGTGCTCTCAAGTGCTTCCAAAATCAGATGCAGTAAACGACGCTTGTTGCCTAAATACGGAACAAGCTGATTGAAAAGATATTCGTCTGTGGTACGTGCTGAATGACGACGTTTATGATAAACCGAAGACTCTGAATTCATACTGTCTCTTGAGAAGGGATTAACCTTAAGCGCACATCATCCCCCAATTGGGTGACCTGCATGAGCTTAAATCGAAGTTGCTCTGCCATACGGCTAAATTCCGCACTAAACATTGCACGTGCTGCTTGACCTAAAAATGTCGGTGCAACATAGCTGATCAATTCATCGACTAACTGTTGTTGTAAAAAGGCAGTCGATAATATTGCCCCCGCTTCCACCAGCACATCGTAAATTTGATGCTGTGTAGACAGGGTGTGTAGCAAGTCTTTTAAAGGTTGTACTACAAATTGTAGCACGCCTAAATCAGCAAGTTCCTGACGAAACGGTCCCATGACCATGACCGTATCGGGTTGCTGGAGTATTTTTGCATGAAGTGGTAAACGTCCCTGACGATCGAGCACCAGACGTTTCGGCTGAACAATAGTCGTGATATCGTCAATGCCATTGAGCTGACGTACATTAAGCTGACAGTCGTCTGCAAGTACCGTTTCAATCCCGGTAATCACCACACCAGAAATGGCGCGCCAATGCTGCACATCCTGACGGGCTTCAGGTCCGGTAATCCATTTCGATTCCCCAGATGCCATGGCTGTACGGCCATCCAGGCTTGAGGCAATTTTTAAACGTACATAGGGCATGCCGGTTGCCATGGCTTTAAGAAAGCCAAGATTAAGTTTTTCAGCGTCTGGTTGGCAAATGCCGACTTCAACTTCAATACCGGCATCTTTTAGAATTTGTACACCCTTGCCTGCCACCAACGGGTTTGGATCAGGACAAGCGACAATGACTTTAGCCACCCCTGCTTCGACTAAACCTTTGGCACAAGGCGGTGTACGACCATAATGCGCACAAGGTTCTAAAGTCACATAAGCGGTTGCGCCTTTGGCTTGATCTGCCGCCTGACGCATGGCAAAGACTTCCGCATGCGGTTGTCCTGCTTGAGGATGAAAGCCTTCGCCGACCAGCTGACCATCTTTAATGATGACACAGCCGACATTGGGATTGGGTTTGGTGGAGTATTGTCCAAGTTGCGCTAATTCAATCGCACGTTGCATCCACAGCTGATCTTGCTGAATGGGATCTTGGCTTAACTTAGACATCTTCAAACTCTTTTAGTGTTCACGGTGTTGCATTTGTTCAATTTGACGTCGAAAAGCTTCTACATCCTGAAAGTCTTGATATACCGAGGCAAAACGCACATAAGCCACATGATCAAGGGCAAACAAGGATTGCATGACAATTTCACCAATCATGCGTGATTTCACATCACGTTCACCCAGGCGACGAATTTGTAATTGGATATCGCTCAGGACAGTTTCAATCTGCTCTTGTGTGACCGGTCTTTTTTGTAAAGCATGCATCAGTGAACGGCGCATTTTCGCTTCATCAAAAGGTTCGCTCTTGCCGTCAGATTTAATCACCCGTGGCATCACCACTTCATAGGTTTCAAAGGTGGTAAATCGTTCTCCGCAGCTGATACATTCACGACGTCGACGAATTTGACAGCCTTCAGCAGCCAAACGCGAATCGATAACTTTACTATCTGCGGCGTTGCAAAATGGACAATGCATAGCGGTTTAATTGAACAAATCAAATCGGATTTAGAGTGTAGCAAAAATTCTGCTCTTTGTAGAGGCTTACGCAAGATATGGAAAAAAAACAGCCCTTCCGGGCTGTTTTACACAATATATTGATTATTGGTTTTTATATTATTCTACACGTTCGCCATGTTGACTTAAGTCCAGACCCATACGTTCATCATCCGCTTCAACACGAATACCAATCACCAGGTCAATCACTTTAAGAATAATGAAAGTCACTACACCAGAGTAAGCGATGGTTGCAAGTACACCTTCAATTTGCACCCATAATTGATGCATCATATTTGCAGGAACTTTATCGCCCATGATGAATTCACTTGCGAACACTGCGGTTAAGATTGCACCGACAATACCACCAACGCCATGCAGACCAAAAGCATCTAAAGAGTCATCGGCTTTCAGTGCACGTTTAAGCGCAGTAATACCCCAGAAGCACACGACACCGCCAATTAAGCCCATCGCCATTGCACCGCCTACAGTCACGAAACCAGCTGCAGGGGTAATCACGACTAGACCAGCAACCGCACCAGATGCGCCGCCCAATACAGAAGCTTTACCACGAACCACTTTTTCAGTAATTAACCATGCAATTGCTGCGGCCGCCGCTGCAACTTGAGTAACCACCAATGCATAGCCCGCAGAACCATTGGCACCGAGTGCAGAACCACCGTTGAAACCGAACCAACCCACCCAGATCAGGCTAGCACCAATCACGGTTAAAGCCAGGTTATGTGGCGCCATTGATTCACGGCCCAAACCCATACGTTTGCCAAGCATGTATGCAGCAACCAGACCTGCGACACCCGAGTTAATGTGAACGACCGTACCACCGGCAAAATCCAGCGCACCGTCGTTACCTAACCAGCCGCCACCCCATACCCAGTGGGTAATTGGCGCGTAAACCACAATGCTCCAAATGGTAATGAATGCAACGAAAGCGCTGAATTTCATACGTTCTGCAATCGAACCGGTAATGATGGCTACGGTAATGATGGCGAAAGTCATTTGGAAAATAACAAACAGAATTTCAGGAATTGTTCCGGTTAAGGCATCTGTGGTAATGCCGGACAACATGACTTTATCCAAGCCACCAATGAAGGCATTTCCTTCACCAAAAGCAAGGGTATAACCGATCACCACCCAGGTAATACTAACGATTGCCGCTGCAACAAAGCTATGCGCCATTGTGCCGAGGACATTTTTCTTGCGAACCATACCACCGTAGAATAGTGCCAGACCTGGAATGGTCATTAGCAAAACCAGTGCTGTAGACACTAAAATCCATGCAGTATCACCTGTATCTAATTTTACTTCTTCTTCGACAGGTGCGGCTGTTGCTTCAGCTGGAGCAGGCGCTACAGCTAATTCAGAATTTGTTAACGATGCATCAGCAGTTTCAACCACTGTGACATCTTCAGAAGCAGTGGATGTTGTTACGGCTTCTTCAGCCCATGCAACAGAACCACCTAAAAGTGCGCCAGACAAACTCAGCGCAATGAGCATTTTTTTCATTCGTATCCCCCAACCTAGTATTTTTTGAGTTATTAGGTACTCAGCAAACTTCGTGCCAAATTAGACAGCGTCTGCACCTGTTTCACCGGTACGAATACGGATGACTTGTTCTAAATTAGTCACGAAAATTTTACCGTCACCAATTTTTCCTGTGCTTGCAACACGGGTAATCGATTCAATGACTGAATCCACCATGTCATCGCTAATTGCGATTTCAATTTTTACTTTAGGCAAGAAATCAACGACATATTCAGCGCCACGATAAAGTTCAGTATGACCTTTTTGACGACCAAAGCCTTTGACTTCAGTTACGGTGATCCCTTGAACACCAATGTCAGAGAGTGCTTCACGCACGTCATCTAATTTAAAGGGTTTTACAATTGCAGTTACGAGCTTCATGTTTGTTTTCCTTCGGCTTCTTTCACCAGTAAGGTTTTATGTTCAAATTTCGTGCCAAAATTTCTAAGGTTGGGGGAAATAGAGAGTTTCGACACGAGTTTTCTTTATAACCTATTTTATACTTTTAAACGTAGTCCATTCTTTAAAAAAGAGACATTTTTACTATAAAATTTACGATTTTACTCATCGAACAAAACTATATCTGATCGATGGGGGCTATGGTGCAGGTTTGAGCAATGCTACACTGCTGCTACTTCTGCACCCTTAGGGAATCCACAATGATCGAAACTTTATTACAAGCAATCATGGAACAAATAGACCAGCCCAAAAAAGATATTGAACATAATTTGCGTGCCTTACTCAATGAAGCTGTTTCCAAGATGGATCTGGTTTCAAAAGATGAAATTGAACGTCAGCGTACTGCGCTAAATAATGCCAATTTACGCTTGAATGAACTGCTTAAACAAGTTGAAGCATTAGAAATTAAAATTAAGAACAATAAATAAGCACTTTTTTGGTGCACTAAAAGACACAAAACGAATAAAAATAACGCACTATAACGGAACAACAATAATGTCTTTTGCTAAAATTTACACTCGAGGTCTGCTTGGACTTCATGCGCCTTTAATTGAGGTGGAAGTTCATGTCAGTCAGGGTCTGCCCTCTTTAACCATTGTCGGGCTGCCTGAAGCGGCAGTTCGCGAAAGTAAAGACCGTGTTCGCTCGGCCATTATCAATAGTGGTTTTCAATTCCCGACTAAACGTCTCACCATCAATTTAGCGCCGGCAGACTTGCCCAAAGATGGCTCACGTCTCGATTTACCAATTGCTTTAGGGATTCTTATTGCCTCCGGACAAATACCTGAAAATGTTACAGATAATCTGGAGTTTATAGGTGAACTGGCTTTGGATGGGCAACTTCGTCCCATCACCGGTATTTTGAGTATTGCGATTGCTTGCCAGCAGTTAGGACATCAACTGATTTTACCAGAACAAAATGCCGAGCAAGCTTCACAACTGCCTCATTTTGAAGTTTTTGCAGCCAAGCATTTAAAAGATGTCTGTGATCATCTTTCTCATCAGCAGCCGATTCAGCAATATCAAGCCAGTCACTCTGCTGCACCCAATCAGTACAAATTCGATTTGGCTGATGTCAAAGGTCAACTCCGTCCACGCCGTGCTTTGGAAATTGCCGCAGCAGGCGGGCATTCTTTATTGTTTAAAGGTCCGCCGGGTACAGGAAAAACACTACTCGCATCACGACTTGCCAGTATTTTGCCGCCTTTAGATGCACAGGAAAATCTGCAAGTTGCCAGTATTTATTCGGTTTCAAATACCTCGCATCCCTTTGGACAGCGCCCTTTTCGCGCACCGCATCATACTGCTTCAGCGGTCGCTTTAGTTGGCGGCGGTTCTCATCCTAAACCCGGTGAAATCACTTTGGCCCATTTAGGGGTTTTATTTTTAGATGAACTGCCTGAATTCGATCGCAAAGTATTAGAAGTCTTACGGCAACCCTTGGAATCTAAAGAAATTGTGATTTCTCGTGCTTCACGACAAATCACTTTCCCTGCAAACTTTCAGCTGATTGCCGCAATGAATCCCTGCCCGTGCGGTTATGCTTTTAATCAGGATATTCGTTGCCAATGTTCTGCGGATGCGATTAAGCGTTATCAGAACCGTATTTCAGGTCCACTGCTCGATCGTATTGATCTGCATCTGGATGTACCGCCATTACAAGTACATGAATTGCAAGATACAACGCCGGTTGAAAACTCACAGACTGTGCGTGAGCGCGTGATTCAAGCCTACAACTTTCAAATCCATCGACAGCAATGTCTGAATCACGCTTTAAGCCCCAAACAGCTTGAGCAATTTGCCCCACTAGATTTGCAGGCACAGAAAATCATGGAAATGGCACAGCAGCGCTTAAATTTGTCTGCCCGTGCCTATCATCGGGTATTACGTGTGGCGCGAAGTATTGCAGATTTATCGCAACATTCGGAAATCCAAAGCCAGCATTTAACCGAAGCATTGTCCTATCGGGCACAACAGGGCTAATTTAAGATGCATAACTTAGTTATCCGTAGCGACAACCTTGCTGATCATGCGGCGATTTCAGATGTCATCGAACAGGCATTTAAAAATCAGCAATATTCAAGTCATACTGAACAATACATTGTAGCTGCCTTGAGAGAGGCGGATGCACTGACTCTTTCTTTGGTGGCTGTTTTAAATCAGCACATTGTGGGACATATTGCTATTTCGCCTATCCAAATTTCTTCAGGTGTACAAGGTTGGTATGGTTTGGAACCGGTTGCAGTTTTACCTGAATGGCAACTGCAAGGAATCGGTTCAGCACTGATCCAATCCCGCATTAAGTCAATTAAAAACGATGGGTGCAAAAGGCTGTATCGTTCTAGGTGATCCGAATTTTTATGCTGAATTTGGTTTTAAAGCAGTGCCTGAACTCATTTTAGAAAATGTGCCTGCTGAATATTTTCAAGCTTTATCTTTTGATGGAAAATTTCCACAGGGAAGCGTGACTTATCATGGTGCTTTTAATGCGACTTCGTAGCATGATGCTCAAATAAAAAAGCGACTCTAATGAGTCGCCTTTTTATATAATTAATTTAAATTAAAATTCATATTTTAAGCCCAATACAACTTTATTTTTTAAATCCGTTTCGTCACGTAATTTTCCACCAACAATATAGTCCATGTTTACACTTGCACCCGTATCACCCAATGGATGGCTCAGGCCAACGGTAAAATGACGGAAATTGAAATCTTCTTGAGTATCTAAAGTTACGCCCTCATAATCACCGCTATCAGAATAATAATATGCGCCTAAAGAAGTATTTAAAGTAAAGTCCTTCGGTAAGCCATAGCTATAACTCGCTAGAAAATAAGTATCTCCTGCATTTCCCCAAGTCACATCATCCGTAAGCGTTTGAGCAGTAATACCAAAATCCTTATAGTTTAGACCGACCAATGTTTCAAATACATTTGCATCATCAGCTGGATAATAAAGATAATATGTACCACCTAAAGTAAAACCTAAATCTTCAGTGATCGCGCCATTAAAACCTGCGTAAAAATCATGCTCAAAACTTTTATCAGTTTCGGTAGGAAGTTCAGCGTTATAACCTAAAGTTGAACCCCAATATCCTGCATAAAAACCTGAAGAATGGCTATAATCCAAACCGCCTTGAACTGCAGCGTTGTCATTTTCTAAACTTGCTGTATTACCACGTAATACATATTGAGACACCACACCAATGTTACCCGAAACGGTATGTTCCGATGCGGGTGCCTCTTCTGCAAAAGTGAATGTAGATGCTGCGCCTAATATAGCCAGAGATAATGCTTTTAAAGTTAATTTCATTGTTTAATTCCCCCACATCGTGCTACGACGGTTTTTTTGGTTATTTCGATAAACTCAATGAGGTAAAAGCAATTGCTATGCCAATAGAAAAATCAAACATCCGGAAGCGCTCAATATTTAAAATTAAAATCTCCTATTATATTGTTTTCATTGTATTTTAATTCTTTAAAATAATTTTATCTGAAATATCGTTTATTCAATGCTATTGCGAGTTTGTTCAGTATTAAAACTCAATTCAACTTTAGAGTAAGATTCATATTTACTTACATCATGCCTCTTTTTAAGGCTATTTTTTAATCATATTATTTCTTTATGCTCAAAAAAAGTGCACAAATTTAAAGCAATTTATGCACTTTAAAATGATTTTCGTATTTAAAAGCTTAGAAATTAAAATTCAAACCGAAGACAACCTGATCATCAAAATCTGTATCGAAGCGATCCTTTCCACCCACCACATAATCTAAAGATGCTGTAGCATGCGTATTTGCAATTTCTTTACTCACACCCATCCGTGCTTCATTAAAAGCAACATCATTTTTAGTTTCAATAATGTCGTCATCACGGCTACTGTTATAGATGGATGCGCCAACTGATGTATTCAGCATAAAGTTTTGCGGCAAAGCATAACTATAGGCTGCACTTAAATACATATCTCCCGCATTAGCAAAAGAAGCATCAGCAAGCATGACGGAGGCAGCTAAAGTTAAGTCTTTATAAGCCAACTCACCTAATACATCGAATGCTGTGGTTTTACGTTTATCGCCATTGTCCGCATAAACTGTACCTCCATTCTGGTAATAATAGGCAGCTCCTTGAACTTTATAGCGCCAGTTTTGATTAATTTGGTTACCGTACGCCAGATAAAAATCATGTTCAAAACCCTGATCTTTATTCTCATCAGACAGGTCATAACCGAGTGTTGAGCCCCAGTATCCTACGCTAACACCATTTTGAAATGCGTAATCAAGACCTGCCTGTAGCGCAACATCATCATTTTCCACCCCACCCCGGTAAATATATTTATTCACCACGGCAAAATTACCTGTTAATTCTCCCCCTTTTGCTGAAGTTGTATTTTCTTCTGCAAATGCAGGTACTGTGCTGATGAAAAACAATAAAGATAACGCAATTTTATGGGAAGTTAGATGCATTCCTACCTCTGAGAGAATCCGGTCAAGATTCTTTGCCGACGACAAATTTAGCTGCGGATTCTAAAGCTTTTTTATAATATTTGTTCAAAATTATGAGATAAAAATATTTTGCTTCTAATTGAGTTTTGGCTCAGTAGCAACCTTTAACAGTGTAGTGATATCTACTTTTTACTGTCTAAAATTATATGACATTTACATTAAATATAAGGATAAGTTAAATATTTTAAAGAATTGTCTATATTTGATAAAAATCCGTTATCAATACGCTTAACGCTATTCATAATTCTTATTAGACCAAAGTATTAAGAGATGAAATTCGATAAAGCAGAAATAAAAAATCGAATGCTGTTGATTTAGTCTTAATAAAAAATTACATAAATAATCATCTTTTGTTTAAATATATTATTGTTTTAAATAATATTTTAAAAAAATCGACTTTTTTGAACATTTGTTAAATTTAATTTATGAATTCTTATATAAGAAACGTATAACTTTAATGAAATAAAATGAATAAAAAAAAGATTTATTTACTCTACATTACGTATACAATTCCTCCAAATTCTTCTTCCTATTTTGTATAAGGCTTATTCCCAATGCAAAAAACACAAAAATTAACTTTAGCAGTTTTAATTCAAGCTGCCTTAATCTCAACAGCATATGCCAGTGAACAAAGTGAAGCGAAAGGCTTTGTTGAAGATGCTGAAGGATCTGTTTTATTCCGTACCGGTTTTATCAATCGTGATAAAAAAGCACCTGGCAAGAAAGACCAAAGTTCTGCTGCACAATCTGCGATTGTTAAACTTGAGTCTGGTTTTACCCAAGGTGTAGTAGGTTTTGGTGTAAACGCTGTAGGTGATGCTTCGTTTAAATTGGGCGAAAACAAAAATGCGAATAATGGCATGATTCCTAAGCATGCACCGACTGCAGAAAACCCAAATGGTGATGCTTATGACCATTGGGCTCGTGGTGGTGCAAGTGTTAAAGCGCGTGTTTCAAATACGACGGTTGAATATGGTACTCAAGTATTAGATATCCCTGTTCTTGCAAGCAACACTGCCCGTATGGTTCCTGAATATTTCACTGGCGTACTTGCAACAAGCCATGAAATTGAAAATTTGGAAGTAATCGCAGGTAAATTTACTAAAAATCAATACTCTGATCAAATCAATTCAGATGGCAACGAATTAGACCGTGCTGTGGTTTGGGGTGCAAAATATAAATTTAATGATGCTTTAAATGCATCTTACTATGGCCTAGATAGCAAGAATGCTTTAGAACGTCATTATGTAAATGCGAACTACACCCTTCCGTTAGCAGAAAAACGCTCTTTAACTTTAGACTTTAACGGTTATCACACAGAATGGGATAAAGAAGCAGGGACTTATTCTTCACCATTAGGTGATTCAGATGTTGAAGGCCGCAGCAACAACATTTGGTCTTTATCCGGTACTTTGAATCAGGGCGCTCATTCTGTCATGCTTGCTTACCAGCAAAATACTGGCAACACAGGCTATGACTACGGCGAAAATGCTGATGGTGCACAGTCAATTTATGTCGCGAACTCATACCTGTCTGACTTCGTCGGCAACCATGAAAAATCGGCACAAGTTCAATACAACTTGAACTTTGCTGACTACGGCATTCCAGGCTTGAACTGGACCACTGCTTATGTATACGGTTGGGACATTAAGGTTGCAGATCCTGCTCAAGAAGGCAAAGAAAATGAGTTCTTTAACCAAGTGAAATACACGGTTCAAAGCGGTTTTGCCAAAGATGCCAGCCTACGCGTTCGTAACTCAATTTACCGTGCTAATGATGCATACGAAAATGCGTACATTGGCGATACCAACGAATGGCGTTTATTCTTGGATATTCCTGTGAAATTATTTTAATTCACAGTAAGTTCAAGTCATAAAAAAACCTGCACCATGTGCAGGTTTTTTTTGTTTTTAATATTTAACAATAAATGCTGAATATCAAAAATCAATTATGCATTTTTGTAAGCTTCAATTGAGCTAAGCACTTCTTGTTTCGCAACATCAGCACCTTCCCAACCACTTAACTTAACCCATTTTCCTGGCTCTAAGTCTTTGTAGTGCTGGAAGAAATGTTCAATTTGGCTGATCAATAACGGAGGAAGATCTGTATATTCTTTCACGTCTTTGTAAATTGGAGTCAATTTATCATGTGGAACTGCGACCAACTTAGCATCGATCCCACCGTCATCTTCCATGTTCAATTTACCGACAGGACGGCAACGAATCACTGAACCTGGTTCAACTGGGTGTGGTGTTACAACCAATACGTCTAATGGGTCGCCATCTAAAGACAAGGTATTTGGTACATAACCGTAGTTTGCTGGGTAGAACATTGCTGTACCCATGAAACGGTCTACAAATAACGCATCAGAATCTTTGTCGATTTCGTATTTGATTGGTGCTGCATTTGCAGGAATTTCAATAATGACATAGATGTCGTTTGGTGCATCTTTACCCGCTGGGATATTGCTGTAGCTCATAGCATCACTCTTTAACAAGTTAAATCTTATTTAAACCGGCACGATTATAACGGTTTTTGAGAATTAAATAACTTTGTGATTATACATCCGCCACAGCAAAATATGTATTTCCACAGATTGATGCACTCTTAAGTTAATTTAATCACCAGAAGTAATAGGCAAATTGGACAAAGCAAAGACAAGGTCCAAACAATACTACGTAAAGTTGCCCAATTGGCCAAATAGCAAATGCCGTAAACAATACGGAGCACGATATAGGCAATACCGAAGGTCATGATCACGGCTTGAGGAACCACCATATATTCCGCCATTAAAATGGCAGCAATAAACAAGGGTAAACTTTCAAAACTGTTTTGCTGTGCTGCATTGGCACGTGCGGCCAAGCCAGTGGTTTTGGCCAAAAAATCGCGCGGATTTTGGTTATCTCGTCCTTTAAAGCCAGAGGTTTTTTTTGCAATCATTGTAAAAACGTAAGGCAATAAACATGCAATTAAGATGAGATAGATTATTCCGCTTATGTTTTGCATCTCATTTTTCTCATTAAGATTTTCTGCCCGATATCATAGCATGACGGTTCAATAATAATTTTTGTTAAATTATAATGTTTTTATTAATGAGCAATAAGGATCCCGTATGGTCAGCCCAGATCAG
This sequence comes from Acinetobacter terrestris, assembly GCF_004331155.1. Lineage (GTDB taxonomy): Bacteria > Pseudomonadota > Gammaproteobacteria > Pseudomonadales > Moraxellaceae > Acinetobacter > Acinetobacter terrestris. The sequence continues at coordinate 143,900 of NZ_SJNZ01000004.1, forward strand.
CAAAAAATGTTGGATGTCCTTGAGAAACAGCGCCTGCATCAACTTAGAGTAGATCGTGTACTCAAAATCGTGTTGCCGATTGTGGGATTTTTACTTTCGGTCATGTGTGCCAATTTAAATAGACTCTCTCTGATTTTTACCATTGTGATTTCAATTACCGCACTTTGGATGGTCGGAATTAAACGTCAAGCCCTGTGGATCTGGACGACAGTCGTTGCACTCTATTGTGTGCTTGATAATTTCTATAGCTTTGGTTCATTTGATTTAAAGCGATACCTTTATCAGGTCGGTAGCATCACGACCTTTATATGGATTATGGGTATAGGCCGCCCTTATATTGATCGCTGGCTGATGAAAGATTAAAAGTTCAGATATAAAAAAAGCGCCGAAAACGGCGCTTTTTAAATTGCAGGGTTTATGCTGTTTTACGTAAATCTTTACGCAAGATTTTACCTACGTTTGATTTTGGCAATTCATCCATAAATTCAACATAACGCGGGCGTTTATAACCGGTTAAGTTTTCTTTAGCAAAAGCCAGTACTTCTTCAGTGGTTAAAGACTGATCTTTTTTCACCACGAATAATTTAGGCACTTCACCTGATTTTTCATCCGGTACACCAATCACTGCAACTTCCAATACTTTTGGATGTTTAGAAACTACATCTTCAATTTCAGAAGGATAAACGTTGAAGCCAGAAACCAGGATCATGTCTTTCTTACGGTCAACAATCTTGATATAACCACGAGAATCCATCACACCAATATCGCCAGTACGGAAGAAACCATTGGTCATGACTTTTTCTGTTTCATCCGGACGGTTCCAATAGCCTTTCATGACTTGTGGACCACGAATCGAGATTTCGCCCTGCTCGCCTAAGGCAACTTCATTGCCATCATCATCCAGAATCGCCACTTCAGTCAGTGGCAACGGAATACCAATTGTGCCGCTGAATTCCATAGATGAAGGTGGGTTCGCAGTCGCAACAGGTGAGGTTTCTGATAAGCCATAACCTTCAATAATGTTCGTACCGGTAACTTTCTTCCATGCTTCAGCTGTAGAAGCCAGAACTGCCATACCACCACCCATCGCCATTTTAAGGTTGCTATGGTCGAGTTGCTTAAACTCTTCATTGTTCACCAATGCATTAAACAAGGTGTTTACTGCCGGGAAGAATGACGGACGGTATTTGTGCAATTCTTTGATAACCGCTGGTAAGTCACGCGGGTTTGGAATCAAAATATTGGCTTGGCCTTTATACATGCCGTACATGGCACATACCATGAACGCAAAAATGTGATAAAGCGGCAATGCACAGAAAATACGGTCATCTTTGGCACCGTCTTGTGCACCAAATTTACTTTGGAATATGCCATCACACTGCAACATGTTCGCAACAAGATTGCGATGAGTCAGCTCTGCACCTTTAGAAACGCCTGTAGTACCGCCTGTGTATTGCAGTACAGCAGTATCACTTAAGGTCAGGTTAGGACGTTTATAATTGCTGGCACTGACTTTCGACATTGCAGCATTGAACTTGATATGACCTGGAATGTCCCAAGCGGGAATTTGCTTACGCACTGAACGCAACACAAAGTTCACTAATGTGCCTTTTAATGCACCTAACATATCGCCAACAGAAGCCACAACCACATGTTTCACCGGGGTTTTACCAATAATGGCTTGATAAACACTGGCAAAGTTTTCAACGATTACCAATGCTTCCGCACCCGAATCGTTTAATTGGTGTTCAAGTTCACGCGAGGTATAAAGTGGATTCACGTTGACCAGAACCAAGCCTGCACGGAATACACCCAATGCAACCACTGGATATTGCAGCACGTTTGGCATCATGACTGCGACGCGAGAACCTTTTGCTAAACCTAAGCTTTGTAAATAGGTGGCAAATTTACGGCTTGCTTCTTCTAGTTCATTAAATGTTAAGACTTTATCCATAAAGATAAAGGCATCACGTGAACCAAATTTTTGAAAATTACGTTCAAAAATATCATTGAGTGAAGTATTTTCTGGTGGTAATTCTACAGTTTCAGGAATCCCCGTTTTTTGGTATTCAGCAAACCAAATCTTTTCCATAATGCCTTTATCTCCAATCTGTAATCTTTAGTTTTCAACTGTTTTCAATGTTATGCGTCATTATTGAACTTATTTATGCATAACATCGCATCCATTTACGCGCATACGAATTATATATAACGTATTTTGATCAATGGATGCTAGTTTTATCTTTGAATGAACAGTCTATTTGCTTTTTGATATCCTCGTGGTAAGAGTTGACCTTTAGTCGCTCTTTTACCTATATATTTCTGAAGATCATCACCTTTTAGTTTTAATTGTTGCTGTCCTGCAACCACTTGAATTATTTCATTTAAACAAAGCAATGTCATGGACAAAATTTGTTCTTTGGCTTCAAGTTGTATCAACTTGTTTCCTTTACCTTTATTCAGGACTGGTAATTCTGACAAATCAACCACCAATAAACGACCAGCGGTACTCAAAATCGCTAAATGCGTATTGGCATCCACCATTTGCAATGGCAATGCTTTGGCAGCGTCTGATACGGTCAAGAAGGATTTACCGGCTTTGGCATTGGTATCCAGCTGTTTTGCATTTGATTTAAAGCCGTAGCCTTGAGAGCTTACCGCAATAACTTCCTGCTCATCTTCTGCAATCATGACCTGAATAAAGCCAATCCCATTTGCAGGAGTAAGTTTGGAGCTTAAGGGCTCACCCAAACCACGTGCCGATGGCAAACTGTTAATCGCAAGTGCATAACTGCGTCCGGTTTCATCCAGCACATAGGCACGTTGATTCGACTTACCGGTTGCATGACTTAAGTACTGGTCGCCTGCCCGGAAATTCAGGTTTTCTGCATCCACCTCATGCCCTTTGGCACAGCGAATCCAGCCCGCTTCTGACAACACCACGGTGACAGGGTCAGCGGGCATCAGGTCTTGTTCACTAATTGCAGCGGCTTCTGCGCGTTGCACGATTGGCGAACGACGGTCATCACCAAATTTCTTGGCATCGTCTTTGAGTTCAGTAATGATCAGATTCTTTAATGATTCCGGATTTGCCAATTGTTCACGAATAATCTTAGCTTTAGCTTCTAGCTCTTCCTGTTCACGGCGAATTTCCATTTCTTCAAGTTTTGCCAAATGACGTAACTTGAGTTCCAGAATGGCTTCGGCCTGAATTTCATCAATACCAAAATGCGCAATCAGTTCGGCTTTGGGATGATCTTCCTCACGAATAATGCGAATGACGGTATCCAGATCCAGATATGCAATCAAAAGACCGGCCAAGATATGCAGGCGTTTTTCAATTTTATTTAAATGGTATTGCAGACGACGGGTGACCGTACTCTTACGAATCTCAATCCATTCCAGCAAAATACGACGAATCGATTTCACTTGTGGACGGCCATCGGCACCAATCATGTTCATATTGACACGATAGCTCGACTCTAAATCGGTCGTTGCGAACAAGTGACTCATCACCGCTTCGGCATCAATACGATTTGAACGCAGCACAATCACCAAACGGGTTGGATTTTTATGATCCGATTCATCTCGAACATCACTCACCAAAGGCAGCTTTTTCGCCTGCATCTGGTCGGCAATTTGACTGATCAGTTTTGAGCCTGAAACCTGATACGGCAGCTCTGTAATCACGATTTCATTTTTTTCTATCGTGTACACCGCACGCATGCGATAACTGCCACGACCTGTAGTTTGAATTTTTAACAAATCCTCAGCTGAGGTAATAATTTCCGCTCTGGTCGGTAGGTCTGGTGCCGGAATATATTCTGCAACTTTTTCATCCGTTAGGTTCGGATTACGAATCAGGGCGATGGTGCCTTTGATCACTTCACGCAGGTTGTGTGGCGGAATATCAGTTGCCATACCTACGGCAATACCGGTTGTACCATTCAACAAAATATTCGGAACACGGGCAGGTAAATTGACAGGTTCTTTCATGGAGCCATCAAAGTTGTCCTGCCAATCACATGTGCCTTGACCAAGTTCAGACAACAGCACTTCACTATAAAGTGAAAGTTTGGCTTCGGTATAACGCATTGCCGCGAAGGATTTCGGATCATCTGGCGAACCCCAGTTGCCCTGACCTTCAATAAACGGATAGCGATAACTAAACGGCTGTGCCATCAGCACCATCGCTTCATAACAGGCAGAGTCACCATGTGGATGGTACTTACCAAGTACATCACCTACCGTACGGGCAGATTTTTTTGGCTTGCCACTATGCTTTAAACCCAGCTCACTCATTGCATATACAATTCGGCGCTGCACGGGTTTTAAGCCGTCACTGATATGCGGCAATGCCCGGTCCATAATCACGTACATGGCATAATTAAGATAAGCTTGCTCAGTAAATTCTGCTACGGAACGATTTTCTGTGGCTTGATGCACAAGGCTGGTCATAAAAGCGTGAAATCCTAAATAATTCGTTTTTGTATCTATGTGGCTATGCTAAGTCGCGAGTGCCGACTACACAAGAGCAGTCAATGATACTGCACGACAAATTGTGTCTTATGAAGTAAAAATATTCATTTTATGTTTACAAAGCAACTAAAAAGCATTAACCGCATAAAAGTAAAATTCTATAAATTTTAAGTATAAATAAGACCTTAATTGGCTATAATGGCTCACACCGTGATATAAATCACATTAATATGCATTTTAATTAACCATAGAACATTCTTTGGAAGCGTATGAATCATCCTGTGCAAATGTATATTCCCTATCAGCTTCGGGTAAAATTAAAACAGATTGATCCTATTTTAGATCAGCAATGGCAACAGCGTCTTAATCTCCTGCTGGCGTCCACAGCTGAACATCTGCATTGCAAGATAGAAGATGATTATTTAAAGCCCAAAAATATTCATTGGAATTACTTATCACAAATTTTTGAATTTAAAGGCCATATTGGTCTACATGAACTTCATAGTTATATCCAGCATTCAGGACTGTTACAGCTTGCGCAAAAAATTCGTGCTACCTTTCAGTATTTAGAAAAATATCAAACTGATGTCCAGATTGCTGATTATTTAGAAACCATTACTTATGAAATTAATAGTCTAGAGCTACAGGACCAAAAAGATATTCAGGCCCAACAGCTATTAAAAAGTGCATTTTTATATGATGCTGCGCTGAGTATTCAGCAGATCAATTTTTCAGTCACCCAGAATTCTCGTGGCTTAACCCAGCATCAAGTACGCTGTTTTATCTTTGAAGTTTTCATGAAAAGTGAAATTTTGGGAAGCTGGTTTGCCCATATTTTGCCCAGTGAATATGCGCAGCAGGAACTGCCTATTTTTCAAGATTATTTTAGTCATGAACAACGTGTACGTGACTTTGAAATTATTCCAACCTCAGATTATTACTTTATTATTGGCAGTTCTGGCGACAGCCGAGTATCTTCTTATTCTATTCGACGCTTTTTAACCGAAGAAAATTTTGGCGTGGCGAATAAGTTTTATATCAGTGGCTTGATTCTTGATCCTAAACAGCTTGATGTTGCAGACTACCTTGAAAACTTTAAACAACAGATGGGAAAAATGATTGGCTTACAATGCCAAATGAACCCTCACATTGTCGAGCTGATGGAGTCATTACATCATTACAATCAACATCAACTTCGGGAAAAAATAACTCAAGTTATTGAAATTAAAGGTTTTTCAATTGATCACCTGATCAATGAGCATTTAACTGAAATTGAAAAAGACTTATGTGTCAACATTCTTGAACCCTTTCAAAACGGTCTCAAAAACAGTATTCAGCAACCCGATGAGTTGGAATTTTGCTTTTTAAATATTCGACGTTTAATGACCGAATTGTTGCACAGTTTTGAAATGTTCTCTCAGGAACCCGCTATTCAATTTAATCCGCATGCACGTCAATTCAAGTACCGACTGATTGCTTATCTAAATTTATTAAAACAGCGTCGTGCTTATATTTTTGTTCAGTTTGAAGACCAAGCTCACTATCGACAGCATCTCAATTTAGTGACGACTCCCTTGGAGCAACTGCAAGATCAGGTAAATGGTGCCATTGAACAAAGTCGTCTCGTGCAACAGCAGCTGCGTCAATTGGAACGCGATACCAAACAATCGCCCAAAACCAGTTTTTTCAAACGGCTAATCAGTAAATCGGAAAATGACTATAATCAAATAAATGAATTAAAAACATCACTTAAGGAGATCCAGCATCGCTGTTATTTAGAGATCATTCGTATTCAAAAACAATACTCTCAGCACAGCCTTTATTTAGAGTCGAAAAACCTGATCTCTGCGGTTGATCCCAAAGTACGCCATTATGCCTTTGCAGATGGGGAAAATGGCGTAACGCGCTTGCCGCTTTTACTGCAATTGCCTGAGAACCGAGACAGCTTTAACTTGCAAAGTATCGCGTTGATTTTAAATCAGGATGTGGTGCATTCGGCCAAACATTGGGTTATCGACTGATTCCCCATATTTGGTATTCTGCACTTTGATTAACTTATAACGGCTTATAACCCCATCGATTCTAAAGTCTTGCCTTTGGTTTCTTCGCCCAAGACTAAAATTACCAAAGCCACAGCCAGCAATACCGCGGTAAACATTGTAAAGACGTGACTGAAACCATTGTTCATCACCATCATATGCGTGACCACCATCGGTGCCACAATACCGCCCATACGCCCAACTGCAGATGCCCAGCCCGAACCAAAGGCACGGATATTGGTTGGATACTGTTCCGGCGTATAGGTATAAAGCACGCCCCATGCACCCAAGTTAAAGAACGACATCAGGCAACCCCAGAACATAATCATGTTCACGCTATTGGCTTGACCAAAGAAATAAGCCGAAACGGCGCACATGCCAATAAAGCCCGCCAATGTCGCTTTACGCCCGAGTTTTTCCACCAGCCATGCGGCCGCGACATAACCCGGAAGCTGCGCCAAAATCATAATTAGCACATATTCAAAAGACTGCACGATGGTATAACCCTGTTTGACCAGCAAACTTGGCAACCAGGTAAAAATCCCATAATACGAATAAACGATACCGAACCAGATCAGCCAGAGCATTAGGGTACGACGGGCAAATGCACCTGACCAGAGTTGGCGGAAAGAGGTATTCTGTTTTTCCGCAACCGGTTTGACTTCAATGTGCTGAATCACCTCCACGCCACATTGACGTTCCAGTTTCTGAACCAACGCATGCGCTTCTTCAATCCGTCCACGATTAATCAAATACGGCACTGATTCTGGCACTTTTTTCAGAATCATAAACACATAAATGGCAGGTAAACCGCCAATTAAAAATGCGATATGCCAGCCATAACTCGGAATCACGAAATAAGACACCAAGGCTGCAACCAGCCAGCCCAAGCCCCAAAAACTTTCCAGTAAAACAATAAAACGTCCACGCACTTGGGCAGGAATATATTCACTGACCAAAGTTACCGCAACAGGAAGCTGTCCGCCTAGACCTAAACCCACAATAAAACGAAACACCAACAACCAGGTTAAATTGGGTGCAAAGGCACATAAAGCGGTGGCAATACTATAGGTCACCAAAGTAATCGCAAATACGGTACGACGCCCAATTCGGTCAGCTAATCCGCCAGAGAAAACCGCCCCAATAGCCATCCCGACAAAGCCGATCGACACCACCCAGCCTTTTTCAGTCGGAGTCATGTTCCATTCTTCGGCCATGGTGGTCAAAATAAAAGCAATCAGACCGGTATCCATCGCATCGAACATCCAGCCCAGTCCGATCACCCATAGCAAGGTATAGTGAAACTTACCGATGGGTAAGCGTTGTACACGTGAGACTAAATCCATAACAAGATCTCTGATTTGTTGAAAGGATGCATACTGCTTTCCCAACAGGATTTATAATTTTGCTGATTTTTATAGCTTAATTTAAAAATGATGACGGCTTTTTCACCGTTCATCTCAGGTGTTTTATACAAATTATTATGAAGCATCTTTGGACGATGCCGATTGATCATCATCATCTTTATAGATAAATTTCGGCATTTCCAGCCCAAAGTAGATGGCGATACAGCGTAAAGAGAAACCGAAAATCAGGGTCGAAATCACGGTCACTTCTAACGAGAAGCCAATCTCCTGGCAAACCCAGTAACAGATGACTGAAACAAAGGAAATACTGGCATACAGTTCACGGCGGAACACCAAGGGTACATCATTACACAGGATATCACGCAGAATACCGCCAGAAACACCAGTAAGAACACCAGCCACGGCAGAAACCACAAAACCATGCCCCATCTGAAGTGCAATCTGGCAACCAATCACGGTAAAGCCAATCAGGCCCATGGCATCCAGAATCAGGAAGATGGAGCGCAAATGACGCATCCATTTGGCAATCAGGATAGTGACAAAGGCAGCCGCGCAGGTCAGCACAAGATATTCAGGATGTTTGACCCAAGTCAGTGGATAATGTCCGAGCAAGACATCTCGAACTGAACCGCCACCAAGTGCAGTCACACAAGCAATCAGCGTCACCCCAAACCAATCCATACTACGCCGACCAGCCGACAGAGCCCCGGTCATGGCTTCGGCCGTAATCGCAATAATATAAATCACTAATAGCAACATTGCCCTTCTTCCACTGAGGGTAATCGATGCGCGTTATTCTAAGGCAAATTCAGATGAAATTTACAGATATTGTGCACAACATTGTTTAAATTTTTTCCCTGATCCACAAATGCAGGGTTGCTTCATGGTGATTTGCATATCAGTGGTCGGATCAAGGAAATACCACGCTCCATCATGCAATACAAAATGTGAAAATTCATGATGAACCTGTGCCTGTTTACCATCATGGTAATGTGCCTTAAATTCAACTTGTGCATGATTTTTATCTATTTTTTCTTTAACTTGCACAATTTCCAGCTTGAGCCATTGGTTGGATTTACTCCAGTCAGCAATGGCAGCCACATCCAAGGCCTGCTGCTGTCCGAGGGTGGTGGTTTTAACAATATAATCAATCTCATGCTTGGAAAATGCACTATAACGTGAACGCATCAGCTGTTCTGCGCTTTGTGCTTTCATCTGCCCCAAATGTAGCGGTTGGCAACAGCTGGCATACATTCCTAGACCACATGGACAATTGCTTTCTGACATCAAATTTTCCCAATAAAAAATAGCCCGACGATGCGAGCTATTTTAATCAATTATCTGGGTTTAAAAATCATTTACCGTAATTTAGTTAATCATCGGCATCGTTTTCAATTTGCGGAATGATATGGACTTTATCAATCTTATGACCGTCCATCGTCACCACTTCAAAAATATAACCGTCGGCTTCGAGTTTTGCGCCACTTTCCGGTAAATGACCTAGGTGATGCAAGATATATCCCGACAAGGTTGAATACTGTTCAGACTCATCCACCAAGTCACATCCTAAAAGTAAGGAGACGTGACGAATATCGGTGGAACCTTCTAGAATTAAAGTACCGTCTTCCAAACTTTCTGCTGCAGTTTCAAATTCGTCTTCATCGGGGAATTCACCTGCAATCGCTTCAAGCACATCAATCGGGGTTGCAATCCCTTCAATCGAACCATATTCATTCAGGACAATCGCCAATTGTAACGGTGCTTGGCGTAACTGCTCCATCACCATCAACACTTGGGCATTTTCATGCACAATCACCGGTTCACGTAAGTGACGTTCAAAATTGAGTACACCGGTTTCAATGTATTCATTCATCACTTTATGGGTCAGGACTACACCGGCAATATTGTCCAGCTCACCATGCGCAACAATTAAACGCGAATGGGTCATGCTCAACAACTGTTCCTTAATGGCAGCATCGTCTTCGTCTAAATCAATCCATTCCAGTTCAGGACGCGGGGTCATCACCGATTTCACCGGCCGTTCAGACAGTCCAAGCACCCCTTGCACCATCACACTATGATAAGCGCCATTTTGTTCATTAAAGACTTCATCGGCAAATGCACGGGTTGCAAGTACATCCTCGTTATCATTATTTTGTGATTCTGACTTGCCACCGAGCATACGCATTACTGCAGAAGCTGTACGGTAACGTAAGTCTGTGGTGGTCACCATTTTCTCCTGATTACGGCGCATGGTCTGGTTAATAAACTCAACCACCACAGAGAAACCAATTGCAGCATATAAATAGCCTTTTGGAATATGGAAACCAAAACCTTCAACAATGAGTGAGAAACCAATCATCATCAAGAAGCCTAAACATAGAATCACTACGGTTGGATGCTTGTTGACGAAATCCATCAGCGGTTTCGAGGCCCAAAGCATAATGCCGACTGCAATAATCACTGCAATCATCATCACAGAAAGGTCTTTCACCATTCCGACTGCAGTAATCACACTGTCTAGAGAGAAAACTGCATCCAGCACCACAATTTGAACAATCACCATCCAGAAAGCAGCATGCACCGGATTTTCTTCTTTCTGCGGTTGCGTTCCTTCAATGCGTTCATGCAGTTCCATGGTGCCTTTAAATAAAAGGAACACACCACCAAACAACAGAATCAGGTCTCGACCGGAGAAAGGATGCTCCAGAATATGGAACAGGGGTTCGGTTAAGGTCACGACCCAGGCAATGGAAGCCAGCAGAACCAGGCGCATAGCCAAAGCCAGGAGCAACCCGACAATACGCCCTGTGTTGCGCTGGTGTGGTGGAAGTTTTTCCGCCAAAATGGCAATAAAGACCAGATTGTCGATCCCGAGAACAATTTCTAAAACCACCAAAGTGGCCAGCCCAATCCATGCAGATGGATCTGACATCCATTCAAAGATCATTGGATGTTCTCCTGCAGGGGATTGAGGTCTGATTTTAGAGGGTTCATATTAAAATCGGCGAATATTCTATGAACAGCATTCTGTATAATTTTTGCGGAAGAATTGAGATGTTCAGAGCGAGGACAACCACTACCCATGTTGATTCATTTATTGGAAAACAGATTTTTAGTATAGCAAGATGAACTGGAAATTCATCTTTTTTTCAGTCCTCAACCTTTTCTCTTCCCCGGTTTTAACAAATCTTTGCAAAGGCTGTGCATGACATCACATGCCGTATCATATTTTCAGACTAAGCTAGAGCATGAAAAAATAAAGTGCTATGGTAAAAATATAATGATGGACAGTGTATTAAAAATGACTGCAAAACATAAAAATCCAACTCCCAAAACCAATCAGCCTTTAATTGCCCTGTATTGCGGCTCGCGTTCAGGCAACAAGCCCATTTACCAGGAAAAAGCCATTGCTCTGGCTCAGAGTCTTTCGGACTTGGGTTTTGGACTGGTCTATGGCGGTGCAAGTATTGGCTTGATGGGCCAAGTCGCTGATGCGTTCAGACAGCGTGGCGGTCAAACGGTCGGGGTGATTCCAGAATTTATGCTGGATTATGAAATTGCGCATAACCAGCTCACCGAATTGCATATTGTAGAGAGCATGCATGAACGCAAAGCCATGATGGCGGAGCGTGCCAGTGCTTTTGTTGCACTGCCTGGTGGCTTGGGTACTTTTGAAGAAATTCTGGAAATTGCCACTTGGGGCCAGCTGAATCAGCACCAAAAACCGATGATGCTGTATAACGTCAATGGCTTTTATGATGCCTTAATTGCCCAGCTTGATCATGCGGTCAGTGAAGGCTTTCTACCGCCCCAGCATCGGGCAAAACTGATTATTTGCAATCATGCAGATCAGATTGTGAATGCAGTTAAAAATCTTGGCGCTCCAAAGCATTTTGCCATTTAAATTGATGTCATCACATTAAAAAACCATAAAAAAGCGAGCTCATGGCCACTGCTGTCCCACAATTTTTACAAGAGGAAGCTCATTTAAGCTTCTCTTGTTTGATGGGGACTTTATCGGGTGAAAATAACGCTTTTAAGGTTTTTATTTCAAATAAATTCACTTGAATTATTCTGAGTAAGCGCTGAACTGTCCAGCCTT
>NZ_SJNZ01000040.1 GCF_004331155.1 Acinetobacter terrestris
TCAGAATAATTCAAGTGAATTTATTTGAAATAAAAACCTTAAAAGCGTTATTTTCACCCGATAAAGTCCCCATCAAACAAGAGAAGCTTAAATGAGCTTCCTCTTGTAAAAATTGTGGGACAGCAGTGCCCTTCGGGGTGCTTTTTTTATGCTATTTTTATTTAAATACGATTAACTTTTAGCCATCTTTGTTTTATAAAAATGACTTATTCCTCTGTCATGATGAATCCTGCACACAGGACATCATCATGCAATATTACGAGGTTAGTAGCATGGATAATCAACTGGAACAGATCCGGGATATTTGGAGCAATGCATTTTTTACCGGTAATTTTGAGGCGCTGGCTCAGTATGAACATGAACAATTTAAGGTGGTTTATGAGCAGGAAGGTCAGGTTGAAGGCAATTTTACCCGCTATGAGCGCATCGCACACGCGGTTAAAAATGACGTATGGAAATCGCAAAAGCCCAACATTGAATTTGAAGAGTTTGAGTTTGATCGAGATTTGAAGCGTTGTAAGGTTTTAATTGGTTTAGAAGATCAGAGAAAAATTCAAGAATTATGGATCAATGAGGGCGCTTGGAAAATTATCGAACTCAGGTTTTTAAAACGCAAAAAGTCAAAGCAAGATGAATAAAAAGTCTTATTTTGTATTGAAAATAGGGATGTGGATAAGTTTAGCTTTTATTGAATAAGCATGTGAAAATTAATTTATCCACAGTCTTGATAAATATTTTATTTAAATTCAAAGTTGGTCTTGGATGTATTGTGGATAAGTTTTTTAAATTTAAAACTCTGGTTTGAATTTAAAGTTAATAGATGATAATTTTTAAATTTAAACACACTGACATCTTGAGTGATATTGCGATAAAAGTGTTGTGTAGAAAAATTAAAAAATCGCAGGACAGGTTTGAAATTGTACTGCGATCATAAAATAAGCATCACTTTAGTTTTGCTTAAGAGTGGTAAATTGGCTTATTCGAAAGCACCTTCCAGCTCTTCCAACTCCATCATGAGCTCCAACATTTTTTCTTCGGCTTCAGCTAATTTTACTTTTAACTCGGTTTGTTCGTTCATCAGTTTCAACAAATCATCTTTACGATTTGCTTCATACAATGCGCTATCGCCAAGTAAGGTTTCGATTTCACTCAAACGCGGCTGCACTTTGGCAATCTGCGCTTCAATTTTTTCAATATTCTTGCGAACAGGACGGCTGAGTTCACGACGACGAGCAGCTTCTTTACGTTGTGCCTCTTTGTCCAGTTTGGAAATCGTGGGTTTAACTTCCACTTGAGATTTCACAGGTGCAGCCGGTTGTTGACCTGACTTCATCATCTCGATCCGGGCTTGGCGTAACCAGTCTGCATAGGCAGTCAAATCACCGTCAAACTCACGGCTTTGACCACCATGAACCAAGATCAACTCATCACACACACTGGCAATCAGTTGACGTTCATGCGATACCAGAACCACAGCACCCTCAAAATCTTGCAATGCCATGGTTAATGCATGACGCATATCCAAGTCTAAATGGTTGGTCGGTTCATCCAGAATCAGCACATTTGGACGTTGCCATACAATCAGTGCCAGTGCTAAACGGGCACGTTCACCCCCTGAGAAACTTTCACTTGGGGTATCCATGCGTTCGCCACTAAAACCGAAACTCCCGAGGAAAGAACGCAAGCTTGCTTCACTGATTTTTTTATCGGCAATCCGAGATAATTGCAGCATTGGACTGGCATTACCATCCAAAGCATCCATTTGATGCTGAGCAAAGTAGCCAATATTGAGCAGTTCAGAGTCTTTACGGGTACCTTGCAGCAGTTGTAAATCACCGACTAGTGATTTAATCAGGGTGGATTTACCAGCACCATTCATCCCCAGCAAACCAATACGACTGGTGGGGGTGATTTGTAAACTGACATTGGTCACAATCAGTTTGTCACCATAACCAATATCTGCATGTTCAAGTTCAAGCAGTGGCGAACTCATTTTGGTCGGTTCACGGAATGAGAAGGTAAAGGGTGTATCGACATGCGCAGCAGACAACTCTTGCATACGTTCAAGTTGTTTAATCCGGCTTTGCGCTTGTTTGGCTTTGGTCGCTTGTGCTTTAAAACGGTCGATATATTTCTGCAAATGCGCGCGTGTTTCTAATTGCTTTTCATAAGCTTGTTGTTGCTGAGACAAACGTTCACTACGGGTACGTTCAAAGGTTGAATAGTTGCCCGTGTAAAGAATCAGTTCTTGATTTTCAATATGTAAAATATGATCGGTAATTGCATCCAGGAAATCACGGTCATGCGAAATCAGAATTAATGTGCCTTCATAGGCTTTCAACCAGTCTTCTAGCCATAAAATGGCATCTAAATCTAAATGGTTGGTCGGTTCATCAAGTAACAACAGGTCTGAACGGCTCATCAAGGTACGCGCAAGATTCAGACGCATACGCCAACCCCCGGAGAAACTTGAAACATCCAGTTGTGACTGATGTTCAAAGAAACCTAAACCTGCCATCAATTGCGATGCTTTAGACGGTGCAGAATAGCCATTAATTTCGTCAAAACGACCGTATAAATGTGCAAGTTCATCATCGCTTAAGCTTTCTGGGTGATCTAATTTATTTTGAATTTCCCAAAATTCTTCATCGCCAGACAAAACGAAATCAATCGCTTTCATATCTAAAGCTTTGATTTCCTGTGCCATATGCGCAACAGTCCAAACCGCAGGGCGAGTTAAAGAACCCCCATCCGATTCCATACCACCGAGCAGTGCAGAAAATAGCGTGGATTTTCCTGCGCCATTTACACCAGTTAAACCAATTTTCCAGCCTGGATGGAGTTGCATGGATGCTTTTTGAAATAAAACACGTCCACTGCGACGTATAGAAAGTTGATCTAACTGAATCATTAAAATATCTAAATAACAAGAATAGTGCGCGTATTCTAAAGGAAGTGACCGAGAAAAGAAAAAGACTAGAAGGTTATTATGTGGATAAATGGCAGTTTTAAGTAAATAAATAAAAGTGTGACAATTTGTGCAAAAAAAAGCCTTTTATCAGAAATAGAATGAATTCCCTATTTTTACCGTTAAAACAACACTATAGTTATTTTATAAGGGAATATATAAAAAAAATTAGGCATAAGCATGAAAAAAAGGATTTTGATTTTATCTACTGGACTATTACTCAGTTTTTCAAGTGTGGCACAGGCAAAACAAAATATATGTGTTTTTGACTTGTTGGGTAAAGCGGGTGAATCTTATAAATTGATCGAAGAATGGTCCTTGGCCAGTAAGCAATGGGATGGGGAGGTCAATCTGATCTCTTATCAAGATGAAGCCAAAGTTGAACAGGATTTTAAATCGGGTCAATGTGACGCTTTTTATATGACCTCAATGCGTGCACGTGCCTACAATAAATTTGCTGGCTCGATTGATGCGATTGGCGGCATACCGAGTAATGATATAGCGCAAAAAGCCATTAGCTATGTACTTGATAAACGTAATGAAAAACGCCTGATCAATACCATGGGTAAAGAAACCTTTGAAGTAGCCGGTATTGGGCAAATTGGCTCGGCTTATATTTTTGTCCGTGATCGCTCAATCAATTCTATAGCCCGTGCAGAAGGTAAAAAGTTCGCTGTATTACATTATGATTATGCTCAAAAAATTATGGTTACGCGTGTTGGCGCTGTTCCGGTAATGTCCGAGATCTCAAATTTCATCAAAAAATTTAATCAAGCTGAAGTTGAAATTGTTGCTGCACCCGCTTATGCTTTTAAACCACTTGAAATTTATAAAGGTTTAGGTACGCAAGGCGCGATGATTAATTTTCCCGTGGTCAATGTCACCGCCGATTTGATTATACGTAAAAATAAATTTCCTGAAGGGTTTGGCATGCAATCGCGGAGTTGGTTCGTAAAACAATTGCCGAAAAGTTTTGCCATGGTCAAACGTATGGAAGCTGAGATTCCGGCAAAATACCGCATGAACTTAAGCAAAGAAGACCACGTAAAATATCAAAAAATTCTGCGTGAAGGACGAATTGATTTAACCAAACAGGGAATTTATGAGCCAGCCATGATGACTGTATTGAAAAAAGCCCGTTGTACTGTAGAGCGAACCAATTTTGAGTGTTCTTTGAGTGGTGAATAACGACTGTGTTGTGTAGTAATTTGTAAAATATTTAAGCTTTTCTAAGTTATAGCTAAAAGTATTTTTAGCTAACTTTATGATTTTATTATTAACTTAAAAAAATATAAATCAACTGACATATAAGTCGGAAATAAATGGAGTAAATACTCTATTTTTTTTAAATAAACTTGCATAATATTTATGCCATGAATGGACACTCATCAAACAACAAGATTCTGAAAAGGACCATGACAATGAAAAAAACGATTCTGGCATTAGCCGCATTTTCTGCTATTGGTTGTGCGGCAACAGCACATGCAGCAAAGGTGGATGTTTGTGTGTTTGATTTACTGGGTAAATCTGGTGAGTCTTATCAAATGGCGCAGGAATGGGCGCTGGCTGCCAAAGGGTGGGGTGCTGATATTAATCTAATCCCACGTCAAGACGAAGCTGTTGCCGATAATGATTTTAAAGCAGGCAAATGCGATGGCGTTTTTATGACGGCGATGCGTGCACGTCAATACAATAAATTTGTCGGTTCTATTGATGCTTTAGGTGGTGCACCCAGCAATGCCATTGCCCAACGTGCGATTACATTTGCACTCGATAAACGTAATGCACCGAAAATGGTGAGCAATTTAAGCGGGAAAAAATATGAAGTTGCCGGTATTGCGCCTTTAGGTTCAGCTTTTATTTTTGTACGTGACAAGAGCATTAATTCGATTGAAAAAGCCGCAGGCAAAAAATTTGCAGTATTAGGTTATGACGATGCGCAAAAAATTATGGTGCAACGTGTAGGGGCACAAGCTGTGATCTCGGATGTATCAAACTTTGTGGCGAAATTCAATAATGGTCAGGTGGATATGGTGGGTGCGCCTGCTTATGCCTACAAACCTTTGGAAATCTATAAAGGTTTAGGTACAAATGGTGCCATGTTCAATTTCCCTGTCCTTCAAGTAACCTCAGATTTTGTGATTCGTCCTGATCAGTTCCCAGCAGGCTTTGGACAAAAATCGCGTGACTGGTTCGTGAAACACTTGCCAAAAAGTTTTGCGATGATTAATCGTCTTGAAGCCAGTATTCCAGCTAAATTTAAAATGAATCTGTCTGCAGAAGATAAAACCAAATATCAAAAAATGTTACGTGATGGCCGTATGGATATGACCAAACGTGGAGTTTATGATGCCAGCATGATGTCGGTATTGAAAAAAGCCCGCTGTTCTGTCGATAAGGCGAATTTTGAATGTTCACTTGGTGGTGAATAACTTTGATTTTAAAGAAGAAAGCCTAGATTAACTCTAGGCTTTTTTGTCGAGTGGAATATGTCATTTTTGCCATTGTCGTGAGTAAAAAAAGGCGTAATCTTAAAAAATAATGATATAAAATTTTTATCATAAAAATGAAAATAGGTATAGCAAGCTTGTTGTTCGCAATGAATAAAAACTCAAAAAGATTCAGTCTTCGACTGAATAAAAACAAAGACACAAGGAAAAAGTCATGATGCAATGGTCTAAAACGCTGCTACTGGGTGCAAGTCTATGTGCTGTAACCGGGATTAGCCAGGCAAAACAAGTGATGTGCGTATTCGATTTGGTCGGTAAAAGTGGTGATGTGTTTAGCCTGATGAAAGATTATCAACTGGCAGCCAAAAATTGGGGTGCAGATATTGAATTACGCGTCAATACCAATGAAGCGGTAGTTGCTGAGGACTTTAAGGCTGGTAAATGTGACGGTATTAGCGTGACGGGTATGCGCGGTCGTCAGTTTAATTTATTTACTGGTTCTTTAGATGCAATTGGTGCTATTACGAATTTGAATCTGGCAGTGAAAGTGATGCAGGGTTTAGCAAGCTCTAAATTTGCACCGCAAATGGTGCAAGGTAAATATGAAATTGCCGGTGTTATTCCAATTGGTGATGCTTACTTGCTTGTGAATGACCGAAAAATTAATACCGTAGCTAAAGCGGCGGGTAAAAAAATTGCCGTTTTAAGCTATGATGAAGCACAGAAAATTATGGTGCAGCAAGTTGGGGCGCAAGCGGTAAGCGCTGAGATCACAAACTTTGCCAGCATGTTTAATAATGGTCAGGTCGATATTATTGGCGCACCCGCAGCAGCGTTTAAACCGTTAGAGCTACATAAAGGTTTAGGTAATAAAGGCGCGATTGTGAATTATCCAATTTTACAAGTGACCGGTAATATTATTATTCGTCCAGAAAAATTCCCCGCAGGATTTGGTCAAAAATCTCGAGAATGGATAAAAGGCGAATTACCACGTGCCTTCAATATCTTAGGTAAAATGAGAGCGGACATTCCAAGTAAATATTGGATGGATGTACCCGCAGTAGATAAACCGGGCTATCAAAAAATGATGCGTGATGCGCGTGTTGATTTAACTAAACGTGGGATTTATGACAAACGCATGATGAAATTATTGTGGCAATTCCGTTGTAAGAATGATCCGAAAAACTTCGAATGTGCCTTGCAAGATGAGAACTACAAACAATCTTGATAAAAATACTCAGATTTGACTTTAAATCTGCAAAGACTGACCATATATTGGGTATGCTATACTTGAAATATGGTCTTTATCTTTTAAAGACAACTGAATTGAACAGAGGATCCAACATGAATGCCCAAGCTCTTGTGCTGACTGACAATGCTGCAAATAAAGTACGCCAATTGCGTGATAGTGAAGGCAACCAAGAATTAATGTTACGCGTTTATGTTACAGGTGGCGGTTGTTCTGGTTTCTCTTATGGCTTTAACTTCGCTGAAAGCATGAATGAAGATGATGCTGAGTTTGTCAATGGCGACGTAAAAATGCTGGTTGATTCTTTAAGCTATCAATATCTTGTCGGTTCAGAAGTCGATTATATTGAAGGCTTGGAAGGTTCACGTTTTGTGGTTCAAAACCCAAATGCAACAACAACCTGTGGTTGTGGTTCATCTTTCTCTCTTTAATAAAAAACTAAAAAAGTCCTCCTTGTTTGGAGGGCTTTTTTATGAAAAATAGAATTTATTATTCTGTGAGAACATCATTAAAAATTATGCTTCTAATTTAGCGGCTTCTAAAATATCAAAAATAACAGTTGTCACATCTTGGCTTAAATCACGATTGTTAAAAATTTCATGCGCCGTAATGGTGACATCTGTATCGCTTGGAAGTAAGCGTTGTTCTTCTTCAATCAAATGCTGAATAGGTAGTAAAGTCTGTTTTATTTCTAAATGCAGAATATCCTTGAACTCAATATTTTCATCTTCCAGTTCGATCAGCTGTTCGTTTAAAAATGGCAATAAAATAGAATGCAGGTAAGGCTGAATTTCAATAATATCAAAGATTTCAATCTCACGTGTTTGCTCAATTGTACTTATGTGATCATTCATTTCAATCAGAATATGGTAGTAACTCACACGCGTCTCCAGAGATTTATATTGTCATTTCTTCCCATCACAATAACATGAAATGAACCTGATTTCCGTTCTATTGCCCTGCATAGACGTATAAAAAGTAAGGGATTTTTGCATTGTATCTCGGTCGTGGCTTAACGTGTCTGCAACAGGGCTAAATCTGCTGCCGATAACCTGAAATTTTGCATCTGCTGATCTTTCAGAAGCGGGTACATCAGCGCTTGAGGATCGTGATTGTGTTCTAAGCCCAAGGCATGTCCTAACTCATGGGCAATGGTTAGACGTAAATCATCCATCGTATCAAATTGATAAATTTCAATGCGCTTTCCATTGTAGATGCCTTTGTGAAATTCGCGTGCCGGGAAGCGTTGATTGAGATGATTCACATTGATATTGTAGGAATTAATATTCTGGTTATGCTGCTCGACTTGTTGATTATATTGGTTATTTTGATCTTTAAGCTCAGCAATGTCATGGTCTAATTGTTGTGCTTGGGCTTTCAATTGCTGATATTGCTGTTCAATACGTTGTTGATTTGGACCATTTTCAATACGCATCCAACTCATGCGTTGCTGATTGAGTTGTTCAGCATCCTTGGATAATTGATATCGCTGGGCTTGCAGTTGTTGATGGCGCTGTTCTAGGTAGTTATAGCGATTGTCTAAATTCTCTGAAACCCATTGATTTACATTTTGAGCCGTCTGCAAAAGTTGTTGGCTGGTTTTATAGGCTTTATGGTCTGCTTGGCGTTGGTCATAGATCAAATTAATCGTTAATTTTGCATTGGGGTCATAAACCAAAAGCGGTTTTTCTGAGCCTTGCTGCCAAATGCCGATGGCATCTTTACAGAGCTGAATCAGTTCTGCTTGGCTCATGCCAAATCGTGGATCGACATCGCCTAAGCGAAATCGCACACTTGAATCGAAAGGATGAAGTATTTTATCTGTGACCGTGCGATGGTCTCGCTTGTTATCGTGTTGCGATGGAAAGAATAACCAAATGAACAATAATGCCCCGAGGGCAAAGAAGAGAGCACGCATAACCGTTTTAAATCATTATTTTTAAATTAATGTAGCTGAAAGCTTAATCTAATCCTATCTTTTTAAACATAAAAAAACCGCGCTTTCGCGCGGTCTTTTTTAACTCTGTCGAGTCAAATTAAAGCAACAAATTATTTTTTGTCATCTTTAACTTCAGTGAACTCAGCATCTACAACGCCGTCGTCCGCTTTTTGAGATTGACCAGCATCACCACCAAACGCGCTTGGATCAAAACCTTCAGCACCACCTTGAGCGCCTTGCGCAGCTTCATAAGCACGTTGGCTAATCGGCATGATGATGTTTTGAAGTGCTTCAGTTTTCGCTTTGATTTCTTCAACGTCATTTTCTTTGGTAGAAGCTTCAAGCTCAGAAACCGCAGTTTCGATTGCAGTTTTTTCATCTGCAGTCACTTGTTCACCAAGATCTTTAACCGCTTTTTGTGAAGATGAAACTAAAGCATCAGCTTCGTTACGTGCTTTCGCCAATTCTTCAAATTTGCGATCTTCTTCAGCATTCGCTTCAGCATCTTTGATCATTGCTTCGATTTCAGCATCAGACAAACCAGAGTTTGCTTTGATTTGAATCGTTTGTTCTTTACCTGTGCTCTTGTCTTTCGCAGACACTTTCAAGATACCATCAGCATTGATGTCGAAAGATACTTCAATTTGCGGTACGCCACGTGGAGCAGGTGGAATGTCGCCCAATTGGAAGTTACCAAGCAATTTGTTTTGCTGTGCCATTTTACGTTCACCTTGGAACACAGAAATGTCTACAGCCGGTTGGTTGTCAGCAGCTGTTGAGAACACTTGAGATTTCTTCGCAGGAATCGTGGTGTTTTTCTCGATGATTGCAGTTAACACGCCGCCCATAGTCTCAATACCCAGAGTCAATGGAGTTACGTCTAAAAGCAATACGTCAGTTTTGTCACCAGACAATACCGCACCTTGAATCGCAGCACCCATTGCTACAGCTTCGTCAGGGTTCACGTCTTTACGTGGCTCTTTACCGAAGAATTCTTGTACTTTTTGTTGTACAAGTGGCATACGAGACTGACCACCGACCAAAATTACGTCAGAGATGTCGCTTGTTGAAAGACCAGCATCTTTAAGCGCAATACGGCAAGGCTCAATGGTACGAGCAACAAGTTCCGCAACCAAACCTTCAAGTTTAGAGCGAGTTACGTTGATCACTAAGTGTTTAGGACCAGTCGCATCTGCAGTGATGTATGGAAGGTTAATTTCAGTTGCAGTTGAAGATGAAAGTTCGATCTTCGCTTTTTCAGCAGCTTCTTTCAAACGTTGTAACGCAAGCGGATCTTGTTTTAAGTTAAAGCCTTGTTCTTTCTTGAACTCTTCAACCAAGTATTCAATTAAAGCGTTATCGAAGTCTTCACCGCCAAGGAAGGTATCACCGTTGGTCGACAATACTTCAATTTGTTGGTCGCCATCTAGGTCAGCGATTTCAATGATTGATACGTCGAAAGTACCACCACCCAAGTCGTAAACCGCGATTTTACGGTCGCCTTCTTTTTTGTCCATACCAAACGCAAGCGCTGCAGCAGTTGGTTCGTTGATGATACGTTTAACATCAAGACCGGCAATTCGACCTGCATCTTTAGTTGCTTGACGTTGTGCATCATTGAAGTAAGCAGGAACAGTAATCACCGCTTCTGTAACAGTCTCACCCAAATAATCTTCTGCAGTTTTCTTCATCTTTTTCAAGATTTCAGCAGAAACTTGTTGTGGTGCCAATTTTTTATCGTTTACATCAACCCAAGCATCGCCATTGTCTGCTTGAATAATTTTGTAAGGGACAAGACCGATATCTTTTTGAACTGCTTGGTCTTTGTACTTGCGACCGATCAAACGTTTGATCGCGAATAGCGTGTTTTTAGGATTGGTTACCGCTTGACGTTTAGCAGATTGACCCACCAAAATTTCGCCATCTTTGTATGCAATAATCGATGGAGTTGTACGAGCGCCTTCAGCGTTGTCGATAACTTTAACTTTGTCGCCTTCAAGTACTGCTACGCAAGAGTTTGTAGTACCTAAATCAATACCAATGATTTTAGCCATTTGGATGCTTCCTCAAAATTATTTTTTGCAATGCTTTTGCTTGTTATCCGATATGAGAGCCATTCAAAATTTTTCAAGTTTATTTGATTAAAAAAAGTGAAAAACTCCCGAATTTCTTTACCTTATTGACCGACCAAGACCATTGCTGGACGAAGTAAACGGTTCGACAAGGTATAGCCTTTTTGCAATACAGTACCAATTTCCCCTGCTTTAGCATCAGGTGCGATACCGACTGCCTGATGCAAGTCTGCATTGAAACCGTTACTCATGTTCACTTCGACTACACCGAATTTTTCCAGTGTGGTGAGCAGTGATTTCAAAGTAAGTTGCACACCTTCAAGTAATGGAGATTCAATATCACCCGCAGCTTGAATGGCACGCTCTAAATTATCAACAGTGTCGAGTAATTCTTTAGCGAACTTTTCAATAACAATTTCTTTATGCTTTTCAGCATCACGTTGAATGCGTTCCACGCTTTTTTGCGCTTCATATACCGCATTGGCTGTACGTGCTTTTTCAAGTTTTAAACTTTCTTTCAAATTCGTGATTTGTGTTTGTAAATCTTCAACTGAAACTTCAGTTTGCTCCGTTTCAGCTTGAGTTTGTGCTGTTTGTTGATCAGCTTGCTCTTGCCCTAGATCTTGAGCTTGTTCGTTTTGCTCAGCCGCCATAGATTTACTCCGTTTAAATGGGTTCTTAAACATGTACAGTCCTTTTGGCTTCAGTGTTAACTGGGTTAATTCTGAACTGCCATGAGTGATAAAATTCATGATTAATACAAAGGTCGGGGCAGGCGATAAAAATTCAAGCGAGACAATCAATTAAATCTGTTTAATTTGATTAAAATTATTAAAAAAATCTGGTTTTTCCAGCGTTGAGCTTAAAAATGTTGGATTCTTCGTGGTCAATATTGAGCGAATGGACCAAACAACACAGCAGCTTATATAAAAGCTTGAGCATCTGTGAATGCAAGAATCAGTTTTATTGCTGACTTCATTTTGTATGGACTGTTTGTATGAAAGATAAAAGCAAGCAACGATAGAGACGAAAAGGAATCAGAAAATATAAACAAGATGAATGTGATGAGGGGGTATATCAGTCTTAGACTTAAAAACGATCAATATTCAATAAATTATATATTTCACAAAAACCTGCAGGCTGGTTATTATTTCATCCAGATTCTATCGCTGTAGTTTCTTCTTGGTATTTTTGAAATCTGTTTTCTAGGCTTACCCAACCTCTGGGTAAGCTTTTTTTTTGCCTAAAATAAACTAAGTCCTGATAAATCACGGATATCCTCTATTTGTTTAGCCCATTCTAGCTTTGCTGTTGAATAGCGATTAATCTTTGCAGCATGAAGTTTTGATGAGCATCAATTTTATAGCATAAAAAAATACCCTTTACTGGAAAGGTATTTAGCTAATAACAGGATTTTAATTATCGCGACGCTCTCGAACTCGTTTATCAGTATCGCGGCGATGATTATCCCAATGTCTTTCTTGAGATTTAGCCCGCTGTTGGGTTTTTTGACGATTTTGCTCATTCAGTTTCTTACGCTGTTGTGCTGAGCGTTGGCGTTCAAGTTCCCGCTTTTTTCGATCCAAATTGGATTGGTTATTTCGATTTTTTTCGGCAGCTCGCTTACGCTGTTCTAACTGATGCTGTTGTTCACGTTTTTTACGCTCCCAATCCGACTGCTTCTGACGGTTTTGTTCCCATTGGCGACGTTCTAATTCACGTTTTTTACGTTCCAATTCCAAGCGGTTTTGACGCTGCTGATATTCCCAACGCTGACGATCCCGCTCTCGGTCATAACGGTTGTCATAGTCCCGATCATAACGACGGTCATAGTGGTTGTCATAACCACCGTTGTAATAGCCGCCATCTTCTGGAAATGCCACACAACCTACGGCTAAAAATGTGGTCATTAAAAAGAGTATAATCAGTTTTTTAGTCATGGCTTACATCCTTCTTCTTTTAAGGAGTAGCAAAACACTCCGAAATATACATGGAAATTGTCAATGACAAGGTATAAAAAGAAGATTAGCGTATGAATGTTTTTACTGTGTATACAGATGATTAGAGTTGTATAAGATTATGGTCACTTATCGGCTGATCATGTAGAAAATGTGAAGAATATAATAAAAGGAAGGGATACTTATGGTTGCTTTTAATCGAACGCTACAGACAATGATAGAAAAAGGGCAAGGCACGGCAGCACGTACCTTGGATCGGTTGCCGGCTTTTGCGCAAAAGTCTTTAGTTAAAATTTTAAGATATCCGCACCAGTATCCTGAACTTGATCCTTTAATCCAATGCATGATGGCTACCCAGTTAAGACAGGGCAATAGTGGTTTCATCGGTGCAGATGTTGTCCGTGCGCGTAAAAACTTTGATCTACAAATGCAGTCGATTAAGACTAAACCGACAGCGGTAAAGCGAGTCGAAGATTTACGATTACCTTTACATAGTGGCACCATCTTCGCGCGACATTATCATCCTGCACCCAGTAAAAAACTTCCGATGGTGGTGTTTTATCATGGCGGTGGTTTTGTGGTGGGAAGCCTCGACTCGCATGATGAGGTGTGCCGTTTACTTGCAGTGCATGCAAAGGTTCAGGTGATGAGCATCGACTATCCTTTAGCACCAGAAACCAGCCCGATAAAGCTGATCCAAAGCTGTGAAGATGCACTGGCATGGGTATATCAAAACAGAAAACAGCTTAAAATCTTAAAAAACAGAATCTCGGTGGCCGGGGATAGTGCAGGCGGCAATATTAGTGCGGTGGTTGCCCAGCGTAGTGTCAACAAAGTTCATGCACCGCAAGCGCAATTGCTGCTCTATCCTGCATTAGATTTTAAAAGTCGTCACCCATCGTTTCATGCGTATAAAGAAGGTTTGGTGCTCACCGGTACGGATGTCGATTTTGTAACGCAATATTATGCAGAAACGCATCAAGTTGAATTGGATGACCCGATTATTTCCCCGACCTATGGCCAGCATGACAAATTACCTCCTGCATTTGTGATTACCGCAGGGCATGACGTGTTGCATGATGAAGGTGAGATTTATGCTTATAAGTTACGTCATCGGGGCGTGAAAGTGCATTATCAGGAATACACTGATCAATCCCATGGTTTTGTCAATCTCACTCCCATTTCTTCTCGGGCTAAACAGTACGTGATTGAAATCAGTAAAAACTACAGAAAGTTTTGGGATAAACACGCTTAAGCTTTTTTAATAAATTCGACTGTCTATATAGAAGGTGTTTCACGTGAAACACTTTTTATTTTTTCTCAATTTTGGCTGGGGGTAGCGTAAGTCTAAATTCGGGAACATAAAAGCTCTGTAAATATTTGGCTTGAGAAAAATCTGGAAAAATATCCAGGGTATTTTTCCACGAGGCCTGTTTAAGTTTAGCGAGCTTGCCACGAAACTGGGGACTGAATTGATAATGTAAACCTTGCCATATCTGATGAATGTTGAGCAGCCGTGCGGGTACATGATGGCTGTTAATATAAAAGTCTTGGCTGTGTTTATACTTCTGTAGGCACAAACTCATTTCTTGTTGAGCAAATGAAATGTTGCAATACACCACATCATCTTTGATTAACCATTCAAATTGAGCCAATTGTTTTGGAATTCCCCAAAAATGTTGACCATGAACCACAGAGGTATCAGTAGATACATAAATTTTAGGAATTGAAGACAAACGTCTTTTACTCATTAAAGGATGATCTAAAATCAGAAGCTCATCATAAGGGCCCACTGGGGATTCATCATAACGAACCAACATTATCTGGATCACTCGACCGATTGGAGAGGGAGCAAGGTGGAAAGCTTGATTAGATTTAATAAAATTTGGAGTTAACCAGTAATTCAAAATAAAAGCATCACCATGTAAATGCCAAGGTGGGTGGTGATGAAAAGTGGTCGTGCTTAATTCTTCACTCATTGTCATTCTCGTTTTATCTCAAAAAGAGATGCTGTTTTATTTATAGTGAACGATTAATATATAGACATTCACAATTACAACTTGAAGTAGAAGAGTAAAGAAATGTTAAAACAAAGCTTATTCGCTGTCGGGGCTGCTTTTATTAGTTTGCAAACGATGGCTGCAAACTCGATTGTAGAAATGAAAACATCCATGGGAAATATTGAAATAGAGCTCTTTAACGATAAAGCACCTATTTCAGCGAAAAATTTTGAAAGCTATATAAAGGATAACTTTTATAACGGCACCATTTTTCATCGCGTGATTCCTGGCTTCATGATTCAGGGTGGGGGAATGGATGCCAACATGGTGGAGAAGCAAACCAAAGCTCCCATTCAAAATGAATCGTATAACGGTTTGAAAAATACCCGTGGCACTTTAGCGATGGCGCGTACCAATACGCCGAACTCTGCATCCAGCCAATTCTTTATTAATACGGTTGATAACGACTTTTTAAATAAAAGCCAGAGGAATGCAGGTTATGCCGTGTTTGGTAAAGTCATTAGAGGTATAGAGGTAGTGGATAAAATCACTAAAGTACCGACAGCGAATTTAGGTATGCATCAAAATGTACCGCAGCAAGCTGTAAAAATCGTCAGTGTGACGGTTAAAGCAGCAGCTGAGAAAAAGTAATCCAAATTAAAGCAGAAATTTTAAAATTAATATTTCTGCTTTAAAACAACAGTTTAAAATTTTTTTGTATAAAATTGACCCAATTTGGTGCATAAAAATAATACACTCGTTATTTTTGTCAGTTAAAAGCACTTGCGTGTGTGCGAAATTGCCCTATAATGAGCACATACCAACGAGATATGTTGAAACGAACGAAGCGCGAAGCGTTGAGTTGTTGAGATTATCTTGTTGTTACTTGTCTCTGACGAAGAGCAAGGTAGATCATTAAGAGATTATGAAGAACAACTTGTGTGGATTTTTACCGGTTGATTGATCGAAATTATTTTCATTGATTGATGGTAGAAATGACTCGAAGTTTATTTGAGAAATATTTGTCAGAAAATTGATGAGCCAAGATTGGTGCCCTTTA
>NZ_SJNZ01000041.1 GCF_004331155.1 Acinetobacter terrestris
GCATATCTTCACTCAGCCAGGTAACCCTCAACAAAATGCCTATGTTGAACGATTTAATCGCACAGTTCGATACGAATGCCTAAACCAATATTTATTTAGAGAGCTTAGTGAGGTTCAAGACTGTACAACCTTATGGCAGTACTTTTATAATCATGAACGACCTCATATGTCAGTAAATGGTTGTCCACCTAATTTTAAACAATAACAAGGGCTTTGGATTTTCTACCCATTAGTTCAATTAAAAATGGGGGTATTACCCTCCCACGAAACCTGAATTTAAATCTTGTGCTTGGTTCAGTTTAGTTCTTCCATTTTCTTGTTCTAGTATGCCTGTCATCTTAGTGACTATCCTTCAAATTTTTATTTAAGTAACTTATGATTACTGACCAAGTAAAGCAACACTTTAACTTCACACTAAAGTTATTAAAGCGTTCAATTTAGAAAGAATTGATGTTCAAGTAACTATTGATTTTGCATTCTCATGTAAAAAAAGGACTATCCATAGCACTGCTGTCCCACAATTTTTACAAGAGGAAGCTCATTTAAGCTTCTCTTGTTTGATGGGGACTTTATCGGGTGAAAATAACGCTTTTAAGGTTTTTATTTCAAATAAATTCACTTGAATTATTCTGAGTAAGCGCTGAACTGTCCAGCCTTTTTTCCCTAAATGTTGAGCGAAACTTACCAGTAAATAGGCGATCATCGCAATCCAGATTTGCGTCTGAATGGCGTTCTTGCTTCGACCTAAGAAGGCTTTTAATTTCAGGTTCTGTTTAATCGCTTTAAAGAACAATTCAACTTTCCAGCGGTCTTTGTAAATCGCTGCAATGGTAGAGGCCGCTAAATGAAAGTTATTGCTGAGAAAGCTGAAGTGCTTGCCACTTTGCTGATCTCTATACTCAATTCTTCTTAATATGGGGGCTTTTCTTTTTAGGGCATGTGCGCTATTTAGCTGAATGGTTTCATCTTTTAGAATGCCTTTGGATTCAAGCCCGGGATGTTGCTGGATCACCTGATACACCGATTTAGGTCTAAAACGTGTCACAAAGCTAACGTTTTGAGCGCTTAGATTCGCATACCATTGATAATCGACATAGCCTTTATCAAAGACCACAATGCTGCCAGCAGGAAACTGGAATTTTCGGCCTTGTACCATGTCATTTTCTTTACCATTTTCAACTGCAACAAACTCAGGAATATCATTGCTGTGATTCAATCCTATGCTGAGTTTCATGCTGGCTTTTGAGTCGTGAACTTTGGCCCATTCACATAAGGAAAGCGACAGGTCAATATGACTGGCATCCAGGGAATATAATGGATTCTTAAAGCGAAATTTATGGGCTACTTTTGAGTGTTCATAGTATTTAAGCAACTTGTGAAAGAGCTGTTGGTACAAGGCAGCGGGCTGCTGCTCATTGATTCGTGCCAGTGTACTTCGGGGAATAGACTTTGCTCCGAAATGACTCAGTTTTTCCTGTTGGCACTCCAGATTGGATTGAATATCTCTCAGACTTTGCCTGCAGGAAAGTTGAGACATCAAGATGGCAATAAACTGATCCCATCTTGAAGCCGCTCTAAATTTCTGTCCAACATGGTGTACTTTAGCAAGTTGCTCAAAATCCTGTCGCACGACGGGTTTAATAAGCTGATGAAATACGGTATTCTGATGTGACAAAACCTGAATCCTGGTCGTTAAAGTGTTTGTTTGCACTCATATTTTAACGATTTGGACTCAGGTTTTTTATTTAAATCAAACTATGGGACAGCAGTGGACCTTGCGCCTGCTTTTTGTTGATTGATTTTGAAGGGATAATTATTGAATTAAGCCACAGGCAATCCGGTCTCCGCCACCGCCTAAAGGTTTAGGTTGATCCGCATAGTTATCGCCACCGGCATGTACCATGATTGCCAAACCTTGCACATCGGCCAGTTTTAAACGCGGTGCCACTAAAGTGACTTTAGCGTTACCTTGAGCATCGACATTTAACAGCGGTAAATCACCTAAATGACCGGTAACCGGTGTACCGTGATGCGGTGCCTGATTCGGGTTGAAATGACCGCCCGCTGCAATCGCCGCACCCATTTTTCCATCTTTTTCAGCAGGGTCACATGAACCTTTTTCATGAATATGGAAACCGTGAGGGCCGGGTGGAAGTTCAGATAAATGAGTATTAATGATTAAACCTGCCGGGCTGTCTTTGAACTTAATGGTACCAATTTCTTTACCTACGCCTTGAGCAGACACAGCATGAACAGTGGCTTGATGTTCAGCACGTGTAGATGAAGTTGGGGAGTGTGTACAGCCTAGCATTGCAACACCTGCAATGGCAGAGAGCGTCGTTAATTTGAACAGTGAAGACGACATTGAATTACATCCTTTTGTTTTATTATGACCTTGACCATTCAAGCAAGGCATCAGATGCAATTCAATAATGATTAAGTATTTGAATGTATGAGTTTCTTAAACTTAAAGCTTAGCTTTGATCTGGATTGGATAGGTCTTTATCATCGTCAAGATCATAGGCCATGGTGGATTTTGGCAGCATGAACGGCCCCACTTCATTGGTTTCATGTAGCCATTCGCGCCAAATCGCCAGCAACACTGCAAGAATCACTGGGCCAATAAACAGACCGACCAGACCAAAACTCGCAATACCGCCCAATACCCCGAACATAATCAGCAAGAACGGAATTTGTGTGGCACCGGAAATCACCAATGGACGAATCACATTATCCGAGGTACTGACGATACAGACGCCCCATGCCATCACCCCAATCGCCTCAACGGTTTGTCCTTGCGAGAACAGCCATAATGCGACTGAGCCATAGGCAATTGGTGTTCCAAACGGAATCAATGCCAATAAGAAAGTCACAATGGTGAGTACCATCGGGTTGGGCACACCCGCAACGAAATAGCTTAAACCGGCCAAAACAGCCTGTGCCACTGCGGTTAAACCGACGCCATAAACCACCGCTCGTGTGGTTTCAGAAATGGTATCTAAATAATGATGCACGCGTGGGCCAATAATCATTTCCAAGGCTTTGCTGACCTGGTTCAGAATGGTTTGACCATCACGGTAGAAAAAGAACAATGACAATACGGCAAAACACAGTTTAACGATGTTTTTACCAATTTCATTTAAAACGAAACGACCGTAATTGAGATGACCCTGAATCCAGCTGGAAACCGTTTGCACAATACTGTTCGGGTCAGTATTGATGTCATGTAAGGTGCGATTCACTTCCTTGCCTATAAACGGTAAATCGCGAATAAATTGCGGAACATTTAAATGACCCGAGAACACCTGTTTTTGCAATTCATAATATAAATTTCGACCTTCATGCTGCAGCATGAAAATACCGAAGGTCAGCGGAATGCCAATCAGCAAAATGATCAGGGTGATCATAATGGTCGCACTCAGCATGGCACGTGAGCCAGTCTTGCGATAAATCCATTGATACCAGGGCCAGGTCATATAAGCAATAATGGCTGCCCAAAGTACAGGCACAATAAAATATTTGAGGACGTTAAAACTCAAAAAAAGGAGGATGAAAAATAATCCAAATAATAATACTTTTTGTAATGTTGGCGCGTACTGTTGCACTGCATTCACTGATTTGTTTCTAAGTCCATGCCATCTTAACTGAAAAAAAAGCTCGCGAGAATGAAAGCCGAGTAAGTTCTAGTGAATAATGAATAAACAACTCTGCTTTCCAGGCGCGAAGGCATGGCCTATATAAGCCTAAAACCATTTGGTCGGATCATCAATAATGGCATTTAAAACCGGCTGCCACTGATTTTGCATGCTTAAATAATTTTTTTGCGTTTTATCAAAGATGGTGAGACCCTGCATGGCCAGTTGACTATAAGCGCTTCGTTCAGAAATCCAGGCGACAGGTTGCTGTTCAATTTTATTGAAAAATTCCTGAATCTCTTTGGTACTGGCACTGTTGGCTTTAACCCGATTGGCCAAAAGTAAAATCTGTACTTTACCTTTACGAATACGCTTGATGTCCTGCAAATGCTTCAAGAAACGGCGCGTACTATCGATGTCAAAAAATGAGGGCTGTAACGGGGTAATAATGGCGTGAGCTTCACCAATCAGCTGTTCTGAATGTTCACCAGAAAGTGCTCCGGGCGCATCTATAATCAGATATTCCAAATTTTTAGGCACATTATCAATGGATTTTCCAGGACGCCAGTCCAGGCTTTGAATCGGGGCAGCATCTTCAGGGCGGTGTTTAAGCCATTGCAAAGTTGATTTTTGGTTGTCGGCATCGGCAAGTGCAACCCGATAACCTTTTTGTGCTAAAGCGGCAGCGAGGCTGATTGCGGTAATGGTTTTACCACACCCACCTTTTTGATTTGCAATTAAGATTGTTTTCATGACCCTGACGATTTTATACTGCTCAGTCCTAGCATATCATTGTTTGATGCGACGAATATGACACATGACAAAAGTCTTAAAGACCCATGTGGCGCTACTTTTTTGGATTAGGAAAAAATAATGTCCATCTGGATGGCAATGTTGATTGGTGCATGTATTGGTGTGGTATTGACCACCCTAATTTTAAGCAATACCCGTAATGGGCGGGTCAAAGCAGAGTATGAACAATACATTGCCGAACTGGAGCTGGAACATCAGCAGGCTTTAACCAGTGCGCAAAAGCGCAGTGTGAATACCAGTCGGGCGGTGTTAAAAGGCAAAATGGCAGAGCAGCTGGCTCCCATTATGCCCGAATTTCAATATTTGCCCAGTGATGCCAAATTCTTGGGCGATCCAGTCGATTATATTGTGTTTGATGGCTATACCGACTTACGCGATGGGGAAGGGCGAGCTGAGGATATTGAAGTGGTGCTGATTGATATTAAAAGTGGCGGGGCACGACTCACCAAAGGACAACAGGCGATTGCTCAAGCGATTCGAGAGGGACGAGTACGTTTTGAAACCGTTCGCATCAACTTCGATGATTAATGGGTTTTAATTCACACACTTTCTGACTTAATTTGGACAACAGATTTTTGAGCAGAGGATTGAGTTTAAGTCAATTCAACCCTTATGCTTTTTCAGCACGGGCAAACAACATCAGACTGCCAATTTTGGGAATACCCGCCGCATCAAAATAATGTTGTTCTTTAAAGCTGAAATTTGCGTCCAACAGCGCTTGTTCAATATTGCGGTTCAGGTGACAGCCATCCGCCAAACGCTTTTGAATTGGGGTCAGTAAATTCTGCAAATGTTTAAGGGTTTTGTTGTCCTGATACTGAACATGCTCAACCAGATGCAAAGTACCGCTCGGTTTCAGCACACGGTGCAATTCAGTCAAAGCCTGCGGTAAATTTTCAATACTGCATAACGTCCAGGTACTGACAATGTGCTCGATACTGTTATCGGCAAAAGGCAGCTTTTCTGCACTGGCCTGAACATGCTGGACATGGATCGCACTTTCATGCACGCGCCTAATAGCCAGTTGATAAATATCCGGATTCGGTTCGAGTGCATATAGCGTATCGACATTTTGATAAAAAGGCAGATTTACGCCTGTACCAAAGCCAATTTCCAGAACTTGACCTGAAATCGGGAGCAGTAATTCGCGGCGCTGGTCCATCAGGCTGGGTGTTTGCATCACTTGATTGAGCAAATGCCGGAAAATATGTTGCTGATAAAATTTATAAATCATTGTTTGCTTAATTTTTCTTTATAGGTGGTTAGTTTAATAGATATTTCAGTCAATTAATAAGACAAAAAAGTGACTGAATATATCCATATTGTTACCAAGTCCATATGGTGATTTAAGTTTCATGACTTAAGATAAAAGTTGAAAATAAAGAAATTCGTTTTGAGGTATACAGATGACTAGACAATTATTATTCAGTGCTTTACTTGCAACCAGCATGTTACAAGTGAGTGCCAGCGCATCTGTCGATTATAATATTGCCAAAGGTTTGGCGCCGCTTTCTAAAGATCAATCCATTAAAAAGCTGCAAACGTTTAAAGGTGATTTTCGGATTTTAGGCTCGAAAATTTATGCGCATGATCAGCAGGCCAAGTTTTCACCGATTGATTATGCGGTGAGCTGGGGCTTATTTGCTGAACCTGAAATTGCACGACACATTTCTGTGAATCAATATGACCGTTATTTAAACTGGAAAATTGATCGCCTGCCTGTGCCAAAAGAGCAAGCCATGCAGATGGTGTCGAATATGCATATCATTCCTGCAAACCCACAAATTGCCAAGCAAATTAAAAATGTAAAACGGGGTGATCTGGTGCGTCTAAAAGGCGAGTTGGTTGAAATTAAAGATAAAGATTTGGTCTGGACCTCATCATTAACCCCAACAGATACCGGTGATGGCGCATGCGAGTTATTCCGCGTCAGTTCAATTCAGTGGATTGAAAAAGTAAAAAGTTAATTTCTTTCAAAAATTTATAAGAGTTTAGAATGAAAGGTTTAGCGATAGTTTTTGCTGCAGTATTGGGGTTGTCGATTGTCGGGTGTAGCAGCATGAGTCCAACCGTGGATGGAAAAACCCATGTCTATTCACTCACCCACAAATGTCCGACTTTACTGGAAATGGATGTAGGGCAAACGCTGGAATTGACTCTGCCAGAAAATCCGTCGACAGCTTATCTTTGGCAAGTGGCTAAGCCGCAGAATATCTTGAAAGTCGAAGAAATCTACCGGCAAGATGTGCTTAAAAGTCAGCAAGCGATGGTCGGTGTAGCAGGCGAAAAATTGTTTCGTTTTACTGCACTACAACCGGGTGAAGAATGGATTCACGTGAAACATGCTCGCCAGTGGGAGCATAAGGCTATTGATGAATGGTCGTGTCGGGTAAGGGTTTCCTGATTTAATCTGTTTTTTAAGTCCTCTTTTTTGTCAGCGAGAGGCAAAAAAAAGCCCGTTTTAATAAAGCGGGCTTTTTTTATATGTTAAGACTTATATAAGAAACTTATTTTGCAGTTAAAGCCTGACCTTCGAACTGAATGCCATCCCAGCCATTTTGCATAAATTGGCGAATATTCTGGTGATCGGTTGCATCAGGCGTCGCTAATACAGCAGCATAGTGTTCAGCGAATAAACTTAAAGTTTGTGCCTGATCTAAACCATTTAATTGAGCAAAAGAAAACACTTTGGCACTGCCCTGATTTTCAGTGGCAGCATTGGCTTGTTGTCCATTTTTAAATGCGGTTGGCGTGTGGTTATAACCCGCTTCAATATAAGCAATCACATCTGCAAATTTCGCTTCGCCTGCTTGAAGCTGTGCCAATAAATCTTGAGCCATAATTTTCTCAATCCATAGAAATAGTGAATTTAACCGCAAGACTATAACAATTTTTATGTATTTTATTCAGCATTATTTCTTTGTAAAAAATACAGATTCATGCAAAAGTATTGTCCAATGAAAACAGGGTTGTATAGATATCCCATATTATACACACCCGATATTGGACAAAATAAATGAGCTGGTTACTGGTGGCGATGGGTGGTGCAATTGGCGCAAGTTTGCGTTATGGCGTAGGGGTGTTTTTACTTAAACCGACAAGCATATTTCCCTGGACGACATGGTGGGTGAATATTTTTGGCTGCCTGTTGGCCGGTATTTTCTTTGCCTATAGCCAAAAATTTCCGAGTTTGCAAAATGAAGCGCGGCTGTTTTTGATGGTCGGTATTTTGGGAGGCTTCACCACATTTTCAAGTTTTGGTCTGGAAACCTTTCAACTATTAAAACATGATCAAACTGCACTCGCTTTGGGCTATGTGATTTCCAGTGTAATCATGGGTGTAATATTTTTGGCATTGGGTTTTTATCTTTTCCAATGGTTGTTACACACTAAATAAATCTGAATAGTTTTAAAATATAAACATAAATTAAAATATAAACATAAAAAGAAGCCCAAGCTGGAGGAATAGACTTGGGCTTTTCAAGTTTTAAGACTAACGCTTAAATCTTAAAACAATATGAAGTTTCTGTTAGCGTTTGAAACGCGCAAAACGTTTATTGAAACTTGCCACACGACCTTCATTGCTCGCTTGACGTTGTTCACCAGTATAAAACGGATGAGACGCACTTGAGACATCTAACGTCACATAAGGGTAGTCCTGACCTTGATAACTTTTAGTTTGCTGGCTTTGCAGGGTACTGCCAATAATGAAATAGACATCTGCATTGGTGTCATGGAATAAAACTTCACGATATTCTGGATGGATATTGGCGCGCATGATGGACTCCAAAATTATTGTTAATAGTGGCTGTTAATAACAGTATGTTATAACATAACTAATAATTTGGCAAATAAAACCCAAATCAGAAACTGTATTTGGGTTTTATGCAGGACTTATTGACGTGGTGGCACCAGTTCATCAAACAGGTCATTAAGGTTGTCATGCATTTTTAAATGGATCATGTTCCAGTAATGACCTGAAACTGTACGATTCACCATCAATGTCTCTGGCGAAGGTTTAAATACATCCCAATATTTGAGTGAAGGCTTAAGCAGTTCCATACCATCATGATGTGCCGAGTTTTCTTCAAAATCATACATCGTGGTGAGCGGGCGCATCAGCACTTCTAGCCATTGATTATACAGCTCAGCCGGGAATTTCCCCTGTTCTGAAATGGCATGCAGGGCATCTAAATGTTGCTCCATCTCGGCAATATTGCCTTCACGGGCAGACTGCACCAAATGCTTAAAGTGCTGCACAGTTTCACCGGATAATGTTTTTACACCGCCGTAATCGTAAATAATCACCGTGCCATCTTCACGGAAGGCAAAGTTGCCCGGATGTGGGTCGCAATGGAAACGTTTTAAATAGAAAATCTCTTGTCCAATGGCACGGAATAAACGGCGACCCAGCTCATTGCGAGTATCTTGAGACCAGGTACTGGCAGTTTCAATACTTTCACCCTGTTCTAGGCTCAAGGTTAAAATATGCCGCGAAGAGTAATCTTTATATACTTGTGGAATAATAATTTTACTGTCTAGTGTTTCATGAAATGTACGCGCGACGTCCAAGTTTTGCGCTTCAATCTCATAATTCAATTCATTGTCTAAACTTTCCTGAATTTCCTTGAACAGTCGATCTTGCAGTTTGCGGTCAACTTTCAGCACACCCATTAAGCGTAAAGCCAAACGCACTTGTTTCAGATCACTTTCGCAGGCTTCATCGACCCCCGGATATTGCACCTTAACCACCACTTGCTGGCCATTCGGCAGAAAAGCTTTATGTACCTGTCCAATAGACGCGGCGGCAAAAGGCTGTTCATCGAAGTGCTTAAAGATTTGATTGAGTGGTTTACCCAGTTCTTTTTCGACTTGAGCTTTAATTTCAGCAAAAGGCATCGCAGGGGCTTGGCGCTGTAACTTGCTAATGGCACGAGCCACTTCAGGCGGAAAGATGTCTTTATATTGTGACGCAATTTGCCCCACTTTCATGACCGCACCCTTCATTTCGCCCAGGGTATCCGCAATTTGCAGACCTATATCCTGAAAAAGTTTACTGCGCGAAGCATTTTTTTGTTCTTCATCGGCATTAAAGTTTTTGATCGAATTTGAGACGGTTTTAGTTGCGATGCTCGCCGTCATAGTGGCAAGTTTCATAAAACGACGACCGGGTGTGCTAGCCGTTTTTGCCATGCGATATTCCTCAAGATCATCAAAGATGGGTTTCAATGATCATAGGCGCTAAACACAATATTGCCTACTTTAAATTGTTAAAAGCTGCATTTTTACTGTTCGATTTTAAGCATCAAAAACATTTTTTGAAGCTTAAATGGATGAAGTGGTTGTGATTATTTTTTATTCATTTTGTTATTTATCTCATCCCTTTTTCATGAGAAAAGGAATGAGATTGGGATATTTAAGCAGTTTTGATCCGATTGTTAATCATAAATAAACGGGTCAGTAACAGCACACAGGCAACCGTTAAACCCACAATCAAGCCGACCCAAACGCCAGCCGCTTTCATTTCTGTAAAGCGTGCCAAGTAAAGTCCAACAGGGAAGGCAATGACCCAATAGGCGATCATGGTAATCCACATTGGACCTTTGGTGTCTTGCATGCCACGCAGGCAACCTGCGGCACTGACTTGCCAGGCATCCATCAACTGATAGGCAATTGCAAATAACAACAGATACATGGCCACTTGTGCCACGTCATAGTCTGAAGTGTAAATCGAAACAATTTCAGACCGGAAGAACCAGATCAATGCCATGGTGGCAATCGCTAAAATCGTACCGGTCAGTAATCCCAAGAACTGGACTTTACGCATTGCCAGCCAGTTTTTTTCACCATAATAAGTGCCTATGCGAATGGTGAGTGCGATCGCAAGTGACATCGGAATCATAAACAATTGAGAGGTGACAGAAATGGCAATCTGATGTGCTGCCACCAAGGTTTCACCCAATGGACTTAAAACAATTGCTGCAGTACTGAAAATACTGACTTCAAAAAAGATGGCTAAGCCAATCGGGAAACCGAGCTGCAAAATTCGTTTTACCCAATACGGATCAATTTTTTCCCATGCGGCAAAGACTTGGGTCTTGCGGTAAGCCGTACCTTTAAACACATAAGTTGCCAGAGCAATAAACATCAGCCATTGCAAAATAGCCGTAGCAAACCCGCAGCCTGCGCTGCCCAGTTCAGGAATCGGGCCTAAGCCATACATAAAAATAAAGTTCAGGGGAATCAGTGCGACCAGTGCAACCAGACTGATGACAGTAACCGGGCGTGGATAGCCGAGGGCTTCCGAGTAGCCACGTAGCGCTGCATACATGGTCACTGCCGGCATACCCAATCCAATAGCATGCAAGAACAAGCTAGCTTTAGGCAGCAAGGCTTCAGGCACGCCCAAAACAGGCAATAAGAACGGCATGACCTGTAAAATCAGTGCAGCAATAATACCTAAAATAAACGCCACCCAAAGAGACTGCCGTGCAATGGTGGCAATTTTTTCAGGGGTACGTGCACCGTTGGCTTCGGCAACCAGAGGTGTGGTTGCAATCATGATGCCACTGAATAACAGCATCACCGGAATCCATAAACCGACCCCGACTGCAATGGCAGCAAGGTCTGTTGGGGAGAGATGTCCCGCCATAATGGTATCAATCAGCCCCAGACCTGCCTGGGAAAATTGTGTGATTAAAATGGGAATCATCAAATGAAAGAGTTGCTTTAATTCAAAGCGGGTGGTTGTCGTTAAAGCAGTGACATTAGACACAAAAAATACTCATTATTTATTAATAAAGATCATGATCTTTAGCGTTGCAAAGTGAGCAGTACGCCAATGAAAATAACCAAGCTTCCTAAAAGACGTTGCCAGTTAATCGGGGTTTTTTCAGCGCCAAACCAGCCAAAATGATCCAGTAACATCGACATGGCGATTTGCCCAAAAATAACCAGTCCGGTCAGGATAAGAAAACCCAGTTTAGGTACGGCATAAATACTCAAACTAATGGCATACACACCTAAAAAACCACCTAACCAGAGAAACCAGGGAATCTGGATTAAAGTTGCAAAATGAGGTTTTTCTGCGGATTGAAAAAAAACCAGTATGGCAAGCACTATTGTACCAACCAAAAAAGATAAAAGGGCAGCTTGCAATGGAGAATGTAAATATTCGCGTAATTGGTTATTTAAGGCATTTTGCAGACTCATCGCAATCCCGATTCCCATCGCAAGCGGTAACAGCAAGAGCATTTGACTGGATATTTTCATCATATTAAGTATGTATTCTTGTTGAGTTTTTCTCAGTCTAAAACAATCACTGCCAGTATTCCTTAGCGTCTTGATGCAGTCATGTTAAAATATATTTCCTGTTTTTTGCTGTTTTGAGCTTATTCCTTGGCTGAATTAAATCCTGCGCTTGTTCCATTGTCTTTATATATTCATATGCCGTGGTGTGTGCGAAAGTGTCCGTATTGCGACTTTAATTCGCACGCTGTACCTGACGGGAAGCTGTCTTTAGATTTAGAGCAGGAATATTTGCAGGCTCTGGTTGCAGACTTTAAAACCCAGCTCGATTTTGCCCAAGGTCGCCAGATTCATAGTGTTTTTATTGGTGGCGGTACGCCGTCACTGATTTCTGCCAAAGGTTATGTGTGGTTGTTCAATCAACTAAAAAGCATTATTGCTTTTGAGGATGGCTGTGAAATTACTTTAGAAGCCAATCCTGGAACAGTGGAGCATGATCCCTTTGCAGGTTATTTAGAGGCAGGGATTAACCGCCTTTCCATTGGCGTGCAAAGTTTTAATACAGATCACTTGAAAAAATTAGGCCGTATTCACAGTAATGATGATGCAATCAATGCCATTCATTTGGCCCGTGATGCCGGCTTTGAACGTATTAATGTCGATTTGATGCATGGCTTGCCAGAACAGAGCTTAGAACAAGCGTTACTGGATTTAAAACTGGCGGTGGAAAATGGCGTCACCCATGTATCGTGGTATCAGTTGACCATTGAACCGAATACGGTGTTTTTCCGTACCCAACCCGTTTTGCCTGTTGAAGATGTTTTGGAAGATATTCAGGAACAGGGCGAAGCCTATTTAAAGGTCAATGGTTTTGTGAATTATGAAGTATCGGCGTGGCGTAAGGAAAAACCGTCTGCCCATAATTTAAATTACTGGCAGTTTGGCGATTATCTGGCGATTGGCGCAGGTGCCCACGGGAAAGTGACACGGCCTGATGGTGTCTATCGTTTCCAGAAAACCCGTTTACCGAAAGACTATTTAGCCAAAGTGCCGGCAGAGCATCTTCAATTTAAAAAGATTGAAAATGAAGATATGCCGTTTGAATTTATGATGAATGCCTTGCGTTTAAATGAGGGCGTAGAAGCAAAACTTTATCACGAGCGTACAGGTTTGAGTTTAGATGGTTTGAATAAGCTATTAACCTCGTTACGTTCACGTAAATTGATGGTTGAAGATCAAAGCTGTTTGTCTTGTACAGAGCAGGGGCATGTGTTTTTAAATTCAGTGCTGGAAGAGTTTCTTTAATAATGAAGATAAGACTTTAAAGAGAATTTAAAACTTTTGCCATTTAGCAAAACTGTTCTGTTTCTTCAAATTGAACGATTCGCTCGCAAAAATATGCGTTTCAAATTTGGGACAGCTTGTGAATGGCATTGATGCATATCTATTTATATTCACTATAAAAAGTATCTTTAATTTTGGAGTGTAGATTTTCAAGAAACTCCCAATAAGGAAATTTGGTTATTTCATGAATATTTTGATGAAAAACTATTCTTAACGGATATTCATTTTTTAAAACTAAAATAAAGGGATGTGCTGTTTCTTCGAATTGATGTGCGGTTAAATCAATTACATATTTTTGGTTTTCTAACCAGTAATGATGTTGGTTTTTATCATTGGTACCTTTGATTAATTTGAAATCTACTATCCCTTCAGTATTTAATAATCTATTTAAAATCAAAGAAGATTCTTCACAATAATTCTTGGGAAAGACATTGATATTAGATAATCTGGGAAAGTTGTTTTCGAAGCAAATTAAAGCGCGCTGAGAAATTTCTAGGATTTTTTCTGAATTCTTTAAGGTCATGTTATAAAAATATAAAATTTTAATATTCTAAGTTTAGGGCGTGTCCTCATTTGGCTTTGCACCAAATAAACAAACAAGCCAAGAACAACATGGACTTATAATTACGAGCCAACTTTTCAAAACGAGTGGCAATACCACGAAAATGCTTTAATCGGGCAAAGGCATTTTCAACAAGATGCCTTAGACGATAGAGGTAGTGATCAAAGTCTATATTTGGTTTTTTGCTGTTTGATTTTCTTGGAATAATAGGAGTCATCCTATGATTACGAGCGACTTCACGAATATGCTCTGAATCATAACCTTTATCTGCAATTAAATAGTCGGCTTCACCTACCAACTCAATCAAGTCACTTGCAACTTGACTGTCGTGGACTTCACCCCCAGTGATTTCAAAATCAATCGGATGTCCATGCGCATCGACGGCAAGGTGAATCTTTGTAGTCGCTCCGCCTCTTGATCTTCCAATTGCTCTATCTTCACCACGCCGAGCTCCACTTGCATGCTGATGCGCGCGAATGTAGCTTCCGTCAATGAAGACCCATTCTTTATCCAAGATGCCTCGTAGTTTAAAAAAAAATTCTCCCATAGCCCTTTACTCGCCCAACGATTGAAACGGTTGTAGGCTGTTTGCCATGGACAAAGATCCTCAGGAATATCACGCCAAGGCGCACCTGTTCGAAGTTTCCACAAAATGGCTTCCATGATATTTTTGCTATTACGTGAGCGGTAGCAGCCATAAAATTGCATGGTATTTTGGATTTGTGCCCAAATTTCATCAGTAATGACTCTGCGTGACATGTTGGAAAACTTAATTTTAGAAGGAAGATATAAGATATTTTAATTGAATCGATGAGAAGAATGAAATATGTACATCAAATGAGGACACACCCTAGGCTTAAAGAATTAGAGGCTGAAAATGCCCGTTTAAAACGTATGTATGCTGATGAGCGGCTTAAATCTGACATTTTACAAGATGCTCTTTCAAAAAAGTTTTAAGGCCAGTTCAGCGGAAGTCTCTTGCACAGCAGGCTGCTGAGCAGTTTAAGATTTCTATCAGCATGGCCTGCTTAATTTTTAATGTTAGCCAAACCTGTTATCGCTATAAAGCCCTTTTGAAAGAGGAAAATGTTCAAATCGCTGAGTGGTTGATTAAGCTAACAAATGAAAATAAAACGTGGGGTTTTAAACTCTGCTATCTGTATTTGCGCAATGTCAAAGGTTATGGATGGAATCACAAACGCATATATCGGATCTACAAAGAGCTTGAACTTAACTTAAGGATTAAACCCAACAAACGAATTAAGCGAGAACAACCAGAAACTCTTGCAGTACCAACAG
>NZ_SJNZ01000042.1 GCF_004331155.1 Acinetobacter terrestris
TTCATAATCTCTTAATGATCTTCTTGCTGATTCGTCACCAGCAAGCTAGGTCGGCTATACTACTCTCTTTACAAGAATAGTCAACAGGTTTTGTTGATTATTTCCAAACCTCTTCAAGACTTCCAGATTTTACCCTTCAGGCTAAATCCTTGTTTCTCAACAAGTTTTAATCAACATCACCGCCGATGGATGTGCATTCTACAGTATTTCAGATCAGGCACAACCCCTTTTTCCAACCTTTTTTATCATATGAATATTTTTTAATCATTTTATCTTTTTTTCCTACATAATTTGATCAAATTTGTTTTAATACCCTCGTTCAAAGAACTGTTAATATACTTATATTAGGTATTTTTAGCTTTAAGCACTGGCTTACGATAAAGCTCTAGGATTTTTTATGCACCACTTTCATTATGTTTGGGCTGGCCTTCTATCTTTAGGTTTGATTTCTCCTGTATATGCAAATGATTCGATTGATACTTCTGAATCTTCGACAACAGATAACCTAAAGACCTTTCCTGCAGAAAAAATCCAAACAGCTCAACACCCTCGTCTTGAAGCATTAAAAGAATTGAAAAATGTTAAAGCCAAAGATTTAAAAGTAAATGCCAATGCATCCCAGCCTGAAATTCAAAAAGATCCCTTGCAACCTTTGAATAGACAGATCTTTGCTTTTAATGATGTTTTAGATCGTCATGTAGCTCGTCCTTTAGCCATTCAATATAAAGAAAAAGTACCTACTGATGTTCGTGGGTCGTATCGTCAGTTTCGCAAAAATTTAGGCGAACCTTGGAATGTGGTCAATCAACTGATTCAAGGCCGCCCTCTTCGTGCTGCAGAATCTTTAGGACGCTTTACCATTAATACCATCACCACTTTAGGCTTTGCCGATCCTGCCCGACGTCTTGGACTGTCTGCTGAAGAAGAAAATTTTGGTACAACATTAGGTTATTATGGCGTTCCCTCTGGTGCATATTTAGTTTTACCCCTTTTTGGTCCAAGTA
The DNA here is from genome assembly GCF_004331155.1 of Acinetobacter terrestris. Lineage (GTDB taxonomy): Bacteria > Pseudomonadota > Gammaproteobacteria > Pseudomonadales > Moraxellaceae > Acinetobacter > Acinetobacter terrestris. The sequence goes on from NZ_SJNZ01000042.1 coordinate 1,005, forward strand.
CATTTCGTGATGGATTGGGTACCTTAGTAGATAGTCAGGCACGCCCACAAAAATACATTTTAGATGATCAGGATGGTGTTTATTGGGCAGACCAATCTTTACGTGGCATTGATGCCCGTTCACAAATTTTAGATATAGAAAATGTATTACAAGGTGATAAATATGCTGCCATTCGTGATATTTACTTGCAGCGTAAGAATTTTGCGATTGCAGAAAAAAAAGGGCTAGAATCTGAAAGCATGTTCATTGAAGATGAACTCGATAGCACTGAGGACGATGTGCCAGAAGATAATTCAGATAGTACTGCTGATGAAATGCACACTAATGATGCAGACACCCCAACCAAATAAGTCTCTGCCCTTTATAAAGAATATGATCATTAGAGTCTCTTTCTTTGCTGATCATTAGCTTGTTATAGTACAGCTATACATTATTACCTTAAGGATCATACAATTTCTTTATGTATTTCATTCGACCGACTCGCAATATTCCTTATTTAGATCAGGTTCTAAGTACGCTTCCAGGTGTACAAATGATTCACATAGATGATATTGATTTGTATGATCCCACAATTCTAGCAATTGCGGATGTACAAGACTATCTGACGCGTCAGTGGTCATTACCCACGATTGTGCTGGCGTTTGAAAATGAAGGTACAGCTTTAGCCCAAGCCTGGGAGCTAGGTGCTTTAGCCGGCTGGATCTGGAATAAATTACCCGGTGATCCCGAAGCGTCATTACTCAAAATTGATGCGCAATATAAACGTAATCAAGATAGTCGCGACCTGCCCTCAGCTGCACATTTGCAACAGTGTTTACTTCCCAATCCAATTGAACTGATCAATTATAAAGTTGAAACCTTGTTTCAACCTTCTGCATATTTGTCAGGTGACTGGTACGATTACTGGAAAATCAGCGATAAAGAAATTATCTTTTATCTGGCGGATGTCTCTGGTCATGGGGTCACCAGCAGTTTATTGACTTCCTGGATGGCTGCCTTTCATGGTCGCTCTAAAACACCGCGCGAGTTGATTAAAAAGCTCAACGGAATGTTGGTTCAAGAAAATATCGAAAAACATATTACGATGATTGCCGGGGTCTTAAATTTAGAAACACATCAACTGCGCTGGTCCAGTGCAGGACATTATCCTCCTGCCATTATCTTTGAACCGAATCAACCACCGCAAATTTTAAATACCAGCAGCTTTCCTTTAGGACTCACTGAAGATCTTGAAGTGGAAGAGTTTGAGTGTGTGCTGAATCGGCATGCCCGGTTTATTATTTGTTCCGATGGTGCACTCGAACCTTATTCTGGCGGACTGAATGAACAATTTGAAAAATTGGTCTTCGATTTACAGAATCAATCCTTCCAGGCACCTGAACATGTTGCAGACGATATTGCGATCCTAAGTTTACGCCGAATGAATTAATCATATAATCAATGCGTTAACTTTCAACTAAGCGATATACGACCCTAGACTACTTGAGTCTATAGTAGCCCTATGTGATAATTTTAGAATCCTTCTCTGCAAATGGCATTTATATGTCAACAGGTCATGTTGAATATGCAAGCTTGAATGGAACGCATATTTTTAAGCTTATTGGCGAAGTGCGTGCCCAATCTTGTATTAGTCTAGACAAACTCCTTAGTAAAATTGAACAGCAATCGAATGTCGTTGGGGCAATCGTAGATTTAACCCAAACTACATTCATTGACAGTACTGTTTTAGGGATACTTGCCAAGCTTGGTTTAAAGCTGAAGCAAATTCACCAAATTCAGGCAGTCATGTTATCGACCAATCCAGATATGACCACCTTGGCCAATAGCATGGGCTTGGGTCAAGTTTTTGTGATCTTAAATTACTGCGGTGATCCGAAAGTATGTACACGTGAATTGATGGAAGAACACATTACCCATAACGCTATGTTAACCACTGTTTTAGATGCACATAAAACATTGATGAAATTGAATGAAAGTAACCAAAACATGTTTGAACCTTTGGTTAAGCAACTGCAAAAAGAGCAAGACACCATAGAACAAGTGTCTCAACAAAACGTATAAAAATTATTATTTAGAGCCATCACATGACTTTACTCTCTGTTGTACAAATGAATTCCCAAGATGATATTGAAGCCAATTTCATCGTGATCGAGTCCTTGATACAACAAAGTAAAGCAGATGGCGCAGAGCTGATTGTTTTCCCTGAAAACTTTGTCTGTTTTGCAGGCGGAAAACAACGCGAAACCGCTACGCAGTTTGAAGCCATTCAACAGCGCCTAGAAAAACTTGCGCATCAATATCAAATCTGGATTGTAGCAGGCACTCTCCCATGCCCGTTCCGTCCAGATGGCTCTGTTATTAGCGATGGTCGTGTCCGTACGGTCAGTTTATGTATTAGCCCAGAACGTACTGAAGCGCGTTATGACAAAATTCATTTATTTGATGTACAAGTCGGTGATGCTGTCGGTGGATATCAGGAATCCCAATTTTTTGAGCCCGGAACAGATGTCGTTGTTGCAAAAACACCTTTCGGCAATATTGGTCTGATGGTGTGCTATGACTTGCGTTTTCCTGAACTAGCACTCACTTTACGTACCCAAGGTGCAAATATCCTGACTGCACCTGCAGCATTTACCTACACCACCGGTCAAATGCATTGGCAATTACTCCTGCAAGCACGTGCGATGGATAGCCAATGTGAGGTTTTAGGAGCTGCGCAACAAGGCTGGCATGGTGAAAAACGCCAAACTTGGGGTCATGCAGGAGCCACCAATAGTCGTGGTCAGATTCTAGATATCATTACTAGCGAAGGTGCGAGCTTAATTACTGTTCCTTTTGACCTTGCTGAACAAAATGCAGTTCGTACATCGATGCCTTTAATGCAGCACCGTAAAATTATTAATTTCTAATTCAATTCAGTTTGATATCGAAATTTTTTTCTTCTATAAAAATTACAAAATCACTGCTTATTCTTTCGCCAAAATCCCACACGATAACAGCTCAATTTAATTCACAGGGATTATAACAATGCCTTTAGAAAAAGCAGTCTATACAGCAAAAGCGAAAGCAACCGGTGGACGTGATGGGCGCGCGACCTCATCCGATGGAATTTTGGATGTTCAATTAGCTGTACCTAAAGAAATGGGTGGACCAGGTGGTGGCACCAATCCAGAACAACTGTTTGCAGCCGGTTATTCAGCGTGCTTTTTAGGTGCGATGAAATTTGTTGCCAACCGAGATAAATTGAATATCAGTAAAGAGGCTTATATCGAAGGCGAGGTTGGAATTGGTCCGATCCCGACCGGTTTCGGTATTGAAGTGACCTTAAATATTCATTTAGAAGGGATGGATCAGGCAGAAGCACAAAAACTGGTGGATGCAGCACATATTGTCTGTCCCTACTCCAATGCGACACGCAATAATATTAATGTAACCTTAAATCCAATTACTTAAGTAGAATTTAAATCTATCCTAAAATGAATCAGGTCATTTTAGGATAGAGTCTATTCATCACATCTCAAATTTCTCATCCACATAAATTATACTTACTGATCTGATTCACTTAGAAAAGTCAGATAAATTTAAAGTGAATCTCGCCATTCAGTGAATATTCCCAAACCCCATAAAATTTATTGAGTTTTATTAAAAGATAATTTGCTGAAAAAGAAGCCTTAATAGCATCATTAACAGATATAAAAAGCTCAAAACCTCAGATATTTTTACTTTAGAGAGAGTACAAACTTGGCAGAAGTTTTATGAAAATGAAACTGAGTGCAATCCAGATAATCCGACTACCCCAGTTCTTGCTCAACTGATGAAAAGATTGCCGAACTTTGCTAAGTTCAGCAATTTATCAAATCATACAAAGTCATAGGACTTCGCTAATCTGCCGCTTCATTGGTCACACGCAGCACTTCTTCCAATGTGGTTTTTCCTGCTATTACTTTGTGCAAACCATCATCCCGAATAGAACCCGACTGTTTACGCGCATAGGTTTCAATTTCATATTCCGCAGCATTGCCATGCACCAGACGGCGCATTTGATCGTCGACCGGGACAATTTCATAAATAGCAGTACGTCCGATAAAGCCGGTATGCGAACAGTGTTCACAACCTTTCGGTTGCGGTAATTTCAGTTCAGTGCCGACATCTAAATGGCGGAAAATTTCTGTTTCAAAAGCATCCGCTTCATGCCATGTTGCGCAACGTGGACATAAGGTACGAACCAAACGCTGCGCAATCACACCAATTAAAGAACTGGCAAGTAAAAACGGCTCAATCCCCATGTCTTTTAGGCGTGTCACTGCACCAATCGCAGTATTGGTATGCAGCGTCGAAAGCACCAAGTGACCTGTAAGAGATGCTTGAACAGCAATTTCTGCTGTTTCCAAATCACGAATCTCACCCACCATCACCACATCAGGGTCCTGACGCAGCATGGCTTTTAAAGCCCGGGCAAAAGTCATATCCACTTTGGTGTTGACCTGCGTTTGTCCTATACCTTCCAATTGATATTCAATTGGATCTTCGGCAGTCAAAATATTTTTTGAGCCATCATTCAAGTCAGACAATGCCGCATATAAAGTGGTGGTTTTACCTGAACCTGTCGGTCCCGTAACAAGAATAATCCCATGCGGACGATGTACCAGATGGGTTAAGCGCTCATAATCAGGCTGCCTCAAGCCTAAATGTGTCATATTCAAACGCCCGGCTTGCTTATCGAGTAAACGCATCACCACGCGTTCACCATGCGACGATGGCAAAGTTGATACACGCACATCCACTTCACGACCAGCCAGTCTTAAAGACATACGACCATCTTGCGGCACGCGTTTTTCAGCAATATCCAATTTTGCCATGACTTTAATACGTGACACCAAAAGTGGCGCCAATTCACGGCGGGGCTGTACAATTTCTCGAAGTTGCCCATCGACACGTAAACGCACAGATAATTTTTTTTCAAAAGATTCAATATGGATATCGGAAGCACCGACGCGAATGGCTTCGGACAATAAGGCATTGATCAGTCGTACAATCGGTGCATCATCTTCCTGATCCATCAGGTCTTCAGCTTCAGGCACCGAATCTGCCAGACTGAGTAAATCGGGATGATCTTCCAGACCTGCAGCCACTTGTTGCGATTCGCCAGTATCTCCGGCAAAGCTTGAACTGAGCAATTGATGAAATTCTTGTTCGCTACATAATTGATGCTGTGCAACATGACCTAAATAGCGACGCGCTTCTTGTATAGCCAGCAATGGCGTATTTTCACGGCGCACAATAAAGGCTTGATCACCCTCGTATCGAAGCAATACGCCATGACGCTTGGCAAAACTATAGGGTATTTGTAATTGTTTAAGTATTTGCATCAAAGTTTATAATGATGAATAAATTGATTTGAGTGTACTCTAAGCATAAGACAGCGTGAAGTCTGTTTTTACTGATTAAGCAATAAAGGAAATGTGCCGTTGTCTAAAATCAATGAATTGATCGAACCAGAGCACCCGAATTTAAAATGGTGGGGTGAACACACTTTTGAATTGAATCAGCCCAAAGCATGGCAATTTGGTTCGCTGTTATTTCGTCTGACCCGGGGTATACAAGAATGGCGATTGGAATTTCACCGTCCCCAGGTTCAGTATGACTATGAACAGAAATGGCATCAAATTGAAGATCCGAATTTTGGATTTCCACAACCGGTCAAAGTAGAACGTTATATGTTCAAGTCAACGCAAAACAAGTTGCAGCTTATGCCGCGTTTAGCTGATCGTTCCGTAGTGATCAAACCGGTTGATCCAATTTATATTCCTGCGGGACAACGCGGTACGCTGTATATCAGTACTCCGTTATGGATTGCCGGTTTTGTTGAAGGACAGAAAGATCCCCTGTTTGATATTCCCGTGATTCTGCCTAAAGATACCTGGTTTGGACCGAATCACCGCACGGGGGAAATTTGCTATGCTACTGCGGTCGATGGCCGTACAGAACTGCATCAATTAAAACCTCGCGCCTTTCGTGCTGTCACCCCGATTGAATTTCATAATACCAGCCATCAACAGTTACGCTTTGACCGGATGAATGTGCCTGTTTCTGCACTCCCGCTGTTTTATAGTGAAAGTACCGGACGCTTATGGACTTCACAAATTAAAGTTTTGCATGAAGGTCTGGACCGGCCGCCTCGAATCCGAATTGAAAACCGGACCCCGCCGCATGCAGGCGAAGTGATGTATCTGCATCCGCCACGCGCTCCCGCCAGTGCTTTGTTTAATATGTTTGATTCTTTTTTCTAGGGGGCAACATGGCAGATTCAAATATCCCAAAAGAAATCACCCAAAGCGTCAAGGGGATTTTTACTAATATCAATACGGAACGCCTGACTGAAATTTTAGTGGCCGTGATCTTATCCATTATTGGTTTCCTGATTGCCCGCTTTGTATCAAACGCATTTATCCGCACCATTGGCTCACGTTTTAATGCCCATCAAAGCCTGGTCTGGCGGCGCGGTATTTTCTATTTCATTTTCCTGATTTTTGTGATGGCCAGCCTTAAAGAAGCCGGCTTTAAACTGAGTGTATTTTTAGGTGCTGCCGGTATTTTAACTGTGGCACTGGGTTTTGCTTCACAAACTTCTGCTTCCAACTTAATCAGTGGCTTGTTCCTGATTGGTGAAGGTTCTTTTGAAATTGGCGATACCGTGCAAATGACCCTGATTCGTGGTCATACCATTGAAGGTGAAGTGATTTCAATTGACCTGCTTTCGGTAAAACTGCTGACTCAGGACAATGTCTATGTGCGTGTTCCGAATGAACAGCTGATTCGTGCGCCCGTCTATAACCTGTCCAAGTTTCCGATCCGGCGTATCCCTATTACTTTAGCCATCAACTTTCATGAAGACATCATTAAAGTGCGTGAAGTTCTGCTGGATGTCGCCAACAAATACCCACTGGTTCTGGCCGATCCAAAACCTGCCGTGACCGTTACGGCCTTCCGCGAATCCTCGATTGAGCTGTTATTTGCAATTTGGTGTGACGGTGAAAACTTTTTAAAAGTTCGGGATGAGATGCAGGAACGCATCCGTAATGGTTTCCTGGACAACCAGATTGAAATTCCAGTGCCGAAAATGGGCTTTGTCGATCGTCCTGCGAATGTTCAGCCTTTAACTGAGGAAGATATTGACCCATATGCCAATGCTAAAGAAGTAAAACGAGAGGCGGGGTTAAAATAAATTTTCTCGTTTATCTCAATCCGATTTATTTTTACCTCTCCCTTGCGAAGCATTGCTTCTCATCTCCTATAAAGGAGAGGGAACTTCTCCTTCTCTTGCGCCATATATGGCTCAAGGAGAAGGTCGGGATGAGGGATTTGTTTTTCCCCCCTCAGGAATCGGGGCGATATAGGCAATTACCAACATCACAAAGCCTGCGCCCAAGAATGAAATCACCCGGGTTAAAGTCCCGATATGTGACAGGTCAAACAGCACCAGCTTCAAGGTGACAATTACTAAAATGCTGCCACCCAAAATCCAGACGGAACGCAATTGTTTTCGGCTGGCAATACTCATGGTCATAAAGGCCAAACTGACCCAAAGCAAAGTCAGACTGAGTTGAACCGTACCATCTTCCCATAAAGCAAGTTGGTTAAATGGCGTACCCAAATACATATGTAATGCACGTAGCACAATGTAACTACTGAGCCAAAGCAGACTGAGTACTATCAGCACCGCAACAATGCCTTTATCTAAGCCGGTTTTAAGCTGCAAAGACAACATCCAGATAAAGCCTGCCAGCATGGCAATACTCACCAGATCAAATGGATTAACCATCGGTAAAAAATAGCCTTGGAAGGCTTGTTGGGTAAACAACTGCGAACAAATAATCCACGTCGCCATCAGCACCAGGCTACTGCGTGCTTGCCAGAACATTTTCCAGTCTGGATTATCCACCTGCCAATAACACCAGGCACAGAACAGCAAAGGCAAGATCACCACACTGATATAAGGCATGCCCGGAACCAACGTTAAGCTGGTCATGGCAAGACTGGTTAAAGTCCCAAAACTGACCCACTCTTTTTCCATCCGCACGCCCAGCATTGGACGCAGCCATAATGCAGTCAGTATCAAGCCAGAAAGTGCAAAACCGATTCGATCAAAAGCAGATTCCCATACAATAATACCCTGCTTGCTCTGATCAATCACCATAATGAATGCAAATACAAAGACTGGAATTAAGCCCAGCCATTTAGGAAATAACCACGTCCAGGTGGCTTTGCAACGTAACAGAACTTCATTCATCAGCAGATATAATCCACTAACCATCAACAGACTCATTACAAGTTGATGAGAACCGTCAATTTCATCCAGCAATAGCACAATGAACATCGTAGTTGCAGACAGCATCTGCAAACAGTGAAAAGCGATGGTTGAGTTACTCAGCTGACTTCTAAAAGATGCTTGGCTATTGGCGACCAAGACCACAGCAAAATAGCTTAGGCAGAGTCCCCAATACATCTCACGTGGGAATTCATTGAGCTCGACCAGATAATAAAGACTGGATAAGCCCGCAACAATCAGCAAGCCCATGGCCAGATAACGGCTGATCTCCGACTTGCGATACAGGGCATACGTAAAAATAATCAGCCCTTCAACCGCCCAGCCAATCACGCTCCATTGTTCCGATAGCAGAATGGGCGGAATCACCGCCAGAAAAATCAGCATTAAACTGAAATAGCTTTGTGAAATCAGCTGCACCGCCTGATTGCGTTTAGACAGTTGATACAAGCCTGCATACACGACTGCAAAAGCCAGACTTGCACCTGCTTGCCAAAGCATCTCTTCAAAATGCATTAAATAAATAAAAATATAGGCAATAATGGGTGCACCAAAAATCAGGGCAATATCCAAAGCAGGTTTCAGCTTGAATTGGGCAAGATCGTCTTTGGCAATCAGCTGGCTAAAGCGGAAACTGAGCCAGACAAATATGGCAGTATGCACAATCACCAATAAAGTTAGAGTATTGCGTTCCTGCTCTTGCCCCTGATAAAAGGCATAACCTCCTCCGACAATCACCGTCATTAAAAAGGCAATTTGATTGAGGATTTTCCAGGGCCGTAATGTACTTAACACGGCAACAGCAAGATTAATCACCACATAATAGGCGACCAATTCAATGGCTGTCGCATTGCGAACCGGCAAGGTAAACGGTGCAATATAGGCAATAATCATCGCCATCAAGGCCAGTTCAATAGATTGTTGTTTTAGACTTAAAGCGAGTGTCACGCCCATGATGACAGCAAAGCACAATGCGGCCATGCCTAAAGTCGGAATCACGGCATTGTAATAGGCAAAAAATAAGGTCAAGAATAATGCGGCTAAGCCCAAGCCTTCCAAAGCCAATGCAAAACTGCGGTTTTTAGTCTGGAACCAATACCCCAATGCGGTAACTGCGGCACTGACACTGGCCACAATTGCCAGTTTCAGTGCAAGACTGAGTTGCCAATGTTCGGTGGCAAAACGCAGTAATAATACGATGCCCATCACCAGCACCAATATCGCCACTTTTAAAACAGGATTTCCTTGAAAGATCCACTGCTTTAACTGATCAATCAGCTCTAATGACGCTGATGCAGTTTGAGATTCTGCAAGTTGAAGGGGGGGATTTTCGGCAGTAGAAGACAGGTTGATTGGTGTCTGATGTAAGCGCGTTTGCACCTGGTTTAATAAACCTTCTAAACGGCGCAACCATCTCAGAAAGAAAAAAATCCACGCCGTGATGCCAAGACCCACGACAAAACTCCATTCCATTGCACCACCGACAAGGGCAACAATTGAGGAAAGATATAAAGGAACTTTAGAGGTTTCTTGAACTGAAAGATTTGTTTCTGCAGCAATTTTCACTGCGGGTATCTGGATGGCATCGACATATTGCATCACGCTCATGACAAAGGCCAAGCCACATAAATACGTGAATACGCGTACATCTAAAAACCAAGATCCCACTCCGACAATAATCAATACCATCAGCCAAATCATCCGGATTTCGCTCTGCCCTTTGCGCATCTTTTCTTTATCTCAATCCTTTTGACTTGATCATACATCAGCTCGGACTTTGATTTTTAAGCATTCATCAGATATTCGGTAACACGCTTGTTTGATGATGTGTCTATGTTCATGTGCAAAATCACGTACAATAAGCTCGATATTTGAATTAGGAATCTTTCAATGCCACCATTTGTTTTGGTCGATGGCTCATATTTTTTATTTCGTGCGTACCATGCACTGCCACCACTAACCACTTCGACTGGTTTACAGACCAACGCAATTCGTGGTGCCATTTCTGCGATTCAAAAGTTGATGCGTCGGATTCAACCGACCCATATGGCGGTGATTTTTGATACGCCTGAGCCAACTTTCCGTCATGCGCTTTCATCGATTTATAAAGGTGACCGTCCAAGTATGCCGGATGAGCTTTCTCAGCAGATTCCCTACCTTCACAACCTGATCCGGGCTTTGGGAATTCCTTTGCACACCCTTCCGGGTGCTGAAGCAGATGACGTGATCGGGACACTGGCTAAACGTGCTGAGAAAGCCGGTTATCAGGTCCTCATTTCCACTGGCGATAAAGATATGGCGCAGTTGGTCACTGACAAAGTGACCCTGGAAGACAGCTTTAAAGACAAGCCAATGGATGTCGATGGTGTGTTTGAGAAATTCGGGGTGTGGCCGAATCAAATTATCGATTATTTAACCCTAATGGGCGATGCCTCGGATGGCATTCGTGGCGTACCCGGCGTGGGTGCAAAAACTGCCGCTAAACTTTTGAACGAATATGGTTCCATTGGTGGCATTTTAGAGAATGTCGATAAAATCAAAGGTAAAGTCGGCCAAAGTATTAAAGACAATGTCGAAGGCATTACTCTCGATCATCAGTTGGCGAGTATTGTCTGTGACCTTGATATGGGGCTTACTTATGAAGATCTTAAAGTGCTTGACCCAAATGTCGAAGAACTACGCCGCTTGTATACGGAACTTGAATTCCGCAATCAGTTACAGTCTTTAGACCATCCCAATAATCCGAATAATTCAGCTTATAAACAGGCATCCAAGGGAATTGAAACTTCTGTAGATACTGCAGTGGTAATTAATACCGAAGATGAGGCAGAGCTGAGCAGTGTTGATGATCAATTGGGTAAAGCCACTTATCATACTATTTTAACTCAGCCAGACTGGGAGCAACTTTTCCAACGCTTAAGTCGCGAAAAACGCTTTGCCTTTGATACCGAAACCACCAGCCTGGATTATCGTATTGCCGAGATGGTCGGTTTTTCAGTGGCTTTTGATGCCAATGATGCCTACTACATTCCGCTTGCACATGACTATGAAGGTGCACCTGAACAGCTGAATCGTGAAACCATCCTTGCGCAAATCAAACCCATTCTAGAAGATGCTAGCATTGAAAAAATTGGCCATCATTTAAAATATGATGCTCATATCTTGCAAAATCACGGCATTGAATTACAGGGTTGGTATTTCGATACTATGCTTGCTTCCTACGTTTTAAACTCTGTAGCAACACGTCACGGCATGGATGATGTGGCGCGAGTCTATTTAAGTCATTTGACCACCACCTTTGAACAGGTTGCCGGCAAAGGGGTTAAACAGAAAACCTTTAATCAAATCGAGATTGAAACAGCCGCGCATTATGCTGCTGAAGATGCGCATGTGACCTATCGTCTCTATGAAGTGCTGTCTAAAAAATTAAAAGCCGTGCCTGAACTTGATGGTATTTTGCATAATATTGAAATGCCGGTTGCCCGTGTTCTGACCATGATGGAAGAAAACGGTATCGAGCTGGATCTGAAATTTCTCGATCAATTGAGTGTAGATTTTTCCAATACCATTCAAAATCTGGAGAGCCAGATTATTGAAATGGCGGGACAGAGCTTTAATGTCAGCTCACCGAAACAGGTCGGTGAAATTTTATTTGATAAACTGGGACTGAAAGGCGGCAAAAAAACCGCGACCGGACAATACAGTACCAGTGAAAGTATTCTGGAAAAAATTGACCATCCCATCACCGCTTTAATTTTGGAATACCGCGGTCTGTCTAAACTGAAAAGTACCTATACCGATGGCCTGCAAAAACAGGCCAACAATGACAGCGGACGTGTGCATACCAGTTACCATCAGGCTTTAACCGCAACCGGGCGTTTATCTTCAACCGATCCTAACCTGCAAAATATTCCGATTCGTGCCGAAATTGGCCGTCAAATTCGTAAAGCTTTTATTGCGCCTGAAGGCCGGGTCTTGCTGGCAGCCGATTACTCACAAATTGAACTGCGTTTAATGGCGCATCTTTCCCAAGATGAAGCTTTGGTCGATGCCTTTAAGCATGGCCAAGACGTGCATCGCCGTACAGCCGCTGAAGTATTGGGCATTGCGCTGGAAGATGTGACCAATGACCAGCGTCGTCAAGCCAAAGCCGTCAATTTCGGACTTCTATATGGTATGTCGGAATTTGGCCTGATTCGTCAACTGGGCTTTACCCGCCAGGAATCACAAGACTATATCAAACAATATTTTCACCGTTATCCGGGTATTTACGAATACATGCAACGTACACGTCAGATTGCTTTGGAACAGGGTTTTGTCGAAACCATTTTTGGTCGCCGTTTATATACGCCTGATATCGACGCCCGTAATATGATGGTGCGTAAAGGTGCTGAACGTGCAGCCATCAATGCACCGCTTCAAGGCAGTGCCGCCGACATCATTAAAATGGCGATGGTTGAAGTAGATAAAATGCTACCGAAAGACCAAGCCAAAATGCTACTGCAAGTACACGATGAATTGGTATTTGAAGTCGATGCCGACATTGCTGATGAACTGGCACCGAGACTGGCTGAAGTGATGCAATCCGTGGTGAAACTTTCAGTACCTTTAATTGTGGAAGTCGGTAAAGGCATGAATTGGGATGAGGCGCATTAATTACTGCTTCTTGTGTTCCCTCTCCTTTTAGGCATAGGTATCTACACATCTTTAGGTACCTAATGCAATTGTTGCGATTTCATTCAGTTCATCTATTGAATATTCTGAGAGCAGTTGAAGAGTGTTCAGTAAAATCGAAAGTCCTGCCAATATTGCAGGTGCACTTTCCAACTTACCTCTCTTCTGCTGTCGGCCTGAAAGACGGGCCAGAAATATACGAATTTTCTGATTTTGTTCATCTTCAGAACGCTGTATTCGCCAAGTCAGCACACACGCCATACTGCTGATCAGG
>NZ_SJNZ01000043.1 GCF_004331155.1 Acinetobacter terrestris
TCGACTTGCATGTGTTAAGCCTGCCGCCAGCGTTCAATCTGAGCCATGATCAAACTCTTCAGTTTAATATTGCTTAGTGCCTTAAAGGGCACCAATCTTGGCTCATCAATTTTCTGACAAATATTTCTCAAATAAACTTCGAGTCATTTCTACCATCAATCAATGAAAATAATTTCGATCGATCAACCAGTAAAAATCCACACAAGTTGTTCTTCATAATCTCTTAATGATCTTCTTGCTGATTCGTCACCAGCAAGCTAGGTCGGCTATACTACTCTCTTTACAAGAATAGTCAACAGGTTTTGTTGATTATTTCCAAACCTCTTCAAGACTTCCAGATTTTACCCTTCAGGCTAAATCCTTGTTTCTCAACAAGTTTTAATCAACATCACCGCCGATGGATGTGCATTCTACAGTATTTCAGGGCAGCTGCAACCCCTTTTCCGCATTATTTTACCAATAATCTTTCGACTGTTTATTTATTCTGCAAAATGCAGCACTTTTCTTATTTTTTGCACGCAAAAGGTACTGTATTAACTAATTTGTCCCGCATTTTTTCTTCTTTATCTTTTTCCTGCCAGTTTAATGAACGGCAATCGATATATTCACAGTAGCCACTTTCACCTATTTCGTCATGATGATTGATTTGGATTTGATATTTAAAGCTACCCACATAGCCTGCAGCCAAACCAAATTTAAAATCTCCACGACTCTGGGCTTGAACCGAAATACAGGTGCCATCTTTTCCTTCATAGCCCCATTCAAACTCACGCGGCAAATACATGTATTGTCCATTCGGGGTTTTAACTTTCGGATAAACCCGATGAACTTTAAAACGGACATTATCGTCAAACATTTGTGCCACGCCTGTCTTGGCATCGCGTAAATACAAACGTGACTGAACAATGCTATTAAAAGGGTCACGAATTTGCGCTAACAAAAGCTGACGATTATTTTCCAGATTGATAATTTGATAAGTAAAAAATGCTAAGGGCAAATAGGAAAAATTAACGGCGCGTGCATATTCGAAACAGCCCATTTGCTGAATTTCGAATTGCTGATCTTTATAAATAATCTGACCTTCACATTGACACAATGCAGACCAATGATCTGCCAAGCCCATGCGTAATTTTGTGAAATAAGAAATGATATTGCTGGTGGTTACCAATAAATCAAAACTCAGTTCTTTATCTTCACGCTGAATCCGAAAATGCGGGAAATGTCCTGAAATCAGTTCCCGATCGGCAAATTTGAAATATTCTTTTTTAAACTGACATTCTTTTTCAACAGAGTAGGAATTTAATTGTCCTCTCATATGTGGGCTGACGCTGGCAATAATAGTCGCTGTATCTAAAGCAGTAGAATGAATGGCACTTTCATTACGGAGCATGGGCGCATTGGGCTGGCCAATCACGCTCAGAAAATTTAAATAATGTAAGGGTGCAGGCAAATTCGGAATCATCAAGCCTTGATGAATAATTTTATAGCGCCCTTTTTGCGCATGATAAGCCAACTGCGCCTGAGATGGAGCCTGATTGAGTTGTTTAGACTGGTCAAATAAATCTTGAAACAACTGCATATCCTGCTCCTTTTTATTTTCGCTATAGAGGTCTCATTTTTATATAGAGGTGTTTTTTCGGGCCATAAATGTGGTTACGAAACCAGAAAGTGCGTAGATAATAGAAATCACTAAAATACCTACTGGAATATTATAAGTAATCGCGGCAAAGATGAATACGGCAATCGGCAACACCGCAAAAGGCACGCGTTTACGATCAAATGTTTTAAATGAATAATATTTAATATTCGAGATCATCAACAGACCTACCGCGACAATGAGCACGGCATTGATGATTTGAATACCGACTTCACGCAAATCAAAAATTGTAGGAAAGTCACGTCCTACCCAAACCAGGGTAATGATCAAAATGGCAGCCAACGGACTTGCCACACCAATAAAGTAGCGTTTATCGACCACACCAATTTGTACATTGAAACGGGCTAAACGGAATGCTGCACAGGCAGTATAGACAAAACAACATGCCAGACCGATACGACCTAAATCATGCAAGCTCCAGCTATACATTAGAATTGCCGGTGCTACACCAAACGCCAACAAGTCAGATAAAGAGTCATATTGTTCGCCAAAAGCACTTTGTGCGCCAATCGCACGAGCAACCCGACCATCTAGACCATCTAACAACGCTGCAAGAAAAATAGCGTAAATTGCCTGGGTAAAATCACCATTCATGCTGGCAATAATAGAGTAAAACCCCGACAGCAAAGCTGCTGTCGTGATCAGATTCGGCCACAGGTAGATGCCACGACGTTTCACCTTTTGTCCCTCATGGGTCTGCTCTTCTTCTTCTACTTCAAAAGTGATGCCATCGAAACCATGCTCATCACGGGTAGAAGATTCACTTTCAGGTTTATTTATACTTGTCATTCTTGTCGTTCCTAACTGTAGCCGTATCTCTCTTAAAGGTATAACTTATTCACCAACCAACCAGCGCACAGCGGCATGTCCGCCATTTTCACTCATACGTAAATGCGGG
The DNA here is from genome assembly GCF_004331155.1 of Acinetobacter terrestris. Taxonomy (GTDB): domain Bacteria; phylum Pseudomonadota; class Gammaproteobacteria; order Pseudomonadales; family Moraxellaceae; genus Acinetobacter; species Acinetobacter terrestris. Next base: position 2,556 of record NZ_SJNZ01000043.1, read on the forward strand.
AATAACCACTGTAGTGCTTCATCTGCATCCTGCGAGAATTTCCAAGGTGGATTAATCACGAGCAAACCACAACCATTTAAACCCACCGGGGTGTCATCTGGCCATACACAAATTTCACACACCAATTGACGGCGAATACCGGTTTTCATCATTTTCTTTTCAAAACGATCAATCATGGCGCGGTCTTTAATTGGATACCAAACGGCAAAACAACCTGTCGGCCATTTTTTGTGCGCAGTCGCCAACAATTCTACCAATTGAGGGAAATCTTTACGTTCTAATTCGTAAGGAGGATCAATCATCACCAAACCGCGTTTTTCTTTCGGTGGAATAACCCCTAACAAACCTTCATAGGCATCACGTTCATGCAGACCTGCACGGCGGTCACGAATATTGAAATATAATTCTTGAAAAACTTCTTTTTGCATTTCAAAGATGGTCGCTTTATCAATATCGCGCATCCCTTCTAATGCAAACCAAGGTGAACCTGGATATGCACCTTTGCCTGAAGCGGCACGCATATCTTCAACCACTTTAAGATATTGCTTCACGCCTTCTGGGGCATTGCGAATAATTGAATCATCAAGTTTTACCAAACGATGAATACCGTTTAAAAACTCACCTGATTTTTGTGCAGCAGAGGTAGATAAATCGTATTTACCTGCACCACCATGCGTATCGATATAGCGATATGGTTTATCTTTGGCATTTAAACGTGCTAAAAGTTGAAGCAATAACACATGCTTCATAACATCGGCAAAGTTGCCTGCATGGAAATGGTGACGGTAATTCATGTTTCTTTAATTCCTATAATCAACGGACATTTTAGCATGAAAAAATGTTTCATTCCGAAGGATATCTTGCTCTAGAATACGCCACCTTTCTCCAGATTGTATTTGAGTATATGTGTATGGATGCAATTCACCTCCCAAAGTCATGGAATGTTGATCAAATTGTTGAAGATTTAGATCAACATGGTTTTACTCTTATTGACAATGCCTACCCTCAAGACTATGTACATGCTTTAGTTGAAGAATGTACTTCTAATTCAAACCGTTTTCGCGATGCAGCCATTCAAAGCGGCGTGGTCAATAACATTCGCAGTGACCATATTTTATGGATTAGTGACGAATTTGAAATTGCAAAACATCACATTGAAACCCTTAAAGAAATTTCTGAATTATTAAACCGTAATTTTTATTTAGGCATAAAAGAAGTCGAAGCACATTTTGCCTGCTATAACGCGGGAGAATATTACGCTTTGCATCGTGACAATCCACAGGGGAAAAATGGCCGTATTATTTCTACGGTTTATTATTTACATGAAGATTGGCAAGATGACTGGGGTGGAGAACTGCATTTACAGGACAAAAACGGGCAATGGCATACCATTCAGCCTAAACCAAATCGTATCGCAATGTTCCAAAGCGATTTATTACATGAAGTGATTAAAGCCAAGCATCAACGTTTATCAATTACAGCATGGTTACGTAGTGCTAATGTCTTGTTCTAATTGTTTATTATAAGATCAGCAAGCTGCATTTAACTTTAAATCCCGGGTTTTGCCCCTATATACTGATTATTCATCAATGAGGTATTGGCTAATGTTGGAAAATACAAAAAAAATTATCGAGCGTATCGGTGAGACGGATCAATTGTATTTGGAAAACAATACGCCTGATCTCGCTTTAGAACGTGCTGACTTGCGCTTACAACTGGTGGTGATTAGCCATTCACGTCAAGAACAGATTCATTTTCTGCAAGAAGCCGTGGTCCTGTTAGAGCAGGCCCGGATTGAATATGAAGAAATGCCAATGCGTTTGTATTTGAATCTGTCTTTACATCTGGCCAAGGCCTATATGCTGTATTTCGAAATTACCAAGGAACAGCGTTTTGCTTTAATTACCCAACAGATTTTAAAACCGCTTTCTCAACATGAACACAGCGACATCTATTTTTTCCTTGCCTATGCCTCTGTGTCTAAAAATCAAGTCGCCTTAACTCGACACTGGTTGACTAAATACAGCAAGTCCGCTGACTTCGATTTAGAACTGTTACAGAAACATCCTGCGTTTAGACCTGTACGTGAAGAACTCTGGTTTATGAAACTGCTACAAAGCAAAATGCACTAATTGCAGAAAATAAAAAACTCTCCGAAATGGAGAGTTTTTTATATCCCCGTATTTTTTAAGAATATTTATTCTAACTGTAAGCCATTTTTGATTTATTGGCGTTCATATGCAATTGCTGATTAAGCTCATCAATCCAGATCACCCATTCATCGGCATCTTCAACCAGATAACGGATCAGAAATTCACGCTGAGACTTATTCCAAAAAGGCGCATCATGTAAATTTTGATTTGCGGGTAGTTGATGGGTACGTATAAAGAGCTCAATGGCTGCAGGGCTATTGGCCAATCCCAATTGCGAAAACAATAATTCTAAGGACGGTTTATTACTCATCATTGCAAACTCCTTATTCGTAAAATTGTCATTTATTATTCAATTAACTTATAAGATATTGATAAAAAAACCTAGCAATAAAACTAGGTTTGTTGTTTCAATTTGTGTTTACGAATTAAACGATGCTGAAACTCGATGTTGCGTATGCAATTGCTCATTTAAGATATCTACTACCATTGCCCATTCATCGTCTTTTTTCCAGTGACTGATCAGGAAATCATGTTGTGCATGTGTCCAGAATGGAGCGTGATGCAAAGGAATATCCATGGTCAATTGATGGGTTTCTATAAACTGATCGATTGCTTCCTGGCTTGGGTCGAGACCCAATTGTTCAAACAAGAGTTCCAATGTGGGTTGCTGATCAAACATGCTGTTCTCCTCGATAACTTTTATCATTATTAAGCTATCAAGTTATAAGAATAGCCGCACAAATCCCAGCTTTCACCTCGTGCTTGTTGTATTTTTTTGTAGCAAAAAATTAGACCCGGTTGAAGAGCCTAATCTGTTTAAAACTTATTGTGCAGCAAGCTTGTCGCTTTCCACATGCAACAGCTGATTCAGCTTGTCAATAACCACAATCCACTCATCATCTTGATGCCAGTGCTCACGTAAAAAGGCACTTTGGCCTTCACTCCAAAAATCTGCATCTGGCAAAATCACTTCAGCCGGTAACTGGTGAGCTTTAACAAACTGTTCAATCGCAGCTTCATCTGCAGGCAAACCCAATTGTTCAAATAATAGTTCTAAAGTTAACTGTTGTTCCATAAGCATAAGTAAACTCCATCGTAGCGTTAAATTATGAGTGTGTTGAGATCAAAATTTTTAAGTTGATTTATGAGCAGGCGGCATATCGCAAGAACCCGAACCCTCTGCTTCAATGTGCAATTGTTCATTTAGCACATCGACAAAAATGGCCCAGTCATCATCTTCCTTCCAATGACCGATCAGAAAGTCATGCTGTGATTTGCTCCAGAACGGTGCTTTATGTAGAGGCACATCCATACCAATTTGATGGGTGCGAATAAACTCATCAATGGCTTCCGGGCTTGAATCCAGACCCAATTGTTCAAAGAAAAGTTCGAAAGTGGGGCGTTGCTCTAACATCGGACTAACCTCCATCTTTTTATCTATAATTTAATCTTGTTTCTACCTTAGATGGCTCATAATCAAAACTCAGTTGTCTCTCCTTCACAGCATGTTATTTTTTGTTCAATTAAAGTGACAGGCATAAAAAAAGCACCCCAAATGGAGTGCCTTTTCAACTTAATCTTTTCAGATCAAATTATTTAAGCATGTCAGCAATTGCTGCGCGCTCTTCTTCAAGTTCATTCAACGTAACGTTGATACGTTCACGGCTGAATTCGTCGATTTCAAGACCTTGAACGATTTTGTATTCACCGTTTTCAGTGGTTACAGGGAAACCGAACATTACGCCTTCTGGAATACCATAAGAACCGTCAGAAGGAATACCCATCGTTACCCATTCGCCATTTGTGCCAAGAGCCCAATCGCGCATATGGTCGATTGCAGCATTTGCAGCAGAAGCAGCAGAAGACAAACCACGTGCTTCGATGATCGCAGCACCACGTTTACCAACAGTAGGAAGGAATACGTTAGCATTCCATTCTTGGTCGTTGATCATGTCTTTAACGCTTTCACCGTTGATTGTTGCAAAACGGTAGTCAGCATACATTGTTGGAGAGTGGTTACCCCAAACTGTAAGATTTTTGATGTCTTTAACCGCTTTACCCGTTTTAGCAGCAATTTGAGATGCCGCACGGTTGTGGTCAAGACGTAACATTGCAGTGAAGTTTTTCGCAGGAAGATCTGGAGCAGAGTTCATTGCGATGTAAGCATTCGTGTTTGCAGGGTTACCTACAACAAGTACTTTAACGTCACGGCTAGCAACTTCGTTTAATGCTTGACCTTGACCGATGAAGATTTCACCGTTCACTTTCAACAAGTCAGCACGTTCCATACCAGGACCACGTGGACGTGAACCAACCAATAACGCGTAATCAGCATCTTTGAATGCTACTTTTGGATCATCAGTACCAATCATGTCTTCTAAAAGAGGAAATGCGCAGTCTTGAAGTTCCATCATCACGCCTTTAAGCGCTTGTTGAGCTTTCTCAAAAGGAACTTCTAACAATTGTAAAATAACCGGTTGATCTTTACCTAGCATCTCGCCGCTTGCGATACGGAATAGTAAGCTATAACCAATTTGACCTGCAGCACCAGTAACGGCAACACGAACGGCTTGCTTCATCTAATTATCTCCAATTGAGGATAGTCAATGCGATTAAATAGTTAGTCCATTTAATCTAATAATCATAAACGCCAAAGATTGTACTCCAATCATTGGCCCGATGCATGCAAAAGAGATAGAACTTCAACAAAAGTCTGATAGGAAATATAAATAAAATATGCCAAAAAGCTTAGTAAGAACCTTTTATGGTAAATGAATTTGGACAATTGGTTTCAACTGCTGTTGAACACTGTTTGTACTGCCCATTCGGTTTATAGCAAAGTTTGACTTCTGTCAGAATAGGCGTTCCCTTCACAGCCGTGCAATTAAACTTAATCGCACCTGCAGGCATCGCCGGATTTAAACGCAAGAACTGCAAGCGAAGATTGGTCAGATGCATAGTCCGGTTTTCAGGGCTGGTCAATTCAGTCGGCACTTTTAGACGTTCTGCATAATTAATGACAGTACGAAAATATTGACTTGCATTCATGGGTACACAACCGCCAATTGCATGCCAGAGTTGAATTCGCGCATTTTCATCCGGCATGACGCGCGCCACGACCTTAGTTTGTAAGGGTGATAAGACTGCCGAAGCTGCCGTTCTGCACTCCGATTCGGCCGTTTCAGGCAATAACCCTGAAATATTAAGTGCATAGCCCTCTAAACATTTTCGTTTTTTTGATTTTTGATTATCCAGCATACACACCGCAGGCGTCATTTGTACCACCATCACATAACCTTGTACTGGCGCTGCAAAAACATGAGATGAACACAGCCCCAGCCCTGCACCGCTCACGACGAACAGTGCTAATCGGGTTAAAACTGGTGTGTAGTCAAAAACAATCATTAATAACTCAAACCCCATCAACAAAAATTAAAATTTAAGGATTTATTCTCAATGGAATGACATTCATTCTTTTTTCAATGGATTGCGCACCTTGACCAAGCAATACCCCGTAATGCGTTGCGTTGGTCATGACATGTTTCACATAATCACGGGTTTCAGTCAATGGAATGCTTTCGGTATATTGATCCGCAGCAATAGATTGAGAGTCGGGTTGCCAGCGACGCGCCCGGTTTGGACCTGCGTTATAACCTGCTGTGGCCAGAACGGGGCTACTGCTCAACTGGCTTTGAATCATGGATAAATAGAAAGTGCCATAACGAATATTGGTATTCATATCAGACAGTGCGGCCGGGTTATAGGTTTCACCCATCTGACGTGCCACCAGTTTTGCGGTATCCGGCATAATCTGCATTAAACCGCCTGCACCCACATGTGAACGTGCACCAGTATTAAAACGGCTTTCTTGACGCATTAGTCCATAGGCCCAAGCAGGATCGATCCCGGCATTGCGACTATGGCTCACCACATAATTCTGGTGCGGCATGGCATAACGGTATGAATAATTATGCTTGTTTTCAGTACGATCGGCCGCATAGATTGCCCGGTCATACCAGCCCATATCTGTGGCACGTTTCGCTGCAGCAAGCAGCAAACCATCATCATGCTTTAAGTAGGCCTGACGCACCGCCCAGTTCCATTCGCGATTAATATAATTATCCGGTGCATTGACACGGCGTAAGGCAAAAGCACGGCTAAAATGAATATCCTGACTTAAGCGCTGTACATCACTATTGGTGGGCTGAACATTATTTGGAATATTGTTGTAGCTCTGCCCCAGTTTATCTTTGGCCAATAAATTATGGTAATCATCCCCTTGCGCCAATTTTTTAAAGATTTCCTGTGCAGTACGTTTAGAGCTGGCATCGCCGCGCTGTTCTGATGCGCGTGCCAGCCAATATTGCCAACGGTCTTCCTGTTTTTGCGTCACGCTCATGGCATCAATGGCACGAATCAAACTTTCCCAGCTACTGAAACGAATGGCCTGGCGCGCATAAATTTCTGCTTCTTCTGAGCTGAATGGCAGTCCATAACTGGCATTTAAATAATTCAGCACTTCACGGTTAAAGTTATTTTTCATTACCGTGGTACCACCAATATAGCCCACAGCCCGATATAACGCTTTTTGCACTTGCAGCGGTGTGCCTTCAGCGGCGCGTTTTACTGCAGACATGGCGGAATTTAAGTCACTATCTGCTAAACGCCCCATTGCAAAAACCAAATAGGCATGATCAACAGTTGATGCCTTAGGCGCAGACCATAAGTAATTTAGAGGATTGGCTTGAATTTGATTGAGCTGCGCGAGCGACAAACTCATGCCCAAGGTCTGTGCTGTAGCCAAAGCCTGACCGGATTGACCGGCGCGCAGCTGTCCCCATAGACGTTGCTGTCTATCCTGCTCGGTCATGAGTGGGCTGGAAAGCATCATGCGTCCTAAACCGGTACAGGATTCAGGTTGTGAATTGGTGGTCAGCCAAACATCCTTATACTCGGCAAAGACCAGCGGATCGCCTGATTTAGCGCGAACCTGTGCCACTGCACAGCTTTCGGCCTGATCGGCATTGGTGACATACTGCAAAACCGGTTGCGCGGTTGCAAAATCGGCTTGTTTTACTTTTTCTTCGACATAATCCGCAGCCAATTTTTCAGCCATGGCAGATTGCGGATAGCGCTGTGCGAAATTAACAATATTAGTGGAAGGTTGTGCAGATAAATTCGCGTTCAGTGACCAATATTCAGGGTAATAGCCGAGTACATCATTTTGCATTGAGGCCTGGTATTGCTGTAATAATCCAATATTTCCAGCATTCGCCGCTTGTAAGGCAGCATTGAATTGCTCATCTGCCGCATGCGTAATAGAAACGAAACCTGTTGATGCCAAACCTAAAGCAAGCATTTTATAATATTTTTTATTGATTACCCGATTAAACATATGCTTACCTTCCGTCATTTAGTATTGCCTTGGTCGCACCTAATCATTTTTAAGTAGTTTAATTATTATTAAACTACTCTACTGTTCTGTTATGTAACCTTATGATTAGACAATATTAATTTTCAATCATTTTTACTCCATAAATCAATCTTCTTGTCAGTTTATTTATATCTACAAGTTTCTCCCCGATTCCTGCTAAAATATGCGCCTTTCTTCTATTCAAATCACAGTTTTTAAAAGATTAAGCCCGCATGATCTTCTTGAATAAGTTTCAATTAACAATTGAAATGGAAAAAGAAAAACTGCTGGCCCGACCCAAAGCACGGGAAATCTTAAATTGTGGTTTCTTCGATTTATCCTTTAGGAGCCTACATGACGGTTCAAACCTTCATTCCAAATAGTGCCCAAGCTGCTTCAGAAAACACTGTTACCCAGCCACAGCACACCCCAGCCGACGATGCTTCAGTGAAAAAACTGTATATCGAAACGCAAGGGTGTCAGATGAATGAGTATGACAGTCATCGTATGGCAGACCTTTTAGGCGACTCACACGGTTATGTGTTAACGACCGATCCGAAAGAAGCCGATATTCTGCTGATGAATACCTGTTCGATTCGTGAAAAGGCTCAAGAAAAAGTCTTCTCTGAACTGGGTCGCTGGCGCAAACTGAAAGAAAAAAATCCGGATCTGGTGATTGGCGTGGGTGGTTGTGTAGCTTCGCAGGAAGGTGACAACATTCAAAAACGTGCACCTTATGTCGACATGGTATTCGGTCCACAAACCTTGCACCGTTTGCCGCAAATGCTGGATCAGCATAGCGACCAAATTGAGAAACCCAAAAAAGATAAAATCAAGCTGGTGGATATTTCTTTCCCCGACATCGAAAAATTCGACTTTTTACCTGAACCGCGTGTTGAAGGTCACAAAGCTTTTGTTTCGATTATGGAAGGCTGTTCAAAATACTGTTCTTTCTGCGTGGTGCCTTATACCCGTGGTGAGGAAGTTTCTCGTCCACTTGATGACGTGCTGGCTGAAATTGCAGGTTTGGCTGAAAAAGGCGTACGTGAAATTTCACTTCTCGGCCAGAACGTAAATGGCTACCGTGGTGAAACTTTCGAAGGCAATATCTGTACCTTTGCAGATTTACTGCGTTTAGTCGCTGAAATTCCGGGCATTGGTCGTTTGCGTTATACCACTTCACATCCGCTTGAATTTAATGATAACCTGATTCAATGTTATCGTGACTTGCCACAAATGGTTTCACATCTGCATTTGCCAGTACAAAGTGGTTCAAACGATGTATTGAAAGCCATGAAGCGCAACCACACCATCGACGTGTATATCGAGAAGATTAAAAAGTTACGTGCAGTCCGCCCTGATATGCATTTATCAAGTGACTTTATTATTGGTTTCCCCGGTGAAACCGATGAACACTTCGAAGAGACTTATCAATTCATTCAAGATCTGGATTTTGACCATTCATATAGTTTCATCTATTCAAAACGTCCAGGTACGCCAGCATCTGAATTACCAGACAGCACCCCGGAAGATGTGAAAAAAGAACGTCTTGGCAAAGTGCAAAAATGGATCAAGCGCTCAAGCATTGATAAAACAGATGCCATGCTCGGAACAATTCAACGCGTCCTGATTGAAAACGTTTCTGACAAGGATCCAAACCTGTTGGTGGGTACGGCCGATAACACCCGTTACGTGTCCTTCATTGGCGATCCCGCTTGGGTTGGGCGTTTTGCAGAAATTGAGATTACTGAAATTAAAACTTTAAATTTTGTTTACGGTGAGCTCTTGAATCTTGAGCCTGACGTGGCGTAATGTAAGGTGATCAGTTAGACCATTTTATAAGGAATTCTCTTGACTGCAGCGATTCGACGTACAGTAAATTTTCCTGGTGTTTCGATGGAGCGTTTAAAAGGCATGCTCGGTGCTTATAACGGTCACTTGAAACAAATCGAACAACGTTTAGATGTCAAAATTTCCCATCGAGGTGATGCCTTTTACATCGATGGGGATATCGATGCAGTAGAGAGGGCCGAAAGCCTCTTGATGCGTCTGTATGAAGAAACTGAAATTTCCCAGCAAATTAGTGCTGACACCTTGCATCTGATGATTCAGGGCAGTCAGACGGATCGTGAGTTACAGATTGATCCAGATCAGGAACATACAGGTCTGGATGATGTCTGGTTACAGACCCGTAAAGGCCGGATTAACCCGCGTGGCGCGAATCAAAAACGCTATGTACAGCGTATTTTGCAAAGCGACATTTCATTTGGTATTGGTCCTGCAGGTACTGGTAAAACGTATCTTGCTGTGGCAGCCGCAGTCGATATGCTAGAACGCAATGAAATCCAGCGTATTCTGCTGGTTCGTCCTGCGGTTGAAGCCGGTGAAAAACTGGGTTTCCTGCCGGGTGATTTAAGCCAGAAAATTGATCCGTATTTGCGCCCGCTTTACGACGCCTTGTATGAAATGCTCGGCTTTGAAAAAGTCGCCAAACTGATTGAACGTCAGGTGATTGAAGTTGCGCCCCTCGCCTATATGCGTGGTCGTACCCTCAATCATTCTTTCGTGATTTTAGATGAAGCGCAAAACACCACGCCTGAACAGATGAAAATGTTCCTGACCCGTTTAGGTTTTGGTTCACGTGCGGTGATTACCGGTGACATTACCCAGGTCGATTTGCCGCGTGGTCAACAATCTGGCCTGGCGCATTGTTTACGCGTGCTTGAGCCAATTGCTGAAATTCATATCACTCGTTTCCATTCCCGTGACGTGGTTCGTCATCAGCTGGTACAAAAAATTGTCGAAGCCTATGAAGGATGGGACAGTGAACAACACCGTCTTAGTGCTGAAGCACGTGCAGAACGCAAAGCGCGTCAGGAAGCCATGATTGCTGAAAATGATGCCGCTGCCGATGCCCAGGACTAAGATTATTTAAGGATTCATTTTGAAACTTAGTCTCTCGCTCCAACAAGACTTTCAAGCTCCCGAGCTTGTGCTGAAACGTGCTTATATCAAGAAAGTGATTGAAACAGCACTTCGTTATATCGATGTCAATCAAGACTGCGAAATCGGGATTGCCTGTGTCGATCATGATGAAAGCCATAAATTGAATCTGGAATATCGCCAAAAAGACAAACCGACCAATGTCTTGTCTTTCCCCAGTGATATTCCAGAAGAGGTTTTACCCATGCTTGATGCATGGCCGATGGGTGATTTGGTGATTTGTATTCCTGTGGTTTTGCAAGAAGCGATTGATCAAAGCAAAACCCCGATTGAGCATTTCACCCATATGCTGGTTCATGGTGTATTGCACTTAATGGGCTATGACCATGAAACTTCCGAAGCCGACGCTGAGGAAATGGAAGCTTTGGAAATTAAAATTTTGGCCAAGTTGGGATTTGATAATCCTTATACCGAGCAAGACTAAAATTCATGTAATAAAAAAGCGGGCTTAGGCCACTGCTGTCCCATAGTTTGATTTAAATAAAAAACCTGAGTCCAAATCGTTAAAATATGAGTGCAAACAAACACTTTAACGACCAGGATTCAGGTTTTGTCACATCAGAATACCGTATTTCATCAGCTTATTAAACCCGTCGTGCGACAGGATTTTGAGCAACTTGCTAAAGTACACCATGTTGGACAGA
>NZ_SJNZ01000044.1 GCF_004331155.1 Acinetobacter terrestris
AAACCCGCCACGACCACGACCACCACCATCACGACCGCCGCCATCACGAGCACCGCGTGCAGGAGGTGGAGATGGCTCAAGACCTTCAATTTCAGACACGTTCAAACGTGCATCTAGGAAGTCTTCAAGCGCACGGATTTTACCGCGCTCACGGTAAGTCGCTAATGTAATCGCGTTACCAGTACGGCCCGCACGACCTGTACGACCGATACGGTGTACATAGTCTTCGTTTTTCATCGGAAGACCGAAGTTAATTACGTGAGAAATTGTTGGTACGTCAAGACCACGAGCAGCAACGTCAGTCGCAACTAAGATCTTTGCACGGCCTTCACGGATGCTGCGTAGACGACGGTTACGTACAGTCTGTGGCATTGCACCATGAAGTGCGACAACTGATAGACCTGCTTCAGCAAGTTCTTCAGCCAGCATGTCTGTATCTTCTTGAGTAGAAGCAAACACGACAGCTTGATCTACAGACTCATCAGATAACCAGTGAGTTAACAATTTTTTCTTGTGTTCGAAACCATCAGTCCAGTGAAGGGTCTGAGTGATATCGGTGTTGGTAGAGTGACCAGTTTCGATCGCAATACGCATTGGATCATTCATCATGCGTTCAGCAAGCGTAACAATACGTGGTGCAAAAGTCGCAGAGAACATCAATGTTTGTTTACGGTTAGCTGCCAATTCACCAATTGCTTCTAGGTCTTCAGAGAAGCCCAAGTCAAGCATACGGTCAGCTTCGTCGACGATTAACGCATCAACCATGTCAAGTTTAAGTTGACGACGGTTTACAAGATCAAGTAAACGACCTGGAGTCGCAACTACAACTTGTGCACCTTTTAATTGTTGAATTTGTTTACCGAAAGGCATACCACCCATGATCGCAGCAACACGAACACCTTTCATATGACGAACCAATGCAATCGCATCTTGACATACTTGTTGTGCTAATTCACGAGTAGGAGAAATCACTAGGATATTCGGTTGAGTTACCGCTTTCATGCGGTCTTTAAATGAGATAAGCGAATCTTCATTTGCTAAAGCATTTAAAGTAGGTAGTAAGAATGCAGCAGTTTTACCAGAACCAGTTTGGCTTGATACAAGAAGGTCTTTACCTTCAAGTGCAGCTGGAATTGCTTGTTCTTGTACAGGAGTTGGCGTAGTAAAGCCTAAACCTTCGATCGCTTGGATTAAAGACGCATCGAGGGAAAAATCAGCAAAAGTTTTGCTCATAGAGAGTGTTCACCCTGAAGTGGGTGCTCCATTAAATAAATTACAATATGGACATCGGCAAAAAGCGGCACAGCAAATAGAGCTGAAAAATTAGGATTCAGCAGCGATCCGAATAACGTCGATGTGGATATAACGCACGTATATGATTACGGCCGCAAACCTGAAGGGAATCGCTTAAGCGATTGGGGCGCGAAGGATATGTCCTCTCTATGGACAGAACGCGCATACAATGATTAGAAGATAATGTTCAGGTAAAGAACGGAAATTTAAGTGCGTGGCGGCATAATAACAGAATAATTTTAAAAAGTAATCATTTTTTTCGATTGAATTATGAATTGATACTGTTTTTTTCAGTAACAGCCTATTTTACAACTTAATTTTGTTTATTTTTTCAGCGTATTTTTTTAAATTAGCGGCATCTTTCGTCAAAAATCACGTTATAAGTGATTAAAACTCGTATTAAAGATGAAGATCAAATTTCTCTGGCAATAAAAAAGCCCTCACATGGAGAGCTTTTCTTTGTCATATCACTCGATTAAATCGGTCTTACTTTGCGGCTTCACCCCAAGCTGGAACGACAGCTTGCATTAAAGGTTTTAGCATTTTCATAGAGCAAGCAATGACTTGACCATTGTCCATAGAGTCGGCACCACCACGTGCATCCACTACAGTACCACCAGCTTCTTTTACCAGTAACTCGCCTGCAGCGATATCCCAAGGTTTCAAACCAAGTTCGAAGTAACCATCAAGACGACCGGCAGCAACATAAGCCAAGTCTAACGCAGCAGAACCTGAACGACGGAATTGTGCACCTGCCTCAGTCACGTTTAATAATGAATCAAAATGGTTTTTCGCATAAGAAACCACTTCACCGTTACGTTTATTACGGTAAGCATGGCCTACACCCACGAAGGTATTGTCCAAGCTGTCTTTAATATTTACGCGAATACGACGTTGATTCATCATGGCACCGCGGCCACGACTTGCAGAGAAAAGCTCATCTTTCACAGGGTCATAAATAACACCGTGTTGAGTTACGCCTTTATGTTGAACTGCAATTGAGATACAGAAATGTGGAAAACCGTTAATGAAGTTTAAAGTACCGTCCAAAGGATCGATCACCCAACACCAGTCGGCGTCGTGACCATTACCTTCTTGCATACCAAACTCTTCACCAAGGAAGCTGTGATTTTTATAGCTTTTACGTAGAGTATCGATAGTCAACTGTTCCAAATAACGATCTACACGCGTTACCGGACCATCAATCCCTTTTTCTTCGACTTGTAGATCGAGTTTATGACGATTTTGATGCGCTTTTAAAAGCTCTTGACCAACTAATTGAGCCGCACGCGCAGCCATAACCACCATAGGTTCCATTGAACACCCACTACAAATTTAAGAAACTGATAAAGAATAATGCATAAAAGCCCTGACATTTTAGCAAATATCAGGGCTTTTAGGGGAAAAAATGTTGCTAAAATTTAATTGATCATGATGAAACGGTTTGTACAAGCTTTAGCCAAGCCATTTCAATCGATTTTTCAATACCTTTGGCATCAAGCCCGGCCTGTTGCAACATTTGTGCATGTGAAGCCTGGTGCATAAAAATATCGGGTAAACCCAAATTTAAAGTCGGTTTAACAATTTGTGCTTGAGCCAGATATTCATTTACCGCACTGCCCGCACCTGCCATAACCGCATGTTCTTCAACCGTCACAAATAAACTGGTGGTGCTCGCAAGTGCTGCAATCATCTGTTCATCTAGAGGCTTCACAAAGCGCATGTTGACGACACGAACGCCCACATCATGTGCTTGTGCCAATGCTTGTGCTGCTTCAATTGCAACAGTGACACGGCTACCAAATGCTAGAACACTAATGTGTTCATCCTGCTGTTCATTAAAACTGGCCACAATTTCAGCTTTACCAATCTCTAAAGCAGTCAGTTGCTGTTGAATTTCCACACCAACGCCATTGCCACGCGGGTAACGTACAGCCGCAGGACCATTGTATTGATAAGCCGTATGTAACATCTGGCGACATTCATTTTCATCTTTAGGCGCCATGACCACCATATTCGGTACAGTACGCATAAAGGCGTAATCGTAAGCACCAGCATGGGTTGGGCCATCTTCACCGACTAAACCGGCACGATCGATGCCAAAAGTCACATCCAGATTCTGCAAGGCTACATCGTGAATCAGCTGGTCATAACCCCGTTGCAAGAAGGTCGAATAAATGGCAACAACCGGTTTCAAACCTTCACATGCCATACCGGCAGCCAAAGTGACTGCATGTTGCTCTGCAATCGCGACATCAAAGAAGCGCTCAGGGAACTGCTTGGCAAACCGCACCATGCCCGAACCTTCGCACATGGCTGGTGTAATGGCGAGCAAGCGGTCATCTTGTGCTGCTTCATCACAGAGCCATTGCCCAAAGACATCCGAATATTTCGGCGCAGTATTGACGGCAGCTGTTGAATTTATTTTACTAATCGCGTGATACTTAATTTGATCTGCTTCTGCAGGCACAAAGCCCTTGCCTTTTTTGGTATAGACATGAATTAAACGCGGACCTTTACGCTTTTTCAGTGCATTAAAGACTTGGACCAGTTGATTGACATCATGTCCATCGAAAGGACCAAAGTAGTCAAAACCAATGGCTTTAAACAAGTTGTCTGCGGCATCTGTGGCTGCACTGTGCAAACGCGAGTTATATAACCATTCAGGATGCGGCTGAATAAAAGCTTCTCCTGTTTCTGAAATATTAACCGATTGCCCTCTTCCCCAGATGGCAGCCAAGTGCTTGGCAAAACCGCCAGTACTGCATGAAATCGACATGTCATTGTCATTCAGCACTACGATTAAATCCGCATTATGCGCCACTGCATCGTTCATGGCTTCAAAAGCCATACCTGCAGTCATCGCGCCATCCCCAATAATGGAAACCACTTCACACGGATCTTTTTGATAACGGCGTGCCAGCGCCATACCCAGTCCAGCAGAAATTGCTGTTGAGGAATGGCCTACTCCAAAAGTATCAAATACCGATTCTTCACGGGATGGAAAAGCAGCCAAGCCATCTTTGGCACGGATAGTAGTAAGTTGTTCACGGCGACCGGTTAAGGCTTTATGCGGATAAGCCTGATGACCCACATCCCAGATTAAACGGTCATGCGGCGTATTGAAACAATAGTGCAAAGCCACGGTCAGTTCGATCACACCAAGATTGGCACCAAAATGCCCGCCACTTTGTCCTGCTGCATACAAAATGTACTGACGTAACTCATCCGCCACTTTTTCTAATTGGCTGCGCTCGAGCAATCGTAATTGTTGCGGATGATCAATCGCATCCAGCAACGGTGTTACAGGGCGATGAGTCGGTATTTCTGTATACAACATAAATGGCAAAGCCTTCTAAAGCCTGGCAAATCCTAAGCTAGGTAAATGGGTTATTCGAGACAAGCAAGTATCGAATTGTATCACCTTTAAATCAGCCACATTTCTAGCGATGCAGTTTAGAGGCAGTTCTCTACACTGGGTGTTTGTTCATGAGCGAGATTATCCTGAATAATCTTACTATTTATCAACTATTATCGTTCGCTTTATACAAAAAAGAAAATCTTCTGCATAATTTCATCATAGCAATTCTACCAATGTCCAAGCATTACGCTATACTTTAGCCAATTAATGAACTATTTGACGGGTTAAGCAGTGCCTATAGAATTTGTCGCAACTTCAAGATTACCAACCGCTTTTGGTGAATTTAAAATCACTGTATTTCAAGATCCTCAAACCGGTGAAGAACATGTCGCACTTTCTAAAGGACTCGATATTCCACCTACTGCTCCAGTACTGGTTCGTATTCACTCCGAATGTTTAACCGGTGATGCCTTTGCCTCACTGAAATGTGATTGTGGACCACAGCTGCAAGCAACTCTCAAGTTGATTAACGACGTCGGTCAAGGTGTGGTTCTATACTTGCGCCAAGAAGGTCGCGGTATAGGCCTGACCAATAAGATTCGCGCCTATGCCCTGCAAGATCAGGGACATGATACCGTGGACGCCAACCTGATGTTGAATTTACCTGCCGATGCACGACGTTATGACATGTGCACCATCATGCTTGAGCATTTAAAGATCAAGCAAGTTAAACTGGTCACTAATAACCCTTCAAAAATTGCTGCATTAGAAGAACTGGGTATTGATGTGGTTGATCGTGTTCCCCTCACTGTCGGCTTAAATCCCTTCAATGCAGAATATCTCAAAACCAAACATGAACGTATGGCACACATGTATAAAAAAGGTGACTTCTAATTCACTTTACAAAGCCTTATAAATCATAGTATTCAGGGATTTTTTACAAGATGTTAAAAAATCCCTTACTTTTTTTATGACTTTATGTTTTGATGTATTCAGTCCTTAAAATCAGGCAATAGAGGTCATCTATGCAGAACCCAACTTCAGCTGATATTCAACGCGTTCGCGAATTTCTCCTCGACCTGCAAGCGCGTATTTGTGCAGGCTTAGAACAACGAGAACTAGAGAGCGGCGGCACTGCTCATTTTGAGATTGATGATTGGGAACGCCCTGAAGGCGGTGGCGGCCGTTCACGTGTTTTGCAAAATGGCAGCGTGATTGAAAAAGGCGGGGTGATGTTTTCTCACATCAATATTTCCAAATTACCTGCTTCTGCAACTGAACGTCATCCGCAAATTGCCGGTGCGAAAGCACAAGCCCTGGGTGTGTCTTTGGTGATTCATCCAAAAAATCCCAACGTTCCGACCTCACATGCCAATGTGCGTCTATTTGTGGCAGAGCCTGAAGGACAAGATCCGGTGTGGTGGTTTGGTGGCGGTTTTGACTTAACTCCCTTTTATCCAGATGATCAAGACGTGTTGGCCTGGCATCAAAAAGCCCATGATCTTTGCGCGCCATTTGGTGACACGGTTTATGCAGAACACAAAACATGGTGTGACGACTATTTTTATTTAAAACATCGGGATGAACAACGTGGTGTCGGCGGACTATTCTTTGATGATTTAAATCAGTGGGATTTCAAAACCTGTTTTAAATATATTCAGGCCGTCGGCAATGGTTACTTAGAAGCAATCTTACCCATTTTCCAGCGCCATCAAAATCAGGCTTATACCAAGGCGCAACGCGATTTCCAACTGTACCGTCGCGGTCGTTATGTGGAATATAATTTGGTGTATGACCGCGGCACCCTGTTTGGCCTGCAAACCGGTGGGCGGATTGAATCGATTTTAGTCAGTATGCCGCCGCTTGCCGCTTGGTCGTATCGTCCGGAATGGGATGAAGATTCGGCTGAAAAACGCTTAACTGACTATTATTTAAAACCGCAGGACTGGTTGACTGAACTTCAATAATCAAGAACACATTTAAAATATTTGATCCCTTTTTCCACTTTGGATAAAGGGATTTTTTATATTGATCTATTTTCCCTGAATTTGAAATCAACTACCCCAGAACAATAAAAACTATCAAATCAATATTTTATATTAAAAAAAAATTTATCCTGTTTTATTCATCTGTACGCTACAGACATATTTCCTTACAGCACAACACTCTGTAGATTTTATAAAATCGTTTAAACTGATAAATTCAAGTTACTATTCACATATATTTAAAAAGCACATATCAATTAAAAAAATCGTGCTTTAGGAAGTCAACAATGTTAGATAAAATTTTAAATCATAAGGTGATTCTGTTTTGGTCCATTCTCACCATGATCCTGTGTTCCATTATTATCACCCTATCATCTGAAAATACCTTGTCCGATAGCTTATCGATTACATTTACTGTATTTGCAGGATTTGCCCTGTTTTTTACCGCAGCAATGTGGCTAGAAGATAGGGTTCACGAAATCTGTAATCCTTAATTTTATTTCAGTTATTTCAGCCCGCTTTAATTTTTTAAATTTAATCCAATACTTTTATAGCTTGTTCACTTTTATTTTATCCCTTCTTCCGACTTTAGCCCGGGTTAAAAATCACGTATATTGAATGCCATTTCCGTACATGGGCCTTGTGAAATGAGCAAACAATTCGCGGTGGTTGGTCATCCAATCGAACAGTCACGTTCGCCAGAACTTCATCATGCTTTTGCACAAAAGACAGGCATTGACCTGAATTACAGCAAGCGCCTGGCTCCCCTGGATGGTTTTGAAGCCAACATCAAGACATTCTTTGCCGAGGGCGGCATAGGCCTGAACGTAACTGTGCCTTTTAAGGAACAAGCCTTTGCACAATGCCAGGTCCTGACTGAACGGGCCAAAATTGCCAAAGCGGTGAATACCCTGTGGATGCAAGATGGCAAACTGCATGGTGACAATACTGATGGTCAAGGCCTGGTTGATGCGATTGAGGCTCTGGATTGGAACCTGGAAAATACTGATCTTTTAATTATTGGTGCAGGCGGTGCAACACGTGGTGTGGTCTACCCTTTGGTTCAGGCTGGCGTGAAAAAAATCGTGATTGCCAATCGTACCCTTGCCCGTGCTGAGCAACTGGTTGCCGATTTAAAAGATGCAGTTTCCCAAGCCACACTTGCTGCAATCTCTTTAAATGATTTGGCCGGTGAGTTTGATCTTGTCATTAATGCCACATCTGCCAGTCTAAGTGGCGATGCTCTGGTTTTACCTGAATCTTTACAGTTTAAACATGCCTATGAAATGGCCTATGGAAAACCGTCCAGCTTTTTAGATCAAGCCAAAGCTCGCGGCATTCCAACTTCAGAAGGTTATGGCATGTTGGTGGGTCAAGCGATTGAATCTTTCTCGATCTGGAATGGGATAAAGCCGGCCCTGAAAGATTTTCTATAAGCGCTTAAAATAAAGTGATTGAAAAGAAGTAAACCCTTACTTCTTTTCAATATTACCCACAAAAAAATGTTTTTAAACTGGCTTTTATGACATCAAAATTCATTCACTGAAACTCGTGAAAATTATTAAAATATCTACCTATCCAAAATACTATATATGCACTAACACTCTAATTTAATTATTATTTAATAGATCTATTTTCATCAAATACATTAAAAAAGTGAATCAAACCGTATAATCAGTTACATTAATAACTAAATTTATCTACTTATAATTCGCCTTTCTGACATTTTTCCCAGGCTACACCATCAATGTATTTTGATGAACAATGTGAATAATCAAACTATCGATTCGGATAATCCAAAACTATTTCTAAATTAGGATTAACATTATGCCAACTTATAAAGCTCCTTTACACGACATTCGCTTTTTAATGAATGAAGTTTTTGATTACCCAGAACATTACAAAACTTTATCCAATGGCGAAGCTGCCGATCCTGACACTGTAGACATGATTCTTGAAGGTGCAGCAGATTTTTGTGAAAATGTACTCTCTCCTTTAAACCAGTCTGGTGATGAAGAAGGCTGTCATTTTGAAAATGGCGAAGTTAAAACACCAAAAGGCTTTAAAGAAGCATATGACCAATTCGTGCAAGGTGGCTGGCAAGGTCTGTCTTATCCTGAAGAGTTTGGTGGTCAAGGCTTACCGATGTCGCTTAACCTGATCAAATCTGAAATGATGGGTACCGCAAACTGGTCATTCACCATGTATCCAGGTTTGAGCATGGGCTGTATGAATACCATCATGCAGTTCGGGACTGAAGAACAAAAAAATACCTATATGCCGCATTTAACTGCGGGAACCTGGTCAGGCACCATGTGCTTGACTGAGCCGCAATGTGGTACCGACTTGGGACAGGTCAAAACCAAAGCTGAACCGCAAGCGGATGGCACCTATAAAATTACCGGAACCAAAATTTTCATCTCTGCAGGTGAACATGACCTGACTGAAAATATTGTCCATATTGTGCTTGCCCGCCTTCCAGATGCGCCAGCGGGAACCAAAGGTATCTCTTTATTTATCGTGCCTAAATTTACCCCGAATGCTGAGGGTGGCATAGGTGAACGTAACCCTGTGAACTGTGGTTCAATTGAACACAAAATGGGAATCCGGGCTTCTGCTACCGCAGTTTTAAACTTCGATGCTGCAACAGGTTACCTGATTGGTGAACCGCACAAAGGTTTGCATGCCATGTTTACCTTTATGAACACTGCACGTATTGGTACAGCAGTTCAAGGTATTGCACATGCAGAGTTGTCTTTCCAGGGTGCATTGCCGTATGCCAAAGAGCGTATGTCTATGCGTGCGCTATCAGGCAAGAAAGACCCTGAACAAGTGGCAGATGCAATCATTCACCATGCTGACGTGCGCCGTATGCTTCTGACTCAAAAAGCCATTGCTGAAGGTGGTCGTGCCATGATTTATCATGCTGCACAGCTTGCTGACAAAATGACCGATGCGCTGACTCAAGGCGACCAGGCGAAGTTTGAAGAATATGATGACAAACTGGGTTTCTATACTCCTATCTTGAAAGGTTTCTTGACTGAATTGGGTCTTGAAGCGGCTAATCACGGTATGCAAGTGTTTGGTGGTCATGGTTATATTAAAGAACATGGCATGGAACAAATTGCCCGTGATGCACGTATTGCAACGCTCTATGAAGGAACTACCGGTGTTCAGGCACTTGACCTGATTGGACGTAAAGTATTGCTGTCTTCTAAAGGCAAAGTGGTTCGTGACTATACTGCTGAAATCTTACGTTTCTGCGGTCGTCATGCACCTAACAAATACATGCGCCGTTTTGCATGGGACTTAACCAAGATTTGTGCACAATGGAACGCTTTAACGGTTCGCCTCATGCTTGCAGCACGTAAAGACCGCGACATCGTCTCTTCAGCTTCTGTTGATTTCTTGATGTTCTCGGGTTATGCGATGATGGCTTACTATTGGGCACAACAAGCTGCAGTCGCTTCTGAGAAATTGGAAGCGGGTAACGGCGCAGAAACGCCTGAATTCTATAAAGCAAAAATCAAAGTTGCCGATTTCTATTTCGAGCGTATCTTGCCGCGTACCCAAGGTCATGCTGAAGCTATGGTGAATCCATCAAAAACCATGATGTCTTTAGCACCTGAACATTTCAGCTTTGACTATTAATCTGTAAAGTCTGAATCAAAAAAGAGCACTTCGGTGCTCTTTTTTATGCGCTACAATAATCTCAATGCAAGATCAATTTCCAAAGGCATAGAATAATAAAAAATCAGTCCGCTGGCCTTGAAGATGAAAAAATTATTTTCGTTTCTGAGTCGCTTTTATCAGAGATATAACACAACCATCCCTCTCAACAGCCATCATCTTGAGCAAGATTTTGATTCCCCTGATCCTGCCAACTTAGGTGATGCCAGCCAGCCCATTACCCTGATCAGAACAGGACGTGGGAATGATCATATTCTTCAGGGCTTGGCGCTCGATCACCGATATAAGTTCTTGTACACCACGCACGTCGAGGGCCATCCTGAACAAGGCGTGATTAATAGATTTAAGCTAAACAGCTCCAATTTGTGGTCTGCACAAGACGCGCAAAAACCCTCCGCACTTATTGGTCATCAAGGCATTTCCGTCGATCCCCAGGGTGACTTTATGTTCGCTTCTGCAGGAACCGGCATTCCCAATAAAGGTTGGTATATGCTCAAATTTCAATACACGCCCAATGCTGCGCCCAGTAACACCCAAGTCATTCAGGTATTTGATAAACGATACAGCAAGATCACCAACACCATGCCTTCGATCACACCGGATGGAAAATATCTGTTGGTGCGAGGCAATAACCATAAAGTGAATGTCATCCGTGTTTTTAAATTAGATCTCATTACCCAAAAAAACTTAACCGATATTCGTTTTTTATATGAAGATGAATGGCCGATTGATTCGGACTTCACGCATGACAAATCTGCATTTCAAGGCCTGAGCACCGATGGAACTTATGTATATTTATTAAGCGGAAATAAAAATAAAGGCCCTAAAAGAATTTATGTTTATGACTTCACCGGTAAACTGATTCAAAAAATGGATCATGTGACACTGGGTCATTTTGATTCATTATCGAATCATGCCATCCAGTATTGGGAGCCAGAAGGCCTAACGGTAGATAGTCAAAACCATCAGCTCTACATTTTATATACCATAGGCAATAGCGGCCAATTCTTGGGCCGTATCTATCGAATGAAAATTAATAAATAAAAGAATAAATCTAATAAAAGCTCAATATTTTCAATAAACTGGCCATTCAAAAGAGTGAAATTGCTTAATAATTTCACTTGAATTTATCTGACTATACTTTATCTCTAATGATGAAAATCCATTCCATTTCTAGCTAGGATATATTCACTAAATATTTATGGGGCTTTGTAAAAAGCATGAAGGCTTTATGAATAAATCAGATGAATAAACAACCATTTATATTTAAAAATTGGCTTAAAATACATTATAAAAATGACTATTTTGAATAAAAACATTAAGTTAAAATATCATATTAAGATAATTGAGCACTTTTACAAAAGCTCTATAGGTAAGTCCACGGAATCTCCACAAACCTCCCCTATGATGACCTCATTGAAAAATTAAGGGCATCGCCATGAAAAAAATGATTTCTACACTGATGATCGGTCTTATTGCTGCAACAGCGACCATGTCTGCAATGGCAGCTCCATCATTTGATCATAAGCATTCACCTGCTCCGCATCATTTTAATAAAAAACCAATGCCGCCTAAACATGGCTTGCACCATGGGCCTCAGCATCAAGTGCCAGCGCATCACTTTAAAAAAGTGGGCCATAAAGCACCGTTCCATCATGACATGAAACATAACGCAGGTCCGCATCACAAAATGCCACCTAAACATCGTTAATAAAAAAAGAGCGCTTTGGCGCTCTTTTTATTAGGGTGTGTCCTCATTTGATGTACATATTTCATTCTTCTCATCTATTCAATTAAAATATCTTATATCTCCCTTCTAAAATTAAGTTTTCCAACATGTCACGCAGAGTCATTACTGATGAAATTTGGGCACAAATCCAAAATACCATGCAATTTTATGGCTGCTACCGCTCACGTAATAGCAAAAATATCATGGAAGCCATTTTGTGGAAACTTCGAACAGGTGCGCCTTGGCGTGATATTCCTGAGGATCTTTGTCCATGGC
>NZ_SJNZ01000045.1 GCF_004331155.1 Acinetobacter terrestris
CAATACTAATTACTCGTGAGGCTTGACTATACAACACCCAAACAGTTGTATGGTTCGATTGAATCGATACAAAAACCTTGATTTAGTTAACTAAACGCTAGACAATATCAACTCAAACAGCCCAATCTGTTCAGATTTGGAAAAAGCATTGGCATACACTGAAAAGTGAATAGATAAGACCAAAGCAAGTATCCATAAACAGTTGTGCTGGCGACAATAGCAAGAGTGAACCACCTGATCCCTTCCCGAACTCAGAAGTGAAACCTCTTTGCGCTGATGGTAGTGTGGGGTTACCCATGTGAGAGTAAGTCATCGCCAGCTCATTATTCCTAAAAATCCCCCTCCGCTATAAAGCAGAGGGGGATTTTTTTATGGGGGGAATAAATGTAAATTTGCTAAAAAATTGTCATCACTCAATTGTAATAAGCGGTATTCATACCCACCATAATTCTATAAAAATTATTCATTTCATTTACAGTAAATTTTTTAGAAAAACAGCGAAATGATGTGCTTGTGAATAGAGTTCCCTGTATCTAAACACTTTAAACCCTATCTGATTCGCTTTTCTCGTCTGAGAGAATCCTTTGTTAAAAATTTGGCCGATGCTGCACATTCAACCTCAATTAGTTGGGTATCCATATAATCCTTATCGTGCAGTGGGTTCTTCGCTATATCTTTTTAGTTACTACACGGGATCTAGTATTTTAGATAGTAGTAGCGGCTTAGTCTGGGAAAACTATGGTTAGAATGGCTTAACCTTGCTTATTAGCTATGTACTGATGTTGGGATTATTTTTTGCCCTACCACTCCACTGTCGATCATCTTTATAAACAACAAATAATTAAGAATTTAAACCTCTGTTTTTGTGTATTTTTTAATCAAGAATATGAGTGGAATTCATGGTAAAATGATCGGCTTTCATCTTTGATCTATTTTTAGATCTCCTATCATCTGCCAGCCGAGAATTTGCTAGCCATGTCTACAGCTTATACCGCACAGACAGCGCCGACCGCGTTGTTTGATTACGACAAATATTGGGCGTCTTGTTTTGAACCCGCACCATTTTTGCCGATGTCACGCGAGGAAATGGATCTACTCGGCTGGGATGCCTGTGACTTTATTTTAGTTTGTGGCGATGCCTATATCGACCACCCATCTTTCTGTTCAGGCATTATTGGACGAACCCTTGAAGCGCAAGGCTTCCGTGTGGGGATCATCGCTCAGCCAGATTGGACCGATCCTGAAGCATTCCGTGTATTGGGTAAACCAACCATTGCTTGGGGCGTGACCGCAGGCAATATGGATTCCATGATCAACCGTTATACGGCTGACCGCAAAATCCGTTCCGATGATGCTTATTCACCCGATAATCAGCCGAACAAACGCCCAGACCGTGCAGCAACTGTGTATTGTCAGCGCTGCCGTGAAGCATTCCCTGACGTGCCGGTACTCTTGGGCGGGATTGAAGCATCCTTGCGTCGTATTGCGCATTATGATTACTGGTCAGACAAAGTCCGTCGTTCAGTATTGATGGATTCAAAAGCGGATTTATTGATGTACGGTAATGGCGAACGCTCTATTACTGAAGTCATGCACCGTTTGGCCAAAGGTGAAAAAATCCACGAAATTACCGATGTTCGTGGTACAGCATTTATTGTTAATAAACATAACCGTGCATCTAAAGCCAAGTTTGTTGAAATTGCATCGAATGATGTCGATAGCATTGGACGTGTGGATGCAATCATCAATCCATATGTGATGACTGAAGATTTAGATGGTTGTGAAATAGAAAAAGATAAAGGTAATTCTTTAACTCAATATCAAAATTTCCAAAAAGAACCTGTTGCTAATCCAATTATCCGCGAAGGCGATAATCTGGATGCAGATACGCAAATTGTTCAGCTTCAGCCTGCGCCATCAAAAGCCATCAAACATAAATTACCGCCACGTGAACTGGCTGTCATTCGTTTACCTGCATTTGAAGAAGTGGCTGAAGATCCTGTTTTATATGCACATGCCAACCGTATTTTGCATTTGGAAACCAATCCCGGAAATGCGCGTGCTTTGGTACAAAAGCATGGTGAACGTGATGTATGGCTGAATGCACCGCCGATTCCATTGACCACTGAAGAAATGGACTATGTGTTTGACTTGCCTTATGCACGTTTGCCACATCCAGTTTATGGTGAGGCACGTTTCCCTGCATTTGACATGATCAAGTTCTCCGTGAACATCATGCGTGGCTGTTTTGGCGGTTGTACTTTCTGTTCAATTACCGAACATGAAGGTCGTATTATTCAAAACCGTTCTGAAGAATCGATTCTGCGTGAAGTGGAAAAAATTCGTGATACCGCACCTGGCTTTACCGGCATTATCTCTGACCTAGGTGGCCCGACTGCAAACATGTATCGTTTGCAGTGCAAAGATCCTGAAATTGAGAAAAACTGTCGTAAACCATCGTGTGTATTCCCGGGTGTTTGTCAAAACTTGCATACCGATCATGCACCATTGACGCAGTTATATCGTAAAGCACGTGAACTAAAAGGCATTAAAAAGATTCTGATTAGTTCAGGTTTGCGTTATGACCTGGCTGTATTGAACCCTGAATATGTGAAAGAACTGGTTCAGCATCATGTCGGTGGTTATCTGAAAATTGCACCGGAACATACCGAAAAAGGTCCATTGTCGAAGATGATGAAACCGGGTATAGGTACTTATGACCGCTTCAAGCAAATGTTTGACCGTTTCAGCAAGGAAGCAGGTAAAGAACAATACCTGATTCCTTATTTCATCGCGGCGCATCCGGGTACTACCGATTATGACATGATGAACTTAGCGATTTGGTTGAAGAAAAATGGTTTCCGTGCTGATCAGGTACAGAATTTCTATCCTTCACCAATGGCAACAGCAACCACCATGTACCACACGGGTAAAAACCCGTTGGCGAAAGTGGCGCGTTATACTGAAAATGTCGACATTGTGAAAGGCGACAAGCGTCGTCGCTTGCATAAAGCCTTCTTGCGTTACCATGATTCGAATAACTGGCCATTGCTACGCGAAGCATTGAAAGAAATGGGCCGTTCAGACCTGATTGGTAACTCGAAACAGCACTTGATTCCGACCTATCAGCCTGTAGGCACTGAAGGTCAGTATCAATCGGCACGTAAGAAAAATTCAACTGTTGCGGGTGATTCGCAAAAACGCAGTGGTGATAATGCTGTTCGTAATAATTCCGCAGCGAACCCGTCACGCCCGTCGAATACCAAAAAACGTCCTGAAAAAGGTCAGATTCTGACTCAGCATACCGGTTTGCCACCTCGTGAAACAGGGGATGCTAAAAAACCGTTTGGTGGTCCGAAGCCAAAAGGTAAACCTAAGCCAAAATCGAGAGCCTAATTTAAAAAATGAAAAGAACGCTTAGGCGTTCTTTTTTTATAATTCATTAAAAAATAACAGGAATTAAACAGCTCGTCGGAATTGTAGGACAATAGCTAAAAGTATTGTTGCATCAGCACTCAGCCTTGCGATACAGTACTTTAAATGTCTAATAATGGATTTAATTTAGACATTAATAATGAGCATAAAATCAGTGCAACTTTTTGTCAGCTTTTATGATGATTTCGTCATCATTCAATGCAGTTTGTTTACTTGAAATATTTAATAAAAATAAGAGTTGTATACTGAATTTCATAACAAACAATCGGTGTGACACCGAAAAAGATTATAAAAATTTAAAGGACTAAGAGGATGATGGTTTACATTTTGATCGGGAGCTTACTCCTATTCTGTGTACTGTGTATGGCTTGGAAAAGTCTGGAAAGCAGTACGAAACAGCAAGATAGCGCTTTAAAACAAAGGGCTATTTTTAATATTAATGAACAATTAACCTATACGAGACTCAAGGGAATATTGCCGCAGAGTACTGTATTGGCACATGTTTCATTTGATGCATTATTGACGACCAAATACTCCCGAACCCGTCATAAATATCGCAATATGGTGGCAGACTTTGTGGTGCTTGATGAACATCATCAAGTGAGCGCGATTATTGCACTTGATGATCCCATGGCATTAAAACGTCCACAGAATGCGCAATATCAGGATGCACTTTTAGCTATGGCGGGATACCGTGTGATTCGCTATGAAGATGTACCTGAATATTATCAGTTAAGACAAGATTTTCTATTGGATAAATCTCTTCACAACCAGTTAGATACGCAGGTTGAAGATATCCCAAAGAAGTATAGTTTTTATCCTGAGTTGGAACGAAAGAAAATTCGAATCGTGGGTTAATCATAACAGCATGAAGTCATATTTTCATGCTTGTTCATTTATTTCCTTTAACGTAAAGCACGAACAGCAGTGACCGTCATTTCCACTAAAACATCTGGTGCATAGAGCTTTGCTTCAACACAAGTTCGTGCAGGTGCTTGACCTTCAGCGACCCAAGCATCCCAAACTTCGTTCATTGCCGCATAGTCTTTTTCTATATCTTTCAAGAAAATCATCACAGATAGAATATGGGTTTTATCTGTACATGCATCTGCCAATAGACGGTCGATATTATCCAGTGTTTCTTGAGTTTGCGCCTTAATATCCAGTGAGGTGTCATTGGCCAATTGACCTGCCAAATGCACTATATTTCCTGAAATTGCCACTTCGCAATAACGCTTTTCTACATGTAGACGCTGAACGCTCATAAATTTTAATCCTGTATTTTAAAGTATTATCGCAGCGATAAGGGCGCTAATCAAACCCACCATAAACCCTATTTTCGGATGATCAAGACGATCTGTAAATCCAGACAAAAAATGGAATACTGCAACAGCTGATTGCACTGACCCTAAGCTTGATATTTAAAAAGAACTGCATCTCTGCCATAAATTATGGGTTCAATAATTCAGGACAAAATTAGTCAGAAAATACAGGATTAAAAATTGAGTCAGAATAAAAAGCCGACCCCAAAAGTTGCAAACGCAGCAAGGGTGCCCATATTGCCTATACTTGGGAAAAATTGGTCTTTAAAAATGAATGTGGCAACAATGCCATAAAGTAGAAAATCGTACCAATCGACAACAGCACCAATGAAACTATTGAGTGCGGCTTTACGCGCGTTGTTCTTTGAGATGTACAGAGATATTTGCAAAAGACATGCAAGAGGGAATTCCATGGTTTAACAGAGTTGCCCTGTAATATTCGGATTTGATCGTCACGCCAATCACAGGACAGCATGCTAAAAGTAAAGGTGATTTTTAGCATCTCAGCGGCTACATGGATAAATGCATCGCGCCAATAGAGTACCGCAAAAACAATCATTGTGTAGCATTAATTGGTCTAATTTCATTCTTTTGATTGAAAAATATTCAAATGCTTACCAAAGAGAAAGCTGTGGCTGATCTTGCTGGTCAGAAAGTTGGTAAACCCCAACGCCAATTAAGCGGAATTGAAAATGTTCAGGGATCTGCATTTCGATCAGCAATTGCTGAAGCACATCCTGCAGTTGTTTCTGGTTTTCTAAAGGCTGTTTAAAGCTTTTACTATGTTGTAAAACCTGGAAATTTTTCAGCTTGAGTTTGGCCGAAACACCGCGTGCACAGAGTTGTTTTTTCTCTAAACTTTGCCAGACCTGATCCATCAGTTTAGGCCAATAATTCTGGCACTGGATTAAAGTCAGATCATCATCAAAGGTGGTTTCTTTAGAAATTTGCTGCCGTTCACGCTCAGCTTGAACGGGGCGTTCATCAATCCCTTGAGCATAACGGAACAGCTGTCTGCCATATTTTCCAAAATGTTGAATCAGCATGGCCTCTTCAATTTGCTGTAAATCGCCCAAGGTTTCCAATTGCAGCATTTTGAGTTTTTCTTGGGTGACTTTACCGACACCGGGAATTTTTTTAAGCGGCAAATGTTGAATGAAGTTTTGCACCTGTGAGGGTTTAATCACGCAGATGCCATTCGGTTTATGCCAGTCCGAGGCAATTTTAGCCAAAAACTTATTTGGAGCGACGCCCGCCGATGCGGTTAAACCGGTAACTTGAAAAATATCTTCCCGGATTCGCATGGCGACTTCTGTTGCACTGGCAATGTTCTGTAAATTGTCCGTGACATCCAGGTAGGCTTCATCTAAAGACAAGGGTTCAATGAGCGGTGTATAACGCTGAAAAATCTGGTGAATCTGGGCAGAGACAGTACGGTATTTTTCAAAATTGGGTTCAATCACCACCACTTGAGGACAGCGTTTTCTGGCTTGTGACATCGGCATGGCTGAGCGCAGACCAAACTCGCGTGCAGGATAAGATGCCGCATAAACCACTGCGCGTGGATGATGTGAGGAAACCACCACGGGTAAATGCTTTAACTCAGGTCGGTCTTTGAGTTCCACGGAGGCATAAAAGGCATCCATATCGATGTGAATGATTTTTTTCATGCAGTGCTAAATTCTGCCTTTAATTCGGTCTAGCTTTAGTATCTCATCTTCATGGCTGAGATTGTAGAGCAGGATCAAGTGGATACGACACAGGCCGACTGAGTAAAACCACCTGTACTTTTTGTTGTTCAGCAGCCTGAATCAGAATTTTTAAGCTCTCGTCTGTGTTGTCCGCCAGATAAGGTAAAAATTCTAAAGCTTGATCCACAGGCTTGAAAAAATTGTCCCAATGG
Source organism: Acinetobacter terrestris (assembly GCF_004331155.1). Lineage (GTDB taxonomy): Bacteria > Pseudomonadota > Gammaproteobacteria > Pseudomonadales > Moraxellaceae > Acinetobacter > Acinetobacter terrestris. The sequence goes on from NZ_SJNZ01000045.1 coordinate 6,661, forward strand.
ATGGGCACAACCACTTTGGGTTTTAATGTCTTAAGAGTTTGATCCAGATAATTTTGCTGAAATTCAGTTGACTGGCGTGAAAGCTGGGCAATGCCTAAAAATAAGGTATCGACCTTTAAATTCTTCAATTGATTGGGCACTGCACCGGTACTAGCTTTAACTAAAATACGCTGACCTGAATGTTCAATCAGATAATCAAAACTATGGCCTTCTTTAAATGCAGAAAAACGTGCGGGTTGTTGCAGGGGGTGGGAAATTTCCTTACCCAAATCATTATTCACCGCTATCGGTGGGGTATGTCGCGAAGCAATGGCAGTGACTTTGAACTCGCCAAAGGACAGCGGTTGTAAGGGTTGAACCAGCATTAACTGCTGTTCGGGAACGGCTCCGCCACGGGCAATATTTAAGGTGCTGTTTGAGCCGATAATTTTTGTCTGGGGAAGTTGCTTGCCAAGCTCGGCAAGATCCAGCGCATGATCATAATGGGAATGCGTGACCAAAAACACCTGAGTGCGCTGTAACTGCTGTTGCTGAATTATCCGCCGGATCACTTCAGGCTGACTTTGAATTTTCTGAAACAGCACTTGAGATAGCGAGGGGCGACTAAAGAATCCATCAATCAGAATCTGGGTTTTGCCATCATCAAAAAGCAGCGTCGAAACACCAAAAAACTTCACCTTTAGCATTGAAGTTGAGGCTGTTTTTTTAGCGGCTTGATATTGCCATTTTTGAAAATCAGACACCTGACCGGAAGGTTGCAGTAAAAAAACCATGCCAGCCCCCAAAAACAGAATAAGCAGTGCCAATGAAACCCAAAGTCCTTTTCTAATCGACATAATTTTCCTGTTTGTAGTGGGGTGCTGTTTTTATTGTTGATCAATATTTAAACTTGTCTTGTTATTTTTTCGGTAAATTTTCAATTGATTTCTGAGTGTAAATCTTATTTTTTTCTAGAAAACTGATCCAGTCAGATTGATCACCATTAAACACATTTAAGTCGACAACTTTGGCAATACCTTTGATTGTTCCCTGATTGGTATGTTGCCAGAACAGCCATTTCGGCTTGCCTTTTAAATCCGGCTTGCCCTGATATTCACGTACCCACAGCGGTGTTTTGGAAAATTCCCCAGCTAAAATAATGTTATAAAATGACTTGGAAATATAAAAAATTGGCTGTTTTCCATAATGCTGATACAGCCGGTCATGCATGAGCTGAATTTCTTTAAGCAGCTGTTCCTTGGTATAGGTGTTGATGCAATTAGTGTCATATTCCAGATCGATTACCGGCGGTAGGGCATCGGCTTTGTTGGGTACGGTTTCAATAAAGTTTTGCGCCTGAATTTCACCATCACGGCATAAACGATAAAAATGATAGGCACCGACCATCAGGCCATTTTCGCGTGCTTGCAGCCAATAGTCCTGAAATTTTCGATCCTTAAAATCACCGCCTTCAGTGGCTTTCAGATAAACAAACTGATAGTTTTTCGGGGAAATCTGTTTCCACTGAATATCACCTTGATGATGCGATACATCAAAACCCTTGACCGGATATTCTTGTGCCGAGGCAGGATTATGATGCAATACAAAAACATAAACGACAATTGCGATACAAATCAGCACTAAGCCTGCGCAAGAGGCATAAAGCTTTTTATGGCTGTTCTGGGCGAATCGTTTTTGAGGCATAAAGAATTTAGGGATGATTGACCGAACACATGATAACGCGATCTGAAGCTTCAGACCACGTTGTTTTTCAATCAGGCTAAACAGGCGTGTTGCGGGGAATACGCGAGAAAATGCAGGCCGTGATGATATTAATACAACCAAGGAAAATCAAGGTGCTATGGAAGGCTGTAGTGATGTGATCGGCACCATAATACGCTGTGAAGACGTTCACCAAAGTTCCGGCCAAAGCCACGCCAATACTCATCGACACCATCATGATCATCGATAAGAAACTGTTGCCACTACTGGCATCCTGTTGCGGTAAATCCTTCAAGGTTAAGGTATTCATCGACACAAATTGCAGAGAATTCAGCATGCCAAAAATAAAGAAATGTAAAGCACGCAACCAGATAGGTGTATCCGCCGTAGTCAGGGCAAAACTGGCAATACAAGCACCCACTAATAAGGTATTAACCAGCAATACATTACGATAGCCATAGCGCTGAATAATTTGGCGAATAACCGGTTTGGATGCCAGTGAACCCAGTACGGTCGGAATCATCAACAAACCCGTGATAAAAGGTTCAAAACCAAAGGCGACCTGCAACATCAGCGGAATTAAAAAAGGCATGGCATTGCCGCCTAGGCGGGCAAAGAAATTGCCGACAATCCCAATGGCATAAATCTGATTGCTAAATAATTTACTGCGGAACAGTGCATTTTGATGACTATGCGCATGATAGGCGTAAATAGCCGCCGCCATTAAACCCGCAGTGATTAATCCAGTACTCCACCATAAGGACTGATGCGGGCTAGAAAATTTTTCGATTCCCATTGAAACGCCGACCATGGCAATCACCAGCAATATAAAACCGGAAAAATCGAATGATTTAACTGTAGGCTCTGTGACATTCGGCATGGCTTTAACGGTAATTAAGCAACCCAAAAGCCCCATCGGAATATTAATCAGAAAGATCCAGTGCCAGGTCGCCACTTCGACCATCCATCCCCCCAGTGTCGGGCCGATGAGCGGACCCATCAGTCCTGCCAGACTCATTAAACTCATGGCAGATAAAAATTGGGTACGCGGAATGACTTTTAGCATCGCTAAACGGCCAATAGGTAACAATAATGCGCCGCCAATTCCTTGAATGACCCGATAGACCAGCAGTTCATTTAAGCTGTTGGCAAGCCCACACCCTAAAGATGCCAAGGTAAAAATAACAATTGCGCTAAAGTAGGTATTGCGTACCCCAAAACGGTCTGCCAGCCAACCACTTAATGGAATACAGGCAGCCACGGAAAGCACATATGCCACCACGACACTATGCATTTGCAGTGGATCTTCACCCAGATTTACCGCCATGGCAGGAATCGCGGTATTGACAATAGTGGTATCCAGACCTTGCATAAAAAAGCCAATAGACACCAAAAAGACCAGCAGTCTAAATTCAGGTTGTAAGGCTTGATGTGATGGCGTGGCGTTCATAAAATTATAAAAGTGAAATTTTTAAATAGTTTAAAGGAATCATCTAAACCTAGTGTAAGAAAAAGTTGTTCTATCGATTGTCTGCACAGTGCAATCAGGCAGACATCAGTTAGTCATTTAATGCAAAGTCTTGAATGATAAAATAGTTGAAATTTCAAGCAAAGCAAATTAAATCCAGATCAACGTTCAGCTTTCTGCGCATCTCCTTGCAATGAAATTGGTCATTCAATCACAAGCTATACAGTTTATTTGAAATAAAAAAATTGCAGATAAAAACAACATTAAGCTGCTTTTTATCGACGATAACAAAATCTTGTCGAGCTTATGTCATTAAAGTGACATAAAACTGTCATAATCTGGCCTAGCCTCCAGCCGCGCTGGATGAGTACTTTCAATTGGTGAAAAAGGTTTTGTTTTTATGACAATCGAAATTTTGATGATTGTTGGCTTCTGTCTAGCCGCGTATTCAATTGTCGGAAATGATGTGCCGCAAACCTTAGGTACCTTTATTTCATCCAATGCGCACCGTCCCTGGTGGATACTGTGGTTATATACCAGTAGTATTTTAAGCGTAGTCTTGCTTTATGGTTGGTGGGCTTCAGGTGTTGGTGATGCCTCATATGGTCGTCTGGAAACCATTCCTTTTCCCGACGGCGGAATTACCTGGCTGTATATTGTTCCGCCTATATTACTGATTATTTTAACTAAATATGGCATTCCGGTCAGTACCACATTTTTAGTCCTCACCATTTTTTCGCCAAGCAGTCTGGGTTCCATGCTGACCAAATCGATGATGGGTTATGCCGTTGCATTTGTAGTGGCCATTATTGTTTATCGTTTTGTGATTAAAGGCATTTCAGTTTATTTCAGTAAAACCCGGGACCATAAAGTCTCTCATGTCTGGATTGGTTTGCAGTGGGTGTCCACGGCATTTCTGTGGAGCCAATGGCTGATTCAGGATCTGGCCAATATTTTTGTCTATGTACCCCGTCAAGTTCCGCTGGAATTTTTGATTTTCGCGATTTTGGTTTTTGTCATTCTATTGGGCATGATTTTCTATCAACGTGGTGGTGCAATCCAAAAAATTATCGATACCAAAACCGGTGTGGCCGATATTCGTTCCGCGACCATTATCGATTTTATTTACGCCATTATTTTACTGGTGTTTAAAGAGTGGAGCAATATTCCCATGAGTACCACCTGGGTATTCTTGGGTCTGCTGGCCGGTCGTGAATTTGCCATGTCGATGCATCTGGCTGAAGTGAATAAATATCGGACTTCACGCAATGTCAGTAAAGATGCGATGAAGCTGATGGTTGGCTTAATCATGAGTGTTGTTTTAGCGACAACGCTGCCGTGGTTCTATAACTTTATTTCAAATTTATAGCGCATACCGGGCAATCAAAAAAGCGAGCCATGAGCTCACTGCTGTCCCATAGTTTGATTTAAATAAAAAACCTGAGTCCAAATCGTTAAAATATGAGTGCAAACAAACACTTTAACGACCAGGATTCAGGTTTTGTCACATCAGAATACCGTATTTCATCAGCTTATTAAACCCGTCGTGCGACAGGATTTTGAGCAACTTGCTAAAGTACACCATGTTGGACAGAAA
>NZ_SJNZ01000046.1 GCF_004331155.1 Acinetobacter terrestris
AGAGATGAAGCTAAAGCAGATATTACAAAATACATTGTGTTATTTTATAATCAGCGAAGAATTCAAAAGAGTTTGGATTTTAAAACGCCAAATCAAATAGCAGAGAACTTTTATCGGTTAGCTGCCTAGCATATCCCAAGTGAAAGTCTCCTGCTAATTCAGCACATATCAATCTTCTTGTGGTGACCGCGCAGCTGATCGTCGTCCAGGTGGCAGATAATTTTTTAAAATAATGTTTTCCTTAAACTCCTTCTCCCTCTGGGAGAAGGCTGGGATGAGGGTTTTAATTTAGCCTCTTCTCATCCTTCAATTGTAGGATGAGAAATATCATTTCATCAGAGAAAGGTTTTAATTTTAATCCTCTCCTAACTCCTCCTTTAAAAAGGAGGGGGACTTTCTTATATTTTTTCTAACAATTCTGCATAATCCCCAAAACAATCTACATGCTCTAACTTAAATCCTGTTTCAGCCATCCGCGTTGCATAAATTCTTTTTCCCGACAGTGCTTCACTCTCTAAAACCAGTTCAGGCAAATTCAGCTGTCGTTGAAACCATTGAATGGTTTCATGCAAAGGTGTCGGTTGATTATTCGTGACAATATACGAATTTTCTGGATGTTCCACGTGAATCAATTGCGCCAGAAATCGGGCTAAATCATCAATATGAATCCGGTTGCTGTAGTGAATTTGAGGATAGCTTTGAGTCATTTCAGCCAGCTTGATCATCCTAGCCACCGAAATACCATAAATCCCGGTTGGGCGAATGATGATGCACTGTTTCGGAAAAGCCTGCTGATAAAGCTGTTCCATTTTCAATAATAATCTACCCTGCTCATCAACAGGTTGAATACATGACTCATCATCAGTGTGCTCACCCTTATTTTCACCATAGACACGGGTGGATGACACCACCACAATCTTTTGAACTTGATGCTGTTTTAACGCTGCTACAATGGGAGCAATAGAATCGACATAGGTCTGTTGATAGCCTTCAATACTGCTCTGTGACGGTGACAGCAACACATACGCCCAATCTATAGGCTTGATTTGGGTTAAATTGAGCTGATGAACATCCTGAATCAGATGCGTCGCAAATTGATCCGTTTTCGGACTTTGGCTAATTGTGGTAATTTGGTGGCCTTGCTCAAATAACTGTTTAGCAACGCGCCGAGATGTTTTACCATAACCAATAAATAATATATGCATTAAACACCTGATTACATAACCGAAGTTGAGGGTAAATGGCTGCAGTCCATCAATTGCAAGGGGTAGGAAATGCCTCTGCTGCTTTACTGGAAAAACTGAATATTTTCAGCACAGATGATCTGCTTTTTCATCTGCCGCGTGATTATGAAGATCGTAGCACGATCATCCCCATGAACCAATTGATCGTGGGGCGCAGCTATTTGCTAGAAGGCATCGTCAAAGGTGTGGATTTTCCACCGGGCAAGCGCAAATCCATGGCGGTGCTCTTGGAAGATGATTTTGGCAAAGTCACCTTGCGTTTTTACCATATCTATAAAGCCCTGACCGATCGAGCTAAACCGGGCAATCAACTGCGTATTTTCGGTGAAGTCCGTGTCGGTGCACGTGGTTTAGAGCTTTATCATCCTGAAATTCAGCTGATTACCCAACATACGCCTTTACCCAAAACTGAACTAACCGCCATTTATCCAGCTACCGAGGGCTTAACTCAAGCCAAACTGCGGGATTATGTTAAACAGGCACTGAAGCAGCATAGTGATGACCTGCCTGAATTATTGCCAAAAAAATTTACCAATGGCTATGCGCTGAAACAGGCCCTGGAATATATTCATGAGCCGCCACTGAATGCCAATATGTTGCAACTAGCACAAGGCTCACACCCTGCCCAGCAGCGCTTAATCTTTGAAGAACTGGTCGCGCATCAGATTAGCCTGCTTTCACGCCGGGCTTATATTCAGCAAATTGAAGCCCCTTCTTTTTCACCCAGTAAAAATTTTGCCAAACAGTTATTGGGCAGCTTGCCTTTTAGCCTGACTGGTGCGCAAAAACGCGTCTCCAAGGAAATTGTGCAGGACTTAAAACAAAACAAACCGATGCTGCGTTTAGTTCAGGGCGATGTCGGTGCAGGTAAAACTCTGGTTGCAGGCGTTGCAGCCTGTCATGCCCTAGAAGAAGGTTGGCAAGTAGCCCTGATGGCTCCGACTGAAATTCTGGCTGAACAGCATTATTTAAATTTTAAAAAATGGTTTGAACCCTTAGGACTTAATGTTTCTTGGCTTTCAGGAAAACAAAAAGGTAAAGCGCGCGCAGCTGCAGAACAAGGCATCAAAGAAGGCACCGCAAATTTAGTGGTCGGTACCCATGCCCTGTTTCAGGAAAATGTCGGATTTGCCAAATTGGGTTTGGTGATTATTGATGAGCAGCATCGCTTTGGGGTAGACCAACGACTGGCACTGCGTAACAAAGGTGCCAACAACATGACACCACATCAACTGGTGATGACGGCCACCCCGATTCCGCGCACACTGGCAATGTCTGCTTATGGTGATTTGGATACTTCCGTGATTGATGAACTCCCTCCCGGTCGTACCCCAATTCAAACCGTCACCATTCCTTTAGACCGCCGTGAAGAAGTGTTACATCGGGTTACCACTAACTGTGCTGAAGGCAAGCAAGCCTATTGGGTCTGTACCTTGGTAGAACAATCAGAAACACTGGATGCACAAGCGGCTGAAGCGACTTATCAGGAAATTAAGGAACGCTTTCCACATGTCAATATCGGTCTGGTGCATGGCAAAATGAAAGCCGATGAAAAACAGTCAGTGATGCAACAATTTAAAGACAATCAGCTGCAACTGCTAATTGCCACCACGGTTATTGAAGTAGGTGTTGATGTTCCAAATGCCTCGATTATGGTGATTGAAAATGCTGAACGCCTAGGTTTATCACAATTACATCAATTGCGTGGGCGCGTTGGACGTGGCGCAACCGCCAGTTTCTGTGCCCTGCTTTATAAAAGCCCGCTGTCACAAAATGGACAGGAACGCTTACGCATTTTGCGTGAAAGTAATGATGGTTTTGTGATTGCAGAAAAAGATCTGGAAATTCGCGGTCCGGGTGAACTGCTCGGCACCAAACAAACCGGTGATATGGGTTTTCGGGTTGCCAAGCTTGAACGAGACGATCATCTGCTGAATCAGGCACATTATGTGGCACAGCAAATTCTCAAAGATTATCCAGAGAATGCAAAAGCTTTACTCAAACGCTGGCTGCCTGAAGCCCCACGATACGCTTATGTATAGAGAGTCATTTAAAAAATATATTTAATAATGAGTATAAAATAATACGCTTAGTCAGGTAGTTATGATGGCGTGGGCGGCATGGATGCTGCCATTGTTGAAACTAAATATAAACTGTGCAAAATTAACGCCAAATAAAAGAAGAATAAAAACATGCTGCAATTCATTAATCCATTACTGCACAAAGCGATCCAAAGCATTTCGCCTTGCGTACTTTGTGGAATCGACCGACAACAACACCATTCACTCTGTGAAGATTGCTGGCAACAAATGCCGTGGTCTAAAAGTACGGTTCAGCGCCAAGAAATGGATATTCAGGTGGCTTGTCATTATGGCTACCCGATTGATCGTATTATTCAAAAATTCAAATACGAGCAGCAACTGCATTTCCAGAACTTGCTTGCAGGTGCATTACTTGAAATTCGGCTACCCAAAATTCAAGCGATTGTGCCGATGCCAATCTCAAATGAACGATTGCTAGAACGCGGTTATAACCAGTCTTTGATCGTGGCTAAAATCATGGCCAAACAACTGAATATTCCAATATGGCAGCCCCTTATCCGTTTACAACAGCATTCACAAAAAGGCTTAAGCCGATTAGAACGGCTTAATCATATTGAACAACAATTTCAAATCAGCACCACATCCAAACTTCGCTATCGACGCGTACTGATTCTGGATGATGTGGTGACCACAGGCAGTTCCATCCATGCTTTGAAACTGAAACTTGAGGAATTAGGCTGTCAGAAAATTTATGCAGCCTGTATCGCGAGTGCGGAATCTTAATCATTGCTCTGTTTTTATAAGATCAGGAATATTTCATCAGAGCTCAGTCGAAATTTAAACTCTCCTACCGAAAAAACTTAAGAGATAGAACTTTCTGTCAAAAATTGCTTCACCCATGGCATCACAATTTCTGTGGTCAGTGGTGCAAGTTTGGTTTGCTGATCATCTAAATCCACCCATTTCATCTCTGCAATTTCTGCATCAATTTTTGGTGCATGGTCCAAAGCCACGACATACACATAGCTTACCAATAAATGATCTGGCTCATTGGCTGTTGCTGTCTCAAAGCGACCCACAAATTGTTCAATCAATGCCCGGCAACCAATTTCTTCCTGAATCTCACGCAGCATGGTCTGTTCAGGGGGTTCATTCGGTTCAAGCTTGCCACCCACTTGCATAAAACAGGAGGTGTTCTGTTTACGAACCACTAAAAGCTGTTGTTGCTCATTTAAAATAATGGCTGCAGCAACGGTAATTACTTTCATCTTTATTTCACCAACGCTTGCTGATCAACCATGCCCCATTTCGGTTGTGGCGCCTGGAAAGCATCAAATTGCTGCAAAATCTCTTCGATTGAATCCGATGCAATAATGCTGTCCGTGAAACGGGCATGGGTAAAACCTTTTACTGTGGTCAACTGGATAAATTTCAGCAGATCATCATAAAAACCTGTCACATTTAAAAACGCACACGGCTTTAAATGAATACCCAATTGTGCCCAAGTCCATTGCTCAAAGATTTCTTCCAGCGTTCCTGCACCCCCCGGTAAAGCAATAAAAGCATCAGACAGTTCCGACATCTTGGTTTTGCGTTCATGCATATTCGCAACCACATGCAACTCGGTTAAATGTGGATGTGCAAGCTCGCGGTCAACCAATGCATTTGGAATTACACCTATGACTTTACCACCTGCCTGCAAGGCACTATCCGCAACAATGCCCATCAAACCGGAACGACCACCACCATATACCAGCGTTTTGCCTTGCTGGGCAATGGTTTGACCCATTTTCTGTGCAGTGTCCAAGAAAATGCTGTCTGTCCCCACAGCGGAACCACAAAAAATTGCGATTGATTTCGTCATTTTTTCACCATGTTTTGAAGATGTCATACTAATAAAGTAAATATTCAGAAGATTTTTTCATAAAAAAGCGATTCAATCAGTGTTTTTATTCAATTCCTTGTCTAAAATACACCCATTGATTAACCTATACTGCGCAGGGAAAAGACAGCATGCTTGAAGCCTTTTACGCCACAGAGCGCGGTAGTTTGGAAGATGCCACCATTAATGGGGGCTTCGATCTTCATCAAGATTTAGTGTGGATTGATTTAATTGCACCCTCCCAAGAAGAACAACAATGGGTATTAGACGCTTATGAACAGAATTTACCCACGCTAAAATCATTAGAAGACATTTCCTCATCAGCACGATTTTACCGTGATGATGACGGTATTTTACATATCAGCACCTACTTTTTAACGAAAAATAAAAACTTTCAGGTCGATGGTGAAACAGATGACAATTCAAGTATTTTAGCCACCGTACAGACCGTTGCTTTTATTCTGCACAAACAACACCTGTTTACTTTACGTGGTGAAAAGCTGGTTGCATTCCGTGCCTTTCGTGCGCGCGCGCGTCGTAATGATTACGAAATTGACTATAAAGATCCCACTTGGGTATTACTAGGTCTGCTTGAAGCCAAACTGGATGAGCTTGCGGATATTCTAGAAGATGTTCACAAAGACCTGGAAAAATATTCCACCGAAGTATTGAATAACCGCCATCGTGAACAAATACTCGATTTGGATGACATGATTACCCGCTTGGCCCAATTAGAAGACATGCTTGGAAAAGCACAATTGTGTCTGATCGATTTACGTCGGGTACTGACTTTCTTGTCCCGCCCACGTGCTTTGGGCAGCCATATTTACGATGCCGATATTCGAGAGCTGAGTGAAGACGTGCGTTCCCTGGTTGAACATGATGCATTCTTATTCCAAAAAGTACGATTCTTACTCGATACCACCTCCGGATTCATTAACACTGAACAGAACGACACGATTCGTCGATTCTCGATCTTGCCAAGTATGCTCGCGCCTCCCATGCTGATTGCGAGTATTTATGGCATGAATACAGATGTACTGCCTTTTGCCAGAGGAACTACCAGCTTCATTATGGTCGGTATTATTTTGCTGGCTTTCTTTATAGGGCCATTGATTTATTTCCGCTGGAAAAAATGGATCTAAAAAACCCCTCATTACCTTCCTTTTCAAGGGCCGGAATGTTCCCTCTCTTTTTAGGAGAGGGTTAGGGAGAGGTCTTTCAAAAGACATGAATTTTTTGCTAACCAAACTTTCTTTTATTCATCGTGATATAGCCACAAATAAGAAATTCAAAATTCTAATTTTCAACCAAATCTATAGTGTTGGGGAATTGCTATAATACCCTCTCTTTAACTCTCTCCCTAAGGGAGAGAGGATTTCTAGTGTTTTCTAAGTTGTTTAACATCAATTCACAGATATAAAAAAAGCACCTTGCGGTGCTTTTTTTTACATTTCAGTGTTCAGGCAATCAATTGCAGATCATGTTGCAAATGACAGGCTTGAATAATTTTCATCATCTTTTCAGGCACAGCTTTAAACTGAATCCCTTGTGCTTTCGGAGTCTGGCGCAACCAGCGCACTAATACTGCCAAAGCCAAGGTACTGCCCTGCTCCAACTGCGCCAAGTTGACCACCACGGGAAACTGACTTTGAGATTGAATCAGTTTCAAACCCTGCTGGTAATAACTTTCAGCATTTAGATAATCTATTTTTCCAGAAACCTGTAATTCCTGATTAATGACTTCAATCACCAAACACCTACTCAATTATTTTTTATTAACCGCTGCTTCTGCATCTGGCTGGAAGTTTGCAATTGCTTTATCCACACTACCACCATTACGTTTTACGGTTGCAGCAAACTGATTGCGGAACTGCAAACCTAAATCAATGCCCGAAACATTCATGTTGCGGATTTTCCATTGATTCCCTTTATCCACCAATTGGAAAGATACAGGAATTTTTTCACCTTTGTTATTAAAGTCCAGGGTCACCACAGGGTTTTTACTGTTGGTTTCTTTGTATGGACGAAGGCTATAAGACTGATTTGAGAACTTCGCAAATGCGCTACCGTAGTTTTCAATTAAAGTTTCACGAAAATTACGTTCAAACTGCGCACGCTGAGCAGCGGTACTATATTGATTGGTCGCATAGGTACCCATCACAATACGGGTAAATGATTGTGAATCAATATACGGGTCAAGATTTTGACGTACGATCGTTTTCACTACAGCTGGATTATTCTGCAATTTCGCATGATCCGCTTTTAAGCGTGAAATCAGGCCATCCGCAACTTTTTTAACAAAAACAGGTGGTGCTTCTGCTGGTGCTGCAAATGCAGTAGTCGCCATCATTGTTGATAAAACACTAGCTGTAAGTGTTTGTTTAACTAAAGTATTCACTAAAATTCCTCTCCAAATTATTCAACAAATGATGCTTCTGCATCTGCCGATTCACCTGATGTTTTTGCATCTGCCGTTTTTTCTGATGATTTACCTGCACCACCAGTAATGAATTTACTAATCAAATCTTCAAGATCCATCGTACCTTGAGTATTGGCAATGCTTTCCCCACGTTTCACGTAGTTCAAGCCACCGCCCGGTACCACTTTCAGGTATTTTTCACCCAATAAACCATTGGTCGCCACCATAATATAAGCATCTTCATCAATACTGGTGATGGAGCCCATGTTATCTACAAGTTGTTTTTCCATTTCTTTTTGTTGTGCAGGCGCCGCTTCAGTATATTCTGTGCTATAGCGCAGTTCTTCTAAAGCGTTGGTTTTCACTGTTTGAAGCTGTTCTTTGTTAAATGAAGTCAGCTTACCATCCAGTTCAAAATGAACAGTGGCTAAACGCGATACTGGATCAAGGGTAATATCAGTCACACGACCAATCGTTACACCACTCATGGTGACTTTAGCACGCGGTTTTAAACCATTTACATTGTCAAATTGTGCAGTCATATCATAAGCATCACGTAAATTGGTGCCCGATAATCCACTCACTTTCATGGCTAAGAAAAATAACGCCACGCCGAAGATAATGACAAAAATACCTACGGTCAGCTCACTTGTACGTGATTTCATTGAACCCCTCCAAACATGACCGCAGTCAACACGAAATCAAAACCTAATACACACAATGACGAATAAACCACTGTACGTGTTGTGGATGTTGCAATCCCTTCAGATGTCGGCTCACAGGCATAACCTTGATACACCGCAATCCAGGTACAAATCAGGGCAAAAACAATACTTTTGATAATGCCATTTACAACATCATGCCCAAACTGAACTGAACTTTGCATGCCGCTCCAGTAAGAACCTTCATCAACACCTAAAAAATCTACACCAACCATTTTACCGCCCAGAATACCAATGGCAGCAAAAATTACTGTCAGCATCGGCAAACTTACAATACCTGCCCACAAACGTGGCGAAACAATGCGTTTTAGCGGATCGACACCAATCATTTCCATACTGGATAGCTGTTCGGTGGCTTTCATCAAGCCAATTTCAGCAGTCAGTGCTGAACCGGCACGCCCTGCAAATAACAAGGCTGCAACTACAGGTGCAAGTTCACGTAATAAAGTCAGTGATACCATGGTTCCGAGCATTGCTTCAGAACCGACATTCACCAAAATGGAGTAACCTTGCAAACCCAGCACCAAACCAATAAACAAACCAGACACACCAATGATCAGTAAAGACATGACCCCAATACGGTGCATTTGATAAATAAACAGGCTTATGCCCAGTTTAGTCGGCATGGAAAATAAAATTTGCAGCAACATCACCGTTGCCACACCGATACCACGTACACGTTCAATAACGCGTCTACCTAATAAGGCAATGGCATTCATGAACGTACCTCATCACTTAAATAAGCTTGATGACTAAATTGATAATCGACCGGACCTTCTATGGATCCAGTCAGAAACTGACGGACAAAAGGTGAAGCATGTTCTCTGAGTTCAGCAGGCGTTCCTTCCCCCTGAACCTTGCCTTCTGCCACGACATAAATATAGTCGGCAATCGATAAAGTCTCTGCCACATCATGCGAGACAATAATTGTGGTTAAATCCAGAGCTTCACGTAGCGAGCGGATTAGACGGCTCAAAACCCCCATCACAATTGGGTCTTGGCCCGCAAATGGCTCATCGTACATAATCAGTTCTGGATCAAGCGCAATCGCACGCGCCAATGCGACACGACGGTTCATACCCCCCGACAGCTCGGACGGCATCAGTTGTTCTGCCCCGCGCAAACCCACTGATTCTAACTTTAATGCCACAATTTCAGCGATGAGATGTTCAGGTAACTTGGTATGCGCCCGAAGTGGAAATGCCACGTTTTCATAGGTGGTCATATCGGTAAACAGTGCCCCGCTCTGGAAAAGCATCCCCATACGCGCCCGTGCAGCAAACAGGTCAGACCGCGACATGGTCGCAATATCCTTTCCATCTAATAGCACTTGTCCCTGGTCTGGAACGAGCTGCCCACCAATCAGACGAAGCAATGTGGTTTTACCTGTACCTGAAGGTCCCATAATGGCAGTGATCTGACCACGACGAATCGTTAGGCTGACATTGTCATAAATGATACGTTCCCCTCGTTTAAAGCTCAGATTTTTAATCTCAATCAAAGACTGAGATTGAGAGGGTATTTGATTATTCATAGCTGAGCGTTTTCCTACATTTTTTCAGCATGCATACTATAAAGGATTAGAGTTTAAAATGTTACTTTTAGATAAAAGGCAACGAATCCAGCGAATTTTCTAATGAATTTAATTGTAATTCTATTTTTTATAAATAACAGGTATAAAAACAGGACACTGTGTTACAGAAAAGAGTTATAGATAAAGTACACAATATTGCATAACAATAAGGCCAAACCAATATAAGGCATAATCACCTCTGGATTAAAATTCCGAATATAATGAGCAGATTCATTGTTCATATTTAACGATTTTAAAACAAAACATGATTGAGTATACATTTTTATCTTATAAGTTCAAAGATTAATCCATAAAAAAACCGGTGTTTCCACCGGTTTTTTCTATCTAAATTTAACGATTAAATTAGTCGTTAAATTTACGACGTGGACGTTCTTCGCCACCAAAAGCTGGACGTTCAGTACGTGGTTTGTCATCAAAACTACGACGTGGACGATCTTCGCCACCGAAAGTACGCTTAGGACGATCATCGCTGAAAGAACGTTGTGGACGATCACCGAAACCGCCTTCACGACGTGGAGCCGGACGATCACCGTAGTCACGACGTGGAGCTGGACGATCACCTTCACGAGCTGGTTTGTAATCTACACGATTACCACGGTTGTCATCAGCCGTACGTGGTTTGTCAGCAAACGAACGTTGTGGACGATCACCGAAACCACCTTCACGACGTGGAGCTGGACGATCACCGAAATCACGTTTTGGACGATCATCGAAAGAACGTTGTGGACGATCACCGAAACCGCCTTCACGACGAGCTGGAGCTGGACGATCACCGAAATCACGTTTTGGACGATCATCGAAAGAACGTTGTGGACGATCACCAAAACCGCCTTCACGACGTGGAGCTGGACGATCACCGAAATCACGCTTAGGACGATCATCGCCATAAGAAGGACGTTCGCCACGTGGTTTGTCATCAAAGCTACGTTGTGGACGATCACCGCCACGACCGCCATCACGACCACCGCTGAAACCGCCGCCGCTACGACCGCCGCCATCACGACCACGACCACCGCCGAAACCGCCACGACCACGACCACCACCATCACGACCGCCGCCATCACGAGCACCGCGTGCAGGAGGTGGAGATGGCTCAAGACCTTCAATTTCAGACACGTTCAAACGTGCATCTAGGAAGTCTTCAAGCGCACGGATTTTACCGCGCTCACGGTAAGTCGCTAATGTAATCGCGTTACCAGTACGGCCCGCACGACCTGTACGACCGATACGGTGTACATAGTCTTCGTTTTTCAT